>JAFECQ010000019.1 GCA_018242065.1 Pseudomonadota bacterium | reverse complement strand
CTAGTTATCTAGGACAGCCCCATAAAATATTTCTTTCTGCTTCTTTCGTGGAAAAAGATATTTCAGTGACCTATTGGGCAGGATATGGCACGACACAAGATTCCATTCCTCCTGACTTAAAAATGGGTGTTTTAAAAGCAATACATGCCTTTTATGACCACCACAAGATGGATTTGTCCCTTCTGCATCCTTACAAAGTTCACCGTCTTATTTAAACTGCTCACCTCACCCCCAGTCGTGTCATCCTTGGGTTAGAAAAGCCATTGTTTCTCAAAGAAAAACAATGGCTTTTCTTATCCCGAGGATCCGCTGGGAATTATATCTTTGGATCCTCGGCACAAGAAAGGCTAAGCCCTGCTTCGCAGAACAAGCCTTTCTTGGCCAAGGATGACACAGAGTGGGTAAGCCGTTACAAGGAGAATCCAATGAAAGAAATCACAAGCAGGGACTTGAGAGAATCCCTCACTCTTCTTTTTCTAAAACGGCAAGATGATCATGAAGGAGGGTGGGAAGAGAGATGGGTAGAAGGTCCTCATCTCTGGGCTTCACTCTGGCCACTATGGAATGAGGAAAACAACCATCCTTCTTACCGCATTATCATCCGTGCAACACTGCAACTACCCACAAAAATAGGCTTTTTATGGCATCTAACTCAAGTGTCGAAACGTCTTCTGGTTGTAGGTGCGCCAACCCTTATCCAATACAATCGCTTTTTGTCCATGAAAGCAAAGGAAGAGCAAAATGCGTGAACTCTTAAATCATCTGAGGACGCATTTGAATCAGATCTGCCCCTCCTATCTCCAAACTCTTTCTCATGTATCTTATCCTCATATTACGCTTGAGCCAGGGCAAATTCTTCAAGGACTTCCTTGGGGGCCCCGAATTGTTCTCATCGACATCAAGATTTGGAGCCGTTACGCCGGCGTCAAAGAAATTCTGAGCCTTGCTAAAGGGGTCGATACGCTACTTTCTAACTACGTGCCTCTAACTTTTGATGTGAGTATAAAGACGCTAGACAGCACTCTCACTCTTTTACCTGACGAACAAACACGAGTTCATACCTTTCGTTTAAAAGCCCGCCTACCAGGAGGCATTTCATGAAAGAGACGGATTTAACCTTAGAAATCGTAGGACGAGGAAGCTCTTTGCCTCCTTTTTCTGCTCGTGAGTGCACACAAACGCTCACCCCTTTGCCTCAGGGATCCTTACGGCGCTCTATCAATGGAACTTTGATCTGGATCGGAAATAAAGGGTATCAAAAATATCGCTCCACTATTTCTTGTAAAGATAAAGCCTGCCCATCCCTTGACGGTGTATGGAAAGGAACACTTTTAAGGGTTGGTTGTCTGCAAACGCTCACCCAAACCATTTTAAAAGATACGCTGCAACTTCAGTTAGAAAGAGAGCCAACCTCATTTTACATCTATGATAAAAATGGCAAGCTATGGCCAGGAGAAAAAAGAGATTCTCGTTGGCTGGCCTTATCTCCAAAATTTTCAGGAGGATTTATTACATACCATCCCCTGCTCATGATGATTGTAAAAGACTATACCTTGGAAACAGATGAATGGGGGCTTTCGGTAAGATGGACGTTGGAGCTGGAAGAAGAGTAGGTGTGACTAACGGTTTTTATAGCTCGAAAAATCAGGAGTTTCTTTTACAGCCTGAAAATCAAAAAAATGGGGAGGCCAACTTGATCGAGGATGGTGATGTGTAAGCCATTCTTCCAAAACTTCTCTTACAATTGCATTTTTTGAAGTTCGTTGTTGTTGCGCGATAAGAGACAGTTGAGTTTCAAGTTTCGGAGGTAAATAGACACTTAGATTCATGGCTCTTCTCCTTTGGTTCTTAAAAACATCACGTCATATATTATAATATATGCTTTCAAGTCACAAGAAGGGTACTAAAGTCCGAACCCAACTCTGCTGCTTCATGCAGCTTTCTTTAGCTCGAGTTCTTCACGAACAGCTCTTTTTCTTTGCTGCTGGGTTTCATATATCGCAATATAAAGCGTTGCAGGAATAATAATAGCCGCCCCCAAAAGAGTACTAATGGTTGGAAATTCATGAAAAATAACCAATCCAAAAATGCCGGACAAAATCAACTCGAAATATTTGAAAGGCTGTAAGGCTGATACTTCAGTGGCTGCATAGGCTTTAAGAAGACAGAATAAAATGAGGCTGCCTCCACCACCTAAGAGGAAAAGGAAGAAAAGTTCCTGTAAAGTGGGCGTCTCCCACGTTAAAAGAGCTGGAATAAATCCAAGTACAGCTGTTCCAAGCGCAGAGTAAAACAACATCGAGAGAAGTGTTTCATCCTCAGTTAAAAGCTTTTTATTAATAATATCCAGCGTCGCAAACATAATCGTTGAAGCCACAAGTGCAAGAGCCATCGGATTAAAAGTCTCACCCGTCGGATGCAACGCAACGAGAATTCCTAAAAATCCAAATAAAGTTGCACCCCATCTCTGCCAACCTACGTGTTCTTTTAAAAAGATTTTAGCCAGGGGAAGCACAAAAAATGGTGTTGTAAATGCTAAAGTAGTGGCCAGGGTTAAAGGCAGAGCTGCAACACCATAACACCAAGGAGCAACGGCTAACATTAAGAGTACCGCTCGGATGCACTGAGCCTTCGGATAACGCGTGACGAAAGCTGCTTTACCCTGAAATGCCATAAAAGGCAAAAGGACAAGGGTACTAAAGAAAAAACGGAAAAAGGCAACTTCCGCGCCTGATAAACGGCTCCCGACATGTTTTATAAGAATATCATTTGAATTGCTAATGAAACAGACGACGAGCATCCAGAAAATCCCCTGGAGGTAGCCCTTTGAATTAAACCAAGAATTTTGAAGAGGCACGCTACAATTCCCATATTTAAACAAAATTGAGTTCTTACATTTAGTGACACTTTATCTCAGAGTCAACGTTTTTATTTTTTGAAAGAGAAATAAATGAATATTTACTTAAAGTGGAAATCATCATTAGAATCTTTAAATGAAGTTATACCTTTATTTGATTTAGAAATTTCACAAAAAGAAAGCAGTTTTGCAAAAGCCAAGCTTACTATCGATGCCTCCATGACACTGCCTTCAACCGCCACTGAAGGGGTTCTTTATGAAGGAGAAGCGCAAATTATTTTCAAAGGTTTACTCGTTGGCACACCCATAAAAATTTCAGGGGATTTTGCTGAAATTGAACTCATCGCAAAACCTGATAACTTTCTGGAGCAAAGCATAGCTCTTCAAAAGGAAAAACGAATTCCACCTTTTTGGGATGAGTTATGGATAAAGGAAGACGAGCGTATGAATTTTCAAGAAATTCAGAGTGTACAAACAGCCTCTCTCTATTACGATCGACGAACAGGACATCTTTCTTGGTCTGATTGGTTTGAAGGGCGCCAGACACACCATGTGGGACAAAATTTCTTTTATGAAAGCCTTTCGACAAAAATTATTAATACTCCTCTTTCTTCCTGTACAATCAAGGTGAATGCTCACTGGATTCAATCAGAGACCGGTGTTGAAAACTTAGGGCGTGATTTAGCACATGCATTTCCGCAGCGTAAGATGAGTACTTACACAAAAAAATCTCTTCTTATGAAGTGGCCTGCGTCTAAAAAACGGCTTGGTCGCTCTGGAATTTGGACTCTTAAAAGTGAGTTAAAGCCAGTCTCTCCAACCTCGCCACTTTACCCACGCTTTTCTCCCCCTCTTTCACTTTCAGAAGACGGTGATTCCTCAAAACCCTACCGTATGCAACGATACTGGTTTAAGCCTACTCTGTGGGTTGGCTGGCAAACGCAACAGCGGCGAAAGGAAACGCTTTCATTAACTCTTTATCATGCTTTTCAAGCTCTCTATCCGAGAGATAGAAAAACGAAAACAATAGAATTTACTCTTCAGCACATTAACCCTGATCCCGATGCTTATCATTGGCAGCCAGAGACTTACTATGGAGAAGGAACAAAAGTCACTTTTAAAAACAGTGTATACCAAAATCAAATTTCACACACATCTGGGCTTTCCTTTGATAAGAAAAATTGGATTTTTAAAAAGAGTTTTCATACACCCCTTGGAGACCCCGCACGCGCTTCCTTCTTTTTAACGGATCGAGGTTATCGTGCTGCTGAACATGCTATGGAACGTGCCAAAGTTGAACTTGCGAAAAGTGCGCGGGTTCTTGAAGTTTCTTTTGAATCAACTTGGGAAAGCTTAAAAAATATAACAACAGACATGTCTGTTGTTTTGACTGATCCTCGATTACCAGGAGGTCAAGTCAAAGGTAAAGTCACACGATATACACTTATCGCAAATGGCGAGACAGGAGAACGTCTTGGACGCGTGACACTACTTTGCACGATTGGAAAAGGAATTGTTGAAAAGATAGATCTAAAATTAATACCGACATACGTCATGGATGGGTATGGCGCAGAAAGCTATCAAGTTCATGAAAATAGGATAGGCCAAACACCCTCTGGCTTGCGATACTTTACCTATGATGAGCAAACGCCACCTCAAAGACCAAGAGGATCTCTGTTAAAGAGAATTGAACTCATCCATGGGCCAGATGAACAAGAAAAAGAGATGCTTTTGCATCGCACCCCGGCTTCTTTAAAAAAAGCTCTCGCTCAAAAACCCACTCGCCTGAAGGTGTTTTTTAAGGACTTAAGAACCAAGGAACGACTAGAACATGTTATTTACGTGAGAATGGCTGAGAGGTGGGGTGCACGAAGTTGATGTTTTCCCTAGATTCCTGCTTTCGCACACTGCTGTCCGGGGAAAAGTGGCGAGGAAGTTTAAAAAGCAAGAAGTTCTATGGCATACAAGAGAAACGAGAGGATAAAGAACTTAAAAATAAATAGCTCAAATGAGTTAGGAAAAGACTGGATTGCTTCGCTCCGCTCGCAATGACGATTATCCTTTAAAACCTAATAAATTCGTCATTGCGAGGAGCTTTGCTCCGAAGCAATCCAGTCTTTACTTACTTCTCATAGTCTTTAACTTCTAACACCCACCTCCTAGGATCTCCTATGCGTATATTACCCTTCATATCCCAACAGGAAGGCTATGAGCCCTCAGTACCTGAATTGAATCAAGAAGAAGGCGTCCTTGACATCTCACACGATGCAGAGTGCTCACTTATAGAAGAATCAAAAATAGCCGCAGACACACTTATTTTAAGATGCTCTCTACATCCCATTGTGCTCCAAAATAAATCCATTATGGTTCAACTCATCTCAGAAGGAGAACCACTCGAAAGAACGCCACTCTATGACGAACGATCTATTACATATGGCTATGAGCGGGAGATTGAAAACTCTCAAACACAAGGAATTGCCTTAGAATATACAGGAACCGGGCGAGGACTTTACCAAGGAGAACCTTTTGTTTTTCATGAAAAGACTTTGCCGTCAGGTCAACTCAACATTAAAACTCCGCTTTACGTTAAACCCTTTCAGATCGAATCTAAGTCTCATCAGGAACGACAAACAACGCTTCCATCGGGACATGTATTTACCTCTCCTCCAGGCGTCTTAGATACACCTATTTTACGGGGATACGGAGGATATTATAAGGAAAACTGTGCTTTAGAAGATATTCAGCAAGTATACTATGCGCTCACTCCTACTCACAATCAAACAAAAGTGCGCCTCTATCGATCTGAGCAACATCTTCATATTATACAAAACGAAGAATCATTAACGCTTCCTGGAGCTCTTGCCGCTGGCTATGCGCACATTAACGTAACCACAGAGTTCGGTAATATTTCATTCACTTCATTTTTATGTGAACGCGTTTCAGGCCACTCAACTCTCGTCAACGTCTATTTCAAACCCTAAAAGAGGATTTCATGTCTATTATATACCGCGCCGAAAAAGGCTCGCCCCTTTCTGTTGAGGAAATCGATGGCAATTTTAGAGACCTCGAAACACGTCTCAAAACTCTCGAAGAACATCCAGAAGCAGTTGAAGGTATTGGAAAAGTTCAAGTTGAAGGAGACCAACTCACTCTTATAGGTACATTCGGAACGGATTTTGGAACTTTTGCGCTTCCCAAAACGTCCCTTAGATTTCGTGGTAAATGGTTTTTGCAAGCTTTATATCAAAAACACGATATAGTCACGCATGAAGAGGCGCTCTATATCTGCCTTAAAGACCATACGAGCGTCCTCTGGGACCAAGATCGTGTATATCATTGGCAAGAGATTTTATCCTTTCCAAAATTCCATCCAACGACTCTGTCTCTTTATGAAAAAGCGACCTTACCAAATGAAGTAACTTTGGGAACCCTCGCCATTCTTGTTGGGGAAGAGAGCCCCATACTCATCTTTTTTAACGGAAAAAGATGGCAATATCTTTTGAAAGGAGAAATTTTATGACAGATTATGATCTTGATATTTTTGCCCGCACTCTCTATGGCGAAGCCCGCGGTGAGTATGCCTATGCGGGGCCAGCAGCTCTTATCGCCGTTGCAAATGTCATCATGAATCGGTTTAAAAGAGGCAAAAAATACGGAAAAACAATCACGGAAGTCTGTTTAAAACCACGGCAATTTTCATGTTGGAACAAGAGTGATTCTAACCGAACTCTCATCCAACAAGAAGAAATCACACATACACCACTTTTTATTTTATGTGAGAAAATCGTACAGAAAGTTTCCAGAGATATCTGGCCTGACTTGACACGTGACAGCGATCATTATCATGCAACATCTTGTCAACCTTACTGGGCAAAACCCGAAAAAATAAAGCTGAGACTAGGTCATCATATTTTCTATAAGCTAGATTAAGGGGGGCTCTATGGCTTTCCCCCTTTTTACACTTGCTCACGCCTTAACTGAATTTGTCCCCGTCATCGCTCACTGGCTAGGAGGAGACCAAGGTGAGAAAACTGCTCAAAAGATGGTCGAGATAGCTCAAACCATTACTGGAGAAAAAGAGCCAATGAGGATTCTTCAATCCTTAAAAGCTGACCCCAAATTGGTCATTGACTTTCAACAGACTATTTTAAAAATGGTCCATGAGCTTGATCTTGCTGAATATAAAGATCGTGAGAATGCTCGTTTAAGAGACATTGCTTTAGCCCAAGCTGGGCGCAGTAATTTAAGGGCCGATATTATGGTTATTTCAGCAGCTCTTGGACTCGTTTGTTGTTTACTGACCATCACTCTTTATCGCATGAGCCTTCCGGGAGAGGCGGTTGGTATCATCTCAACCATTGCAGGAATCTTTGGATCTTGTCTAAAAGATGCTTACGCATTTGAGTTTGGTTCTTCACGTGGAAGTAAAATGAAGGACACGAAACTCTCAGCTTTGTTTTTATCAAAGCAATAGATTTCATTGGAATTCACATTAAAACTAGGCTGGCTTTACACCAATAATACCAACTGTTTCCTTCCCATCAAAGCGAGCGTCTTGAGGAATGTTGTTTTTAGAAAAAAGAGAGCATTTTTCAATACTAAATCCTGCTTTAAGCAGAGATCTTTTAAGAATCTTATCATCAAGAAAATGGATCGCTTCAGGCAGATGATTTTGTCTCTTACTCATGTGACTTCTGACATGATCAAGTTCACCTGGCCAAACATGGTTTTGCGTAATTCGTTCTTGAACAATCGGAATGATTTTTTTAAATAATTCTTTGTATACTGTTTCAGCGATAATATAAACTTTCGCTCCAGGCTTTAACCATTGAAATACTTTTGCCATCCCCCTGTCAATTTCATCACCCGTTAAAAAATTGAGAACACGAGAAATCAAAACAGCTCCAAAACTATTTTCTTCAAAATTAGTTTCCTGGGGGAATCGTCCTAAATTAAGAGAGAGATGATTTTTAAGCTCAGTCGGAACATTTTGAACCAACAGATCTAAATGGGGTTTATATATTTCATTCGCAACAACACGGGCCCCCATTTTAAGCGAGTCTAAAACGGTAACACCATAGGCAACGCCAATATCAAGCACTGAATCTTTAATGTGCGGGAGGGACTCAATATATGCTTTTAAATACTCATTTACGAAAGGACTGTATCTTTCATACATATACCCCATTCCATTAAGCGTAGGGACAAGGTTATAGAGTTGCCTCTCTCGTTCTTCTTCAGCATTTAATTGTAGATTTAGCTTTAACTTTAAAGACCGCTCCATATGCAAACCACCAACCTTCACTTTAATTTATTTTTTTGGAGAATTTAAATCTCATTCCACCTACCTATCACATAAAAGAATTAGGCTGCAAGTTTTTTAGGGATCTCTCCTAAGAATTCTAAATCTTCATTCTCATCAACATTTATGGAGGCAACCGCCACCCAGCCACACAGTCCTGCAAACATAAGATATAGTGCTGGTGCAAAGGTTAAACCATAGCTGACAAGCCAAGAAACAATCAAAGGAGCCGTTCCTCCAAAGACTGCCACTCCTAAAGAATAGCTAAAGGCAGAGCCACTATAACGTTCAGCTGGGGAGAACAACATAGGCAAAACGGAGGAACAAGTTGCTACATAAGGAATGCTTGTTAAACAAATAAGTATCTGACAAGTTAGGAAATGGGTAAAGTTTTGAGTTTCGTGCATTACATAAAATATAGGAAAAGCCGCCAGAATCGTTGATACAGCCGACCAGACCATAAGTTTTGTTCGTCCAATTTTATCAGAAAAATAGCCTGCTATGGGGAGAATGATTACCCACAAAACCATCAAGGATGTGCTAAGCATCATGATTTGTGACGTTGTGAGGCTAAATTTATCTTTATACTGTGGGTTCATATAGATAACAGTTAAATAATAAGGAACTGTTGTGTTCATCCCAATTCCTATCCCTGACAAGACACCTTTAAAATGGTCTTTAAACACCGTAAAAATAGGCACCTTTAAGATGGCCCCTTTTTTTTCTATTTCTTGGAAAGCAGGAGTTTCTATGAGTTTACGACGCAAGAAGTAAACTAAAACACCAAAAGCCCCTCCTAAGAAAAATGGAACTCTCCAAGCCCACAGAGGCATTGAGCTCATTGTAAAAGTAGCTGCGATAAAAGTGCCAGCGAGCGCTCCCACAAAGCCAATAGCTGCAAGAAGACTTCCTGCAAATCCCGCAATATTCTTTTGCACATGTTCGCGGATGAAAATAGAAGCTCCACCATATTCTCCCCCCAGAGACACACCTTGGAGAAGGCGAAAGATAATTAACAAGATAGGGGCAGCAATCCCAATTGTGTCATATGAAGGAAGACACCCAATCCCAAAGGTTGGGGCAGAAATTAGGAGGATCGAACTCAAGAACGCTACTTTCCTTCCAAATCGGTCACCTAAATGGCCAAAAAAAATACCTCCTAAAGGTCGCATAATAAAACCAGCAGCAAAAGCTCCAAAGCTAGAGATCAGGGATGCAGTTGGATCATCAGAAGGGAAAAAAATAGGAGCCAACATAAAAGCGAAATAACCATAGAGGTAGCTATCAAAGTATTCAATGATATGCCCAGCTGATGTGGAAAAAATGATCAGTTTTTTTTTCATATTTATTCTGTAAATTCCTGTAAGGCGTTATCGTGAGCATTATTTTTTTCTAAATTTAGTTGCATTTTTTCTTAAGATCAATCAAGAATGAACTTAGTGTTATATTAAATTTTATGTTGTTTTGGGGAGGATGTTAGAATGAATTGGGAGAGACTTAAAGTTTTCCATCAAGTTGCTCGAGCGGGGAGTTTCACAAACGCTGCTTTTCAAATGAATATCAGCCAGTCCTCCTTAAGTCGCGCAATTATGCAGTTGGAACATGAATTAAAAACGCGTCTTTTTCATCGCTTGCCTCATGGTCTAGAACCGACGCCCCAAGGCAAGAGTCTATATACCGTAACCACACGCATGTTTTATGAAGCTGAAGCAGTCGAGAACCTTTTTACGCAAGAAAAGAATGACCCTAAAGGACTTTTGCGTATTATAACGACAATCTCCCTAGCTTCCATGTGGCTTCCGTACTATGCACTTGGATTTTATGAAAAGTATCCCGATATGCGGCTGATCATTACAGGTAATGATGACAACTTGGATTTAAATCTACGGCAAGCTGACGTTTCAATTAGAACCTTTATACCCCACCAACCTGACCTTATCCAAAATTACCTCGTCACTTTTACTCCCAAATTTTTTGCAAGCCGTGATTATCTAAAGAAACATGGAGAGCCAAAAACAATTGAAGAGTTAGATCATCATCGTCTGCTCACTTATGCTGATTATCACGTCCACCCCTATGGCAATAGCCTCCATTGGATTTTGAATGCGGGGAGAACAATGGATAATCTTCGGAAACCGTTCTTGCGCGTGAACACAGGGCCTGGGCTTTTGAAAATGGCTGAACAAGGTTTAGGAATCTTAGCCATGTCCGATCAATATCCTGCCGTTCAGGAATCTTCACTTATTCCAATTCTTCAAGAATATGAAGGGCCGGGAACAAAATTATATTATTCATACCCTAAACAGATGAAGGGCTTTAAGCGTATAGAAGTTCTTAATACCTACTTACAAGAGGTTCTTAACACAAAGAAAGATCAGGAAGAACTAAGAATTATTTAAGGTTCTCCCTAGAGAAGCGTTATAATATACAGAAAAAATTATAATAATTTCGTCCCGGGATTTAGGAACCTCATGCGAGTTTTTACGAGCATTAAGGTTCCTTAGTACCCGGGACGACGATAGTGGGGAGTAGAGTACCTCTCCTTCATGAAGAAGAAGTCCAGAAGCTTTAATTTCAACACCTCCTACAACCCATAGATAAGCTGGCTTTCTTACCCATTTGTCATTTATGCATACCAGAAATATCATAAGAGCACTTTGATTCAGCTCCTCTTTCTCCTATTCTTTTTTTAGTTGGTATCGTTTGGTAAAAATGTGTTTGATGGTCGTTTTGGTGTTTTAAGAGTAATGGTGGTTGTTTGGTATAATGGTGGTGATATTGTTGGTGGTGTTATAAGTTATCTATCATTAATCGCTATGAATCTATAGGGAATTCAAGCTCTCGAGATTCTTAGCCCCTCATCTTTCTTGAGGCCAGGATCAAATCCTGGCCTCCCTTATTTTTCTTTCCATCTCTATCAACGCGCTCAGCGTTGTTTCTAATCAAAACAGACAGGTTAACCACCGATCTAAAATTCAACCTTAAGAAGCATTCTTTAAAGAAGAAACTTCATCTCTCAAAAGCTCTTTCACCTTTACAGCAAGATCGTTCAAGCTAAAGGGCTTTGCAAGAAATTGGATGTGCGCACTGTCTTTAATGCGACTATGAAAAGTATCTTCCGTGTATCCTGAAATAAAAAGCACTTTTGGTGTTGCTTTTAACTGACTAATTTCATTAACAAAAGTCGGTCCATCCATCTGTGGCATCACCACGTCGGAAATTACAAGATCTATCGTTTCATCACTTACTTTTATGTAATTTAAAGCTTCCTCTCCATTGGCAGCCTCAATGACGTGGTACCCTTTACTACGCAAGGCACGTGCACTAAAAAGTCTAACCGCATCTTCATCCTCAACCAATAAAATCGTACTTGATCCTGTTAAGTCTTGGAGAGGGGGTCTTTCCTCTTTTGGAAGAGAGGGAATTGCTAGTTGTTCCGTTGTATCATGAGGGAGATAAATGCTAAATGTCGTTCCCTCACCTACTTTTGAATCAACATGAATAAAGCCACCGGTTTGCTTAACAATTCCGTAAACAGTGGAAAGCCCTAAGCCGGTTCCTGAACCAACTTCTTTTGTAGAAAAGAACGGATCAAAAATACGATCCATTATTTCAGGCTTAATTCCCGTACCTGTGTCTGTAATTTGCACAAGAACATAAGAACCCGCGGGAATCACGTCATGACCGTATCGCTTAGCCTTTTTTAGCTCACAGTTTTGAGTACTTAATGAAATAGTGCCACCGCCTTCCATGGCATCTCGCGCATTCACAACCATGTTAATAATCACCTGTTCAAACTGCCCTTGATCCACTAGCACGAGCCCTAAGTCACGCGCATGTTTAATTTTAAGTTCTATATTTGACCCCATAAGACGACGTAAAAGAGCAGAAAGCTCAGCCAAACATTCGGTAATATCTAGTACTTTGGGTTGTAGAGTTTGTTGCCGTGAAAAAGCTAAAAGTTGCCGCACGAGATTAGCTGCTCTATTGGCATTTTGTTTAATTTGCATCACATCTGTAAAAGATTGATCCCCAGGTGTATGGCGAAGCAACATCAAGTCACAAAACCCAATCATTGCCGTTAGAAGATTATTAAAATCATGAGCAATACCACCTGCAAGTTGCCCTACAGCTTGCATTTTTTGAGATTGCACAAGCTGGGTCTCGAAACGCTTTTGCTCCGTAATATCATGAAATAAGATAAAGCATCCTTTTTGATTTTTTACGGGCAGGGGCGTAAAATAAGCAGATGCTATTGATTCCCGCGCATCATTAAAGTGAATTTCGAATGGTGTTCCTTCGCTGCTTCCATGTAAAAAAGCATAAAGAGTACTTTTGACTTCTTCTTTTTGAAAATCAGCCACAAGATTTAAAAATGAGCTTCCGCGAATAGATGTCCCCTCAAGCAAAAATCTCTCTCTAAATAAAATATTTGAATCTTGTATATGTCCGCTCTCATCCAAACAAATGACAGGCAAAGGAGTCATTTCCAGAACCTTACTCATATCATTTTGATTCGCAAAGGGCGTATAAATATTAACAATGGAATAGGTAATAAGACCTTCATCTGTTGAAATCTGAATTTGCTCAAGAAAAGCACTTTTTATGCGCGACGAAGCAGATACAAAATCACATTTCCCTTGAAGTTCAGAAAGTTTAAGAGCGCCTTGGCTTCGAGATTTAACAATAAACTTTGAAAGCGAAGAATCTATGATATCCTCGCGAGCATGCCCCAACCATTTGGCAAACTTATCATTACAAAATAAGATAATCCCTTTCTCGTTCAAAGAAAAAAGCCCCTCAGGAGCGTGATCCAAAAACAAAGTGAGTGATCGAAGTTGAGAACGAAGGTTTCCCTCTTCACCCTGCATTTTCGTTAAATTAGAACATTGCCAGAGGGCTTTTTGTCCTAAAGGAAGGGTATGAATTCGCCAAACTTCATCCCCTGCAGCTCCTCTTAAATAGAGGATTTCAGTTCTTTCCTCTTTTTGGTAAAGACTCTCTGTAAGACGTTCAAGGGCGGCTTTACTTTCAGAATGTGACAAGATTTTCTTCAGAAAAGAGATACTCTCTGCCCACCAGCACCCTTCCCGCGCTTTTTTGTTTCCATAACAAAAGTGAAGATCTGGTGTTAAAATAACCAATGCATTCTGAACAGCTTCATAGGCTTTTGCTTCAAGTTGCTGTTTTTGTGTTGTGAATTCTAGCCTCTGAAGTTTAATGAGAAGTAGAATTATCATAGACCCAGCACTCACAAGCATCGTGAGCGTTACAAACATGAAAGCAGAACTCTCTGAAAGAAAAATCATCATAAGACCAAGGCAAGCCACAAGTATCAGATTCACAAGACACAATACCCAAATGCGCCCTATTCCATTAAAATGAGAGGGAGTCGTTAGAAGCGTCTTAAAGTAGGCTCGAAGCTTATCCTGTCGCATATCTTTCATTTTCTTAATATTAAGCATTTTCTATAATTTATCAGAAAAAGTCAAACAAAAGCTTTTAAACAGAACTCAGATTCGAGGGCGCGTTACTGAGTATTGCATCCATTTTAATTTCTTTTCAATTTCAGAGATGAGAGGGATTTACTTTTCCTAAAAAAAAATTAAAATCACCTTAAATTTTTATGTAAACAGGGGACTATGAGGGTGCGATTTTACAAACGATCAATTGGAACGCTTTTTATGTGTGGCGCGACCCTCACAGGGTGCGAGGTAACGAACCCTACAACCAACCTTGATATGAAGCCGCCTTTGGCTTCACTAAATTCTAAAAAGGAACTTTCACCAGCCGTTACGCAAGTAATTAGTCTTGTAGAAGAAGGTAAGTACAAAGAAGCATCCAGCATTGTCAATCAATCTCTCCAATCTCAACCTAAAAATGTTGCTCTGCATCTTTTGAATGGACTTATTTATGAAAAATTAGCAGAACACGGCGATGCAAGTGGTTCTGAGCTTGCAGTTGTTGGGTATCAAAACGCTATTAACCTTGATCCTTCCAACATCTTTGCCATCACCCAATTAGGTAAATTAGAGTATCGTGAGCAAAAATTTGACCAAGCTATGGAGCATTTCGCAAATGCCCTTTTAATTAAGCCGAATGATCCAGATCTTTGGCAAGAATTAGCTGCTTCTGCATATTATTCTTATGATCTCAAAACAGCACTCGTTGCAGTCGAAAAGGCTATAAAACTTAAACCAGGAGATCCTCTTGCTCACCGTTCAGCAGCGATGATTTATGCCGCGCTGGGAGATTTTACGAACGCACAAAAAAATCTCGAAATTTTTCAATCAAAAGCTGGAAATGATCCATCTGTAAATCACGTAGCTAGCCGGTTAGCTGATTGGCAGTCTCTTTATAAAAGCGGAAGAATTAATCTTGCGGCTGCAACGACGACCACTCCTTCGCCAACGACACCAACAACAACACCAGTGACTCCCCCTTCTTCAACGCCTTCAATCTCAAGCACAACTCCTTCAACTTCAACTCCTGGATCAACCACCTCAAGCACAACCCCTTCAACTTCAACAGCGGGTTCAACTCCTTCATCGTCTTCTGCAACTTCTTCATCATCATCTGCATCGGGAAGCAGCGCTCCCACTGGAGGAGGTGGTGGTGGTGGTGATAGCTCGAGCGCAACCCCTGGAAGCCCAGCTGATATCGATACAAAAAGTGAAGCAAGCAAGGTGTTAGAATCACCTTTGCCCACTGGAGATACGAATGACAGCAGCGATGAGGTGGAGAAAAGCAAAAAGACGTCCACTGAAAACGATGAGCAGCAAATTGTTATCGACTGTTATGTTCTGCGCATTTCAGAAGATGCGATAACGTCAAAAGGTAATAATATTCTTGAGAACTTAGCCGTTACCCTTACACCTGGCGGCTATAGTATGTTCAAAGGTAGTTTCTATGGAAGCGGAGCACCTGGCGCTAATCAACCCAACCTCGCTCAATTTAACAATGTGACTGTTAATGCAGATCAGGGTTTTAAAGCCAATCAAGACAACAATGCGGGGGCAAACGCAGCTTTTAATCCTTCAACAACGCAGTATGTTTTTGACAATAAGGGATCTATTTCTGGACGCGTTTTCACAGCGGGTTTAACATGGGCAGGTTTAACCTATAGCCTTAACATTGCGAATGCCATTGATAACCGCACAGAAGTTGTAAGCCGCCCTTCGCTTATGACCTTTCTTAAAAAATCGTCTGTTTTTTTTGCGGGCCAGGAACTTGTTAACGGTTTTACTGGACAGTATGGTGGTACGCTTGTGAAATACCCCGTTGGCACGACACTCGAAATTACCCCTGAATCCTTACAAGGAGACATCGTTTCCCTAACTATCGGCGTTGAAGGAAGCCTTTTAACTTCCCCCAATCCTAATCTTACCCAAACGGTGCAAGTCGCTAAGACAAGGGTTGACACTTTTGTCAAGCTTCGTTTAGGAGAAACCCTGATGTTAGGAGGCATCTATGAACGCCAAGAAGTATCTTCTAAGAACGGTTTCCCTGGCCTTCAGGATGTTCCAGTCCTTCAATACTTCTTCTCTAATGAGTCAACCTTAAGCTCTCGATCATCTATTGTTATCATGCTCACGCCTCGTTCACCCGATGCCGTTAAAGCTGCCGTTGAACGAGCTATGACGCGTGGAGCTAACACGGAGCATTTGAATGAACTCCAAGGACGAAATCCAGACTGGTTCGGTACCCATCCAAACTTAGTGAGTGTTTTCCGTTATCTTTCTTTAAATCCAGTGATTTATTATGAATTTAGATCAGGAGATATTCTCCCGCCAAGTTGGGGTTGGGAACCATCGCTTAATACAAAACTTCAACAACTCGCAAGCTTTTTGTATTTTTAATTAAGGTCATCCTGTGAAAATTAGTAAGGGCATTTCCTCTCCCTATGTGGACTAATCTGCAAACACATTTCTCGACCTACGTGAAAGAACTTCGAAATAATCCCTTGGACTCTCCTCTTTTTCTTGTCATCCTCGCTTTTGCGAGGATGACAAGAAAAAGCGATGCGTCTACAGATCAGCCCGTGGGGAGAAGTAACTTATCTCACCTAAAAAGCTCGTTTTGTCCATAAGAAAAATCTTTATGAGGTAACCCCATATTTTTAATCAAATGTGAATCTCCAATCATTGACAGACTAATTTCAAAGTACTGTGGCAGAAATGCACTGAATTGAAAGGCTGACAAGAAATTTTGGAATGACGGGTCGTATTAATTGACGATCTAAAAAACTTCCTGTTTATTTAATTTTAACAAAAAAAGAGCCGGGTTAAAAACCCGGCCAAGTTTAACAGGGAGGCTTCACGTCTGGGAGACGTGGGACCGATAAATCGACCCCTCGGGCCCGAAGGCCCTACACCAAAGCATTGCGCTTCGATGATAAAATCTCAACACAGGTACAGGGAGGTGTTTCCTGTGCTGATATGTAAGATATAAGTGATCCTTCTCCTCATCACCAGAATAATTTTTGCATTCCACCTATAAGAAAATAGCATAAGAAATTTTTTGTTGAAAATTTTCAATAAATTTTGGAGCGCTTGTGATTCTATTCGAAGCAAAGAGATTAGCCTTACTCTCAAGTATTTCTATTTAATTTTTTGGATAAGTCGCCAGATCCCGGATATTAAGAAAAGCCTGTTTCCTGTGTCATCCTCGTCCTCGCGAAGGCGAGGACGAGGATGACAAAAACGAGAAAAGCTCGACGACCCCTGACTTGATCAGGGGGAGTATTAGGGTTGATTCCCGTGACGCAAAAACGGATTCTCCTTATCCCAAACAGGTTTAATTAGAAATCTGTGATTAATTTTAAACTCCATCATCATTCGAAAATTTTATATGCTTGAGTTGCCAAATCATTTAAAAACCCATATATATGAAAAGAGATAAAAAGGGTATTTTTATGAAGTTTCAAGATTTTCCCTCAATTCTTCCGTTATATGCTGCCAATGGCACAATTCTATTACCGCGTGCTCAATTGCCTCTTTTATTGCAGGGGAAAAATGAGAAAGCCGTCATTGAATCCGCTTTTCGAGACGGCCACCGTCTTGTAGGGGTTATTCAGGCAAATCCCGATGGAGGGCATTTTGAAAAAGGGTGTGTTGGACAAATTATCAATTTCCAAGATGGAACCCATGTTTTTGTTACCCTTGGCGGTCTTTGTCGTTTTAAGGTTGAAGAAGTCATCGAGGAAGAGCCCATCACAGTCGCTAAAGTTAACTATCAAGGCTATGAGCGAGATTTAGAAGACTCTCACATAGATCCCTTTGTTAATCGTCCGCGTCTTTTAAATCTTTTAAAAGAATATTTGGAAGATCAAGAGATTATGGCGAATTGGGAGGAAATTGATCACGCAAGCGATGATTTAATCATTAGTTCTCTCAGCATGGCTTGCCCTTTCAAACCCATTGAAAAGCAAGCCCTTTTGGAAATTTCTTCTCTTTCAGAAAGATGCGATATGATGATCGCTCTTATGGAAATGGCTTCTCCTCACTTAAAAGGACAAAAACCAGCTCTTCACTAAGGTACTTTCATGAAAAATAAACCTCGATTAAACCCAAAACTCTTTGAGATACTTGTGTGCCCTTTGACAAAAGGCCCCCTCACTTATGACACAGCGAAGAAAGAATTGATTAGCCCGCGTGCAAAACTTGCCTACCCCATTCGAGATGGCGTTCCCATTATGCTTGTAGATGAAGCACGTCCTTTGAAAGAGGAAGAATAAAGATTTCATTCACTTTTTCTACCAGAAAAAAGCCAAATTCGTTGATTGACACCCAATCACCTTAAACCTAATAATCTATATATCTCTCATAGTAATATTGTTGGGATGATTGGTTTAATAATTTATAAGGGAAAATGTCAAAATGTTAAAAAAATATTCAATGTTAATGATAATGTTATGTTCTTGCTTCACCTCTGCGCACGCTATGAGCGGAGGGAAAGCTGGAGATGAAGATGAGGGTGGTTATAGACGGCCAGGAACAATCTACGTCGTAAAAGCACGACCTGGCTCAGCATCTCCCAGAGTTCAACAGCTTTTGGAAGATAGAAAAGATGTTTTAGCACCAACAGCATCTTTAGCAACCTTGGATGGTTACTTTTCTGGCGAACCATGCAGTGTGGAAGGACCCATTCAAGAAATTTTTAATTTATTTAATTCGCCAAGAGCTGATCTAACTGTCACCCAACGTGCTCTTGCATTATTACCAGAAGACCATGTCTTATCTGTCCATGTTTATGAACCTGTCGTAACTGAAGAGAGTGAGCCTGCAATTACCGTTCAACATGCAAATTCAAGGGATGGTACACCTACAGAATTTACAGGCGTTTTAAAATATCAAACTGAGGAAGAGGATTTTCGTGTTGATATTAACGTTGTATTTGATTTAACAGGGGCCAAGAAGCCTAAATTAAGTGTGGTTAAAAAAACCCGTATTTTAGCCGCTCAAGAAGGCTCTCCATCCGCTATGGGGGATGACTTCACAAGAGAACGTGCTACATTAGCAGCCGGTGTGAAACACGTAGCTATTTACGCTCCTGGAGCTTTAATACCCATTACCCGAGGTGGACAAGCAACAAAAACGCGCTCCATTCGTCAAAAGTTTTCACTTGGAGAAGAGGAAAGTGGTAGCGGTAGTGATAGTGATGAGTAGGTAAATTTTAATTATGTCTTCATCATCCCGGGAGCTAGGAAATCTTGCTCTCTTAAGAGCATTGAATTTCTAAGTCCCGGGATGACAGTACCTTTTGTTTTTTAATAAAAAAAATAAACATATATCCAAAACTCAAGCAAACGCACAAACCCCAAAATTCTCTGCTGCTTAACTTTTCAATTCCCGCTATAGTTCTCTCATGTTTAAGACAAAGTGAGCACTATGGTTGGGGTTTACACCATTCCCTCAGGATATTCGTTTTTAGAAAACCTTGCGAAAGGATTATTACATCTTAGCAAAGACAATCCTTTTAGCCTTGCTCAAATGGAGATCTTTCTCCCGACTCGTCGGGCATGTCTTGAATTAAGCAATGCTTTGAGTCGCCAAAACCAAGGTCATTGTATTTTATTGCCAAGACTATCTCCCCTTGGTGATCTGGATGAAGACCTAGAATGGGTAAGTTTTCCTCAAGACGAAGTCCACTTAAATACTCTCATTCCTCCTTTCAAACGTCTAGGGCTTCTTACGAACCTTATCGAGGAATATACAAACCAAACCGATCTTCCCTCCTCCCCTCTCCTCTCTCTTAAACTTGCCAAAAGCCTTGTAAGACTTATGGATCAAGCGGCCATTGAGAATGTTCCTTGGGAAAATTTAGCTCATCTCGTGCCATCTGAATTCGCCAATCACTGGCAATTGACACTTCATTTTCTTGAAATTATCACCACCCATTGGCCAAGGATTTTAGAAGAAAAAAGCCTGTTAGAACCCTACACACGCCATCATCTGCTAGTTGAGAGAATGCTCGCCCGTTGGAAAAAGACACCCCCCCAACATCCAATTATCGCAGCAGGTTCAACAGGAACAATGCCTGCCACAGCACGCCTTCTTCAGGCTATTGCTTCTCTCCCGCAAGGCAATGTCATTCTGCCAGGACTAGAGACAACACTTGATGACGAAGAGGTGCACGATCTCTCCCCCTGCCATCCCCAATATGCGCCGGTTCGATTTTTACAAAAAGTGAATCTTTTGCCTTCAGAAATTCCTGTTTGGCCCAACCTCGAAAAACCAAGTAAAAATAGCATTGCACGTGCTCGCCTTTTTTCAGAAGCTCAAAAATCATCCTTTTCTCTCAACTCGATTTCACCTGAAAAAGCATTAGAAGGCGTGACTTTTATCCCTTGTGCTTCACCTCAAGAAGAAGCACTTGCCATTTCAGTCCTTTTTCGTCAACAACTCGAGACGCCTCACCAAAAAATCGCTCTTATTACCTCTGATTTAAAACTTGCAGAACGTGTGACGTGGGAGCTTAAACGCTGGGGTATTGAGATCGACAGCTCATCTGGGGATGCTCTCGATCAAACACCTCCAGCCGTTTTCTTGATCCTTTGTGCAGAATTTGCAGCAAGCCCTCATGATAAGGTCGCTCTTCTTTCTCTTTTAAAGCATCCCCTCTTTTTCCTGCAGAGGCCTGCTGGCACATTACGGTCGAAAATTCGACAATTTGAGAAACACGTTTTGAGAGAAGGTGCTCGCTCTTCTGAATCTCCATGGTTTGCTGATTTTCAACGCCTTATTCGCCCTTTAAAGAGAATTGAGGGCGCTTCCTTCGTTGAGATTTTAAACCATCACTTGAAGATAGCCGAAGCTCTTTCAATGAATGAGAATGGCATTTGTCAACTTTGGAAAGGAGCGAAGGGCGAGGCAACTAAAGATTTTTTTGATGAGCTTATAAAGACTGCCGAATCTTTCCCTCCGCTTACGCTAGGGGAATACCCCTCCCTTCTTAAGGAACTTTTTCAAGGCCAAAGTATTCGTTTCCGACCTCAAAAACATCCACGTTTAGCCATTCTTGGTCCTATCGAAGCAAGGCTTTTTCATGCAGACGTTATGATACTCGGGGGACTTAATGACGGAACATGGCCACCGATGATTGACGTGGATCCTTGGCTCAATCGCCCAATGCGACAAGAGATGGGCTTCCCCTCACCTGAAAGACGCATTGGCCTTTCTGCCCACGATTTTGGCCAAGCTTTCTCAAGCCAAAAAGTCTATTTAACGCGTGCTTTAAAGGTTGATGGCACCCCAACGTTGGCATGCAGATGGCTTGCGCGCCTTGAGGTTTATTTGAAAGCTTGGAATCTCTCTCTCCCCGAAGAGCCACACATTCTTGAGTGGACACAACAGCTCGATCGTCCTCTTCAGCAAGACATCCGGCTCTCTCCTTTGCCCACACCACCCCTCAAGACACGCCCTCGACGTCTTTCAGTAACGCAAATTGAAACCTGGATGCGCGATCCTTATGCCCTTTACGCCCGCCATATTCTTGCTCTTTCCTCTCTTGATTCTTTGAATAATGAGATCCAAGCTTCAGATAAAGGAACTTTTATCCATCAGGTTTTGGACCAATTCTTTAAAATTTGCCCTGACCCTCATCGTAAAGATGCTCTCGATACCCTTTTGTTTATTGGCAAAACACTCTTTGAGCCCTATGAGCATGATTCTGCCGCAAAACTATTCTGGTGGCCCCGATTTCATAATCTCGCCCATTGGTTTATTGCATATGAAAGATCAACTCGTCTTCGAGGAACACAAACTTTTACTGAAGTAAAGGGGACACTCGTTCTTGAGACGCCACAGGGTTCTTTTGAATGCACAGCTAAGGCAGATCGTATTGATCTTTTGCCGGATGGTCGGCTCCATATACTTGACTATAAAACAGGCACGCCCCCCTCAGATCAAGATGTTCAATTTGGTTTTGCACCTCAACTTCCTTTAGAAGGAGCCATCGCTTTAAAGCAAGGGTTTGAAGGAATCACATCCACCGAGCTTGAAAGCCTTCAGTTTTGGCAGCTAAAAGGCGATCGCAAAGGGGGACAAATTAAAACACTTTCTGGCGACCCTCACGAGACTTCTTTAAAGGCCCTTTTAGGACTTGAGCGTATCATTCACTTATTCGAGAATGAACAGACGCCCTATCCTGCAAACCCACTTCCTATCAAAGGTCTTAAATATAATGACTATGCCCATCTCGCACGCCTTCAGGAATGGGGGAAAATGTAATGCCTCATCAACGCGCGGCAAAATCTCAACGGCTTGCAGCACACCCCCAGAATTCAGCCTGGGTGGCAGCATCAGCTGGCTCAGGGAAAACCAAGGTGCTAACCGACCGCGTTCTTAATCTTCTTCTAGAAGGCTGCCCACCTGAACGCATTTTATGCCTTACTTTCACAAAAGCTGCTGCTGCCGAAATGGCAAATCGTGTACGGCTGAGACTCGGTGAGTGGTCTATACTACCAGAAAACGAGCTAAAAATTTCCCTTGAGAATTTGCAAGGACTCTCTCCTAGCCTCGAAAAAGTGACATATGCTCGCAAACTTTTTAGCCTTACGCTTGATGCACCAGGTGGGCTTAAAATTCAAACGATTCATAGTTTCTGTCAATCTCTTTTAAAACGTTTTCCTTTAGAAGCTGGACTCTCTCCCTTTTTTGAAGTTGCTGATGATACGGAAAGAAAACTTCTCATTAAGAGGGCCTCTCTTGACGTCATGCAAGATCCAATGCTTCAAGACACACTGCATGCTCTCATTCTGCGATTTAGTGAGAGTATGTTTGATGAGCTGAATACATTTATTTTACAAGAAAGACTCTCATTTGAAGAAAGCACGTCGCACCACATAGAAAATTTATTAGATACAAAAAATATATCACACGAAGATTTATTAAGCTCTCTTTTAGAGGACATTCCTGACGCACTATTGCGAAAAGAAAGTGTCTTTTTAAAAGAAGGCAGTTCAACTGATCAAGAAAGAGAAAGAGCTCTCAGTCAGTTCTTACATTTGCCTGACTCAGAAAAGAAACACCATTTTGAGGCCTATCTGAAGATTTTTCTCACCCAGCAAGGCGAAAAAAGAGCGCGGCTCATAACTCAAAGCGTTGCCCTTAAAGCTCCTGCTCTCAAAGAGCTTCTCGAACAGGAGGCGTTACGGCTGGAAGTATGGTTGGAAAAGTATCATACTCTGGAGATAGCAAACATTTCCAAAGCTTTTTTAAGCTATAGCACGTCATTTTTAAAGAATTATGAGAAGCTCAAAAATAACCAATCCCTTCTCGATTACGACGACTTAATTTTCAAAACAGTCTCTCTTTTAAAAAATCCTGGATGTCATTGGGTTCTTTATAAACTAGATGGCGGTTTAGATCACATCCTCGTAGATGAAGCGCAAGACACAAACCCATCCCAATGGCAGGTTATTCGAGCGATTGCTGAGGAATTTTACGCAAACGCCGCAACAGAAACTTCCAATCGCACTCTATTTATCGTGGGGGATGGGAAACAATCAATTTATAGCTTTCAGGGGGCAGATCCCACTGTTTTTACCCAAATGCAAAATGATTTAAGAACATTCGCCTTAAACTCAGGGAAAACATGGCAAGATATTGATCTTAATGTGTCTTTTCGCTCAACGCCTGAAATTCTTTCCGTTGTTGATGCCGTCTTTTCGCCCCATCCCCTCTCCCCTAATCCTCTGGAGCATTTACCTTTTCGAAAAGACGCTCCTGGACATGTGGAATTATGGCCTCTTCTTAAAAATGAAGAAGAAGATAGTCTTTCTCCCTGGCAAGCTCCTCTTACTCAACATCCCCCTACGTCTCCACAAAAACGTCTTGCGCAATTGCTTGCTCAAACAATTCAAGAGTGGCTTTCTGGTAAGCATCCCCATTCAAGATCGATTCAACCTGGAGATATTCTTATTCTCGTTCGCCGTAGAACGAACTTCGTTGATACATTGATCAAATCCCTTAAAGACCAGAACATTCCCGTCGCAGGCATCGACCGACTCTGGTTATTAGAAGGCATTGCCGTTCAAGATCTTCTCAAGATTTCTGAATTTTTATTATTGCCGGAAGATGATCTCACACTGGCCACTATCTTAAAAGGTCCCCTTTTCGGGCTTTCGGAAGAAGATCTTTTTACCCTTGCCTATGACCGAGGGGAGGCATCCCTTTGGGAGCGTCTTCAACAAAACAAAAGACACGAAACTATTGTGTCTCTTTTAAGCGAACTTCTTGCGCGCGCTGATTATTTCACACCCTTTGCTCTTTTTAATACAATCCTAGGCCCTCTTGAAGGCCGCAAAAAATGGCAAGCGCGTCTCGGGCCAGAAGTTTTAGATTCACTCGATGAATTTCTGAATCTTTGCCTTCGCTATCAAAAAGAAAAGACACCTTCACTCCAAGGCTTCCTCCATTGGATTTCTCAAGAAATTATTGAACTTAAACGCGATCTCGACCAAAGCAATCAAGTCCGCATTATGACTGTTCATGGATCGAAAGGGCTTCAAGCACCCATTGTCATTCTGCCTGATACAACACAAACGCCTCTAGACCTTCCTCCCTTCACATTTTCTAAGAATGCGTTGATATGGTTGCCTCCAGCTGATCAAGATATCCCGCTGACGAAAATTCTCAAACACAAGCTACAAGAGATACAACGAGAAGAATATCGTCGCCTTCTCTATGTTGCACTTACTCGTGCGGAAGATGCGCTTTATATCTGTGGGTGGGAATCAAATCACCAAGAAACTTGGTATGAGCTTGTAAAAGAGGGACTACAAAAAATTGGAGAAGCGTTTGAATGTGAGTCTTCTCTTTTTCAACAATCAAAAGAAAAAGGCTGGCGCCTTAGCTCACAGAAGGAAACACAAGTTCTTTCCTTAACACCTTCAAAACCTGTTTCCTATCTCTTACCCAACTGGCTTATGTCACCGCCTCCTCTAGAGAGCCGACCTAAATTATTGCGACCTTCTGAAGGTGAGGAAGAAGAAAAGAGCACTCCATCATCTTTTGGAGCTTTTGGAACCAGAAGAGGGATTCTTATTCATAAACTGCTTGAGATTCTTCCACCCATTGAAGAAGAGTTAAGAGAGCCTGCGGCTCAGCGCTTTTTAGAGAAAGAAGCTGTTCCCGAAGACTTTATTCAAGAGATGATTGAGAACGTCTTAAATGTTTTTAAGTCCTACCCAGATCTATTTGGCCCCCTCTCCCAAGGCGAGGTACAAGTTACCGGAAAGTTGGGAGATGCTTTGCTTTCTGGGCAAATTGATCGTCTGATTATGGATGAAGACCATATCCTGATTATTGACTACAAAACCCACGGTAACGTTCCTTATAAACTTGACGAGATCCCCACTTCATATCTTAAACAAATGGCCATGTATCAAGCGGCTCTTTCTCAAATTTACCCCTCTCAAACCATTTTATGTGGCCTTTTATGGACACACTTTCCACGCCTTGATGTGTTGCCTGACTCTCTGTTGAAAAAGTTTACAGCTTTAATTGACGATAGCGAGGGATGTCTTTACACTAGAGAAAATCAAGCATAAAGAAAAAAGGAATTTATCAAATGGCAGTCATAAAAGTAACCGATTCTTCTTTCAAAACCGAAGTTATGGATTCAAAAAAGCCAGTCTTGGTCGATTTCTGGGCTGAGTGGTGCGGTCCTTGTCGCATGATTGCACCGGTTTTAGAAGAAGTTGTTGCAGAGATCGGGGATAAGGCTGTTATTGCTAAATTGAATATCGATGAAAACCCAGAAACACCAGCCCTGTTAGGTATTCGCTCAATCCCAACTCTCATGGTCTTTAAAGACGGAAAAATGGTGGGAACAAAGGTAGGCGTTCAGTCGAAAGCGGCCCTCATCGAGTGGCTCAAATCTGTTTAGAACGTGTATATTGCGATCTTACGATACAAAGTTCCCTCAGAAGAGGTCGATCTTTACCGAGAAAAACATATTACTTTCCTAAAAGCAGAATATGCTAAAAATAACCTCATTGTCTCGGGGCGCATGATGAATGGAAAAGGGGGCGTTATTATTTCGCCTTTAACCCGACGCGGCGATTTTGAACAGCTTTTAAAAAAAGATCCATTCATGATCCATAATATTGCTGACTATGAGGTCATTGCTTTTGAACCATCGCGTTTTCATCCTGATTTTGCCACTTTTATTCTTGAACCTGAAAAGGAAAATATTGAACTTGTTCCATACACACCTGAGTGGGAAGTTACTTTTAAGGCAGAAGCTGAAAAAATTTCACACGCTTTAGGTCAAACACTTCTTGATATTCATCATATTGGAAGTACGGCTATTCCTGGAATTGTCGCAAAACCTATCGTTGATATTTTACCTGTGGTCAAAGATATTCAGGAGGTGGACCGTCTTACATCTTCGCTAGAAGCTTTAGGATACGAAGCTAAAGGTGAGTACGGCATGCCTGGCCGGCGATTTTTTATCAAGAAACAAAAGGGGAAGCGCCTTTTTAATGTTCACATCTTCGAAGAAGGACACGCTGATATCGAACGTCATCTCCGCTTTCGAGATTATATGAGAGATCATCCTGACACTGCACAAGTATATTCAGATCTCAAAAAAGACCTTGTCAAAAAGTCACCAGACGATATTGAAAAATATTGCTGGGGCAAAGAAGATTTCATAAAAGGTGTCGAGTTAAAAGCCCTGCTTTGGAAAACTCACTAATTATCTATGAATACGAAGGGATACCTGGAACAAAAACCTCTCAAGATACCCAGCAATAAACTTTATTGGTGCGTTATGAAAGAGAAGTTCTTCTACTCTATCCATAGCTGTTCTCTCATACCTTAAGCTTATAGGCGTCTTTTTGATGAAAGGAGGAGGAGGCATGGAGGAACGCCAATCGGTCGGAACATCATCGAACATACCGGCATCATACCAGTCTGTTATAATGTCTTCCATATGTGTTACATTTAAATCTCTAGCCACAGCTTTTAAAACCTGACCAGCATAGTCAATTTGAGCGATAGTAAGTTCAAGATCACGTAACGTAAAGAGTATTGAGTAGCAAGTTAGCCAATCGTCGCTTGTATCTACAAAAAACGTTTCCGGATGCATGCAAATAACACGACGCGTCTCACTGTCAAAAGTCAAAACATCTATCACAGCACGAGCCAACCCATAAGAAGAGAGACTCTTAACCTGCGTCTTTATAAGCTGCGTAAGAAACGCAACTTCATCCTTTAGAGTGGCATATTCGCTCTCTTTAAATCTTAACGAACACATTATTTTTCTAAAGAAATGGCGTCTATCTTGTTCGTCAATCACAGGAGAGCACAACAAATTTGCAATATTATGGCTGCTATGTCCGCAAGGCGATCTCTTTCTCCTTTGCGAGCTTTTTATGAAAAACTTATCTCTCAAGGTAAAAAGAAAATGGTAGCAGCACGAGATATGTGATTGCGTTACCCCCATTGGAACAAGAGGAAACGCATGTCTAGAATAAAACATGAGTTAACGAAATATAGAAATACTTGCCAAAATTAATTTTATTCTGCTAGGGTGCTGATCATGAAATTATAGAGTTCTATAAACAAGGCGCTACCATGACAAATCTTTTCATTCTTCCCACCCGCTTAGGGGATGCTATTTTTACAACAGGCGTCATTGATAAGTACAAAGAGGAAGATTCAATTATCGTTGCCACATCACTGACAGCACCCCTCTTTGCTGATCTACCTCAACTTAAAAAACTCATCATTATGGGGAAAAAACCATGGAAGGCACATTGGCTTGATATGTGGAAAGAAACCAGAAGGGAGCCTTGGAACCGTGTCATTGATCTAAGAGGCTCTCTCCTTTCTTATTTCTTAAAAGCCAGTGAACGTCATATTTGGAAACAACCTCCCCCTCGGCAACACAAAGTACTTCAAATCAGTCAATGTATGGGATCGCAAGATCCTCTCTGTCCCACTTTATGGTTTTCAAAAGAACGACTGGCGCGCACCAAACTTGATCGTCCCACCCTTGCTGTAGCTCCTGTGGCGGGGTGGATTGGAAAGCAGTGGCCCATGGACAATTTTGTGACACTCTTAAGCGAATTTTGTCAAATGAACCCCGAAGCTCAAGTAGCTATCTTTGCTGCTCCCAATGAAAGAGATCAAATAGAACCTATCCTCAAAGCTCTTCCACAAGATCAGTGCATAAATACGATTGGTGGCCATCTTCTCGATTCAGCCGCACTTATTAAATCTTCTCGCCTATTTATTGGAAATGATTCGGGACTTTTGCATTTAAGCGTTGCTGTTAAAACGCCTACTATTGCTCTTTTTGGCCCATCCAATGATCAATTGTATGGTCCTTGGTCTGCTCAAATGCCTTCTCCTCATCGCGTTCTCAGATCAATGCCGTTACCAAAAAAGAAAATTATCCAAACGCCCGCGGATACGACGTGCTATATGGATAAACTAACAATCGCAGAAGTAAGAGACGTTCTGTTTGAGAGATGGAAAAACTGTACAATCACAAAAGTACGTTAATTTATGTTTCCATTTGGTTCAAGATAATCACTCACCAGCCGCTCGACAATTTGCACAGCATTTAAGGCAGCTCCCTTGCGCAAGTTATCGCTCACAAGCCAGAACAAAAGGCCGTTTTCAACTGACTTATCGATGCGAATACGACTGATATACACATTGTCTTCACCAACAATCTCTGCAGGTGTCACATAACCATCTTCTTGACGATAATCAACAATTGAGAGTCCGGGAAAGTCTCGCCATAGAGCGCGGGCTTCACCAACAGACAGCGGTTTTTTTAACTCAACCGCTACAGACATGGAATGACCAATAAAAACGGGAACGCGCACACATGTTATCGCGAGACCCATATTAATTCCTAAAATCTTCTGCGTCTCGACAGCCACTTTTGTTTCTTCAAAAGTTGTTCCATCTGGCAAAAAAATATCAACTTGCGGGATAACATTAAAAGCAATTTGTTTTGGCAATTCTTCCTTAGTTACAGGTTGATTCATATAGATCGACCTGGTTTGATTAAAAAGCTCATCCATTGCGGCACGACCTGCACCCGAAACGGATTGATATGTTGAAACAACTGCACGCTTGAGTCCAACTTCATCCATGAGAGGCTTTAAAGCCATGGTAAGCGGAAGCGCCACACAGTTTGGATTGGCAATAATATTGCAATCCTTATAAAGCCCAAGAACTTCAGGGTTTACTTCTGGAACAACAAGTGGAATTTCTTTTTCTTGACGAAAGTTGGAAGAGTTATCAATAACGATACATCCAGCTTCAGCTGCAATCGGAGCGAACTCAGCTGAAACAAGACTACCTGCAGCAAAGAATACAAAATCAAAACCTTTAAAATCAAACTCAGTGATTGGAATCACATTTAAAACTTGATCCTCTCCAAATGAAACACGTTCAGCATTAGAAGTAGAAGATGCCACGGCTTGAATTTCTGCAATTGGAAATTTTCGTTCTGCAAGAATACTTAAAATTTCTCGACCCACATTGCCTGTGGCACCAACAACCGCAACCCGATATCCCATAAACATCTCCCTACATACGAATTAAGTTTGATCCCCACGCAAAACCACCAGCAAAAGCCTCACACAAAATAAGGTCACCTTGTTGTATACGCCCATCTCTTACAGCATGATCCAAAGCCAAAGGAATGGAGGCTGAAGACGTATTAGCATGATCATTGCCTGTATGAATTACTTTTTCATCAGGAAGCCCTAATTTTTTTGCCGTAGCATCAATAATGCGTTTATTAGCTTGATGGGGGACGAGCCAATCGATCTCTTCCTGAGAAACATCACATTGTTGCAAAATGTCTTCGACAGCTTCTTCTAATCGATGAACCGCATTTCGAAAAACTTCGCGCCCATTCATGTGAATAACTCCTGTTGTCTGTGTCGTGCTGGGGCCGCCATTCACATAAAGTTCATCATAACCGCAACCATCTGTCCGCAACAAGCTGCCAAGAATTCCACGATCTGTTCCTTGTTGGGCTTGCAAAACAACTGCTCCGGCTCCATCTCCAAAGAGTACCGCCGTCTTACGATCAGTCCAGTCAAGAAGACGACTCATCGTTTCAGCCCCTATCACAAGCGCTGTTTTTGCCATTCCTTGCTTAAGGTAAGTATCCGCTGTAGCCAGGGCAAAAACAAAACCGCTACAGACAGCTGATTGATCAAAGGCAAAACCTTTAGACATTCCTAATTTTGACTGAATTCGGGTTGCTGTTGCAGGAAAAGTATGATCGGGTGTCGATGTTGCAAGAATAATCATATCGATATCTTGAGGAGTTAACTTTGCAACATTTAAAGCTCGTTTAGCAGCCTCGACAGCCATATCTGATGTATATTCGTCTGGAGCTGCCAGATAGCGCGCACAAATGCCTGTTCTCTCCACAATCCACTCATGCGATGTGTTTAGATGTTCAGGAAGATCATGATTGGCTACTCTGTTTTTGGGAAGATAGCTACCTGTTCCTATAATCACAGAACGGATGGTCATTTATTTGCAACCTTTTGAAGAGGAGACTCTGTCGCAAATTCCTTTAGCAAATGCTCATTCACGTGAGAAGTCATCATATCAACTGCAAGATCTATGGCATGCGCAAATCCCAAAGCATCTGTCCCTCCATGGCTTTTAATTGCAATACCATTCAACCCTAACCAAATACCCCCATTGTAACGGCGATAGTCAAGACGAAAAGCTAACTTCTTGAGCATAGGACTCGCTAAAAAGTAACCCAGACGCGCCATCCAGGAACTCTTAAAAGCTTCTTTAATATATTGAAGAGCAAGGTGCATCACACCTTCGCCAGCCTTAAGCACAACATTGCCCGTAAACCCATCCATCACAACCACATCAACCGTCCCGCGCATAATGTCATCTCCTTCAATATACCCATAAAAATTATTCTGTATTGAAGAAGCGCGAATGAGATCAGCCGCTTCCCTCACAATTGTATTCCCCTTAATGTCTTCAGAGCCTACATTGATGAGGCCGACTTTTGGTTTCGGTAAATGAAGCACCAGACGAGCAAACGTCTCTCCCATAATTGCAAATTGTTGAAGGTTTTTTGATGAGCATTCTACATTAGCACCTAAATCTAAAAACACGATCTCTCCCCGTAACGTAGGAGCAAGACTGGCTAACGCAGGACGATCAATGCCTGGCATTGTTTTTAAAAGCATTTTTGCAAGAGCCATGTATGCCCCCGTATTGCCCGCAGAAACAACACCTTGAGCTCGCCCTTCTGCAACAGATAAAATGGCTTGACGCATGCTTGAATTCGGAAGACTTCGCAAGGCCGCACTTGGCTTTGTATCCGGCGTTATGACATCTTCACAAGGGATAAAGGTAACTCTATCCGTAAGTCCTTTTTCTTTCTCTAAAAGAGGCAAAATCGCTTTTTTCTCACCATAAAGCAGAAAGTGAACAGAAGGATAGCGTTGAGCTGCAATTGCTAAGCCTTGAATAATAATTCCGGGCGCTTTATCTCCACCCATTCCATCAACGGATAATGTAAGTATCACTTCAAACACCCTTTCATAAAAGAAGGGTTAAGCAACGGTTGATGATGCTTCTTCTATCACCTGCCCTAAAACCTGACGCCCCTTATAATGGCCACAAGATGGGCAAAGGTGATGAGGAAGCTTGCGATCGCCACAATTTGAGCACTCAACACTAGAAACAGGTTTAAGTGCATGGTGGGAACGCCGCATATTACGGCGGGAAGGTGATGTTTTCTTCTTAGGAACTGCCATTGATTACTACCTATCGTTCTCATGAATGTAGAATGCTTATTTAACTTAAAAAAAAGATAACAGCAAGTATTTCCTATCATTTAGGAATATGTTAAGGTTTTTTTATAATGTCATAAAGAGAAATTCAACCCCCTTGGAGAAAAAAAATGGCCCTAAGATCCTATCTATTCCTTACAACTGTTTGCATGTTGTCCTGCAATACCCCTCTTTTCTCTCAGGATAAGCTACCAGAGGAACCTTATGTTAAATTTCCTGCAACCCTGATGAATCAACTAGCTGGAATGGGGGCTGGCGCAAGATCGAAGGGGATTTTGACATGCACCGAGTTTCTTAAAAAGACTTGGCCTTATCCAAATGCTCAAGTCACTTCTTTTTGCTATGATGCAGAAACGGCCTGTATACGCTATGATCTTTTTTTAGAACAAATTAAAAGTGGTAATATGAAGCCAACGGCAAACCAGAAGCAATCTCTTGAGTTATCCCGAGCAGATGCCCAAATGAAGCTCGAAGGATGCGCAATGGCACTCGAATTTATGATGAGCGGGAAAAAGGTTAAGAATTTAATAGGAGCCACTGGTTCTTACAAAGCTCCTGATCGTCCTCTAACAAACTTAACGCCTGCCACACCTCAAACTGTCAAATAGAGTGGAAGCAAAGATAAGATAGCTATCAACTTTTAGTATTTACTTTAGAAAAAAATAGCTGTCATGAGAATCAAGCTTTTTAGTTATCCCATCTTTTTTGATACGCTTTATATTGGCTCCCTGTAAGGGGTAAAATCCCATGAAAAAGCCCGTCAGGAGAGTTTTCTGGCTTAAGCTCTACAACGTAAGGCCATAAACCAAATTTTTTTGTAGCGTTATAGATGTCTGAAGAAAGCTTCATAATGACAAATCCAGCTTTTTTTTGTTTACCAAACTCTACAAGCCCTTCATAAAAACCTCGATAAAAGCTTTGTGAAAACTCTACAAAGTCTTTCTTCTCCGGCTCTAAATTTTTATAAAAAGTTTCAATATAGACATTAGAGCATTCCCACACACGATTCTGCAATGGAAGGGTTGTCACAAGTTCCCGTACATCTTCTTGAATCAGACTCAACTCTTTTTTAAAAAGAGAAGCCCCTCCAACAAGTTCCTTCCTTTTTTCATCTGCAATAACAAAAATTGTATTTTTTGGTTCTTCACAAGCTATGTAACTTTGTCCACCCACATCATTCTCTTGCCGCCTTTCCATTAATTTAGTTTCAATATTATTTTCTTGTAATTCAATAATCTCAAACTTAAGCATAAGCACCCCCTTCTGCCTTTCATATTATTAAGCCCATTAAAAGACCCCGCGAGGAATGCATACTTTTAGAAATGATTATAGGTTCCCCGTAGAATTAGCCTTTTTTAGGTTCTATATATTTTAATTAAACTTATCGTTTAAAGCCTGTGACAATTTTAAAAGCTCTCATAGGCAACTTCTTTTGAGAAAACCCGGTTAAAGCCCCCACTCTCAAAAAAATTTTGCATTAGATTAACCTGTTTTGATATGTTGTATACAAGAAAATTTTAAAGCGCTAGCATTTTTTGATGAATTTAATTTTAGGCTTATCAAAAATATCATTTTATACTAGTATCTCAAAGAACATTTAACTTAGGTAGAGTTTATGGCATCTGGATTAAAAGAGAAAATTATTGAACGCATGGAAGCTAAAAACCTTTCCATTGCTGAATTGGAAAGACGTGCAGGGTTAAGCATACACTCTGTCAGAAATATTCTCAAAGGTCGGATTAAGAAACCAAGCGCTCAGTCTCTTCAGGCCATCGCTGAAGCTTTGGAGTGTTCAATCATTGATCTTATTAATTCTTCTCCTTCTAAAGAGGGGGGATATGCGCCCGAATCACACGGGAGAATAAGAAAACGTTCCCCGCTCGAGTATCCAGATCTTATGATCAATTGTTCAGAAAAGATCTTAAAGCTGATCACTGAGAAAAAACTCAGAGTTTCTGTGGACGAATATCTTGAAGTCCTAAAGAAAGTCTATTTTTATTCTTCAAGAGAAGAGCCGAGAAAATTCGATATGCGATTTGCTGAATGGCTTATTGAAAGTCAATTTGATGATCATAAGGCTACCCCAAAAGCATAGCCACCATCTTATCGACAAACTGCCTCACCAAGTTTTATAAGACAGGCCTTGAGTTCAGAGTCTTTTATTGACTCAACCTGCTCCTCAATCCAGTCTTGATTTTCTGGCGAAAGAGGGAAAATAACCTTAGGAAGAGAACTTTCTTCAAAAGGAATGAAGTCATGAGTCATTTTCAATTTAGAGAGAGCCTTATACCCAAAAAATATATTAATCTGTTCCAAAATTAAATCCTGCGCATATTGCAATAAAAGAGCACCAGACGAAGTAACACTTAAATAAAGGGTTCCCTCAGATTTCTTACTTTTTGGAAAGGCTATTTTTTCAGGGATCGCAAGACCAGCAAACTTTTCTCCCACAATCTGCGTCCAGTGCGTAATTATTTTTCCTTCCATCAAACCGCGCACTTTAAACACGGGCCTTACAATTTTTTGTGTATATTGGCCTATACGAACAGGCCGCATCTTATTAGGATATTTCATAAGATAAGGTTAAGTTTTTTTCAGAGATTTGCAAAGTGTATTTTTCTTCTTCTGTAATCTAAGAATCAAAAACGTTTACTCATTCTTAAGATAGTTTCTGTAAAGTTCATAATAGAGCAGAAAAAATAAAGATTATTAAAAAACAGAAGGAATATTCTATCATGGAAGAAAAGACTCTTACCCCTGAACATGTTGTCAGAAAGGTTTTTGATGGACAACTCAACGCTCATCACAAAGAATTAGTAGAAAAACTTTGGCTTCAAGATGTGAAATATCATGAAGGCGACCTAACAGTCGTTGGAAGAAATAAACTGGAGAGCCTCATAGAAGAACGCAGAGGTGTTCTTGCAGATTTACATTATGAAATTGATGATATTTTTTCTGATGGAGAAAAAGTTGCCGTAAGGTGGCACGGAAAAAGTCCTTCTCTCCAATCTTCTGGTCATAATCGAAAATATTGGGGGATTAGCATCATGATTGTTCGTGATGGAAAGATTGTTGAAAACTGGGAAAGTGTAAGCCAAAAACCTCTCGAGAATTTTGCATAAACTCAGAAAGAAGTGAGACAAAAGAGAGAGCTTTACAATTTTTTGTGTGTAATGACCTATGCGGACTGGTCGTATCTTGTTAGAGTGTCTCCTAAGATGAGGTTAAATTTTTTTTAGAGGTTTGCAGAGTGTTTTCCGAGAGACTTCTGACTTGGTATGAAACAGCTCAACGTGACCTTCCTTGGCGCAGTAAGATTAAAAATCCTTACCATACGTGGCTTAGTGAAATCATGTTACAGCAAACAACTGTTGCAACGGTCATTCCTTACTTTAAGAAGTTTCTTCAAAAATGGCCTACTGTTGAAGCCTTAGGAAAAGCATCCTTGGATGATGTTCTCGTTGAATGGCAGGGGTTAGGATACTATTCACGTGCTCGCAATCTTCATAAATGCGCACAAAGCTTAGCAAAAGAATTTCCTACAACTGAAGAAGATCTTACAAAACTGCCTGGTATCGGGCCTTATACTGCTGCAGCCATTGCATCTATTGCATTTGGACAATCAGCTGCTGCTGTTGATGGAAATGTTATTCGCGTTATGAGTCGGTACTATGCCCTCCCTACACCTAAACCTATAGGCGAGGTTAAAAATCGCCTTATAACCCTTCTCCCCCAAAAGCGCTGCGGTGACTTTACAGAAGCGCTTATGGAACTCGGGGCCCTTGTTTGTACACCGAAAACCCCCTTCTGTCAGGAATGTCCTTTCCAGAGGGATTGTACCGCGTATCGGCTTGGAGAAGTCGAAAATTTTCCAGTTAAAGTTCAAAAACAGAAGCTTCCTACCCGCTATGCCACTGCTTTTATGATACGACGCGAAGATGGCGCCCTACTCCTCCGCAAACGCCCACCTCATGGACTTTTAGGGGGCATGATGGAAGTACCCACAACGCCCTGGGAGGAAAACAGAAAATTAGGAGGAGGTCCCACCATAAGGCATACCTTTACCCATTTTCACTTTGAGGTCGAAGTCAGCGCTCTTTCAGATACAGGTCTTTTCGAAGGAATATGGGTTCATCCAGAAGAGTTAAAAAATTATGCACTTCCAACAGTCATGAAAAAGATCATTAAAGTGGGTTTAAAAGCGCTTTAATAGGTGCAAAGCTTTGTCGGTGATGCGGCGTAATACCATGAACTTTTAAGGCGCTTTGATGCTCAGCTGTGCCATATCCGGCGTTTCTCTCCCAACCATAATGTGGATAATCATGAGCTAGTTTTTCCATCATTTTATCGCGGGATACTTTCGCAAGAATAGAGGCCGCAGCAATAGAAAGACTAATGCCATCCCCACCAATGACAGGATAGGTCTGAGCCCCTTTTATAGAAGGAATGTACTTTCCATCAATAAGCAATGTGGGAGGAAGTTTAGGTAAATGCATAACTGCTCTTTCCATAGCAAGAAAGGTCGCCTTAAGAATATTTAACTCATCAATTTCTTCAACACTTGCAATTCCAAGGCCATAATGAAAATTCTCTAATGCTAACAGCTCGTGATAAATCTTCTCTCTTTTAAGACTCGAAAGTTTTTTCGAATCATGTATTCCCTGTAAAAGACAATAAGGAGGAACTTCTATAAAAATAACAGCCGCTGCTACCACGGGGCCTGCCCAAGGCCCGCGCCCAACTTCATCTACTCCACCGACCAGACCTTTAAACTGGGATTCAATCTCGAGGGTTGGCACGACGATGCATTCTTTCTTTCAACTTATCATATATTCCCCTCAAAAGTCCAACTTCGCGTCTATAAAGGAGGCTTAAGAGATGAGTAGGTGTTGACGTTTGCTTTGGTCTCATGTCATGAAGTCGTCTCGCTGTTGTCAACCAAATGGGACTTAAAGCTAGAGAAAGCACTGTCAGAGAAACAATCAAGTTTGTCCCATATTCATTTACAATCCCAACTTCTTGCCCCACGGTCGCAAGAAGGAAAGAAAATTCCCCAAGCTGGGCTAAAACGACACCTGACAAAAAAGCTTTCGTCCACGGCCGGCGCAAAAGGTGTAATATACTGATGTTCAAGAATGTTTTACCAAGTGTAATAAAAAGAAGAATGATCAATACCTTACTCAAATTTTGCCAAAGAAAATTGAGATCAAGAAGAAGCCCTATTGAGAGGAAAAAGACCATCATCAAGACACTATAAATAGGCGTCATGCGATCAATCATGACTTGACGTTCGTGGCTATTACCCATTACAAGGCCTGCCAAAAAAGCGCCATAAGCTGCAGAAAGGCCTGCAAGACCAGCAACAGCAGCCGCACCGAAACAGAAAGTAAGCCCCATCAAGGGAGTAAGATCCGTATGACCCACAACCATTCGTAGATAAGGAAGGCGAATACGCTCTTTTCGACTTAAATACCATACTAAGAGCACCAACAACCCCATCGTAATCACAACCTTAAACACCATGGTAACAAGGCCTAGATGCCCACCGGGCTGCAAGCCTCGAATAATGAGAATCATGGGAACAATTGAAAGATCTTGTGCCACAAGAACACCTATCGTAAGACGCCCGGTGTCGGTCTTAAGTTCACCAATGGTATCAAGCATTTTGACAGCGACAGCCGTGCTACTCAAAGCAAATACAAAAGCCAAAAGAAGCGTTAAATTGAGCGGCCAGTGAAAAAGCTGCGCCAAAGGAAAAGCAATTGCAAGCCCCCCTACAACTTGTAAAGCAACACAGCCAAGTGAGATATGCCAAATTTTTACAAATGGTCTCAAACTAAGCTCCATCCCTACGACGAAGAGCAACATTAGAACGCCAAGCTCAGCAAGCATCGAAACCGTTTCTCTGTTTTCAATAAAACCAAAAAGCGAAGGACCTAAGATAACGCCTGCTAAAATATACCCAAGAATGGCAGGTTGCTTGAATTTCTCAAGAATAATTCCACAAGCAAGGGCTGCAGTTACAACGATCGCAATTTCTGTAAGAGTACTTTCTATATGCATATTTCAGTCATAGCATGTAAGTCTCGCTTTTGAAAGACGTCAGAAGCCTGCTCTGGTCGACCTATTAATAAATAAAAGCGCGGCTCAATAGAATTTTATGGATATGAATTTTGCGGATCTAGAAATTAACTCGTGGGGGTGGTTTTACAAACCTTTTTGCCTCCCTCAGGTGTGCAATAGCAGCCCCCGCCTGCAATTTGTGAACTCATCCTAGCAAATATATCTCGAAAAAGATACACTTTTTATCACCAAAATCAACACCTAATCCACTGTATTTAAATACTATTTATTTTTTTGCACATTTTAAACTTTTTTTATAAAAAAAATTAAGATGTTTTTCACACGAAACGAAGTTTTGTTTTTATCTCTCTTGCTCGCCCTTGACATCTCACGCATTGCTTCCTATCATATTGAAAAAGAGAGGAATTTATGTCTGATGATCCCACATTAGACACGCTAAAAAGAAAAATTGATCTTGCCAAAAAAACGACTCAACCTCCTTCTTTGAAAGGGGTTAAGCCTCTGAATTTAGCTGGAAAGTTCTTTAATGTAGGTGTTGAGCTTGTGGCTGGCGTCTTTGTAGGCACGGGCATGGGCCTTCTTATCGACTGGGCCTTTGGGACATCGCCTTGGGGACTCATTTCTTTGTTTATACTTGGCTCAGCAGCTGGTATGCTTAATATCTATCGTGCTTTAACTCAAAAAAAGCCTAAGGAGAATAAGAAAAATACCCATGTCTGATCCATTACATCAGTTTGAGATCCATAAGTTGATTCCTTTGACCCTAGGGGGCATTGATATTTCTTTCACTAATTCTTCCTTGTTTATGGTCATCGCTGTTATTCTTGCAACGCTTTTCCTTATAGGAGGCGTCACCCGCTCCCAACTCATTCCAGGCCGCTGGCAGTCTCTGACAGAAATGACGTATGGATTTGTCGCTAACCTATTGGATGAAACAGTGGGTTTTAAGGGACGCAAATATCTGCCCTTCATTTTTACAATTTTTATATTCATTTTCATGGGTAATATGATCGGGATGATTCCCTATACATTTACCTTCACAAGTCACATCATCGTTACTTTTGGACTCGCTATGATCGCATTTGGACTGGCAACGCTTATTGGATTTATTCACCATGGCTTGCATTATTTCTCGCTTTTTGTTCCCAAAGGTGCCCCTGTTTATATGTTGCCTTTGATTGTCCCTATAGAGATTTTATCATACCTTTCACGCCCCATTAGTCTTTCCATTCGTCTTTTTGCTAACATGATGGCTGGGCACACGATGCTAAAAGTTTTTGCGGGCTTTACAATTGCCCTTGGGATCTTTGGTGTTGCTCCACTCGCCATCAACGCAGCTTTAACAGCTTTTGAAATTCTTGTGGCGATTTTACAAGCCTATGTTTTCACAATTTTAACCTGCATCTACCTACAAGATGCGATTCACTTACATTAGAAAAGGAGAATAAAATGGACGTTGAAGCTGCACGAATGATAGGGGCGGGCCTTGCGATGATTGCGCTCGCAGGTGTTGGGCTCGGCATTGGAATGATCTTTTCTTCGCTGATTAATTCTATTGCGCGCAACCCTTCTTCGAAAGAACAAATTTTTCCTGTGGGAATTTTGGGATTTGCTCTTACAGAAGCTGTTGCGCTTTTTGCCCTTCTCATTGCTTTCTTAATTCTTTTTAAATAAAAGCATTACTTGAGAGCTAAGAACATGCCGCAATTAGATACATCCACTTTTTCTTCACAACTTTTTTGGCTGGTTGTGTGTTTCTTAGCTCTTTATGTAATCCTCTCTTATATTGCTCTTCCTAAAATCAGCCGTATTTTTGAAACACGAGAAGAAACAATTGAAGAAAAAATTAATACAGCCAGTACATATCGTGAAAGAGCCGAAGATCTTTTAGCTAATTATGAAAAAACACTCGCCGAAGCCAAAGATCAGGCGCATCAACATTATAAAAACATTGCAAACGCAACAACGTCTCAGATCACGAACAGGCAAAAGGATTTTATCCATAAATTAAATGAACGCCTAAACCTTGCAGAGCAAGATCTTTACCGCGCCCGACTTGAAGTAAGCAAAGAGATAAAGTCTGAAGCTGCAGAGGTGGCGAGTACCCTCCTTACAAAGTTAACGGGACAGACATATACCCCCCAAGAACTTCTAAAGAAAAAAGGAAAGGTCTAATGTTTTCAACGCCTGAATTTTGGGTTTGTATTGCATTTTTTCTCTTCTTGGGTGCTGCTGGGAAAAAAGCTTATCTTTTTCTTACTGCAACGCTTGATGAACACCGTCAAAAAGTCACCCAACAACTGGAAGAAGCGCAACGCCTCCATGATGAAGCTTTAAGTCTTTTAAACTCTTATAAAAAAAAATACGAAGAGGCCCTTGAACAAGCAGAAAAGATCATCTCTTTTGCTGAAGCTGAAGCTCAAGAATTTAAGAAGGCAAGTGAACAAGAATTTGAAAATTTTATAAAGCAAAAAGAAAACTTGCTTCTTGGGCGTATCGCAAATGAAACGGAAGAAGCTAAAGCTAAGTTGAAAGACCAAGTCGCAGATGAGGCACTCAAAATCGTTGAGAGACTTATTTTGAAAGAAATAAAAGAGAAAAAAAAGCTAACAACTGCAGCATTGAAAGAAGTTATGCATGTTTCTTTAAATTCAAAATCTCCAAAAAATACTCAATTATAACAATCACTTCCTACTATGCTGCATTTTATAAGGACACAGAGTTTTTACTACTCCATAAAAGCTAATGATAACCCAGGAAATTTCCATTAATACTGCAGCCAAATTCCAGGAAAAAAACAGCGATGTTAAAATCAAGATTGCTCCAACCAGGTTCAGTAAAGAATAGAGAAAGCTAGAGGATTCCAATTTGCCAAGTTGAAGCAAAGCATACACAATCAATATAATAAGAGTTCCTATACATCCGATAAAATCAGCGGCCCATATTAAATAGGGACTAACTGCAAGTTCTTGAAAAATTTGTAACATGATATTTATATTCTAATTTTATTTTAAATTTAATAAACAACATTTATACATACTTTATTTAAAAAAGCTAGAAAAAAATTGAATTTCATAATTTCAATTCTTCATTGGAAGGACCAATTTTTTTGCGAATTGTATCTTCCCTTTCCAAACGCCTTCTTTAACCATATTTCCAGCGTAAACTTGTTTTGTCGCCTCAACAATCAAAACACCAGAAAGATTTCGAAACCACTTATGTCCTAGTTTCTCCCACGCATTTGCTGTACTTAAAAGGACCCTTGATCTTGTAGGAGGAATATAGAGAGCGTGTTCAGCTCGAAGAGGCGTAAAGGTATTATCGGCTAAAAACCGATTGAGTTGAGAAAGACTATAAGGGTGGCCATGACCAAAGGGCGTCTTTTCCATCCGCGCCCAAACCCCCAGCCGATTAGGCACAACTACGATCAACTTTCCACCATCTGCTAAAACGCGCCAAACTTCCTGAATCATCATTTCAGGATTTGATGAGAACTCAAGAGCATGAACCAAAAGAGCAAAGTCTACGGATTTATTTGCAAGCGGAAATTTATTTTCCTCTGTCAGTACAACAATGTTAGGCGTACGTCGAGACCAAGAAAGAGCTCCTTGTTCCGCGGGCATAAGAGCGACGACACGCCGAGCTTCCTCACGATAATATCTCAAAAAAGGGGTAGGATATCCAAGGGTCATCATATCTCCCCTTTTAACTTCAGGCCAAAATTCTCGAATCCTTCGGCGAATCATGCGACGCACCACATGCCCTAGATGTGTGTCATAAAAATCCCGCATCGTTACGACATCAAGCCACATAACTTTTTCCTTTCGAAGCTCAGTCTAACACAAACGATGAAAAACAAGCAGAGTCTTGATAACAAAATCTCCCCCCTTGACGCCACCTCTTAGACATTTTATGTCTTAATTAATTATGGTGCAGAAATGCCAAAAGGGAACATGGTGAGAATCCATGACTACCCCCGTAACTGTAAGGGAAGAGCCCACTCCATACACCCACTGAAGTTCTGCTTCGGGAAGGGGGAGACAGGGTAACGAGGCCCAAGTCAGGAGACCTGCCATAATGAGTCACCAACCTTTTGCGCGGGGTGCGTCAAGAGTCACGGGTATCCGTTAGTGGTGGCGACAAGAAATTGTCGACACAATTATACGGAGAATCTAATGATCTATTCACGAGTTGCAATTTGCGCAATTTTTTTCCTGACTCCTTTTAAGACCATGGCAATTGATGTTTATGAAGTCTCAACAACTTCTCTCTCATCCTCTGAAAACACAGGCAGTTCGGAAACAATTATCAAAGCTACGGAGATTGAAGAATATCAAGAAATATTTTTGAAAGATGCTCTTCCCTATACACCAAGCGTTCTTGTAAATTCTAATGGGACAGTAGGTCGCCAAACTGATTTTTCCATACGTGGTGCAAGATCACCGCAAAACCTTGTCCTCGTGGATGGTATCTATGTCAATGACCCGGCTTCTGGTGGCAGCGTTGACTTATCCAACTTTCTCAATGCAGATCTTGAAAGAATTGAAATCTTACCTGGGCCACAAAACCTGGCCTATGGACCGGGCGCTCTGGGCGGTGTGGTTCAACTCATTCCCAAAAGGGGCCGTGGTAAGCCTTCATTAAAAGCTCATGCAGAGGGAGGGAGTTTCCGTACAAAATATGGTGCGATTACAGGTCAAGGAGAAGAGGGGCCGCTTCAGTTTACAGTAACCGCTGCAGGATTTGGTAGAGGGCCCTCTTCTTTCACAAATCAACTTCATGGGAACCGACAGAGTGATCGATATCGAAATGGAACGCTCTCTTCACGCATAAACTATGCCTTAACAGACAATTGGGAAGTTGAGGGGCTTGTGCGATATATTGAGGGAAAAGTTCAGTTTGATAGCCCCAAATTTAACTCAAAAAAAAATTCCTTTTTACCCTTCATTGCTGAAAACTTCAGTGATTTTCAGACACTTCTTACAAGCTTGGAAAACAAATGGGGAGACGAACACGTAGATCACTCACTTAAATTCATGTATTCCCGTTTTCAACGTCACACAACAATGCCTTCCTTCCACAGTCATAGCCTTGGTGAACACCCTCTTTTCCTTTATCGATCAGACATAAATATTAACTCTCAAAACCAACTTCTCGCTGGACTAGAAGGGGGGCAAGAACGTGCAACTGATGGTAACCTCCACAAACGCACGCACGGGGGTATTTTTTTGATCCATACCTATAAACCTTTTGAATCCACAGCATTAAGAGGAGGAATTCGTGGAGATCACTACCAATCGCTTGGAAGTCGGATTACTTTTAATGTCGGGGTAGATCAACAAATAACAGAGACGACAACGTTAAGAACAAGTTATGGAACAAATTTTAAACCCCCTGTTCTCTCTGATCTTTTTCAAAAAAATCTTCCTTGGCAAGCTCCGAATCCATCTCTTAAACCTGAAAAGAGCCAAAGTTATGAAGCAGGAATTGATCAAACCTTCTTTAAAGAAAAACTCAAAGCCAGTATTACAGGGTTTATCACCCGCATCGAACAAATCGTACTTTCCCACCGTCTTTCATCTGGTAAATGGCAAAGATATAATGGAGGCAAGCGCGTTGCAAAAGGATTTGAAATTTCTTTCGCTCTAACGCCTATCAAAACGCTCCAAATCACAACGGCTTTTACATTGACACGCGCGCGAGATTTTCCTGGAGATAAAAAATCTCCTCTCATCCCAAATTTCAAAGGTGCTGGCGGCATTCAATGGAAGGCTCTTTCGGATCTTTCTTTATTTATTCAAGGCTACGGTGTTACATCCATGAAGGACAGCGCGTCAAAGCGTAAATTAGCCCCTTATGCCATCATCCATCTTGGAGGAGCATATGATCTCACTAAGCACATCGCTTTATTTGGTCGCATTGAAAATCTAACAAATAAGCATTATGAAGAAGTGTTTGGATACGGAACTCGAGGGCGAGCCTTTTTTATAGGCGTAGAGGCACAGACATGATAGATCGTTTATTCCTCTTTGCTGTTTTCCTCTCCAGTTGTATACATGGCTGTTTTTCACTTTTTTTTATGGTAAAGCCTAAAGAAATTCCTCCTAAAGGTGCGGCCCTTATTGAAGTTGTATGGGAAGAAAAGAAACTTTCACATGAGTCTTCTTCCATACAATCACGTGAAACGAAAAATCCTAATCGCTCAACTTCCTACAAATCAAAAAAAGCAGAAACAATGCCTGTTTCTTCTGGAAGCATGGCTTACAAAAACTCAACCGTCATGGCGAAGCCACAAAGCGACCGCAGCAATCCAGAAAGTATAAGGAAAGACTGGATTGCTTCGCCTCCTTTAGTGCCGCACAATGACGAGATGGGAAACACTTCTCAATCCCAAGTAACGGAGAGAAAAAAGAGCAGCGATGTCAAACTCTCTTCAAAGCTCTCCACAAGGAAAGCTCACCACCCTCTCCCAACTTATCCTTGGATCTGTCGGAAAAGAAAACAAGAAGGAGTTGTTGCTGTTAATATAAAATCTGATGGAAAGGGCCGCGTTCAGGAAGTCACTTTACATAAAAGCTCTGGCCACGCCCCTCTTGATACAGCAGCCTTGGAAGCGCTCAGATCCTGGATTTTTGCAGAAAGCTTTCACAACAAAGTTCTTTCTATTATCTTTCGTTTGAAAGGGTAGATAAAAATTTTATAAAATTAATCTCTAATTTTATTTAAATTTTTACTTTTATCTATCTGTTTTTAACATTTCTTCATTTCTCAAATTGTAATTGTTACATATTTTTTTTCAGACCATATCAGTATCAGTATAAATTATATTGATGGTTCCTTGTTATGTTGGTACGCGTTTTCGTGTTATTTTCTTTTGTTTGTGGTTTTCTTACAGATGAAGGCCTTGCTATGCAGGTGGACAAAGAATCTTCTATTTCAACGCGTGGAGGATCATCTACGCCGTCCTCCGCTAAAGTGGATGGAATACTGCGTAGACCCGCGAAAACAACAGTAAGCAAAAAAGTTATAAAGAAAGCCAAAAGAGCAACAAAGCCCCCCTTAAGGCACACGCTTCCTCGTCCCACTCTCGTAAAGTCTCTCTCCAAGATTTCAATAGAAAACCCCCTTTCTCCTGTCTCAACTGAGAAGAAGATTTTTTCTAGTCCTAGGGCGAAATTTGCTGTCTTACAACGTCCTATTCCTTCTCCTTTTGCTCGTAAAACTCTTCTCAAAGCAGTTTCTAAATCATATTTTACTAAATCTATATTTGAAGACAAAATTGTTTATCGAGCACCCTCCTTATTTAATTGGAATGATCTGGTCTTAACCGAGGATCCAGAAGAACAAAGGTTTAAATGGGAGACTAACCTCGAGAGAGCTTTAAGAGGTTCTCCCCCAATTGCTTATAAAGGCATTCCTGATTTCGTGCCTCTTGATGAGCTCGACCCAGACAAAGCGAAGGAGATTCGAGCACAACAACGTCCCTATATTATACAAATACATCACCTCACTCAACGAGAGGGAAAAGAAAATGAAGTTAATGGAGAAAGTGATAATCCTCTAGTTTGGATGACAGCCATAGGACATAGAAGTGGCAATGCGCGCCTTATCTTAGAAATGGATAAATCTGGAGAACTCAAAATCGCCCATAAAGACCTTACAAAAGAAGAAGCTGAAGCAAAATGCTTACCCCACCAATGGATTGTCGTAAATTCACTCCATTTTCGCGGAAGCGAGCGCTCAAAAATCAATCGTTCTAAATTCGATGCTTGGAGAGAAAGACACTGGAAGAGTGAAGGAAAAGCTGAGTTAAGGAGAAGAGCTGCTAAAAAAGAGATGGACGCAGAAAATACTCTCCGTGTTCAAAGACTTGATTTTAGATCTTCTACAGTAGATGATGACTTCTAACTCATCCTTATTTCTCTAACTTAGGCGGCGCAAGATTTGGACGCTCAGTAGAAAAAGGCTTGGGAGGGGGAGAAGCTTCTAAAATGTTAAGTATTTCGGCAACTCCCCGATCAAGCTGAGAATCTATTCCCTTTTCATAATCTTCTGGCGTAATTTCAACTTCAATATCCGGATCAACACCATAATTTTCAACTTTCCAACCAACATCATGGAACCAGAAAGAAAACTCGGGTTGAGACGTTCCACCGCCATCTACAAGACTGTGACGAGGCCATATCCCAATGACACCTCCCCACGTTCTTTTACCGATGAGAGGGCCCAGCTTTAATGTTTTAAAACAATGAGAAAATATATCTCCATCTGAACCTGCATACTCGTTCGTTAGAGCAACCATAGGCCCAACAGGTGATTCTTGCGGATAGGGAATGGCTCCCCACCAGCGACTTTGATCATAACCAAGACGCTTTCTCCCTAATTTTTCAAGAAGTAAAGACGATACATTTCCACCGCCATTAAACCGCACATCGATAATAAGACCTTCTCGATTCAATTCAGCTAAAAAACCACGGTGAAACTCTGCAAAACCCTTAACATTCATATCAGGAACATGAATATATCCCACGCGTCCTTGTGTTTTTGCATGGACATACCTTCGATTTTTTTCAACCCAATCGCGATAACGCGCTGGCACTTGCGATGCCAACGTTCGAACAAAATTACTTTTAGCTTTTTGTTTGCCTCGTTTTACAACCAGTGAAACAACGTTACGCGCCTGATTGACAAGGAGCTTTTCAGGTGGCGTTGTTTCATCAAGTTTCTGTCCGTTAACCGCTAGCAAATAATCACCTTCCGCGATCATTAACCCCGGAGACGTGAGGGGCGATGTTTGAGAAGGTGCCCACCGATCCCCTATCGCAATATTCGTGATACGATAAGCATTTTGGGATTTGTCATAAATAAAATCCGCCCCTAAATCCCCAAGAGGATATTGGGGAGGAAAACGGAAATCTCCTCCGAAAACATATGCATGAGACGTTCCAAGCTCACCATGCATTTCAGAAATCAAATCAGTGAGTTCTCCTCGTGTGGCAATCCGATTTAATAGAGGGTGGTATCGTTTGTAAATAGAGTTCCAATTGACTTTGGACATATCTTCGGTCCAAAAGAAATCTTTCTGAAGTCGCCAAACTTCATTAAAAATTTGAACCCATTCTTGGGAGGGACTGACTGAAACTTTCACACGATTCAAATCAATCCATCCTCCTTTTCGATAAGAAAGATCATTGTCCTGTGGTTTTTCACCAGCTTTTACAACTCTCAATTTTTTTGCACTATAGTAGCAAAGCCAATGAAAGTCCCCTGAAAGAGTAAACGAAGAAACTTTAGTAATGAGTGTTTCTTCTCTTTTCGTCGCAAAGTCGTAACACTCTATATTGCCCTTGGCCCCAGAATCATCTTCATCCACATCGAGAGCACTTTGCAAAGGACGAGAGAGATAAAGCGCTTTTCCGGGGATACCACGAATTGCTAAATAATCCCCTTCCGGAATAGGGAATTCTAAAATGCGATCTTCAATGCCATTCAGATCAATTTTAATCGCTTTAATACCTTCGGGTTTTTTTTCTTCTTTTTTAGGTTTTTCTTCCTCTATTTTCACTTGAGGAATAAAAGGAGAAGTTGCTGATTCATCAAGAAGAATGAGATAAGGCTTTGTGCCTTTCGGAAAGCCCATTTCAAATTGAAGGTTATCTGGGTAAGGAGAATAGGTTCTTTTTGATAGAAAATAGATATATTTTCCTTCAGGATCAAAGCTAGGACGAAAATCTTCGAGTAAAGGACGCGTAATAACATGGGTTTTAAAATTCTTGATCTCGCACAACTTGATTCCGCGTAAACGATTGTTGAGAGGATAGTCATAAACAATCCACTTACCATCGGGGGACCAATCCAATCCTCCTATATCTCCGTACATACTTTTATCAATCAAATGAAGCTTTTGCGTTTTCAAATTTATGTGAAAAAGCTCACACCGATGATTAACGAGCACGGCTGTTTCATCCGTAGGCGATGTTTTAAGTGACAGAATTCGTCCTAAGTCCATTTTTTTAAGAATCTTGGGAGCGGAAAGAGAATCAGGTTCATGTATCTCAAGACAGTTCTCTCCATCCAGATCGTTCACAATCAAAAGGCGTTTGTTATCATAAAGCCACATAGCCATTTTGTAACGCACGCCATCACTTACTCCATATTGATGAACGGCTCCTTCCCAATTGGCAAACGAGAAAGGTCTCCCACGTGTAATAATCGCAAGTTGAGCCCCCTTCTTATCAAGGCTATAAGACGAAAGGTACGCACTTGGATCCACAAATTTCCGAGTGCGTTGCATAAAAGAAGAAACAAAATCAATTTCAATTTTCTGAGAAGCTTTACCTTCACTCGAAAAATGAAAAAGATCACCTCCTGCCGTATAAACAAAAGTGCTTTCATTATAGCTAAGTCCACGTACAAAAAAGTCTTCATGAGAAGTATGACGTTTTAAATCTGTCCCTTCAACTGTACAGGAATACACGTTTCCGTGACCTTGATGATCACTAATAAAATAGATTCGATTTTGAATCCAAAGAGGGCGTAACGCATTTCCTTTAATATCAATGAGTTTTTGAAAATTTCCCGTTCCTTTCCTATCGATCCACAGCTCACCCGCTGTTCCTCCCCGATACCGCTTCCAAGAGACATAGCCATGACCGTGACGTTGAATGACAGCACCTCTTCCTTGTGACTCATAGGAAATAAAATTGGCCGGACCGCAAGGAATACGCTCAACTTTCGCTGTTTTTATATTAATCTTAAAGAGAGAACGTACTCGAAAAGGGTTACCCTTAGTTGAAGAAAAAATAATATCACCTTGAGCCGTCCATCCTACAACTGTTGATCCATCTGAAACGTAAGTGACGCGTTTAGGCTCTCCCCCTTCAGCAGCCATCACATAAACTTCCGGATGTCCTTCATAGGTACTTGTAAAAGCGATCCACTTTCCATCAGGAGAAAACACAGGGTCATTAGCTTCCCCTATACCAGCTGTAAGACGTTCAGCTCGCCCGCCAGAGAGGGACACTTGCCACAAATCATCATCTGCTACAAAAACAATTTTATCCTTCCATAAAGTCGGATTACGGTAATAGCCTTCTCTCTTCATTTGTTCTCTCTTTTCATCTGAAAGGTATAAATCCCTGAATTCTTTTTACTCACCTATTTTAATTATTGTAGCGAATTTCTCAAAAAAAGGAAGGAGTGTGGAGGAGATTCCTTAGGGTTTTCACTGAAACTAAAAATTAACTTTTCTCAGCTAATCTTTTCTAGAAATAAAAGCGAGAAGCGAGCATGAAGCGATCTATCATTCATATTATTTTATGTCTTATCCCCTTCTCTCCCGTAGCAGGTGAAGGAATTGCACACATTTATTATCCTAAAACCAAAGCTTACAAGGAAGTGAAACTTCCAGGGAAAGGTCCGACGATACTTACCATAAAAAGCGAAAGGTGTCACAGAATTGACAATATAAAGTTTGAGGAAGGGGAATCAGCTGATATTACCATTAACCCTAATTGTGTTGTAAGTGTTATTTACCAACCTAAAAGGGAAAAACAAATCGGCTGAGCATAGCTTATAACGAAAAAACCCCCGCCAAAGCGGGGGTCTTAACCGATTTTTTACAATACGAAAGTTTTAGTAGACAATTTTAGCTGTCAAAGCAAACTTGTTGTATTGTGGCTTATAGGAGCTAGAAGCTTCTAAGTTACCGGCATGTTTAGAGAATGATTTTTTCCCTGCATATGTTCCGGTATATTCAAAACCGACAACAACATGCTTGGTTGCCAAGAAGTCAACACCAGCTTTCCAAAGGAGAGCATTGTGGCGCTTTGTCTTTGAAGCTGTGATGCCGTTTCCGCTAACACGTTGGTTCCAGGAAGAGTTATCCCAACCTAAACCTACGAAAGGCATTGACATTCCACCAATGACGTAACCTGCACGTGCATAAAGTTGAAGAGAATTCTTCAAACGAGCTTTTGCAGTTGTTTTAGATGTGAAGGTCTCATCATCATCACCATTACCACCTACGTCAACAGCAGATCCAAAGTTATTTCTTCCCTTGGAGTTTGCCCAGTTTGCGTCGAAAGCAAGTCCAAGACCCCAGTTACCAAAACGATGTGTATAGCCTACGCCAATACCACCGTCTACACCTCTAACACCCAAGTTATTGGATGTAGCAGAACCTACACCATCTTCAACTCCAGCAAATGCTTTTTGTTTGCCATCGCCAACACCATAACCGATGTTACCACCAAGGTGGAAACCTTGGAAAGCTTTTGGACAATTAGGAGCTGCTACTTCAGCTGAAGCAATGCTACCACTACCAATTGTTGCTAGAATTGCGAGCAAAGAAACCTTCTTCATATTACATATCCTTTCTTGAAAGTTTGCAATGACATGAATACCATAGGATGGTAAATGGTAAAAAATAATTTAACAAATTTTAGAAAAATCTTTTAGAAAGTTGCAAAGATATCACAATGACAAAATTAAGGTTTGCTCCATCTCCTACCGGTTATATCCATTTAGGGAACACAAGAACAGCTCTTATTAACTGGCTCTATGCACGTGCCCATGGCGGCTCATTTATCCTTAGGCTTGATGACACAGATAGAGAACGCTCACAACAAAAATATGCAGATCAGATTGAAGAAGATCTTACATGGTTAAAACTTGATTATGATGAAAAGGTAAGGCAATCAGATCGCATGGAGCAGTATGCATCAGCCGTGGAATTGCTTAAATCTAAAGGACGTCTTTATCCCTGTTATGAAACCCAAGAAGAACTTGAACTTCAAAGAAAAGTGCAGCTTTCTTCTGGAAAACCACCTCTGTACAATAGAGCTGCTCTTGATCTAACTCCCCTTCAAATCGAGAAGTTTGAGGCAGAGGGGCGAAAGCCTCATTGGCGCTTTAAAATTGAAAAGGGGGGAATCAACTGGAACGATCTTGTTCGCGGAGAGGTTAACTTTCAAGGAGAACTTTTAAATGACCCTATTCTGATCAGAGAAGATGGATCACCTGTTTTTACGCTTGCAACATCTGTGGATGATCTCGAAATGAACATCACTCATATTATTCGAGGAGAAGATCATGTAACGAATACGGCTCTACAGATTCAGATTATGGAAGCAATTAGTGGAAAAACAAACATCATTCAGTTTGGCCACCTTGCACTTATTTCTGGAAGCAAAGGAGAAGGACTTTCCAAACGAGAAGGAAGTCTTAGCCTTATGCAACTCCGGGAAGATGGTCTTGAGCCTATTGCCATCAACAGTCTTTTGGCAAAGTTAGGTACCTCGGATCCAATTACACCTCACACCGAGCTTACTGGCATCGTCAGTGAATTTGATATTCATAAATTTGGGAGATCCACACCCAAACTTGATCCTGAGGATCTCTGGCAAATAAATATAAAAATCTTGCAAATGCTGTCTTTTGATCAAGTGCAGCCCCGTCTTGCTGCTATGGGATTGAAAGAGGTCACACCTGAGTTTTGGGTGCTTATTCAAAAGAACATCAGCAGTTTTCAAGAAACGAAAGAATGGTGGACCATTTGTTATGGTCATAAAGCATTTCACGAGGATAATAAATCTCTCCTTGAAGTTGCTGAAAATTGTTTGCCCCTTGGTCCATGGGACGAAGGTACATTTAAGCGATGGATGGATGATGTCAAAGAAAAAACGGGCCTTAAAGGAAGAGAGCTTTTTCTTCCCATTCGATGGGCTCTCACAGGGAAAGAACATGGTCCAGAATTAAAAGACTTGATTCTTCTTTTAGGCCGCCCCAAAGTATTGCATCAACTTCAAACAGCAAGAGTTTAGGAAATGCCTCTATTTCTTCATAATACACTCACACGTCAAAAAGAGCCCTTTGTACCATTGGATCCTCATAATGTGCGTCTTTACGTGTGTGGACCTACCGTTTATGATTTTGCCCATATTGGCAACGCTCGCCCCTATGTCATTTTTGATGTTCTGAATCGACTTTTACGTCATCTCTACCCCAAAGTGACCTATGTGCGTAACATTACGGATATCGATGATAAAATTATCAAAGCAGCCCGAGAAAACAACGAAGAAATTTATGATCTCACTCAAAGAACCACACGTTATTTTCAAGCGGATATGGGCGCTCTTGGAAACATTCCCCCAAATATAGAGCCACTCGCTACGGCTCATGTGAAAGAGATGATTTCAATGATTCAATCTCTTGTTCAAAAGGACCATGCTTATGAGAGTGAAGGACACGTCCTTTTTTCTGTTAAGAGTTTTCCAAAATATGGGCAACTGTCCCGTTGCAAACATGATGAAATGATTGCGGGCGCTCGCGTTGAAGTTGCTCCCTATAAACGAGACCCTGAAGATTTTATTCTATGGAAACCTTCAGAAGAAGGCATTCCTGGGTGGGAAAGTCCATGGGGATATGGACGGCCAGGTTGGCATATAGAGTGTTCAGCTATGTCTTTAAAATACCTCGATGAAACATTTGACATTCATGGTGGAGGCCAAGACTTGATTTTTCCTCATCATGAAAATGAAATGGCTCAAAGTCAGGCGTGCTTTGGCCCGCAAACATTTGCTCGGGTTTGGCTACATAATGGAATGCTCACCGTAAATGGTGAAAAAATGTCAAAATCATTGGGAAATTTTATTACCGTACACCAACTTTTGGAAAAGTTGCCTGGAGAACTCATTCGTTTTGTCCTTTTATCTTCTCATTATCGCCAACCACTTGATTGGAACGATCAAATCGTTATTCAAAGCCGTCAAAGCCTTGATCGTCTTTATAATGCTTTGCGCGGAAGAGAATTAAGCAAGGAGGCAAACATTATTGAACCGATTAAAACGGCTCTCGAAGACGATCTGAACACACCCTTGGCTATTTCTGTTCTTCACGACTTAGCCGGCCGTATTTACAAAGCGTCCACAACGCACGAAAAAAATGAGTTAGCTTCATCTTTAAAAGCAAGCGGCGAGGCACTTGGACTTTTTCAACAAGAGCCTGAAAGTTGGTTTAAAGGAAAAACAGGGATTGACGAAAATACAATTTTGGCGCTTATTGAAGCACGTACTCAGGCAAGAAATAAAAAAGACTTTATAGAGGCCGATCGCGTACGCGACGAGCTTTTAAATGCAGGGATTCTTTTAGAGGATACGCCTCAAGGAACAACATGGAGACAACAATAAGTTTGAGGGTTTGTGGACGAAAATACGCTAACAATTATACTTGTCGAGCCTCAGCTCGGCCAAAATATCGGCTCTGTTGCACGAGCTATGTTAAATTTTGGACTTACGGACTTAAGAATTGTACGACCGCGCGATGGGTGGCCCAATCCTGAAGCGCTCCCTCCAGCAGCAGGCGCTGATAAAATTCTCGAATACGCACAGGTTTTTCCGTCTACTCTAAAAGCAATTGGCGATTTACATCGGCTTTTTGCAACTTCGAGTCGTACGCCTGATATGATAAAATCGATTTATGCGCCTAAACCTGCCCTTCAATCCCTTGCTTTAACAGCTCAACAAGGTCAAAAAGTAGGCGTTCTCTTTGGGGGAGAGCGGTGTGGGTTACGTAATGAAGATATTTCTTTGTGTGAAGCTATTATACAAATTCCGACCATCCCTAATTTTTCGTCACTCAATATTGCTCATGCTGTTGTATTAGTTGCTTATGAATGGTTTGCACAAATGTCTTCGAGCCCATTTCAACTTTTTAGAACAGGCCGCACTTGCCTTGCAACACGTGAAGATCTTTCAAAGTTTTTTTCACACCTAGAAGAGGAGCTTGACCGCTCTGGGTTCTTACGTCATGAAAAAAAACGAGCCACCATGGTTCGTAATATCAGAAATATCTTTCAAAGAGCTCACCTCACTGAACAAGAAGTTCGCACTTTAAGAGGCATTATCAGAAGTCTTTCGGGAGAACCTCATGAGGAATTAAAAAAAGATATTGTAAAAGCGAGTTAATTTTTCAAGTTTCAAAAATGTGAAATGAACTTAAATTTTTTCGTTTGAGATTTTTAAAAAAGAGTCTCTGGTTTTATACCTTTTAAATCCAAGAGCTCCTTTGAGTCTAATGAAGGTTGTTCTGGATTAAGCCTGAAAAGACCACCTGTTGCTGTGCTCACGATGAGAGCACGACTTGACCAGTTTCTTACATCTCTCTCCACAAGCTTTACAAGGGTGGCGGGATCTTTCTCTGCATATTTGAACATAAAAGAAGGCACGTATATTTGGTTTATCTCTCTAACAAGAGGGCCAAAACTCTTAGAGATTTTTTTAAAGCCACTTTCCTTAAGCATATTATATGTCAAGAGCAATACATCAGACTGTACTGAAGTAATGATACACACTTCACTATTGGAGAGGGAAAATTTATGTTTTTTGACAAATTCTTCTAAAGATTCTTTTGCTGTACTCCTCTCTAAATGACCAACGTATACACGTTTACTTCCTTCCCCAGTGTCTTCTGAAGCTATAAGCCCTACACAATCAACGAGATAGGGAGAAAATATGAATTCTTCAGGATCAGCTGCAGCGTGCTCAACCAAGCAAGCCTCTGATATTTTTAAGACCTTAGACCGCATTAATGCTTCATATCTAGAACGATCGTCTCTTGGAAAAGGCGCATAGATAACAGTGGGAAGAGAGTGTAATTCCTCATACGGTTGAGTGAACTTTTGGTATTGTATGATGTCACATACTTTAGAAGAAGGCTTTCTACCCTCTCTTAAATCTTCTTTTGAGCTCATAGAGCTTGCTTCCGTCTGAATAAAGATATTTATGAACAGAAGAATTTTTAGAAATTTGCTTATATTTATCTTCATTTTTTAAACCTTAATATACCCTATATTTAAGAAATTATTTAAATAATTAAATAATAAAAAAAGAGCTTATTTTACAAGTTTTTTCAGTTCGTAAAGTTTCTCCAACGCTTCTTTCGGAGAAAAATCATCAGGATTTAAGGCTTCAACAGATTTTTCAAGAGGGGATGGCGTATCATAAGCTTCTACAAACAGAGGAAGAGGCTGAGAAGCTAACTTCAGTTTGGGTTTTGTATCTTCTAGGTTTGCGAGAACTTCCTCGGCCCTTTTTACAACAATAAGAGGAAGACCTGCCAATTTTCCCACGTGAATTCCATAAGACTTATCTGCTGTTCCTTTTGCAACTTCATGGAGAAAAATAATCTGATCATCCCACTCCCGAATCTTAACTGTATGACAACTAACATCTGGCAAGGATTTTTCGAGAGAAGTGAGCTCATGATAATGGGTTGCAAAAAGAGAACGTGCTTGATTGACATGAACCAAATACTCAACACAAGCCCAAGCCAATGAAAGACCATCAAAGGTTGCTGTTCCTCGTCCAATTTCATCTAAAATAACAAAGCTACGCGGCGTAGCTTGGTTCAAAATAGTCGCTGTTTCAGTCATTTCAACCATAAAAGTTGACCGTCCTCGTGCTAAATCATCAGACGCACCAACACGACTAAAAATGCGATCAATAATGCCAATGTGCGCTTTCTTAGCTGGAACATACATTCCCATATGTGCCATGAGCGCAATCAAAGCATTTTGTCTTAAAAATGTGCTCTTTCCAGCCATATTGGGGCCTGTCAAAAGCCAAAGGCCTTGTAAATGACAATCATTAGGAATAAATGGCGTTCCTTGGGGCAAGAGAGCTTCGACCACAGGATGGCGGCCTCCTTCAATCTCAAAAGCAAGGGTTTCATCTAATTGAGGCTTAACATAATTTTTTTCACGCGCCAGATGTGCGTGACTTGCTGCCACATCAAGGGAAGCAATGGCATGTGCCGTTTCAATAATGTCAGAGGCTCTTTGACTCACTTCATCAACTAAATCCTGGAAAAGTCTCAACTCTAAAGCAAGCGCTTGATCTAAAGCGCCGATGATTTTCTTTTCCAATTCTGCAAGTTCGGGGGTAGTAAAACGCATTGCATTCGCCATGGTTTGGCGATGAATAAAAGCCGGTCCAAGTTTATCTTTATGGGCACTCGTAACTTCAACATGATAACCCACAATATTATTATGCTTAATTTTTAAGGAACTCACACCTGTTTCAGCAATATATCTTTGCTGTAATGCTTCAAGAGCGCCCTTGCTATCATCTCGGAGAGCCAAAAGCTCATCTAATGGCGAATGATACCCTGAACGAATAAACCCACCTTCACGAGCCAAATACGGCAATTCATCTTTTAAAGCGCGGGTTAATCGATCCGTCAGTTCTTCATAATGCCCCAATCGTTTAAAGATGGGTAGGAAACTTTCAGGGATGCCTTGACTTTGAAATACTTTATGAATGTCAGGGAGGAGTTTCAGTCCCCTGTTGATCGCTGCGAGATCTCGAGGCCCTCCCCTTCCCCACGTTAAACGAGAAAGCGGGCGCTCTAAATCAGGGCAGCACGCTAAAACAGCTCGCAAGGCTTGGGTCGCGTGGGAGGTTTCAAAAAAGTAATCAACATATTCAAGCCGCTTTTGAATGATTTTTAAATCCGTCAATGGTGCGGCTAAATGATGAAAGAGAAGTCGAGCCCCCATAGGCGTTGTCGTATCATCAATAACAGCCAAAAGACTCCCTCGCTTTTCCCCAGAAAGAGACGTATGAAGCTCCAAATTTCTACGTGTAGCAGCATCAAGTTCAAGCCTCCCCCCTTCCTTTAAGCGCTTGGGAGGTTTCAACGTGGGGACATCTTTCTTTTGCGTCAAGCGAATATAGTCAACTAAAGCTCCACAAGCAGCAATTTCTTGAGGTTTAAAATCTCCAAACGCTTCAAGGGTTTCAACGCCATATAATTCTTTAAGGCGCGCAAGTCCATTTTGTTCATCAAAACGACTTGAAGGAAGCGGGGTCAGACGTTTCTTAAGCTCCTGAAAAAGCTCATATAATTCTGGTGTTTTTAAAAAGGAATCGGGAAGGAGGAGCTCTCCGGGCCGTAACCGCGCAAGTATAGTTTCGAGTTGAGGAAGAGATGTTGATTCTACAAAAAAATCGCCCGTTGAGATATCGATAGACGCAAGGCCAATCATACCCATTTTATCTGGCACAAGAGCTGTTAAAAAATTGTTTTGACTTGCTTCCAGTAAGCTTTCTTCTGTTAATGTCCCTGGTGTAATCACACGGATAACTTCCCGCATTAAAGGACCTTTTGTTTTACGGGCAGAAGCGTCTTCTGTTTGCTCACAAATAGCCACACGAAAGCCTTGTCGAATTAGACGAGAAAGATAATTATCACTTGCGTGTGCTGGAACCCCACACATAGGGATATCCTCACCATCCTTTCCTTTGCCCCGCCGCGTGAGAGCAATATCAAGAGCTTTTGACGCCAAAATAGCATCCTCAAAGAAAAGCTCATAAAAATCCCCCATACGATAAAACAAAAGACAGTCTGTATACTGAGATTTAATTTCCAAGTACTGCGTCATCATTGGCGTTTGTGAGTGCGAAGTTACTTGCTCTTTAAGACTTGTTTGCGCCATATTCCATTATCTTTTGAGGCTACTTTTAATTTCTCTTATTCTTAATTTCATTTGAAGAAACATCTTCATCAATCTCATGTTTTTTAAATTCCGGAACAAGGGCATGAAGAAGGCGAAGGATTGACCTTTTATCTTGATCTTTAACAACCCCCTCAAGTTCATGAAGTGCGCGCCCTAAAAATCCATGATCCATTGTCCGCGGTACTGTGGTGAGAATAGAGGGAATTTCACTGGAGAGAAGATTGTCAGGCAAAGGATCTTCAAGAAGCTTTTCTCCTGGTCTAAGTCCAGTAAACTTAAATTCGATATCTATATCAGGCTGTAGACCCGCATGCATGACCATTTTTTTTGCTAAATCAATAATTTTTATCGGATCACCCATATCGAGAACAAAAACACGCCCAGATGATCCTCCGGCTTTTAAAATTAAAACCACGCTCTGGAGGATAAGTTCAGCTGTCTCAGCAATACTGATAAAATATCTCATGCTATCTGGATGAGTAATCGTAAGTGGGCCTCCCTTTTCAATCTGTCGTTGGAAAAGAGGAACAACTGAACCTGAAGAACCAAGAACATTCCCAAAACGCACAATACCAAACCGGGTTCCATTTGGTTTTTTCCGCTCTAAAATATCTAAGGCCTGACAGTAACATTCCGCGAGACGTTTTGTCGCCCCCATAACATTAATAGGACTCATCACTTCATTAGTTGAAGCCAAGATCATTGCGCTTACATTAAAATCACGACAAGCATCTGCTACATTTTGAGTTCCGATAACATTGGTAAGCACGGCCTGAGAGGGATTCTCTTCGGCAAAAAAAATGTGTTTAAGAGCCGCTGCATGAAAGACGAAATCCGGCTTAAAACTTGCTATAATATGGCGTATCCGTTCTCGACAAGATACATCTCCTAACACATATTCGTATGGAAATTTGAGATGATGTTCTTTCAACTCAAGCTCCGCCATGTAAAGAAGATATTCACTATGATCTATCAAACATAAATGAGCAGGGGATAGGTCTGCTATTTGTCGCGCAAGCTCCCTCCCAATTGTTCCCCCTGCTCCTGTGATAAGGATCCGTTTACCTGTTAGTAAATTTTGAATTGGTTTTCTATCAAAAGGAATTGCTTTTTTATCAAGGAGACAGTTGATATCTATAGCTTTCTTTCTTTCAGACTTAGAAACATTCTTTTGTCTTATCTCTTTTTTACCCAAACACCGCTCATACAGAATCCGAGGAATTTGCAAAAAAACAATTGCTATAAACCAACTTATCAAGGGAACGGACCGAGGCAACGAAAGGTCTGGCGGCAAAACAAACGTAACTGGAAGATACAAAAGAGTGATGTATGTCACAGACAAAGGAATTGAGGCTTTCTCTCCGATAAACGAAACCATCCATAAGTCTTTATATAAAGGTTTTGTTAGAAAAACGGCACTTCCAAAAAGAACGTAAAGAAGGGTATTGAAAAGAACTGCATATGTTGAGATCTGCGAGAAATCATCCCCTAAACGTAACAAAAGTGAAATTTGAAAACTCATGACAAGAAAAAAAAGATCTTGGATAAATCCAAACTGATTAAGAGAAGCTGTGTGAAGAGTTTTAGCACTCAAGCTTTTGATTTTTTTCAGATAAAATGAAATCATTTACATTGTGTTAAAAGAAGTTGCGAACAATAAGTTTAACTTATAAGAACGATATACTTTTGTCACTTATAAAAAGTTCTGTATCTCCTATTTTCGTTTAAACGGATAGGTGGCTTTACACATAAAACCTATTTTTTCTCCCACTTCATTTTTCCGGAAGAGCCTAGAACTTATTCCCAGTAAAAACGTCCATTTTAATCACTTCATTTTGAGAAATGGTGTATATTTGTAAAACTTGAAACAGGCCAAGATAATAATAGGAATCTCATAGTGAACAGTTACAAATAATCTGCGGTTTATTCTCACTCAGCTCTCTTAGTTCCTAACGTAATCCTTGCAATAACCTCTTGTCGATCGGTAAAACTAAGCTTAGACCAGCCCCTATAGCCATTGCTCTCTAGAAGAAATTTTACAATTACTTCGGGAGGATTATTAGCACCTGATTCTCTTATTGAGCGATAAGAAAGGGAATAGTCTTGCGCAGCTAAGAACTCTTCTAAAGCCATTCTTTCGGCCTTTGATATAATCTCAGAAACAACCCATTTGCGATTGGCAGAGCTAAGTTTCTTCCATTTTTTATATCCTTTTCTCTTAAAAAGAGACCTAACAATTTCTTCATCAGACTCATTACTGCCCGAATCCCTTCTTAAGCGATAGGCTGCAGGATAATTATGCTTAGTTAAAAACTTTTCTAATTTCATCCTTTCGGCTTTTGATACAATCTCAGAAACAGCCCATTTTCGATCGGTAAAGCTAAGCTTAGACCAACCCTTATAACCATCTCTCTTAAGAAGAGATTTTACGATCACTTCATTGGGAACGTTATCGTTCGAACTTCTTATTGAACGATAAGCCATAGAATAATCATGCTCAGCTAAGAACTCTTCTAAAGCCATTCTTTCGGCCTTTGATACAATCTCCGCAACAACCCATTTGCGATTGGTAAAACTAAGTTTCTTCCACTCTTTATAGCCTTTTCTCTTAAAAAGAGCCCTAACAATTTCTTCATCAGATTCTTTACCGCCCGAATCCCTTCTTAAGCGATAGGCTGCAGGATAATTATGCTTAGCTAAGAACTTTTCAAAATTCATCCTTTCGGCCTTTGATACAATCTCAGCAACAACCCATTTGCGATTGTCAGAACTAAGCATACCCCAGTTCTTATAACCATCTCTCTCAAGAAAAGATTTTACAATCTCTTCATCAGAAACATCAGCATTTGAGCCTCTTACTGAACGATAAGCCATAGAATAATCATGCTCAGCTAAGAACTCTTCTAAAGCCATTCTTTCTGCCTTTGATACAATCTCATCAACAACCCATTTTCGACTGGCAACGCTAAGTTCACTCCAGCTTGGATAACCATTACTCTCGAAAAGAAATTTCACAATTTCCTCATCAGGTAGAAGATTTCCTGCCTCCCTTGTTGAACGATAAGCTACAGAGTAATCCTGCGCTGTTAAGAATTTATCTAGGTCAATTCTTTCAGCCTTTGATACAATCTCAGCAACAACCCATGCACGAGATGCAGCTCTAAGTTTACACCAGTTTTTATATCCCTCCCTCTCCAGGAGGAGTCTTACAACCTCCTCATTAGAGACTTCATTTCCGGAACTTTTTATTGCAGAATAAGCAGCGGCGTAATCGTGTTCATCAGCTAAGAATTGGGTTAAACTCGCCTTCTCAACTCTTTCCATAACTTCTGTAACAACCCATTTCTGGGTGATAGCACTGAGCTTATTCCAGTTTTTATAACCCTTACTCTCAAGAAGATTCTTAACAATCTCTTTCTCTTTTGAGTCTTTTGCCAAACGGTAGGCCCAAGAATAGTCTTGCTTAGCTAAGAATTGATTTAACTCTGATAGCTCTGACTTCGATAAAATCTCAGCAACTATCTTTTCTTGATTGACATCACTAAGTTCACTCCAACTTGGAAAATCATTGCTTTCAAAAAGAGACCTTACAATCTCTTCATCAGAAAACTTATTGCTTGAATTCCTTCCTTCGGGTTTTGATACAATCTCATTAACGACCCACTTCCGACTGATAGGGATAAGTTCATACCAATTTTTATAACCATTGCTCTCTAGAAGAAATCTAATAATTTCCTCATCAGACTCTTTATTGCCCGCGTCCTTTATTGAACGATAAGCCTTAGAATAATTATTCTCAGCTAAGAATTGTTTTAAATTCATTACTTGGGCTTCTGAGACAATCTTAGCAACAACCCATTCTTGACTAATTGAACTAAGTTTACTCCACTTTTTATATCCCTCCCTCTCCAGAAGAAATCTGACAATTCCCTCATTGGAACTCTTAGTGGCTGAGTTCTTTAGTGAATGATAAAATGTCAAATAATTTAAATTACTTATGACTTTTTCTAATTCTATTTTTTCTTCAATAGCGACAAATTCTGATGACATTCCGTTCGAAGGTTCGCTAACAAAAGCCCGATATGAAAGAAGTTCAGGTTTTTTCGCTGCTAAGAGTGCGAAAATAATGCGAAAGTTATTTACGGGGCTTGGAGTATCCTGAAGATACTCTCTAATATCTTCCGATAAATCTAAATTGGGCAATCGAAAAGCAGAGAATATCCCATACCCTCTATTGAAGCGATCAGGATGGCCCAATCCCTCACGGTACCAATACCATGGGCCATGATCAGATTGAGCAATTATAATAGCGTTTGGATCTTTTGAGACCAGAACATCAATAGATTTTTCAACAAGCTTTTCGAAACAAGCAGAGTTAAGTTTTACATCTCCAATGCCCTGAGGGCCTCCCACTATCTCACAATTTGAATTAAATACATAATCATGAAAATGAACAAAATGAATGAAGGTGAATAATGGTTTTTGCTTATCAAGCGAAGCAACATTTTCAATTTCATTCATGGAAAAGTACATATGAGACATAAAAAAAGGAACGACTATATTTAATACGCGCTTAGGAACTTTGCCCAAATAGTTTAACATAGAGGAAGCAAAAGAAGGTGGTATACCAGAGTCATAATACACTGAGTCTGCTACATTATTTGCATTAAAAGCTGAATAATGAGAGGAAACAACAGCAATATCATAGTTATTCTTTTTAAGAACGACAAAAACCTCTTTAAGGGGAGAGAGAACATCATTACGTACAACATCTCCTTCTCGAAGATAACTCATCTGAAACATAGAAGATAAAGAAGGCCAAGTATACGCGTAGTTAGAATAAGCCTTATCAGCAACTATAAATTCTTTAACTTTAAAAAATGACAAAAAAAGAGAATTATCTCTTTCCGAAAGAAGGGTATCGTGACGTGGGTAAGCATCAAAAAGTAAGAAATATATGTTTGGTTTAGTCTTAAATTCAAATGCAACTGAGTCAGGAGTAATCGCGTGCCCATAAGGCTTATTGGTTGTAATTTTTAAATTTAAAAATTCTCCAAAACTAAATAAAAATACAGATAAAACAAAAACTAAAAAACACAGATGAAAAGTTTTACTATTTGAAATATAAAACAACAAAGTTAACGCAATAAATAAAAAAAAATATAAAAAAATATTATATTGATATACAGAATAATTAAAAAAATACGATGAAAAATCCTGATAATACAAAAATGAAATAGAAAAAAAACTATAGAATATCAATAGCTTAATCGAATCAATTTTAAAAATCCATTTAATGGCTTCACAAACCATTAATGACATGACAAAGACAACCAAAAAAATAACTATATATTCACGATAGGAGATTTCTTGAGCATTTATAGGGCTTGACCACAGGTTAAGAAACGGCCAAAGCGTGACAGCAAACAGACCAAGGTAATAAATAGGATTCTTATATTTCTCTATAAAATCCATGCTATTAGTTTTTTTTCTCAGAGAGGAGCATGATTTGACGCACTCCATTATTTAAGGGCAGCGTTTTTTCAATATGGAAGTGTTCTCTGATAAGGTGTTGGAAATTTTCCCAGGTATACTCTTTAAAGATATCTTTTCGATTCCTTAAAAGAAACTGCACCATTGGATCTGACTTATCGACCCACTCTACGATGCCCTTGGAGGCGATCGATCGTAAGAGTAAAATGAAATGTGACAAGGGAACATTATGCGAAATACAAAGATGATGCATAAGTGCCAAGGCCATAAAGCTATCACTCTTAACCCTTGTAAATATATCTTTTCGTTCATTCAAATGCCAACCCATTGAAGAAGTCGGTGTCATGAGGTTGAGAACAACGGGGAGTATTTTACTGTTCTTTTTTAGATAGATTTGATCCACGCATGTTGGATCCAAGTCACAAGAAATGACAGGCGCTATATCCGCTGCAATTAAAGAATAACGACCCGTATTACAACCTAAATCCATGACAGATAATGGGTTCAAAGCCTTCAAGCCTTCGACAACAAACTTTTCTTTTTCTTTTACATCTTGTTCTTCGTAGGAATTTTTTGAATCATAATTTTTCCAAACTGATTGATCGCTTTTCACAGTAAGAGTCTCAAGACATAATCGTAAGTTTTTGATAAGATTCGTTAATGCCTTTTTTGAAAAAGCATTATGCGTAAATTCATGCTTAAGGGTGGCTTCAGAGATTGTTTTATTTGAAGACAATTTTTCCTGAAGATACACGTACTTAAAAACGCCCTTTTTAAAAAGGGAAGATCGAGATAAGGATTTATAACATAGTTTAGCGGGAATCCCAGCTAAAGTTGAACGCCACAGAGGCTGAAAATCAATACCTTGATAAGACTGAATCATAAGTGGATACAAAAATTCTTGAAGAAATTGGGAAAATCCTTCCCAAGGTTGCCCCTCTACATAAGTATCAATAGATAATATGTCATAAAAGCAGGGTTTCCCATTATAAAAGCATATATTCCAGGCCGTCCCGTCCTTAAGAATAAAGTTATTCTCAAGCAATCCACTCAGCAAATCAAGCATCAGATATGCAGCATCTTTGAGCATGGAAAATGTCCATTCAAAAGGATAGGTTACGTAAGGAATTTTTTCATGCCAAAGAACATACTCAGTGACTAAAAAATCTTTTGGAAATATCTTTGTTGCTTCCAAAATTTTCGTATCAATGATTCTTCCTTCAATGATACTCTTTTTAACGAAAGAAAGTTTTAAAAGACGCTCCATACGATGAACAGCATCAGTAGTTAAAGTACGATAGATTTCATTCTCATAAAAAAACACATGACCATCAGGATCACGGAACGAACCGCTATCGAAGACAGGAGCTACCATGCTATTATTTTTTTGCTTTAAAAAAAGAGACGAGTCTTCTGAAATAAATTTTTAAAAATACGAGCCCCCCAGCTACGCCCCCAAAAAGAAGCTGCAATAACATACTACTTGAGCCAGCATCTAAATAAGCACAACAAGGTGTTGAAGTTGCCATTAGCGGCAAACAATACATTAAAACGTTCATCAAGCCCCTCTGTATGGTTCAAAGTTATATTAATAGATTTAATACTGATAATTTATGCTCTCAACAAGCATAAATTAGCCATTTATCAAAAATTTTTAGCGATCATCAAAAAATGAATGCTTTTCATTTTCTCTTTTTCAACACATCAAAAGGAGATCGAGAACCATTTTCCTCCTGATACTCAATTGGCTTTGAATCGGGAGCAACAGGATAAGGATCAAGATTTAAGGAAAGAAGTTGGACCACAATTTCTCCTAAATCCAATTGATTTCCTTGAAGTGGTTCCCTTGAATCTAAATCTTCAAGATCTATTTCACTCTCTGTTTCAGTTTTATGGAGGAAAATCTCATCCACCTTAATCTCAAGATGTTGAGGGAGATACACCAACGTTCGTACACATTGCTGGCTTACGTCTGCAACAATTTCTCCCGTCAGATAAATTTCCTTCCCATTTTCAAGGTAAAGCTGAGCATCAAGTTTTTCTAAAGATACAAGACTTAGACGCCTCGCTATGACATGTCTATCCTCAGAATTTGCAACCAAGTGAAAATGGTGAGGTTTATGAGAAATAGTCTCAATATCAACGCTAAAATTTAAAATTGACATGCCCTTCCCTTTCACGACCATTTAATCAACGTTGCATTCTCTAAATTTTGTTGTGCCAAAAGCTGATCACACTTTCGTATATGATCAGCTACTTCATGCACAAGACTCACCGTGTTCCCTCCATAGAGATTGCGAATGAGAGATTCTTCTAACCCAGTTTTATTTTCAAGTGCATCATGGTAAGATTTCATAGAACCATAAAAAAATTGTGCACATTTTTTTATTTGTTTTCCAACACTTAAATCTCCTACCCCAACTTCTCTCAAAGTTAACTCCGTATATGCAAAAAAAATATCGAAAACAACTTGCGCCAAGCTACCTTTGAGATGTCTTAAGAGAAGAGCTACATGAAGGCTTGCACAATCAAAACGCCCTTCAAGAGAATCAGGTACTTCCCAGTTTGTATAGAAAATAGGCTGACGCGCTTGATTTAAGGCGCTAAAGCATAACCTCTCTCCTTGAACTTGCTTACTTCTTTTCCAGAAACCGTTGACAGAGGGCATATCCATAGGCATCTTAAAATTAGTTTTTTCGGCATTGACGACACGTAACGATAAATGAATTTGAAATCAAGAACTTTTAAAATAGCGCCCCTTCTACTCATAACTTGTCTTGTGGGGTGTGCCACGATTGACAATCGTGGTCACGATGTTCAACCAGAACAACTTGCCAAAATTAAAGTTGGGGTCACAACAAAAGAACAGATAGCTGAACTTTTAGGGACACCTTCTTCAGTTTCAACATTTGGGAACAAGACGTGGATTTACATGTCTGAGGTCACAAAACGTCGTGCGTTTTTTACCCCTCACGTCCTCAAAAGCAATGTCACACGCATCGAGTTTGATGAACAGGGAAAAGTCAAAAGCTTGGATTCTTTGACCGAGAAAGACAAACAAGTTGTTTTTCATATCCAACGAACCACTCCAACTTCTGGCCATACCTTTGGTGTTCTTGAACAAATCTTTGGCAACGTCGGTCGCTTTAATGGCAAAGATCCAGACAACGACAAACCAGGTCGTTAAGAAACCAGAAGAAATCTCATTGGATTTTCTTCACCACAGTCTTCTCATTATACCCCGTTTTTATAAGCATTTCTCGAATATCATTCACATGATAAGGGCGAAGTTTGTTCGACTTTTGCTTATGAGGGCCATGGAAAACAGCCTCTTCCGTGCTCATACCCACTGGCTCTGGAATAGCTTCATCTTCGGTTTGAGGTGGCAAAACATCAAGCAGTTCTGTTTTTAGATTAGCAAAATGTGGAAGGGAAAATTTAATACGTGAGCCACTATGCCATTTTTCCACATTACCTCCGAGTCGTTCGAATAAGAGAACGACTTTCTCGATAGGACCTTTATAAGTTTGATTCATCAATCTTTCAAAAGTTTTAAAGTTTCCTCCGATTTGAACAGGAGCAATTTCTTTTGCGCTTTCTTCTAAACTGGTTTCCTCTCCAATCACTTTTATTTCACTTCTTGAACTTTGAAATTTATCATTTTCTGCCTGCAAAGCTGCTGATTCTTTTTTCCTTTGCTTTGCTTCTTTCTTTTTTTCGCGACGCACCTCTTCCGCACTAGGCTCGCGATACTCTCCTTTCAAATTATGCGTCGTTGGCATAATTATAGTTGGTTCTTGTGCTAGGGTAGGCCGCAAAGGTAGCGCCCTTGAAATCACTGGCATTTCTTTTGGTGGAGAGGTTAGTTCTTGATCCCTCAGCGCCATTCTCTCTCGTAATAATTCTAAAAGAATGTGAGACCGCTGCATAATAGCGACATTTATAAAAAATGTCATTTCCGTGCAGGTTGGAATATAGATGGTTCAATGACTTATGGATCGCCGCTCTCGCAGGGATTGTAAAGGTTATTATGCAATGGTCTTGAGAATGAAAGAGAAATGAAGGCGAGGAAAAAGGAATGCTAAAGCATCTCTTCTTATGTATACTTTTCCCTCCCTTTGTTAACGTTGATGACAAGGGAAAATCGCGGTGCCTTCCTCGAGTGGCTTGAGGGAAAGCCACTGTCAGAGGTTGTGACGCTCAAAAGTCAGGTGTATCCTAGCTTCCCTCCGTTGCACCTTCCTGTTTTTCTTGATGAATCAGCTTCAAACTACAGCGCAGCCAAAAGCTATTCCATGTAGCGTCTGGATCGCACGTAACCCTCCAAACTAGCGCATTTAATTTTTCTATAGTACGCAGCTCAGGGGTGTCTCTTATGTCCCAAAAGCCATATTCTCTTAGCCTCTGGTAAATAGCGTTTTTGTCATTAGGTATTATCCGTAGCACCACGCTACCCGAAACAACAAAGTCTCCCCACGTCACATCACTTGAATCATTGGTAGAAACCATATCCACTCGCTGGTCGTCCATTATCTTGTCCCCCGGCACATCCACACTTCCTACTATGCTAACAGTCTCCATGTGCTCCCCCGTAAACATTTCTGCTTCTACCCCAATCGTTCTGAGTCCCCCTGGGGCGGCTCGCAGCAAACGCATGGCATCTTTGTTGAATTCCAACCTAGCGGCTGATGTAGACCCAGAGTAAGTTGTACCGATTGCAATTATCGCGACGCCTAAATTTAACGTGAGCGCCGATGTCCGGAGAAATTTATTCTGCATGAGGAGAAGCCTTTCATGTTGTTGTTTTAATCTTTCAGCTAAGAATACAAAAAAAATATTAAAATTTCATGAAAGAAGCATAGTCCACGACTTCACCATCCGTCAGTTTTTGATAGGAAATTAAAAAGCAAGCAGAAAAAGTTTACATGCTTTATTAATCATTTTTGTGCTACAGTATTTGTCATGGCTCATTATCTTCAGGAGAAGAAATGAAAAAAATTATTATATTAACAATTCTGTTAATCTCTTCTCTAGAAAATAGTTGTAGTGAGTCATGAGCTGAGCGAGCGCCAAAAGAAGTTCAACCGTTTGGTTTCTGGAATCCGCTATCGTGTTGAACAATGTTTTGGGACTTTAAAAAGGCGCTTTCGGTTTACGAGAGCGTCCTACTTCAGCGAAGTAAAAGTAGAGACCCAAATGACCGCCAAATCCTTTTCCTTTAACCTCTTAAAGGCTTATAGACAGGCGTATTGCGTCTAAATGACACAAAATCTTACAAAAAAGGGATCCATGAGAGTAAAGGTGAAAAATATTAGGTCATATTTAAGCACCGAGCTTTGTAATCGCTAAAAGTCAATGATAAAAACTTTTATGCAGCGGTCTTAAAATACCAACTTTCGTTGTTGCATCCTACCCAAGATCCACGTATTTTAAGCTCTATTAAATTTTGGAAGGACCTCATGACTGAAGATAAACACAAAAAGAAAGATACACTTTGGGAAAACGTAAAGGCCCTTACCTATGCTGTCCTGCTAGCAGTTTTGATACGCACCGTGTGGTTACAACCTTTCCATATTCCTTCTGGCTCTATGATCCCGACTCTATTGATCGGAGACAATCTTTTTGTTTCAAAAACAGCTTATGGATACAGTCGTTACTCCATTCCATTTGGAGCCTATATTAATTATTTTTCGGGACGCATTTGGGGAGCAGAACCAAAGCTTGGAGACGTTGCTGTTTTTCGTTCTGTTATTGATTCCGATACAGATTTTATCAAGCGTGTAATTGGTCTTCCGGGTGACCGCATTCAAATGAAAGAAGGATTATTGTACATTAATGATGTTTTGTGCCCTGTTGAACCCCATGGCGAAGCAACTGCCGTTAATGATGATAAATCAACTTTAAATGCTCCTCAGTACATAGAAACACTCCCTAATGGGTTAAAGCATCTTATTATTAAACAAGATCCATTTGGTGAAGGAAACTACGATAACACCCCTGTTTATCATGTTCCTCCTGGACATTACTTTATGATGGGTGACAATCGAGATGGATCAAACGACAGTCGCGCTCAACAAGTTGTGGGCTATATCCCTTATGAATATCTCGTCGGACGCGCAAGCTTTATCTTCTTCTCAACAGGGGGACATATTGCTTTCTGGGAAATTTGGAAATGGCCGTTTACAGCTAACTACAATCGTATTTTTAATGGCATTCATTAATGGAAAGTCTTGAAGAGAATTTAAAATATACGTTTAAAAACTCTACTTTTCTCAAAATGGCTTTAACACATCCGAGTGCTTTACCTCCGGGACAAGGTGTCAATTTTGAACGACTTGAATTTTTAGGAGATCGCGTTTTAGGCCTTGTCATTGCAAGCTGGCTTTTCGAGGAATTTCCTCAGGAAAGCGAAGGAAACATGGCTAAGTGGTTTGCTGGCCTTGTTCAAAAGGAAACGTTAGTCATCATCGCAGAGTCCATCCATCTGGATAAAAGTATGGTGATGAAACATGAAAAAAGTTCTTCTCAAGACAAGCGCCTCGAAACACTCCTCGCAGATGGGTGTGAAGCTCTTATCGGGGCCCTTTATTTAGATGGGGGACTCGACAGCGCTCGCCTTTTCATTCGACACTTTTGGAAAGACTATTTTAATAACGTTCACAATCTCCCGCATGATCCCAAGTCCATGCTTCAAGAATGGGTGCAAGCGAGAGGCAAAAATCACCCTGTTTATAAGGTTCTTTCTTCTACAGGTCCTGCCCATTCGCCGTGTTTCATTATTGAAGTCCATGTTGATGGTTTTGAGCCTATACAAGGTAAAGGAACGTCCAAAAGACTTGCAGAGAAAAATGCGGCTAAGAACTTACTTAAGGTGATTGTTTCCCATGAGTAAGTGTGGTTTTATCGCGGTTGTGGGAGCGCCCAATGCAGGCAAATCAACTTTAATTAACGCCCTTGTAGGAAGCAAGGTTACAATTGTCTCCCCTAAAGTACAAACCACCCGCAATCGAATCTTAGGCGTTGCCCTTGAAGGAGACTCTCAACTTATCCTTGTGGACACACCGGGAATCTTTGAAGCACCGAAAAGGCGCCTCGAAAAAGCGATGGTTAAAAGTGCCTGGGAAAGTTTGAGCGATGCTGATGGTATTATGGTTATTGTCGATGTAAGTCGTAAAAATTTTGAAGAAACAGAACCTATTTTAAAGCGCCTTGAATTCTATAAAAAAAAGGCAGTTGTTGTTCTTAATAAAATAGACCTTATCCCCCGAGAAAATCTTTTAGCTATTGCTCAAGAATTCTCTCGCCCCGGAATCGATCATATTTTTATGATATCGGCTCTAAAACAAGATGGAATTGAAGATATTAAAAAGTACTGGGCGCACGAGCTCCCTGAGGGACCATGGCTATTTCCTGAAGATCAATTGAGTGACCTTCCCTTAAGATTATTAGCCGCCGAAATTACACGTGAAGAAATCTTTCACCGCCTTCATGAAGAGTTGCCCTATTCAATCTGGATTGAAACAGAATCTTGGGAAGAATTTAAAGATGGCAGTGTTAAAATTACACAATCCATCTATGTTCAACGAGAGAGTCAGCGTCCTATTGTTTTAGGGAAAGCAGGACAGCAAGTCAAAGCCATTGGAGCTGCTGCAAGGCGTCAGCTTATAACCATACTTGAGAGACCCGTTCACCTTTTCTTACAAGTCAAAGTCAAATCAAATTGGATGGATAATCCACGCCTTTATGCAAGTATTGGACTTGAGTTTAGAAGCGGTGAGTGATTTTTAATCTCCTAGATTGCCGCGGCCCCTAATGGGGCCTCGCAATGACGAATTTCTTGTGTTTTAATAAAAAAGTTTGTCATTGCGAACTCCACGAAGGTGGAGTGAAGCAATCCAGAAAGTCATGTTTGATTTTGGAGAATTTAGATGATTAAAGAAGTTACAGCCATGACCGCCCGTAAAAACTTTGGTGAGCTTTTAAACGAAGTAAAGTATTGCCATGATAATGTGTTGATTACGAAAGCTGGAAAGCCCCTAGCTGCTTTAATTGATATTGAACTTTTTGAAAAAATTCGCCACATGAGGCATCAGTTTGATACCCTTACCGATAAAATGGGAAAGGCTTATGAGGGAATTGATCCTGAAATTGCTGAACAAGAAATTCAGGAGACTTTCAATAACATACGTGGTGAAGGAAATCTTAAATAATGAGAAAAAACTCACTCGCAAGGGCTTAAAATGCAATGGCAAGACGAAGGCATCATTCTCCATACCCAATCCTTAGGAGAGCGCAAGCAAATTGTGAGTCTTTTTACGGCTACCCATGGACGTTGCGGAGGGGTTTTCAGCATCAATCCAAAAAACAGAGGATGGGTTCAATGTGGTGGAAAGGTCAAAGCTCGCTGGGGAGCACGCCTTGAAAATCACCTCGGTCATTGGATCCTGGAGCCAATTTCTACGAATATAGCTATGTTGCTTGACACACCAGGTCCACTCGCAGCTCTCCTCAGTGCCACGTCTCTTTGTCATGTAGCTTTGCCAGAACGTCATGCTTACCCCTATCTTTATAAACGTATGGAAGATACGCTCAAGGATCTCATCACTCCCTCTTGGGCACAGTCTTATGTCTTTTTTGAGCTAACTCTTTTAGATGAGTTGGGGTATGGGCTTGACCTAAAAACGTGTGCAGTTACGGGGATGGGTACAGAGCTTGTTGCTGTTTCGCCTCGCACAGGACGGGCCGTCTGTCAGGATGTTGCCCAACCTTATCAAGGGAAACTTTTACCTCTTCCCTCTTTTATTTGTCAAAAAAATAATGATACCTTTCCAAATAATCAAGAAATCCTCGACGCGCTGCAACTCTCAGGCTATTTTCTCGAGAGATATTTATTAGGCCGTACATTACCCTCTGCGAGAGCACGGTTATTACGGCAGTTTATGAAAGTAAGGAAGAGCGTATGACAGTTCGGGATGTTAAGTTAGCAGAAGCATTAGGAGAGCGTTATTTATCCTATGCTCTTTCAACCATCATGCAACGCTCTCTTCCCGATGTAAGAGACGGATTAAAGCCCGTCCATAGGCGGCTTCTTTATGCTATGCGAGAACTTAAGCTCGATCCTAAATCAGGTTACAAAAAATGTGCCCGAGTGGTAGGGGATGTCATTGGTAAATTTCATCCTCATGGGGAAGGAGCCATTTATGATGCCATGGTGCGCCTTGCTCAAGACTTCGCAGTACGCTTACCTTTGGTCGATGGACAAGGAAACTTTGGAAATATTGATGGCGATTCGGCAGCCGCTATGCGGTACACAGAAGCACGCCTCACAGCAGCAGCTGAAGCTCTTATGGAAGGGCTTGATCAAAATGCCGTCGATTTTAAAACAACCTATGACGGGGAAAACAGCGAGCCTATTGTTATGCCAACGGCTTTCCCTAATTTGTTGGTTAATGGCGCAACCGGCATTGCTGTTGGAATGGCCACCAGTATTCCTCCCCATAACTTAAGTGAAATTTGTGATGGCCTCATCACTCTTATTCGAAAACCCGACATTGACATTCAATCTCTCGTTAAACTAATCCCAGGCCCTGATTTTCCAACCGGTGGTGTTTTAGTTGAAAGTCGAGATAACATTCTGAAAGCTTATGAAACGGGCCGCGGCAGTTTTCGTTTGAGAGCCAAATGGGAAATCGAAAAGCTTGACTTTGGTCAATATCAAATTGTGGTCACTGAAATCCCATATCTTGTACAAAAATCCAAATTAGTTGAGAAAATTGCTAACTTATTAGGGGATAAAAAACTCCCACTTCTGGGAGATATGCGAGAGGAATCAACGGATCAAGTACGTCTTATTTTTGAACCTAAAGCACGTACTGTAGACCCAGCAGTCCTGATGGAATCCCTTTTTCGCCATACAGACTTGGATATACGTATTTCATTAAATATGAACGTTGTGGATCGCAATGGTGTGCCAGGCGTTAAAAATCTCAAACAAGTGCTAGAAGCATTTTACGCCCACCGTTTAGAAATTTTAGAGCGAACAACACAGTTTCGTCTCGATAAAATCAACCATCGTCTGGCTCTTTTAGAAGGATACCTAATTGCGTATCTCAATATCGACGAGGTCATTCGCTTGATTCGAGAAGAAGATCATCCAAGTCCTCTGATGCAGCAACGTTGGGGTTTATCGGAAATACAAGCCGAAGCTATTCTCAATATGCGCTTAAGGAGTTTACGAAAATTAGAAGAAATTGAAATTAAAGGCGAACATAAAACTCTTTCTCAAGAGAAGAGTGAATTATTAAACCTTTTAAAAACGTCCTCTCTCCAACAAGAGAAAATCATCCAAGATCTTGAAACAATTAAATCTCAATTTAATAAAAAAACTGAGCTAGGGCGCAGGCGAACGGTTCTTTCAGACCCTCCTGAAGAAATTATTGTTCCCATTGAAGCTATTGTGGAACGTGAACCTGTCACCGTCGTTTGTTCTCAAAAAGGATGGGTACGCGCGCTCAAAGGTCATGCCGTGACCGCTGATGATATTAAATACAAAGACGGAGATGGGGAATTATTTCTCCTCAAGGCCGAAACAACAGATAAGCTTCTTGTGTTCACAACTCTGGGACGATTTTATACGCTTTCTGTCGATAAGCTTCCCGGTGGGAGGGGGCATGGAGATCCTTTGCGCTTACTCATTGACTTAGGGTCTGAAGAAGATGTGGTGGACCTTATGATTCACTCTCCTCAAGGAGAAGATAAGAAAATCTTAATTGCCTCAACGGATGGACGTGGATTTATCACCTCGCGCGCAGGCCTTGTCGCTCAAACCCGAGGAGGCAAACAAATCTTGAATGTGGAAGGAACAAAAGCCGCTCTTTGTCGAGAAATGATAGGAGATCATATTGCTATCGTAGGTCAAAATCGTAAATTGCTCATTTTTAAAACAGATGAAATTCCAGAAATGACCCGTGGAAAAGGCGTCATTCTTCAACGTTATAAAGATGGCGGATTATCTGACGTAAAATTCTTTGAGCTTACCGAAGGACTCTCCTGGAAAATTGGAGATAAAACACGTCTTGAAACAAATCTTTTGCCATGGCTTGGAAAACGCGGCCAGGGAGGAAAACTTCCTCCAACTGGTTTTCCGCGAACGAATAGGTTTTAAGGCAGATATTTTAAACCACTTGATTCTAGAAATGATTTATTATAACATATCAAAAAATGATTTTTTAATCTTCTGAGATAGATTGTAAATCTAAAAATCAATTCATTGTAATAGATTGTTATGGAAATCTTATGAAACCTTTTGAAAAACTAACAATTGATCAACTTGACAGGGACCTTCAACCTCTTAAACATGCTTTTAAAAAAGTTCAAAACTATAAGAGTTGGATTTCCATCATGAGGAATGCTTTGAAGATGTCAACATACGACCTTGCAAATCGTATAGGAATTTCTCAATCAACTATTATTTCTTTTGAACATAATGAAATTGAGGGAAAGATTACCTTAGAATCCCTTCAAAAGACAGCGGAAGCGATGGGGTGCGAAGTTATTTATGCCTTTATTCCTCATGATTCTCTAAATTCCTTTATTGATCAACAAATGGATAGCGTGATTCAAGATTGGATCAAGTCCGTAAACCAGACGATGCGTTTGGAAGCTCAAGAGTTGAACGAAAGACAGATTCAGCAACAAGAAATAATTCTGCGTGAGGAGTTAACAAAAAAATCACTCCGTGCTCTTTGGAAGAAAAATGAAATTTAAGTATCCTCCAGGTGCAACTCCTCTTAATGGAGATGAGTTGAAAGACTTAATCCCTACCCATATTACAACACAACAACAATTGAATGCTTTTGAGCAAATGAATATAACTTTAGCTCTTCCATGGGTATATAAACAAAAGGACATCTTAACTATAATGTTCATAAAAAAACTTCATAACAAGATGTTTAACCAAACGTGGAAGTGGGCAGGAAAATTCCGTAAAACACAAAAAAATCTTGGGATTGAGGCCTATCGCATTGAAATAGAATTAAAATATTTATGTGACGATATTATCTTTCAAATACAGAATCAATCATTTTCGAAAGACGAGATAGCTATTCGGCTCCATCATCGGCTTGTTTCGGTGCACCCTTTTCCAAATGGGAATGGCCGCCATGCACGTTTAATCTCTGACTTACTTCTACGCAACTTGGGGGCTCCTCCCTTTTCGTGGGGAGCTAAAACCTTTTTGTCTCTGGAACTGAATATTACAAACGAGCTCCGAAGAACCTATATCTCTGCCCTTAAAAAGGCAGATCAGTTTGAATATGAAACTCTGTTGCAATTTGCTCGCTCTTAACGAAAACACCCAAGAGAAAACTTCCTCCAACTGGCTTTCCACGAACGAACAAATTTTAAAATACTGAGTCTCTCAAAAGTCAACAATTTCACAAGAGAGCGTATTATTAAAGACTTTAACATTTAAAGTGACGTTTGCCGATCCTGATGCAGTGAGTCCTTTACAAACAAACTCTGTTCTCTTTCCAACAAGGCTAAACTTTATAGGAAGAGACTTCCCAGGAAAAGAAAGTGTTACTTTTTGCGCTGCTGTACCTACCAGCCTAGCTGAATCAACTGTTTTAGCAGTTTTACCTTTCAGAGAAAGATTATCCAAGGTTACACCTGACGTAGGCTTCACAGTTACTTCTATAGCCTGAGCTGTTAATGGCCCAGCTAATATGGCGAGAAAAGCCACTGTAGCTAAATATGATTTCATTTCTATCTCCTCTTCTTTAAGGTTAGAAAGTCTAAATTAATATATAAAACAATGCTAAAGAGTGTACCATGAGCATGCGAGAGTACCATCGCTTGCCTTCGTAAGACTCAAAGTAATGCTCCCTCCCAAACTACCTGCAGGAGCTTTAGGCCCTTGGCAAGCTATTTGAGTAGCTACATTATTACTTTGATAGATTAACTGAAACGCTTGAGGAGCTAAAAATTGTTTTGTGACATGACTCCCCGAATGCATATTCAAATTCGTTGTATGGTACCCTGAAGCAAATATTACTTTGGGGCTGTCCTAGATAACACG
>JAFECQ010000018.1 GCA_018242065.1 Pseudomonadota bacterium | reverse complement strand
TCGTGTTATCTAGGACAGCCCCTTTATTTATAATCCATCATACGTTAATATTTTCTTACGATACCTCTACTTAACAAGAAGTTACCTTTATAAACCTTTGCATTTGAATTAAATGATATTGTGTTGATTTGAAAAGCAATGTAGGCTTTTCTTTAATAAATAAAAAAAAGAGAATCTACATGCGTATATTCATTCTATCAGCTCTATACCTGTTAGCAGTTAGCGATACATGCCTTGCAAAGGAATATACCTTAAAAGATCAATCTACTGGCGTCATTGAAAGACGTTCTGAGACGATGAAGTTACGACCAAATGTTGGTGTTATTGTTGCATCAGATACTCAACGGGACGAAAGCGGTGTTTTGGGGGCTTCTCTTCTTGAGAAAGCGGGGTTTAAAGTCATTAAACTGGAAGTTGTTGGTAATCTTGATGTAAAAAATGCAATAGCTACAATGCTTGCAAATAAAGATATTCAAGCCATTTTATGCATAGGTGGAACGGGCATCTCTCCCCATGACATAACGGTTGAAAGCATCAAAGAAGTCTGTGAAAAGGAACTCCCTGGATATGGTGAGTACCTCCGCATGCTCACCCGAGAGCGCTGGGAAAAGCAGGAGGAAAAACTCGGGCTTCTTTTTATAGATACACGAGCAAATGCGTGTGTAACTCAAAGTAAGCTTATCTTTGCGATTCCAGGATCCCCAGATGCAACTGAGCTTTCTATTACAAAAATTATTATCCCAGGGCTTCCAACTTTATACGGACAACTCCAAAAAAAGAGCTAGGGATTAAACTGCACGAAAGTGCATTGTTATATGCTCCTTAAACCTCCACGATGATATGTGCGAGCGGTCCTTATATCTCACTAAAAAATTTATATCTCTTATAGTATTTTCAAATTTTCACTCAATCCTTTGAAAAACATTTGATTTATTACTTAAAATTTTAACCAATATTTAAACGATACATGTTGATTATTTAATTTTTATAAATTATAAATCACTTCGTTGTTAAATAATGGAGTGTTTTATGGTAAAGAAGAGTTTTGTCATATTAGGTATTCTTGCTTGTAGTACAAGCTTAACCTCAAATGTTGAGGCGATGGATGACGGTCAAAGAACTTTAGATAGTTACTTCCCAATGCATCCAAAGTACACTTTGGCTGCTAAAAGAGAAAGAGAAGAAAGAGAACAAGAAGAAAAAAGAAGAGCACAAGCCGCAAAGAGACGGCAATCATGGAAAGAATGGCAATATAAAGTAAAGTCTAAGGACGTATTTTAGACAAACTTTCTTCTCTTACGCGCGCGAAGAAGGGATTTCTTTTTCTGGAATCTCGGGCACAAGACGAATCATCACTTGGCTTTTGGGGTACGCTTTCATCATTTCTACCTCAACTTCATCAGCGACAAGGTCAGCTTCACGCAGAGACAAATCTGGATTCATGACAAGATGAAGTTGAAAGAATTGCTGTAACCCGGAACTTCGCGTTCGTAAGTCTCTTACACTCACAACTTCGGGGTGAGATTTAATAATAGCAAGAATTTTTTCTCTCTCTTCATCATCCAGCTCACGATCCATAAGAACATTAAAGGCTTGTAACATTATGGTCCAAGCACACCATAAAATGTAGACACCTATAATAACACCAAAAATAGGATCAATTGCAGTGACAGAGAAAAGTTCTGCACAAACTAACGAGATAACGACAGCTATGTTAATTAAAATATCCGATCGATAATGAAGCATATCTGCTGCTATGGCATTAGATCCGGTTTTCTTAACCACATACTTTTGAAAGGCCACTAAAAAAAGCGTTATAACAATTGCAAGTGTCACAATGCCAATACCTAGCCCCGTTGATTCAATGGGTTCATGAGTCAAGGCACGATTATACGCTTCGTGTAACAACCATAATGAGGATCCCCCGATAAATAATGCTTGACCTAATGCAGCCAAAGATTCTGCTTTCCCATGACCAAAACGATGTTCCTTATCAGCTGGTTTCAAAGCGTGATACACAGCAATCATATTTAGAAATGAAGCAAATGCATCAAGAAGCGAATCAATGAGAGAAGCTTGAAGACTTACAGAGTGCGTAATCCACCATCCAAATAATTTAAGAGCAATTAAAGCTGCCGCAACTGCTACAGAAGCATATGTTGCAAGCCTGATAATTCTGTTATCGGTTTGTTCAGTTGATTTCATAACGAAAAAGCCTCTTTCTTATTCTAAAGTACATGATTCTCCCCATTGATCAAGCCCGTTATTCCGTTTAATATTCTTCTATCATAAGATTGAACTCATTTCATTCTTATGAAAAAAGTAGTGTTAATAAAGGAAATAAAGATGAAAACAAAAGTTATTGCTGCCTCTCTTGTCGTAGCCTGTTTAGCAACGGGTTGTGAAAACCCCAAACAAGCTATTGGTACTGTCGGCGGAGGCGCTCTTGGCGCATGGGCAGGCTCTACAATTGGTAAAGGACGCGGCAATGTTGTCGCAACAGCTGTGGGCGCCGTCGCAGGTGCTCTTGCTGGTGGCTATATTGGAGGACAACTTGATAAAGCGGATAAAGAACGGGCAGAAAGAACCTATCAAAGTGCTCTTGAAAACACCCCTTCTGGTACATCAGCTCAATGGAGAAATCCTGACTCAGGAAACTATGGAACCGTGACTCCAACAAAAACCTATCAAAATAATGGCCAATATTGCCGCGAATATACACATTCTGTCACGGTCGCAGGTAAAACACAGCAAGCTTACGGTACTGCTTGTCGTCAACCAGATGGAACTTGGCAAATTGTTGGAAATTAATGTGGGTTTTGTCACTTAATTTCTCCTTTAAAAGTTAGGCTGCAACCCAGCCTAACTTTTTTTATAAATCAATTTTTAATTCGAATTTATCCTTAATTATATTTCAACCCAAAGAAATGATGAAATACTATTAAGATTACAAAATACTTGACTTTGTGTCTTAAAGACGCAAAGTTAAGCTCAACATTTCAACCGGTCTTCTGGAGTCAATGCGACAAAGTCTAGCGAAACTCATAACGATATTTCTATGCCTCGCGATTGCTTATGGCCTTGTGTTTTATGTCTCATTAAAAGACCTTTACGAACAAGAAATTGACCCTCTTCCTATAACTCCCCAGGTGCAATTAGACAACGAGGAAATCTCAAAAGCCGAAGAAGGCCCTTACGATGAAACTTTCACAATTAAAGAAGGAGATACTCTGGCAATCATATTAAGCCGACTGGGTATCCCAACATCGCAGGCGCATGAAGCGATTGACGCGCTTTCAAAAGTTTTCAACCCAAAAGATTTAAAAGTAGATCAAGAAGTATATGTTATCTATGACAGCCAAACTGAAGGGAATGATTATGATCTAAAATTCCTCCGGCTTCGTGCTGATCTTGAACATGATGTCGAACTTGTCCGCACAGGGGGCGGTATTTTCGAAGCAACAAAATACAAAAAACAACTCAAACACGAATACGCCGATATTCAGGGAGACATCAAAATCAGTCTCTATGCCGATGCTCTAAAGGCCGGTGCTTCGCCTAAAATGCTATATGATATGATTAAAGCTTTTAGTTACGACATTGACTTTCAGCGAGATATTCAACCTGGCACCAAATTTTCTCTCTTTTATGATACATTTAAAGACGAAGAATCAGGTCATGAACGTCCAGGAGAGCTCCTTTCTGCGAAGTTAGTGATTGCTGATACAATATACGAAATTTTTCGTTTTCAGCCCCCAGGGGGAATCCCAGGATACTATACAAGGAAAGGTGAAGCAGTCCAAAAAGCGCTTCTTCGGACACCAATTGATGGCGCACGTATTAATTCAGGTTTTGGGAATCGTAAACATCCCATCATGGGTTATACAAAAATGCATAAGGGGGTTGATTTCGGCGCTCCAAAAGGAACGCCTATTATGGCAGCAGGTGATGGAGTTGTGGAACGGTGCAATAAATATGGAAACTATGGAAATTATATCTGCATTCGTCACAATGGCAGCACGAAAACGGCCTATGCACATCTCAGTCGTTACGCAAAGGGCATTTCCACAGGCAGCAAAGTACGACAAGGACAAGTCATTGGATATGTGGGAATGACAGGGAATACAACAGGGCCACATTTGCATTTTGAACTTATTCAAAATGGAAAGCATGTTAATCCACAAAAAGTAACTCAACTTCCAAAGTCCAAACTTTTAGGTAAAGTTCTTCAAGAATTTATAGCTGTTATTTCTAAAATTGAAAAAATGAAACTCGATCTCAAAAAACCAACGATTGAAACACCCCCTGTTGATCAGGGAGATATTGATAGAACTTCACAAAGCGTTGATGTTCCACTGCAAGTAAGCTAATTATTTTAAAGTGATGGCGTCCCCAGCGGGATTCGAACCCGCGTTGCTGCCGTGAAAGGGCAGTGTCCTAGGCCTCTAGACGATGGGGACCTAATGAAGTCTTGTTTACAGGTACTTCCTACCAAAATCAAGAAAGAAATTTGAAATGTGTAGGTTCATATGGAATGAGACTGAAGGGACCTCTGGGTAAGTTGATTGAATATAGCTTAAAGGAGTGAGCATATTCAAGTTTGCATGAGGTCTGTAAGAGTTATATTTGTGAACAGCCTTCTGAAGTTCAGCATTAATGTCTTTTGCTGAATCAACCAACATATCCCCTCTGGCATAAAATTCCTCTCTGAAGGTAAGATTTCCCCTTTCAACTCCCCCATTATACTGTGGTCTTTTGGGAGGAAGAACAAAAAGATCAATACCTAGTTCAGCATTTCAGAATGAGCCCTTTTCCCATGAGGTGTTTCAGAATACGCCCTACGGTGCTTTCACTGATGTTTAGACTATGGTCTCGTTTAAGGATAACAGTAATTTTGGCTTTACCATAAGTGGGGTTTTCTCGTCTGAGTCTAAGAATTAATTGCATTTCAGATTCTCCCCACTGGGGTTTTCGAATCGATTTAGGTCGTATTGAAGGAGGGAGAATGCCTTTGTTTAACTTTATTAAGCTAGCTTTGTAACGATAATAAGTGGATTTACTAATACCTACAATCTCCTTACAGGTCTTATCACACACCCGTTCAGATTTTAGTTTTCCCCAGTTTCTAACTTGCTTTTCATATTTAATTCGATGAACTTCGAGTTTTTCTTGTGACAAAGCATAAGATGAGAATTTATAAATGTTTTTGTGCAATCCTTTGATTTGCATAAAGGCCTCCTTGGAGTTAGTTTGTTTCAAAACCTATCCTAGAGGCCTTTTTATTGCTTGGAAGAGGCTGTAAAATGGGGATAACGCTACGCGTTAACCACCATCTCACAGCCTCCTACAACAACTCCATTTTGTCTCACTTGTGTCTGAACTTATTCATAATACAAAATAGCCTACAAATGTGATTCCCAGATTTAAGCCGATTCCTTCTTCTTCCTACATATACCCATGATAACTGAGAAAACCACCCAACAGAAACACGAATATCGCTGTTGAATAATAAGCAAAATTACATTGTACCCATTTCTGGCTGACGTTGATCAGAGCTTCAGGAAATACAACAAGCATAGTTCCTTTAATAAGAGCCGCCCAGCCAACGAGTGTAATGATAACTCTCCAATCCATAACCCAAATATTATGACTTACAACAAGGAGAATTCCTACGATCAGCGCTATAAAACCTGAAACAAACAACAAGGGAGAATTATCAATGAGTTTGTTCATTAATACCCTTATTCGTCTCCCATTAACTGCCAACCCAAAACCAACGATTAAGAGATAAAGACCCAGAACTTGTGCGAGAAAAATTGAAATACCCATATAACGCCTCCCTCACCCCTATTATAATTTGTTTATATTATAATTATATCACATACTTAAAAATTTATTTAATGAATTTTCATTCATTCTTTTTTAAAAAAGATTTATTATAACCTTGCTGTAACCATATATAAATTTCCGCTAGACTATCGAGCGTCAAACTTTCATTTACATGCTGAATCAGGTCCAAATCCTTAGAGAAAACAGAAGCAAGCCCACCTGTTGCGATAATGGTAAAGTCCGCATCACCATGAAACGTTCTATATTCCTCACAGGTACGAGCACATAAACCTTCAATCATCCCAACATATCCCCAATAACAACCCGCTTGTATAGCCGTGGTGGTTGTCGTTGCAATGACATGATCTGTACGTGCAAAAGCTGTTGGTGGAAGCTTCGCTGCTGCCTCATAAAGTGCTTTTAATGATAAATTGACACCTGGAGCAATCACACCTCCAACATAAGCCCCTTCCCCATCTATGACATCAAAGGTTGTCGCCGTACCAAAATCAATCAGGATAAGTGGTCCACCATAAGAGCGATAAGCTCCCCAAGTATTCACCAATCGATCCGCGCCTAAAGTCTCCGGTCGATCAATTTTAATTGTAACCCCCAAATTAATTCCTGATTCACCGATGACAATAGGGTTATTTTTAAAATGACGTTTGACCATTTCCTTCAGATGAAATAAGGCGTCCGGAACAACAGATGAAATAATAACATCGCTTATATCTTCTAAACGATAACCAGCTAATAGCATCCATTGGCTTAAAAAAACAATGTACTCATCCGCTGGACGTTGTGGCTCATTTTGTAAGCGCCAATGTGTAATCTGTTTGGAATTTTCATAAAGGCCAAAAACAATATTTGTATTACCAGAGTCAATAGCAAGCAGCACGGCTCACCTTTGATAAAATTTCACCAGCCATAAGTTTAATCCTACCCTTTGAAGTTTTCAACACCAATAAACCCTCTTCATCAATCCCCTCAAAAATACCTTCTGTAAGTTGACCTTCAAAATCTACGCTAATTTCCTTTCCAAGATTCGCTGCATGCTCCATCCATAAAGCTTGAATTGCAGGAAATTCCTCTTTCTGCCACAGTGAAATATAACGCTGAAGAGAAGAGGAAAGCCCAAGAAGGACTTCTTCTAAAGACAAATAGATTCCTTCACTTTGAAAGGTAGTTGCTGGATAACGAACCTGATCTGGGTAGGTTTTCAAATTAAGCCCACACCCAATCAAATAACCAATCTCATTTCGAGTTGGAATTTCGACTGCTTCGAGCAAAAAACCTCCCACTTTTTTTCCGTTTAGCAGAAGATCATTTGGCCACTTGTACGTTAAAGAGTGGGTTGGAGGCAGGATAGATCTCAACTCTTGCCCAGCCGCAACACACGCGACAAAAGAAAGCTGAGGAGCTTTGGAAAATGAGGTCTTTGCATATGTAATATACGTAAGATACAAATTTCCAGGTGGGGATTCCCATGCTCTTCCCCGACGCCCCCGTCCGTTAGACTGTTGAATAGCTACGATAACAGAACCTTCTTCTATTCCTTGTAATACGCGAGATCGTGCCTCGTCCATTGTGCTTGAAAGAGTGTCAAAAAAATAAAAAGAGGTCATAAATACCTTTAAATCGGAAGCGCCAAAGCCGCCTGTTGAGCCATCTGAAGCACCGGATTTGGGAAAGCAAAGAACAATAGAATGATAGCAGCACAAATATTCAAAACAATCTTTATTTCCGCAGATAAAACAAGAGCTTGCCCATAAGAAAAAGAAGGAGCTGCCGGGATCTCATCAAAATACATAACTTTCACAATTTTTAAGTAGTAATATGAAGCCACAACAGATGTCAGTACACCAACTACCGCAAGACCAAAAAACCCTGCTGAGATAGCTGCTTTAAAAACATATAACTTTGCAAAAAAACCGGCAAAGGGAGGAATCCCGGCCATCGAAAACATAAAAATCGCTAAAATAAAACTAATTTTTGGATGAAGCGTCGAAATACCAGATAAATCTTCTATGTTTTGAATACCTTCAGTGTTTTTCCCACGAAGACACATTAAGCAACCAAATATCCCGATAATCATCACCATATAAATCAATAAGTAAACAAAAACAGCCTGGGCTCCTTCATCATTTCCTGCAGCAATTCCCATTAAAACGTATCCCATCTGTCCAATGGCACTATAAGCCAAAAGACGCTTAAGATCATTTTGACGTAACGCTGCAAAAGCGCCAAGGATCATAGATGCTAATGAAATGAGAACAATTAGGGACTGCCATTCTCCATACAACAATAGAAAAGGGCCTGCCATAATACGCAAAAAAACGACCATAGCCGCCACTTTTGGAGCCGCAGCAATAAAGGCGGTCACAGAAGAAGGACATCCCTGATACACATCAGGAGTCCACATGTGAAAAGGAACGGCCGACACTTTAAAAGACAGAGAGGCCATGATAAATACGACACCAAGAAAAAGTCCTATAGATAATTCTTCCATACTTTCAATACGAATAACTGAAGAAATAGTTTCAAAATTAGTAGAACCCGTAAAACCATAAATAAGACTTACACCATAAAGATACAAAGCAGTTGCAAGCCCACCTAAAACAAAATATTTCAAAGCAGCTTCTGAAGTTTTAATTTGATCCCGTTTTAAGGCTGCCAAGCAATAAAGAGATAATCCTTGCATTTCAAGACCAATAAAAAGAGTCATGAAGTCATTTGCAACCACCATGAGAAGCATTCCCACGGTCGCAAATAAAATTAATGGAGGGTATTCAAAGGACACAAAATTTTCTTTTATCATACTCGGCAAAGACATCGCCATAACAGCCGTTGCTCCAATCAACACCAGCAACTCGGCTAAATAAATAAAATCGTTTTGAAGAATTTGACCTTCAAAAGTCACTTCTTTATATCCTGGCTGGTGCATAAAAATTAAAACAATAAGGGCCGCAATAAGCGCCAAAAGAGCATGATGAACAAGTGAACGAAATGTCACATTTTTTCGAAAAACGCCCTCCATCACGAGAAACAAAGCAGCAACTACCAATATTCCTTCTGGCAGGATAAGCCTAAAATCTGGCATATAAAAGCCTAACACTTCTCCGCTCTCCTTATTTAAATAAAGCTACTTCCAAAGACTTTTTTGGATCAACAAGATCGTCTCCTGCAACCTCAAGTGCGAGATTATATTGATCGATGACATTCGAGATAGAGGCCTCCATCATCGTCAATAAGGGCATGGGATAAATGCCAAAAAAGAAAACACTGATCACAAGGGGGGCAAAAATAAGATTTTCTCGCCAGTCCAAATCTAAAAGAGATTTAAGCTTAGGTTTTAAAAGTGGCCCAAAAATAGCACGCCTATAAAGCCACAAAGCATATGCAGCGCCAAGAACCGTCCCCGTTGCCGCAAAGCATGTTGTCCAGGTATCAACTTGGTAAGACCCTAAGAGCACCAGAAATTCCCCCACAAAACCACTTGTCCCAGGCAGACCTAGAGAGGCAAGAATAAAAAACATAAATATGGTTGCATAGCGTGGCATGCGGTGTACAAGTCCTCCATAATCAGCAATTTCGCGGCTATGAATTCGCTCATAAAGAACGCCTACACATAGGAAAAGAGCTGCCGATATAAGACCATGGCTTACCATCTGCATAACAGCGCCTTGTAGCCCTTGAGCATCTACCGTAAAGATCCCAAGGGTAACAAATCCCATGTGCGCAATCGAAGAGTATGCAATCAATTTTTTCATATCTTTTTGAACAAGTGCTACAAGTGAAGTATAAATGATTGCTATAACACTCAAAATAAATATGAGAGGTGTGAAATAAGCAGAGGCTTCTGGAAACATAGGAAGTGAAAATCGAATAAAACCATATCCACCCATCTTCAAAAGAACTCCCGCCAAAATAACCGACCCTGCTGTAGGAGCCTCAACATGAGCATCGGGTAGCCATGTATGAAATGGCCACATTGGAATCTTAACAGCAAAAGAAGCAAAAAAAGCGAGCCATAACCAAATCTGAATTCTCGGATCAAACGGCGTTGTTAACGCAAGAGGGATATCGCTTCCTCCGATTTCAAAATAAATGTATAGAATGGCGAGCAAACTCAAAATTGATCCAAGCAGAGTATAAAGGAAAAACTTAAAAGCCGCATAAACGCGCCTCTCACCTCCCCAAATTCCGATGATCAAAAACATGGGAATGAGGACACCCTCAAAAAAGACATAAAAGAGTATAAAGTCGAGAGCGGAAAACATCCCTATTAACAGCGTCTCTAAAACGAGAAAAGCAATCATATATTCTGGAACCCGCACTTGAATTGAAGTCCAGCTTGCAAGAATACTAATGGGAATCAAAAGAGCTGAAAGTATCAGAAGAGGGAGAGAAATTCCATCGACACCAACGTGATAGCTCACATTTAAGAGAGGTATCCATTGAAATTTGTCTTCAAATTGAAAATCCGACACGGCTTCATTAAAGTTCCACCATAAAACTAAAGACAAGCCAAATGTAACAAGGGATGTCCACAATGCTACCCAGCGTGCATTATTGGCTCTTACAATTTCGCTATTTCCCCAGTTTAAACATATTACTAAAACTCCCAACAGCGGGAGGAATATGGTCATACTAAGAAGTGGCAGAGTTGCCATGATTTGTCCTTCTATCTAAAAAAGTAATACCATCCGATCATCAAGACAAGTCCAGTCATCATTGCAAATGCATAATGATAAACGTAACCTGTTTGAAGACGACACAAAATACCACCAGAAGCCATTGACAACATCGCGAGACCATTTGGCCCCAAGCCATCAATTGCTTCTTGATCTCCTTCTTCCCATAGAATTTTACCAAATCTAAAAGCTGGTTTCACAAATAGCCAATCGTAAAGTTTATCGAAATACCATTTATGACATAGAAAGGTATAAATTCCAGAGAAAGCCGTAGAGAGTCTTTCTGGCCAACCTTTTGCAAACTGATAGAGAAGGTAAGCCACCCCAATCCCCAAAAAAGAAACCAACGTCGGCAACCAGTGAACCCACTTATCAACATGATGGGCAGCTTTAAGAACTTCATCTTCAGGCAAAACAAAAATAGCTCCTACCCAAAAATTGGTTTCATCTCCAACAAAAAGCTCATACAAAAGACTTCCAGAAAATAAAGACCCCATCGCTAAAACAACAAGAGGAAGTAACATCACCAGGGGCGCTTCGTGAAGATGCCCCATTACAGCTTCGTCTGCGCGTGGCTTTCCATGAAAAGTTAACAAAAGAAGACGCCAAGAATAAAAAGCTGTTAGAGCGGCAGCTGTTATACCAAAAGCAAATGAAATTTTTCCGATAGGTAAATAGGAGACCCAATCAATCTCTAGGATAATGTCTTTAGAATAAAAGCCTGAAAAAAATGGAATGCCAGCTAAAGCTAAGCTACCAATCCACATCACAGCATAGGTAACAGGAACAAACTTCCAAATTCCTCCCATTTTTTGAATATCTTGCTCATCTGACATCGCATGAATCACTGAACCTGCGCCTAAAAACAAAAGGGCTTTAAAAAAAGCATGGGTTGTAAGATGAAACATGGAAGCGCTATAGCCTGATAAGCCCGCAGCCATAAACATGTAACCTAACTGACTGCAAGTTGAATAAGCAATAATCCGTTTAATGTCATTTTGAACACAAGCAATCGTAGCAGCCATGAGAGCGGTCACCGCACCTATAAGAGTCATGATTTCTCTGACAAATGGGGTATACTCTAACAAAGGAGAAAGCCGCACAACCAGAAACACACCTGCTGTCACCATGGTTGCAGCATGAATTAAAGCAGAAACAGGTGTAGGTCCCTCCATCGCATCAGGAAGCCAGGTATGGAGGCCAATTTGCGCAGATTTTCCCATCGCGCCAATAAAGAGCAGAAAACAAGCAAGACTGAGAGCGTGATATTGACCATTCAGAAAAACAAATGAATCGTCATAATGTTCTCCGATTAATTCAAACATCCCTGAAAAATCAAGTGTTCCAAAAATGATAAATAAAGTTAAAATCCCAAGAACAAAACCTATGTCCGCAATGCGGTTCACAAGAAATGCTTTGATAGCAGCTGCATTAGCTGTTTCACGGTCATACCAATATCCAATTAAAAGATAAGAACAAAGCCCAACCCCCTCCCATCCAAAGAACATTTGAAGCAGATTAGGAGCAGTAACTAGCATAAGCATAAAAAAAGTAAAAAGGCTTAAATATGCCATAAAGCGAGGAATACCTGGGTCGCCTTTCATATAGCCTATAGAGTACACATGAACCATAAGTGAAATAAGTGTAACAACTGCTATCATCACAAGGCTAATGCTATCGAGCTGTAACCCCCAAGTTACTTCAAAAAATTCAACACGAATCCAGGTAAAAAGAGTAATAAAAAGAGTTTCCTCTTTTAGCCCTAACCGAAGAAAAAGATAAGCAGCAAGAACTGTAGAAATACCCAATAGTCCACATGTGGTGAGTTGAGAAAATTGATTTCCGAATTTTTCGCCAAAAATTCCCGACAGGAAAAACCCTAAAAGAGGCAAGAAAACGACAAGTACAGCTAAAAAATCCATTCTTACCCCTTCATCAATGTGATATCGTCGACTTCAATATCCCCGCGATTGCGGAAATAGACGACAAGAATAGCAAGTCCAATTGCAGATTCAGCAGCAGCTACAGTCAATATAAAAAGCGTAAAAATTTGACCTACTAAATCTCCAAGATACTGAGAGAAAGCAACAAAATTTATGTTAACCGCAAGAAGCATCAACTCTATAGCCATCAGAATAACGATAACATTTCTGCGGTTTAGAAAGATTCCTATCCCGCCAATGGTGAAAAGGAAAGCTGCTACAATAAGATAATGATCTAGGCCGATGGTCATCTTTTTTCCCTTAAACTCTGGATTGCTTCGGAGCAAAGCTCCTCGCAATCTTTAGCCCCAGCCTTGAGCCGGGGGGGACGGCTTAAATGGTTCCTCGCTTTCGCAAGGACAAGCATTGCGAGGCTCGATAAGAGCTGAAGCAATCCAGAAGATAACTCATATTGGTTTATATTTAAGTTAGTCATCTCTTCCCGCCCTTCTACGTCCCTGACCGGCTAGGAATATCCACAAGCCGTAAACTTTCCTTCGCTTGCCGAGAAAGTTGATCCCCGACGATTTGTTTTCTCACTCCTTCTCGATGGCGTAAGGTAAGCGCAATTGCTCCAATCATTGCGATGAGCAGGATAAGTCCAGCCCCTTGAAAAGCAAGAGCGTAATGAGTGTAAAGCAAGTTGCCTAAAGCTTCAGTGTTTGACATGCCTTGATAAAGGCTCAACGGTGTTGTTGTTAAATCGGGCGCATTTGAAGAGATTTTCCAATTCAGCATCAAAAAAATGAGTTCAATAGCTAAAACACTCCCCACAAGACTACCTATGAGAGTATAGCCTTTTGCCGAACGTCGAAGCTGACTTAATTGCACATCCAACATCATTACGACAAAAAGAAAAAGAACAGCAACCGCCCCCACGTAGACAATAACAAGTATCATCGCTAAAAATTCAGCTTGAGCTAAAACAAAGAGTCCCGCTGCATTAAAAAAAGCTAAAATAAGAAATAAAACGCTGTGAACTGTATTACGTGCTGTAACAACCATCATCGCAGACCCTAAAAGAATACCTGAGAAGACATAAAAAAGAATAGCGGTTGTATCGATCATCTTATGCTCCTATTGACCCAAAGCTTCACGTTCAAGACGGGCTGCAATTTCAACTTCCCAGCGATCCCCATTGGAAAGTAGCTTATCCTTATCATAAAAAAGCTCCTTATGGGTTTCAGTTGAAAACTCAAAATTTGGCCCTTCAACAATTGCATCAACTGGGCAAGCTTCCTCACACAATCCACAATAGATGCATTTTGTCATATCAATATCATAAATGGTCGTTCTACGACTTCCGTCTTCTCGTTCCTCTGCTTCAATCGTAATCGCTTGAGCAGGACAGATGGCTTCACAAAGCTTACAAGCAATACATCTCTCTTCTCCATTTGGATAACGTCTTAACGCGTGTTCCCCTCTAAAGCGAGAGGAGAGAGTCCCCTTTTCATAAGGATACGCAAGAGTAACTTTTCTTTTAAAAAGCATATATTTTAAAGTTAAGATCAGACTTGACCATAGCTCTACGAGAGCAAAGGATCTTAGAATCTTATAAAAAGTGTTTGAAAGTCTATTCATAATCCTACTGCCCTGGCAAAAGATGCAAGCCCATTAATACGGCCGCTGTTAAAACAACCCATATTAATGAAAAGGGTAAGAAAACTTTCCACCCTAGTCGCATTAATTGATCATATCGATAACGAGGCAAAGTTGCACGGACCCACACAAAAATGAAAAGAAGAAGTGAAATCTTCAAGGCAAACCAAACGATTCCAGGCACCCAGGTAAAAGGAATAATATGAAATGGGGGAAGCCACCCACCCAGAAAAAGAATACTCCCCATAGCGCTCATAAGAATCATATTTGCATATTCCCCTAAGAAGAAGAGAGCAAACGTCATGGATGAGTATTCAACGTTATAACCTGATACGAGTTCAGCCTCCGCTTCTGGTAAGTCAAATGGGGCTCTGTTTGTTTCAGCCAAGGCAGAGACCATGAAAATGATAGCGATAGGTAAATGAGGGATAACAAACCATACTGTCTGTTGTGCTTCAACAATTTGCATCAAATTTAACGATCCAACGGACAATAAAATCGCAATGATCACAAGTCCAATAGACACCTCATAGGATATCATTTGAGCCGCTGATCTGAGCGCCCCCAAGAAAGCATACCGAGAGTTGCTCGCCCAACCCGCGATAATAATTCCATAAACACCTAAAGAAGAAATGGCAAAAAGGTAAAGAACGCCAACATTAATATTACCAATAACTAAATCGGGTCCAAAAGGAATCACAGCCCAAGCTGAAAGGCTTAAACCAAAAGTAAGAAGAGGAGCTAGAAGAAAAATAATGGAATTCGATCGACTGGGAATAATAGTTTCTTTATGCAGAAGTTTAAGCCCATCAGCAAAAGGTTGTAAAAGACCAAACCATCCGACCACATTAGGTCCTATACGAAGCTGCATCGCGGCAATGACTTTCCGTTCTGCATAAGTCAAATAAGCAACAGCTAACAGCAAAGGAACGAGAACAAGCAAGGCATAACCCACCACAGTCAAGATAGGTAAAAAAGCCTCAATCATGATCAGCTATCCTTTTATCAAGTTTTAGAATCTCTTGTACACATTTTGCCATCGTTACTGAATGACGAGAAATGGAATCAGTCATATAAAAATTCTGGATAACAGGATGGAATGGCTCCGGAGAAATACTTCCCGCCTTACCAAAATCAACCCAAGAAGCAGGCCGAATTTGATCTATTCCATCGAAAAGAGGATTGATTTCCATCATTCGCTCACGAACTTCTTCAATCGTATTGTATGGCAATTCTAAACCGAGTTTCCCGGAAAGCTCTCTTATAATTTTCCAATCTTCCTTAGCTTCACCTGGGGGCACAATTGCATTTAAACCTCGCTGGACTCTTCCTTCAACATTGACGTATGTTCCTGATTTTTCTGTATAAGCTGCTCCAGGCAAAACGACATCTGCAAAAGCAGCCCCTCGATCTCCGTGATGTCCTTGATAAATCACAAAGGTAGATTTAAAAGCAGACATATCTATCTCATCAGCACCTAGCAAATAAATAGCTTCTATTTTTTTCCGTCGCGCCGCATTTAGCATACCCTTCACATTATATCCCTTAGGACCGGGTAAAAATCCGAGCTCAAGCCCTGCAATCCGACTCGCAGCTATCTGTAACACATTAAATCCATTCCACGAATCACGAGACTGTGACTGCACTTTTTTAATAAATCCATATTTATCAGCAATTCGCCGTGTCACGTCTAAAACAGCATCACCGTCATCTCGCCTTAAAGCCCCCTGCCCTACGATCATGAGAGGATGTTGGGCATTCTTTAAAGCAGTACAGATAGGATGCTTTCCTTTTAATATTCCTTCAAGCACCAAGGGATCATTCCCTAAAAAGTCTACGGGATAACCTAGTTCATGAAAGGGGCCAACAAGGGCAATAGGAAGCCCTGTATATAAGTAATTTTTTCGAATTCTTGCATTGACGATTGGAGCTTCCCACCTCGGATTTGTACCAACTAAAAGACAGAAATCCGCACGTTCGATACCTGCAAGAGTCGTATTAAAGAGATAACTACAGCGAGGCCCGCTCTCGCTTTCAATACCTTCTTGACGACAATCAATATGAGGCGACCCCATTGCCTTCATTAAATCCAACAATGCGACCATGGCCTCTGCATCTGCCATATCTCCCACAATAGCACCGACATGATCTCCCGGAATATGTTGTAAGTGATCAACAATAATTCCAAAGGCGTCATCCCAACTCACAGGCGAAAGGCGGCCATCTTTCCCACGAGCATAAGGTTGATCAAGCCGTTGATATTTTAAACCATCATAAGCAAAACGTGTTTTATCTGAAATCCAAGCTTCATTTACTGCGTCATTTTGCCGAGGGAGAATACGCATGACTTCCCTACCCCGTGTATCAATTCGAATAGCACTGCCAACTGCGTCAAACACATCAATCGAAGGCGTGTGAGACAACTCCCATGGTCTACCACGATAACTATAAGGCTTTGACGTAAGGGCTCCCACAGGACAAATATCTATCATGTTCCCTGAAAGTTCGGAAGTAATGGCTTTTTGCACATATGTACTAATTTCCATATCTTCACCACGTCCCATTGCTCCAAGCTCTGTCACACCCGCAATTTCAGTTGCAAAGCGAACACAACGTGTACATTGAATACAACGATTCATAGCGGTTTCAATAAGTGGTCCAAACTCTTTATCCGGAACAGCTCGTTTGTTAAGCTCAAATCGGCTCGCATCTCCCCCATAGGCCATTGTAATATCTTGAAGGTCACATTCTCCACCCTGATCACAGATTGGGCAATCGAGAGGATGGTTAATAAGCAAAAATTCTAACACCCCCTTTCGTGCTTTTTGAACCATGGGAGTCTGGGTTCGTATAACCATCCCCTCACAAGCAGGCATGGCGCAACTCGCAATTGGTTTTGGAGATTTATCCATTTCTACCAAACACATACGACAATTGCCTGCAATAGAGAGTTTGGGATGGTAACAAAAAACAGGAATTTCAATTCCTAATAATTCAGCAGCCTGAAGGACTGTCATTCCTTCAGGAACCTCAATTTCACGATCATCGATCAATAGCTTTGGCATCTTTACTTCCTCAGCCTCCGCTCAAGTTCCGGACGAAAATGACGGATAAGGCCTTGTACTGGCCAAGCAGCAGCATCTCCCAAAGCACAAATGGTATGTCCTTCAATCTCATAAGTTACTTCTTCTAAGCGATCAATATCCTCAACGACACCAATCCCATCGGCAAGCCGAGTCAACATACGCCACACCCATCCAGTTCCTTCTCGACAAGGTGTACATTGCCCACAGCTTTCGTGCATATAAAATTTTGAGAGTCGAGCGATTGCACTTACAATATCTGTGGATTTATCCATGACGATAACCCCCGCCGTACCTAGCCCACTCTTAACTTTAGCAAGAGATGTAAAGTCCATTAAGACGGTCTCGCAAACATCCTTTGGTATAAGAGGAACGGAAGAACCTCCTGGAATCACAGCTAAAAGATTATCCCAACCACCGCGCACGCCACCGCCATATTTTTCAATCAATTCCTTAAGAGGAATTCCCATGGCCTCTTCTACATTACAAGGGGTATTCACATGTCCTGAGATACAGAATATCTTTGTTCCTGTATTGTCTGGTGTCCCAATACTCGCAAACCATGCTCCCCCTCGCCGCAAAATGGTAGGTATCACAGCAATCGTTTCGACATTGTTCACAATCGTCGGGCATCCATAAAGTCCCACAACTGCAGGGAACGGAGGTTTCAAGCGCGGCATTCCTTTTCGCCCTTCCAAACTTTCGAGAAGGGCCGTTTCTTCACCACAAATATAAGCTCCTGCTCCGCGGTGGACATAAAGATCAAAATCCCACCCCGAATTTGCTGCATTCTTACCTAATAAGTTTGCCTCATAGGCTTCTCGAATTGCGGTTTCGAGGTGCTCCGCTTCTCGATAAAATTCGCCTCGAATATAGATGTACCCAACATGAGCCCCTATAGCAAACCCAGACAAAAGAGCCCCTTCTACCAGCTTATGAGGTTCATATCGTAAAATATCACGATCTTTACACGTTCCGGGCTCACTCTCATCCGCATTAATAATAAGGTACCGAGGGGTTTTGCCATCATCTTTTGCCATAAATGACCATTTACGTCCTGTTGGGAAACCAGCGCCTCCACGTCCCCTCAAACATGAGGCCATAACTTCCTGAATAATCCACTCTTTCCCTTTGGAAATAAGTGCTTTCGTGTGATCCCAATCTCCACGTTTTTTGGCATCCTTCAAACCCCAACCCTGAAAGCCATAAAGATTTGTAAAAATTCGATCACTATTTTCTAACATGACGTCTCTTTTTCTAAGGGTGCCGACCCTTGTCGACCCAAAGCAGATCCAGGTGTCACCGGATTCCCTGCTTTCAGATCTTTGAGCAAAGCGAGAAAGCTTTCTTCCGTTAAATCTTCGTAATAATCGTCGTTAATTTGAACAACGGGAGCATTCACACAAGCACCAATGCATTCAACTTCATTGAGCGTAAAAAGACCGTCTTTTGTCGTCTCTTTACAATCAATTTTCAAATGCTTCTTACAGACCCTTTTTAAATCCTCACTTCCTCGAAGCATGCAAGGAGTCGTTCCACAAATTTGTATGTGATATTTCCCAACAGGTTCTAAATTGAACAGGGTATAAAATGTGGCGACTTCATACCCTCGAATCGTTGGAAGTCCAAGCATTTCTGTGATTTTCTCTATCGCACTCTTAGGAAGCCAGCCGCCATTCTGCCGCTGAGCCAGTTCGAAAAGAGGAAGAATCGCACTTGCTTGCCGCCCTTCCGGGTAACGACTTATGATTTCCTGCACCCGATCTTCATTTTCTTTTGAAAAAACAAAAACCTCTGATTTTTCATTCATCGATCGATCTCCCCAAACACAATATCTAATGAACCAATGATGCTGGGCACATCCGCAAGCATGTGTCCTTTTACCATCAAATCAAACGCTTGCAAGAAAGCAAAACTAGGCGCTCTTATTTTACAACGATATGGTTTGTTGCTCCCATCGGAAACAAGATAGACCCCAAATTCACCTTTAGGTGCCTCCACAGCTGTATAGGTCTCACCTTTTGGAACATGATAACCTTCCGTAAATAATTTAAAGTGGTGGATTAGCGCTTCCATAGATTTTTTCATTTCTGCCCGGGGAGGCGGTACCACTTTATAGTCTTTTACTTTAATAGGCCCCTCAGGCATCTGCTCTAAGCATTGTTTTATAATACGAACGCTTTGGCGCATTTCTTCCATGCGAACAAGGTAACGATCATAACAATCCCCATTTTTCCCCACAGGAATTAAAAAGTCCATGTGTTCATAGACCTCATAGGGTTGATTGCGACGCAAATCCCACGCAACATTCGATGCCCTCAACATAGGCCCACTAAATCCCCAATCAAGAGCTTGCTCCGCACTCACAACCCCAATGTTAACTGTTCTCTGTTTAAAGATCCGGTTTTCAGTTAACATCTTCTCAATATCATCAATCACCTGAGGAAACCGCGTTGCGAAAGCAGCAATATCTTCTGTCAAACCTGGAGGAAGATCCTTGTGAACGCCTCCAGGTCGAAAGTAATTTGCATGCATCCGCGCCCCTGACACACGCTCATAAAAACCCATCAGAATTTCACGTTCTTCAAATCCCCATAACAACGGCGTCATCGCACCTACATCGATCGCCATTGTGGTAATATTGAGAAGATGATTAAGGATACGCGTAATTTCACAAAACAACACGCGAATATATTTAGCCCTCAGCGGAATATCTAATTCTAATAATTTCTCTACCGCCAATGCAAAAGCATGTTCTTGTGACATGGGAGAAACATAGTCTAAACGATCAAAATAAGGGATCGCCTGCAGATAAGTTTTATATTCAATCAACTTTTCTGTCCCCCGATGAAGAAGGCCAATATGAGGATCAGCCCGTTCGACTACTTCTCCATCCATTTCGAGAATAAGGCGCAAAACACCATGAGCCGCTGGATGCTGGGGTCCAAAATTTAAGGTATAAGTTTGCGTTGAAGAGGCGTCTTTCTGGATATCATCTTTCATGATTTTGCCTCCTTAGAGATGAGCGCTCGACCCGCTATCTCCATTCCTTCCCAAGGGCTTTCAAAATCAAATGTCCGAAAAGCTTGTGGCAATTTGACTGGTTCATAGATAACACGCTTTTCAAGTTCGTCATAACGCACTTCTACATAGCCTGTCAGTGGAAAATCTTTTCTTAAAGGATGGCCTTCGAAACCATAATCGGTAAGGATTCTTCTTAAATCAGGGTGATCTTCAAAGGGAATCCCAAACAGATCAAAAACTTCTCTCTCCCACCAATTCGCACTACTATAAACAGATGTAACTGAGGGCACAGGCATTCCCTCATCCACCTGTACTTTAAGACGCAAACGTTGATTGTAAACTAAACTTAAAAGATGATAGACAACATCAAAGCGAGGGTCACGTCCTAGATAATCGACACCACATACATCAATTAATTGCGCAAATTGAAGGGCTTCAGAATCTCTCAAATACGTCAAGATTCTTATGATAGAGAATCGTTCAGTGATCATTATGAGTTCATCGTGCTCTATGGACCACGATAGGACATCTGTCCCAATTTCCTCGGCAATGAGACGTCCTAGATCTTCAAGTGTTCGAGGCGCACCCATGTTTTTTAACACCTTGCAAAATGTTTTTCACGTTGAATTTTTCGCTGAAGCTGTAAAATGCCATAAAGAAGCGCTTCAGCCGTAGGGGGACAACCTGGCACATAAACATCCACGGGTATAATCCGATCACACCCACGCGTCACTGAATAAGAATAATGGTAGTATCCCCCTCCATTGGCACAAGACCCCATTGAGATAACATAACGAGGCTCCGCCATCTGATCATAAACTTTTCGCAAAGGAGCTGCCATTTTATTTGTGAGCGTACCAGCCACAATTATCAGATCTGCCTGACGCGGGCTAGGGCGAAAAACAACACCAAATCGATCAAGATCATAACGTGATGCAGCTGTTTGCATCATTTCAATGGCACAACAAGCGAGCCCAAAAGTCATCGGCCAGAGAGATCCTGCTTGAGCCCAAGCTGCTACTTTATCTAGTTGTGTTACAATAAACCCTTTTTGACTAACCTCTTGACTGAGAGTCTCTAAAAGAACGTCAGGATCTACCCCTTCAGGTATGGCCTGTAGCCCATAACCTGCATGTAAGGATTCCTTTGTTAAAAATGGTTTTTTTACTCCCATTCCAAAGCCCCTTTACGCCATTCATAGATAAACCCAACGGTTAAAAATATCAAAAAAAGGATCATGGAAAAAAAGCCATAAAGGCCAATATCTTTCAAACAAATTGCCCAGGGAAAAAGAAAAGCAATCTCAAGATCGAATATGATAAACAAAATGGCAATGAGATAAAAACGCACATCAAATTTTATTCGTGCATCACTAAATGCCTCAAACCCACACTCATAAGGAGAAAGCTTTTCAGCATCCGGCTTTCGCGGACCTCGCCAAAACGATAAAAGAAGAAGAAGAAAAGAAATCCCAAAAGCAACGCACATAAACACGAGAATATTAAAATAGTCTTCAAGTGTCCCGTTGAGTGGCATTTTCATGAATTGGCTTGTTGTAAGGTCCACGTTTGTGTTCCATCATTTTATTTGGTCTTATTCTTACAATGAAAACAGCTCATTGAAAACTTAAAAATGAGGACCGCAGAAATTGAGGCAAGACTATGACTTGCTTTCTGAAAGTTTCTGAGAAGATATGTATTGGACCTTACAGCCTTTCCCATCAGACTCAATAACAAGTGAATCCCCGTCATCAACAACCGTAATCGGCCCCTTATAATATTGATCCATGTTTTTAGTGAATCTCGCTTTATCTTCAGTCGTATTAAAGATGGCGGGAACCAAGTGGGTTAAAAATAATTTTTTTACTTTTGCCTTTTCCGCCATTTTTGCAAGAGCATAAGTTCCCGAATGATAGCTTTCTAAGTCTTCTGTGATACTGATATCGAGTTGTTCGGTAGCTTCCGGAACATCCGGTTTTGCTTTAAATTTAGCAATGCTTTCTTCAATGATTGCATCACTCAAAGCTTCATTAATAAGAACATCTGCACTTTTAGAAGCATCGGCAAGAGTTTCAACCACTTTAGTATCGCCGCTTATAACAATATGACAATCTTTATATTTTAAAGAATAGCCAACAGCAGGATAAACAGGTGCATGATCTACAACAAAAGCTGAAAGCTCTATATTTCCCTTTTCATAAACTTTCGTGGGCACTTCCTTTTGGTCGATAAGTTTTGGAACACCTCCCCCAATACTAAGGTCCAAAACGTTAGAACTGTTGATTCCACGATAGAGATTGTCAAGGCTATAAGCTTGATTAAGCCCATTAACGACCTGTTCCACCCCATAAGGACCATAAACTAAGAAAGGTGTTTTTCTACCATCTTTCCATGTATTATTAATGAGAGCCGCAAGACCCGCCATATGATCAGAATGCCAGTGAGTCATAAATGCTTTATCGATTGAAGCGTATGGTAGTCCTAGTGCTGCTAGGGTTTGACTTGTCCCTTCTCCCGCATCTATAACAAAAAAATCATCTTTTGTCAGAATCGCCAGACACGCGGGCTTTCTAATGTCTTGCATCGTAAGTTGGGGGTTTCCGGTCCCACAGAAGTAAATGCGAAGCTTATCGTCCTTAAGCAGGGAATAATCAACTTTCTTCTCATACTCCTGACTCATAATAGGATGAGCAGACTGCATCTCAGCATTCGCAGGCTTTACGCATAAAGCAAATGTAAGGAATATAAAATTAAATGGCGTCATTTCTTCTTCTCTTTGTTATTTTCCTAATAAGATAGCATAGGATAAGAAAGTCTACAAAGTGAATGAGAAAAGGAGACATCTTGACTTCCCCCTTGCGTTGAGGGAATGAGTTTTCTATAAGTTAAATCGTGTATTTTTATGAAAGGATGTGTCACCTGGCGCGTTTATTGACTCCCCAAGACTTAAATGAATTTATTACGCATTTTCTTGATTCTAAAAAAGCAGAAGATATCGTAAGCATTGATTTACAGGGCAAATCTTCAATGGCTGACTATCTGGTTATTGCCTCTGGAAACTCGCAACGACAAGTCGGATCAATGGCCGAACTTTTGAGAGAAGAACTCAAAAAGAAGGGAATACAAAATATACGCATCGAGGGAATTCCTCAATGTGACTGGGTTTTGCTGGATGCAGGCGATGTCATCGTCCATCTTTTTCGCCCAGAGATTCGCTCTTTTTACAATCTTGAAAAAATGTGGGGGATTGAAATTGAAGCCAATCCCTCGAAAACTTCTTTCTCCTAAATGCATATCACACTTGCTGTCATTGGAAAATTAAAGGATAAAGAGCTCAAATCTCTTTATGAGGAATATAAAAAACGCCTCGAGTGGAAACTCAATCTCCAGGAATTTGAGGGCAAGGACGCTTCCTCTCTTTTACTGAATGCCCTTCCCTCATCATCCTATATTATTGCATTAGACGAAAAGGGAGAAAACTTCAAAAGCGAAGAGTTCTCTCACCTCTTAAATGAGATCCAACTCCATCATCAAGGAAAAGTTACCTTTATCATTGGAGGAGCTGATGGTTTAAGTAAAGATATCACGAACAAAGCCCATAAATTTCTTTCTTTTGGGCGCATGACCTGGCCTCATCTTTTGGTAAGAGTCATGCTGATGGAACAACTCTACAGAGCCCAACAAATACTTAAAGGCCATCCCTATCATCGAGGACACTAGAACGTATGTGTCTAGCAAACTGTGTTCTAAGAGATTTCAACTGTTCAGAACCCGGAAAAACAGCATGTCCTTCTTTCTTGCTAGTAAACATTTCTGCAGTGGGAGCATATCTTTTGAGAAGATCATAAGATAATAATTGCATCCAAAATGGAATGACCTCATCAGCTTCTCCAAAACTCATAAAAATATTTCGAGGAACTGAACGAACTTCCTTAGGAGGAAGACAAAGTCCATTAGTAGCAATAACAGCACGACAAGGTTCAGAACGCTTGAATGCGAGTTGCAAAGCAGTGATGGCTCCAAAACTACAACCACCAAGGATTAAATCTTCGTTATTCAACCCCCTGATCTTAAGATTAGTCGTAATATAATTATCGATTTTATCCAAGTAGCTTTTCCATATAAAGTCTGAGAATTGACCAGCCAAGATTGAGATAAATGGCTCTAAATATCCTTTGGCTTTAGCCTCTATAATAATTGGATTTGTTTCTTGAAGTTCACCTAAAGCTATAGGATTGATTTTCAATTTAGCCATAAAAGGAAGCAGGCTTTTGTGCGCAAATCCAAGAATCCCTGGATGGGCTGGTTCCGCCTCTCTAAATGCATCTACTACTACCTCGAGAGGCATTAAATCTACATTTAAAGGAAACCAATTATATTCATATTCACCAGCATCTGGGACAAGAAGAGTGTATCCTCCTAAAGCTTCAGGAGCAAAAAGACTACTTTCAAGGTCTCCAACTACACCTGAGGGATTAAGGAATACGACAAGAGGGGCTTTTGCCACTTTTATTGGAGTAGGCGGTGTTGCAGCTATGTCATCAGCACTTGCTGCTGCACTTAGAACTAGGCTTCGACTCCTGGGCGTGGTATCCACAACGTCAACCGTCCTATTTACGATACGATTAACCACCCACTTCTTCTGACTTAAGCTTAGTGTATTGTACTTATCATATCCATTACTGCTCAGAAGGAATTTTACAATTTCTTCATCGGAACAATCTAGAGGGAGAGTACCCCTCAAAGAGGCAAATGCCCCTGGATAATCTTGTTTGCTGAGCAAAATGTCTAGTTCCTCTTGTTCTACTGTAGGAGAGGCAGAGCGAGGTGAAAGCATCGTGGGATCTTCATCATCCTTCATACTCATTGCAGGTGATGTAACCAGTGATGTGAATGATAGTAAAGATAATAAACCAATGACAGCAAACTTCATAAATATTAAATCCCCTATATGCTTGTAAAAATCATGTAATTATTTTTAATAAAAATTCAACACCCTTTCTGTGTTTTAATTTTCTTTCTATTTGATTTGGTCTGCTCCAAAAAACAAACATAAAAATAACTCTTCGCAAAAAGTCACCTCTACCATTGGAGCTGAAATATCCGATACAGGACTTACTCTGCTTGTGGAAGAGGGGTTGGAGCTGGAGCTGAATTCGGAAAAGCACCTTCTCTAAGAGCTTGATTACGAGCTTTAAGTTGCTCACGATCTTGTTCTAATTTCGCAAACTCAGCTGAACGACATGCTTTCTCATCTCCTTCGTGGGTTCCACGAGGCAAAGTAGCCTCTGGTCTTCCAAGAACATTCCGGATATCGGGATAATCATCTTCAAGATGCCCCGTCTTTCCAGCAATCATCGTTCCTACACATCCGGAAAGCAACAAAGGAAATGATACATAAAGTAAAATTTTATTCATAAATGGAGAATAAAAACCTTTTCATAAAAAAACAAGGGAGTTATTGAATCTAAAGAAACATAAACGTAGACTTCATAAACAATATGTTGAGATACTTCTACACATGACAAACATAATTCCACAATCTTCTCAAGATAGGATTTTCAAAGGAAGCCTGATTACACTCACTTTCATGATTTTTGGAATGGTTATTATTGGAGGTTTAACACGGTTATCTGGATCAGGACTTTCTATCGTGGAATGGAAGCCAATTGTGGGAATTTTTCCCCCTTTGACACACGCGGACTGGCTTTTTGAGTTTAGTAAGTACCAGCAAAGCCCTGAATTTCAAAAAATTAATTTTGGAATGACCCTCGATGATTTTAAATCCATCTTTTGGCTGGAGTATATTCATCGTCTCTGGGGGCGTATATTGGGCATTATTCTCTTAATCCCGACTTTTCTAATGATCTACAAAAAGCAGTATCGAGATCTTTGGCTTTTTTTAGCATTCCTGTGGCTTCTAGGCATGACACAGGGTATCATGGGGTGGTATATGGTCAAAAGTGGGCTCGTTAACGATCCTCATGTTAGCCCTTATCGTTTAGCTGCCCATCTTTGTCTTGGGTTTGCCCTTTTTGGAATTGCCTTATGGATGACACTTTCTCTTTATAAAAATCATTTCCGACCAGACAGAAAAGGTTTCTCGCACAATGCCTTCCAAATGCTCACAAAATTATCGTTTGCCGCTGTTTTTCTCGTGCTTCTCACTGCTTTTTTTGGAGCTCTTGTTGCAGGACATAAGGCAGGCCTTGTCTATAATACATTCCCTCTTATGGGAGACAATCTTATCCCCCATGAGTTTTTGAGCTCTACTCCTTGGTGGAACGATTTCTTGGAAAATCCTGTAAGTGTGCAGTTTCTTCACCGTCTCCTTGCCGTCACGACAGCAGGGCTTTGTCTTGGTATTTGGATCTATCAGCGCAAGCTTGAAATTCCACAGCGTCTTGCTTTTGTGTATGCTGGACTAGCTCTTATCGTTCTTGTCCAATTTTCTTTTGGTGTCCTAACCCTTTTATTTATGGTTCCAGTTGCGCTTGGCGTTCTACACCAAGGTTTTGCTTTTATTTTGTTTGGAAGCTTGCTCTTTGCTTTTTTTCTTCTTCAATCAGTAAAACAATAACCTTAAATTTATTATTTTAAATTAATTAAAAATATGATAAAAAAGAAAAAAGATAAAAATTCAAGAAAAATTTAATGAACAAAAAATGTCTTTCTCCTCATGATCGATACATACGATCTATTATGACTCATACTAAAGTAGCTCGTGAATTTTTTGAACATCATCTTCCAGAAAAAATCGCAAAAGCAATCAACTTCACTTCCCTTAAGGCTCAGAAAGACTCCTTTGTGGACGACAAGCTAAGACTCCAAATTGCAGATCTTCTTTATTCTGTAGAGTTTCATGGTGAGCCTGGCTATCTTTATCTCCTCCTTGAACACGCCTCAACACCCGACAAACTTCTTCCCTATCGAATGCTTAAATATACGATCAGTGTTATAGAGAGTCACCTCAAGAAAACAGGAAATTCCAATCTCCCCTTTGTTTACCCTTTGATTTTATACTCAGGCTCTAAGCCTTTCTCTTATTCAACAGATTTCTTTGATTTGTTTGGCAAAGAAAAAGATCTTGCGCGAGCTGTATTTTTAAGTCCTTGTCAACTTATCGATTTGACAAAAGTTCCTGATGAAACCTTACGAGATTTTTTTTGGTTTGGAGCGGCAGCACTTATTGCGAAACATATTCACGATCCTGACATTTTACCTATTTTAACAACTGTGTTACAATTGTTAAAGAGAATTGAAAAAGAAGGAAATATTGATTATCTATATGTTACCCTCTCCTACATTATAGAGGCAGGAGAAATCAAAGACAAAGAAGCGTTTATAGAGACCGTTAAATCTAATTTATCAGAAGTTAATGAGGAAAAAATTATGACACTTGCAGACCAATGGAAACAAGAAGGGTATCAAAAAGGGATTGAAATAGGGACCGAGAAAGGTAAAAAAGAAGAAAAAATTGAAATTGCTCGCGCTATGCTTTCTAAGGGTTTAGGTCTAGATGTTATATCTTCCGTAACAGCTCTTCGTTCTGACGAAGTTAAAAAATTAATGGCATAAAGAAAGAATGAAGTTGAATGAGGAAAAAATTATGACACTTGCAGAACAATGGAAACAAGAAGGGTATCAAAAAGGGATTGAAAAGGGAGTTGAAAAAGGGATTGAGAAAGGTAAAGCGGAAGCTTTATATAACACCTCTGTTAACCTTTTTAAATTAGGAATTGATGCTGAACAAATTGCTCAAGCGACGGGTCTGCCTCTTCAAAAGATTAAAGAGCTTTGGGGGAAGAAAGTTTCTTAAGAAAACAACTCAACAAACTCTCTTTCTTTAACAGAGACATTTTCAATTTTCCCTTTTAATACATTCAAAAAGTTGAGACACGTGCCCCAAATCCCATTCACAAAAATGCAAGCTTTGAAGAATGATTTTATCCTCATTGACACGCAACATCTTAGAAATCCTCTTACGTCTCAACAAATCCGTATTCTTGCGGATCGACGACAGGGCATCGGCTGCGATCAGGTTATTCTTCTTAACAAATCTCACGAGGCAGATACCAACATTTCTTTCTATAACGCAGATGGCAGTATCGCACTTGCATGCGGTAATGGTACTCGGTGTGTTGCTCGTTACTTAGGAAAGGAAAGAGGGGTAATTCAAACCCCTTCCTTTCTCTCTCAATTTTGGGCTAAGAATGATCACATCACGATCTCTCTCAAAGATCCAACTTTCCATCCTTATCATCCTCAAGGACATGGGGTAGACGTCGGTAATCCCCATCTCGTAATCTTTACAGATGATCCAACTCAAGCCGACCTTGAAAGCCTCGCCCTTTCTCTTCAGCCCCCGGAAGGGATCAATGTCGAACTTGCTCAGGTTACTTCTGCGCAAGCCATCAAGATCAAAATCTGGGAACGAGGAGCCGGGCTTACACCTGCTTGTGGATCTGGTGCTTGCGCTGTGGGCGTATTAAGCTTAAAGTTAGGCCTTGTTAAAAAGTCCCCTGTTTCTATTGAAATGGCGGGAGGAATAGTAGAAGTTAGCTGGCAAGAAGGATCTCCTTTACTTCTGACAGGTCCAGCTGAATTTTGTTTTAAAGGAATCATTGATCTTCCATGACCACACAAGTTGTTACCTTTGGATGCCGTCTGAATGCTTATGAATCAGAGGTTATTCGTGAAAATGCCCAAAAAGCAGGCCTTAAAAATGCTATTGTATTTAATACCTGCGCTGTTACAGCAGAAGCTGAACGTCAGGCCCGGCAAGCAATTCGTAAATACCGCCGAGAAAACCCGCTTGCCAAAATTATTGTTACGGGTTGTGGCGCTCAAATAAATCCTGCTTCTTTTTCTCAAATGTCCGAAGTAGACCAAGTCCTTGGAAATATGGAAAAGTTAGAGTCAAAATACTTCATGCCCCATGAAGAGCATGCGCGGGTAATCGTTAACGATATTATGTCCGTTCGTGAAACCGCAGAGCATTTGATTTCTAGTTTTGATGGGCGTTCTCGGGCTTTTATTCAAGTTCAAAATGGATGCAATCACCGATGCACTTTTTGCACAATTCCCTTTGGACGCGGCAATAGCCGCAGTGTTCCATTTGGTATTATTGTAGACCAAGCGCGTCTTCTCTTAGAAAAAGGATTTCAAGAAATTGTTCTAACAGGTGTTGATATCACAGCTTATGGGGAGGATCTTCCGGGAAAACCTACTCTTGGTCAAATTGTTAAGCGACTTTTAGCACAAATTCCAGAATTACCACGTCTTCGTCTCTCTTCTTTAGACTCAGTTGAAGTGGACGCTGATATTCTTCATGTGTTTGAGAACGAACCTCGGCTCATGCCTCATTTTCACCTCAGCCTGCAATCAGGAGACGACATGATTTTAAAGCGCATGAAACGTCGCCATTTACGACAAGATGCGATCGAGATATGTCAAATAATTCGTTCCCTTCGCCCTGATGTCATTTTTGGAGCAGATATTATCGCCGGATTCCCTACAGAAACGGATGAGATGTTTGAAAACACCTTGCGCATTATAGACGAATGTAACTTAACCTTCCTGCATGTCTTCCCTTACTCTCCTCGTAAAGATACACCTGCTGCTCGCATGCCCCAGGTTAAAAAAGCAATCATCAAAGAACGTGCTGCTCGCTTACGAGAAGTAGGTCAACGTAAACTTCACAAGACATTGACACAATTTATAGGTCGTGAGATTGGTGTCCTCCTTGAAACTGAAAATCAGGGGCACAGCGAACATTTCCTTAAGGTTATCCTCCCGACATTTCACACACCAGGAAGCCTTCTCAAAGCTCAAGTTACCGATGTAAAAAATGATTTTCTAGAAGCAAGGGTAATCCAATGACCAGCTGGTTTCAACGGCTTAAACAGGGCCTTGTTAAATCATCTTCCAAACTTACAGAAGGCATTACAACCCTTCTCACTCATCGCAAACTAGATGATAGTGCTCTTGAGGAACTTGAAGAACTTCTCATCACAAGCGATTTAGGGTTGAGTACAGCTCAAGACCTTGTTCAAAAACTAAGCAAAAAGAAGTATAATCAGAATATCACTCCAGAAGAAATTCGAACCATTTTCGCAGAAGAAATTACATCTCTGCTCACACCCTACACCCTTCCTTTAATTCCTAAAAGTACTGGCAAGCCATTCATTGTACTTGTTTTAGGTGTCAATGGATCAGGAAAAACAACCACGATCGGTAAACTTGCAAAGCAGTGGAAAGATCATGGGTATCAACTCTCACTTGTCGCGGGCGATACATTTCGAGCAGCAGCGATAGAACAACTTGAGGTCTGGGCCCAACGTGCAAATGTTCCTCTTGAGAAGGCACCTACAAAGGATGCAGCCGGCCTTGTTTATGATGCCGTCGAAAAAGCTAAAGAACGTGGGGACGATATCGTCTTAATTGATACCGCAGGAAGGCTCCACAACAAAGCTGTTTTGATGGAAGAGCTTAAAAAAATTAGACGCGTCATTCAAAAAATTGATCCCTCTGCCCCCCATGCAACTTTGCTTGTTTTGGATGCTACAACGGGGCAAAACGCTCTTACTCAAGTAAAAGTCTTTCAAGAGGCCGTTGAAGTTTCAGGAATCATTGTCACAAAGCTTGATGGAACAGCTAAAGGTGGCGTTTTAGTTGCCATTACCCAACAATTCAAACTCCCTGTTCATGCCATTGGGGTGGGGGAAGCCATTGAAGATCTGCACGACTTCTCAGCTAAAGATTTTGCTCAAAGTTTGATGAATGTTGTAAAAGATTGAAGAGAGGATGGGAGTGATGTTACCCAAGAGTGCACAAAATGTCCAAGACACTTTAACGAAAAGTGGTTTGGAATTTAAAGTTATTGAACTTTCTGAAAGTACGCGCACGGCCAACGAAGCCGCAGAAACCATTGGATGCACAGTTGGGCAAATTGTTAAATCTCTTATGTTTCAAAAACAAGAGTCTAAAGCACCTATCCTTGTACTGGCAAGCGGAGTCAATCGCGTTAATGAAAAAACCATCGGCAATCTTCTGGGAGAGAAAGTTGAGAAGGCTGATGCGGATTTCACCCGTAAAATAACTGGATTTGCGATTGGCGGCATTCCACCTGTTGGACATAAACATCCGATTGAAACATTTATTGATGAAGACTTACTAGGTTATAAAGAATTATGGGCCGCAGCGGGCACTCCCAACGCAGTCTTTCAATTGGAACCTAAAGCGCTTGTAACACTTACTCAAGGGAAGGTAATTTCTATTAAATAAATTGAAAGAAGCATAGCCTCAATTCACCTTTCTTTTAAACTTAAGGGAATAGGACTTTCCTGGATTTACCGCAATAAAACCAAATTCAACGACAACGCTTGAATGAACCATCGAACAATCATTTAACACGAAATGATATTGGATTGTATCCTGGTATTCCACATCCTTTTTAATAAGATAGAATTCATCAGCCTTAAATGACTTAATAAAATTAAATACTGCACCTTTCTCAGCTTCCCATCGACATTTTTGACTATCCACAAGAAATCCTTTAGTCACTAATTGCTTGAACGCAGGTTTCTCAAGATATAGAGGCAACTTCCCTCTACAAAAACTTCTTCGTCTGCTGGAGAGAATATCTTTACTCAAATGCCAAAAAGATCGATTTGATTTCGCAACTGCATTCAAATCACAAACCCTCGCCACCTTATTAAATATGATTAGTAGAATAGCTTTAGGTAGATCTTCAATATGAGCCCCCTCAATCAAAGGATCTCTTTTCACTGAAAATATTGGCGAAATGAGAGAGAAAAAAGAAACAAACGCCAAGAAATAGAAGATAATGGTTTTTAGCATATTTAAAGAATCCACCCTGTTTTTATCTATGCTGAAAATTTTATCGGATTAAATTAATATGGTCAATTTTTGATTTTAATTATAATTTTTGATGAATGTAAATAACTCTTATTGTGACCTAATTAATTTGAAGTTTACAAAGACCTTTTGTTTTTTTTCGTATAAAATAGAACTTAAAAAAAGAGGCGCATTCGTGGAATCACTTTTCCCATGGATGGGGATGATTATCCTTATCCTGATTTTTCTAACACTCGATCTTGGGGTTTTTAATCGAATTCCTCATAAGATCTCTCCTCGTGAAGCTTTTGAGACAAGTCTTGCGTGGGTCGCGCTTGCACTTCTTTTTAATCTTTCTATTTGGTATTGGCGAGGCGGAGAACCCGCCTTAGCTTTTTTTACAGGCTATCTTCTCGAAAAGATGCTGAGCCTCGATAACATGTTTGTCTTTGTTGTAATTTTTAATTTTTTTGGAATCATTCCACGTCATCAACATCGCATTCTATTTTGGGGAATTTTAGGAGCCATTATCTTTCGTTTTCTCCTCATCATCATCGGCATTCGGCTCATTGAAGAATTCGATTGGATTTTCTATCTTTTTGGCGGACTTTTGATTTATTCGAGTTATAAAATATACCGAGAACGAGATCAGCCTGAAAAATTTGAAACAAATCTTGTTATTAAATGGACGCGTAAATGGATACCGTTACGTGAAAACTATAAAGGACGACATTTCTTTCTTTACAGAAATGGAAAATGGTTCGCAACCCCAGCCTTTCTCGTTCTGTTAATTGTTGAAATGAGCGACATTGTCTTTGCTCTCGACTCAATCCCTGCCATCTTTGCTATCTCACTTGATCCGTTTATTGTCTTTAGCTCCAACATCTTTGCCATTCTGGGCCTCAGATCTTTATACTTTTTACTCGCGCATATCCTTCCTCGCTTTTACTATCTGCAACACGCCCTCGCTATAATTTTAGCTTTTATCGGCGTTAAGCTAATATTAACGCACCATATTAAAATTCCTTTATGGATTTCTTTGAGTGTTATTGCTTGTACCTTAATTGTAGCAATTTTAGCTTCTCTCAAAAAAACAAACAATAAATATTAATTTCTTCTTTTCCATATCGCAAGTTTGTGCTTAAATTAGAAAATAAAAATAACAAAGGAGGCAAACTCATGCTATTTTCATTTCATTCATCTTTAGGTATTTCATGTATTGCTATCATTTTGGCGACGGCATTAATTGTATGGAGCATGCAAAACAAACAAGACGGTCACTTTCTTGCCAAAAATGTAGGAATTGTTATCTTTATCATCTCCCTACTTTCTATTTTATGTAATTCTTTTTCAGGCGCTGAGTATTTAATAACAGGGATCTCTCCAAAGGGAGCCTCGATGGATGTACATTTAACAAATTAATTAAAATCTATAAAGAGCTCTGGTACTTCAAAAAAGTGCCAGAGACTTCTTATAAAACAGAAAACATTCCCCCGTTGAATTTTTATAGGTTAGTAGAGTCTGCTTCTTCAGGTAGAAACCCGCCCACTTGAGCTTTCCAAAGAGATTGATAAAGACTCTTTTTCGCAACGAGGATCTCATGTTTCCCATCTTCAACGATTTTACCTTGCTCAAAAACAAGAAGGCGGTCCATATGCAGAAGAGTTGAAAGCCGATGGGCAATAACAATCGTTGTGCGATCTTTCATCAAATTAGATAAGCTTTCTTGTATTTGAGCCTCCGTCACAGAATCAAGAGCGCTTGTAGCCTCATCTAAAATAAGAATGGGAGCGTCTTTTAGAATTGCTCGCGCAATTGCAACTCTTTGACGTTGTCCACCAGAAAGCTTAATTCCACGCTCTCCAACAAGTGTATGATATCCTTCAGGAAGATTCATAATGAACTCGTGAGCGTGAGCTTTTTGTGCAGCCACAATAACTTCCTCATCTGATGCTTCAGGTCGCCCATACCGAATGTTTTCAAAAAGAGTACGATGGAAAAGGGAAGGGTCTTGAGGAATAAGAGCAATCGATCTTCGCAAACTTTCTTGGGTCACCATTGCAATATCTTGATCATCAATACAAATATGACCCGATTGTATGTCAAAAAGACGTAAAATTAGGTTTACAAAAGTCGTTTTACCACTTCCCGAATAACCAACTAATCCGACTCTTTGGCCTGGATGAATAACAATCGATTTATTACTAAAAAGAGATGAGGCGTTTTCGTATTGAAAATGTACTTTTTGAAACTGAATTTTACCTTTAGTTACCTTTAATTCGTTTGCGTCAGGTGCATCTGCAAGCGTTATAGGCGCCTGCATAAGCGTAAGAGCCTGCCTGCAAATACCAATTTCCTTAAAAACATTCGGCAATTCAATACTAGACCACCAGAGCATCATAATAATATTCCAAGACGTATTAAAAATAATAACAATATCCCCTACCGTAATCCAGTGATTGACCCAACACCAATACGCATAACCATTTAGCGCAATCCCAGGGCCACAAAAGGTTATCACTCCGAGAACAGCACGCACTTTCTCAATATAGAGAAGTTGTTGGTTGTTTTGTCTTTCTTCTTGCTTTTGTAATTGACCTACGTAATTAAGCTCGTACCTTTTGTTAGCAAAAATCTTCACTGCAAAGTAATTGGTCAAACTATCCACTATTCGTCCGTTAAGCCTGCTGCGTGTTTCTGAATGAATGTGTGAGTAGTAAGAACAACGAAAAGAATAAGTTATACTCACTCCAACATGGATAAATGCCCAACCCAATAAAACCGAAGCAAAGAAAGGATTCATTTGATAAAAGATGATAGTTGCAATCACAACTGCAACACAAACAGGAACAAAAAGGGTAATAATAAGTTGAAGAATATGATTAAGACTATCAACCATATCTGAAATTTTGGTTGAAATGTTACCCGCAAAATTCGTCGAAAAATAAGCATGAGACTGATCTTGCATGTGCGAGAACATGTGCATACGAATTTGCTTATCCATCTTAGGAAACGCATAGGCCAGCAGAATCCCCCCTACACGAAAAGCAACTTCAATGCCAATCCATAACACGAGAGCACCTAGAATGGGTGTTTTTAAAACAAGCCAAGCCTGTCCTCTATCCCCAACATAGTTTGTAATTCCATCCACAATTTTGCCAAATAGAAGTGGGAAAATAGTTTGGTCTACAGACCATGCCAACCAAAAGAATTGAGTAAGCAAAAGCTTGACCCACTGCTTCTTAACAAAGAAAAAGACAAAACCATAAAGGGTTTTTGAAGGAACAATATCTTGCGACTGGCGCATCTTAAATCCTGTATTAATAACGGAAAATTGGAATGCTGATGATAATTATGCCTTAATTGTGTGAAATTATATCAGAAACTTATTTTGCTGACAAGAGACCAGCCGCAAAAATAAAAATTATTTTAATACTTATTTTTCTTGCAATTATATTAAATTTGGGTTATATTAATAATAAGGACGGAGACTAAATGTTATAGATGTTTACGCATCTCATTCATCTCCGCCCTTTTTTGTAACTCCAAATTCACAAATCCCGTTTAAGCTTCTGGAACTTGCGTTGCCACCAACTTCCAGTTCGGGTCAGTATGTGTGTGCGGTCGCGAAAACGTCCAAATGTCCGTAACTTCTGAATATCGATCAGGATCGCCTTCCATGACCTTTCCTTTCCCATTTCGTGTAACAAGGCATTGCTCAGAAACAAACCGAACAGTAATATAAGTTATGTCTTTTTCTTCTCGCTTATCGATAATCTCAGACGTGACAATTCTTGAAATATCAACCTCAAGATTTTTTCTAGCTTTCTTTCTTTTTTCGATTGCATCTTCAAATGTCTCAAGAAGCGGTCCATCTAAAAGTTTTTTAAGCACTGCAATATCACCCATTGCATAGGCATCCACAATTTTTCTAAAAGCAATATTTGCTCCTTGCAAGAACCTATCTTCATCCATATTTGCTACAGCTGTGTTATTTTGAGAGCTCTCAACCACAGGTGCTGAAGCTCGTGCCCTTACGGGTATAACGACATCTTCTTCCTTGGATTGTCTTTTACGGATAGGCTTATCTTTTTCATGAGTTCCTAGAACAACCCAAAGACGATACCCTAAAAAAATTGCGATGGCTCCGAGAAGCACAAGATCTAAAAAAGCCATTCATTTTATCCTTTCTTTTCTTCTTTTATACAAGGATCTTTATCTTTTGTCATCTTGGGCTTGCATCGTTTAAAAAAATTGTTAATATACATAATTAAATTGCTACTGGTTAACAGGAGTGGGTAACAGCCCACTTTTTTTATTGAACGATTGGATGCATGATAGGTGTAGAACAACATATTACTGATATTATCAGCCCTGCCCTTCTTAATAAAGGATTTAGGGTTGTGCGCGTACAGCTTCAGGGTTCTAAACGAAAAACATTACAAATAATGATTGAACGAATGGATGATAGCCCCGTTTCTGTCGATGATTGCGCGCTTGTCAGCCAAACAGCATCTGTCTTGTTGGACGTTGAAGATCCTATTCACGGGTCTTATGTCTTAGAAGTAACATCACCGGGTTCAGATAGGCCGCTAATAATCAAACAAGACTTCAAGCGCTTTGCTGGATCAATAGTTAAAATTGAATTAAAAATCCCCCATGAAGGAAGTCGTCGTTTTAGAGGTCTCCTTCTTGGAATTGAAGGAGATCTTGTGAAACTTGAGCTTGATCCCCAAAAGGAAGTTGCAGAGTTTGCCTTTTCTGACATACAAAAGGCAAAGGTCGTTCCTGATTATGAAACATCTAAGTCAAGTTGAGGGAAATATGACGGAAATATACACAAGCCCAGGAAGTCGCGAACTATTACTTGTTGCAGAAACAGTAGCTCGCGAAAAGTCCATTGAAAAGGACCAAGTTCTTGAAGCGATGGAGCAGGCAATTCAAAAAGCAGGACGCTCTAAATATGGATACGAGCATGATATTCGTGCAAAAATCGACCGTAAAACCGGAGAAATTACCCTTGTTCGTTGCCGCGAAGTCGTTGAAGAGATCGAAAACCCTTCTATCCAACTCACTCTTGCGGAAGCTCAAGCAATTGACCCAAATCTTAAAGTAGGAGATCTCATAACGGAAGCCCTTCCTCCTATTGATTTCGGTCGTGTTGCTGCACAGACCGCAAAACAAGTTATCTTTCAAAAGGTAAGAGATGCTGAGCGCCATCGTCAATATATAGAATATAAAGACCGAATTGGTGAGATTGTGAGCGGAATTGTTAAGCGCATTGAATTCGGTAATATCTTTATTGAATTGGGAAAGGCAGAATCTCTTTTACGTCGTGATGAGATGATTCCTCGAGAAAACCTCCGCGTCGGAGACCGTGTGCGCGCATATATCTTTGATGTTAGGGAAGAACCTCGGGGATCACAAATTTTTGTATCCCGTACTCGCCCGGAATTCATGGCTAAGCTTTTTATGCAAGAAGTGCCTGAAATATATGATGGAATCATCGAGATTAAATCCGTTGCTCGTGACCCGGGAAGCCGAGCAAAAATCGCCGTTACAACTTCAGACCCTTCTATTGATCCTGTAGGTTCATGTGTGGGTATGCGAGGCAGTCGAGTACAAGCTGTTGTTTCCGAACTACAAGGTGAAAAAATTGACATCATTCCTTGGTCAGCCAACCCAGCAACATTTGTTGTAAATGCACTTGCGCCAGCCGAAGCTGCAAAAGTTGTAGTGGATGAAGAGAATCAACGTATTGATGTAGTCGTTCCTGATGAACAGTTGAGCCTCGCAATAGGGCGACGGGGTCAAAATGTGCGGTTAGCTTCAATTCTTACAGGTTGGAAGATTGATATACTGACAGAAGCTCAAGAGTCTGAACGACGCACGGAAGAAGTCAAAATGCGCTCTAAGCTTTTTGTTGAAGCCCTTGACGTGGACGAAATGATCGCTCATCTCCTTATCGGAGAAGGCTTTACAAAAATCGAAGAAGTCGCATACATCGATTTGAATGAAATTGCCTCGATCGAAGGATTCGATCCTGATTTAGCTACTGAGCTTCAAAATCGCGCTAAAATATACCTTGAAACTCAAGAACGTCATTTGACAAAACGCTTAAAGGAGCTCAAAGTAGCAAAAGATTTAAGTTCTTTGGAAGGTCTTGATCTTGATATTCTTGTTACTCTTGCCGAGCAGGGGATTAAGAAGCTTGATGATCTTGGAGATTTATCCGCAGATGAGCTACTTGAGTTATTACCTTCCGGACGTCTTACAGAAGACAGGGCTCAAGAAATTATTATGGCAGCTCGAGCTCACTGGTTCGAAGCTGAAGACAAATCAACTGAAAGTTAAGCTTAATGACAGATACGGACGGTAAGACGAGCAATAAAAAGCCTCTGACGCTTTCAGCAAAAACGCTGACCTTAAAGAAAGGAAGCGAAGGTGGGCACGTGCGCCAAAGCTTTACCCACGGTCGCTCAAAGACAGTAACTGTAGAGGTCAAAAAAAAGCGCATCATTCTCCCCAACCAACAAAGCGAGAGCAGCAAATCAGAAGACGAAAAGCCGCTTAGCAGTACGGGACTCACTCATCAACAGATTGAAGAACGCCTCAAAGCCCTTCACGGCGCTATGAAAACACAAGCTGAAGAATCAGAAAGAATCCGTCAAGAAGCACATGAAGAACAAGAGCAAGAAGCTACTGCAGAAAAGAATGAAGAAGCTGACGCATCTCACCAAGAGGAAACTTCTACGGATCAAGCCCTTTTTACGCAAGACGTTCCAATTCTTCCTTCCTCTGAACCTACTCATAAAAAGAAAACGGTTTATTCCTCTTACACTGAAGAAGAAGATGAAAGTACCCGTCGCGGAAAAAGTGTTAGCGACACAAAACTTAAGGTTCCACTTGTTAAGCGAACTGAACCAAGGCGCCGTAGTGGCAAACTCACGGTCGTTCAGGCTTTACGAGATGATGAAGATAAGCCAGGTCGTAGTCTTGCGTCCATGAGAAGATTGCGCGAAAAGCGCAAAATGGCTGGCGTTGAAAAGCCTCAACAAAAAGTTATTCGTGAAGTTACTATTCCCGAAGTAATCACGGTTCAAGAGCTTTCTAACCGCCTGGCTGAACGCGGCGCAGATGTCATTAAAGCTCTTATGAAAATGGGAGTTATGGCAACGATTACACAGTCTATTGACGGAGACACAGCTGAACTTATCGCTTCTGAATTTGGCCATACAGTAAAAAGAGTTGCTGAATCAGATATCGAAATCGGCCTCCATTTCAAAGAAGAAACACTTTCAGAAATGGCTCCCCGATCTCCAGTTGTAACAGTTATGGGCCACGTAGATCATGGAAAAACGTCTCTTCTTGACGCTTTACGGAAAACAGATGTTGTTACGGGGGAAGCGGGTGGTATCACGCAACATATTGGTGCGTATCAAGTTGTTTTAAGTTCTGGTAATAAAATCACATTTATCGACACACCAGGTCACGCCGCTTTTACTGAAATGCGTGCACGTGGTGCGAATGTGACTGATATCGTTGTTCTTGTTGTTGCGGCAGATGATGGCGTAAAAGATCAAACCATTGAAGCTATTCATCATGCTAAAGCAGCGAATGTTCCTATCATTATTGCTATAAATAAAATTGATAAACCTGATGCTGATCCTGAGCGCGTACGTAACATGCTTATGCAGCATGAGATCTTTCTTGAAAAAGTTGGTGGAGACATTTTGGACGTCGAAGTTTCTGCTAAAAAAGGAACGAATCTAGATAAACTTGAAGAAACCATCTTGCTACAAGCAGAGATCTTAGATCTTAAAGCTAATCCTTCAAGGCCTGCAGAGGGTGTTGTTGTTGAGTCAAAGCTTGAGCGAGGACGAGGCGTTGTTTCAACCATCCTCATTCAAAAAGGCACTCTGAATGTGGGCGATATTTTCGTAGCTGGAGCTCAATACGGTCGTGTTCGAGCCCTTATTGATGACCGCGGGAACCCCATTGAAACTGCTGGCCCATCTGTTCCTGTGGAAGTGTTAGGATTTAATGGTGCACCTCTGGCAGGCGACGACTTTGTTGTGGTTGAAAGTGAAAATCGAGCACGCGAAGTTTCCGAATTCCGTCAAAGACGTGCTCGTGAGGCTAAGTCAGCCCTTTCTGCGCGCGGAACAATGGAACAAATGTTTTCCAAAATTGCAGCTGGAGAAATACGTGAGCTTCCTCTTATCATTAAATCTGATGTTCAAGGATCCATGGAAGCCATTAGCGGCAGCTTAACTAAACTTTCAACCGATGAAGTTAAAGTTAATATCCTTCATTCAGCGGTTGGTGAGATTACGGAAAGTGACGTAACTCTTGCTAAAGCTTCGCAAGCTATGATCGTCGGCTTTAACGTTCGCGCAAATCCTCAAGCCCGCGAAACCGCCCGTCGGGACGGCATTGAAATTCGTTACTATTCAATTATTTATGATGTTGTGGACGATGTAAAAGCGGCACTTGGTGGACTTTTGGCTCCAACTTTACGAGAAAAGTACTTAGGAGCAGCGACCATTCGTACTGTCTTTACAATTTCAAAAGTTGGAAAAGTAGCAGGCTGTATGGTAACTGAAGGAGTTGTAAAACGAGGTGCTAAAGTACGCCTTCTCCGAGATAACATAGTTATTCATGTAGGAAATCTCAAAACGCTTAAGCGCTTCAAAGATGAAGTAAAGGACGTTCGAGAAGGGTATGAATGTGGAATGGCTTTTGAAAATTATAACGACATCAAAGTCGACGATACAATTGAATGTTTTGAGATTGAAGAAATCACGCGGACGCTGGATTAATGGTAACTTTCAAAGGGAAAAGCCCCAGTCAACGTCAGTTGCGGGTAGGTGAGGAAATTCGTCATATCTTAGCCCAAGTTTTATCCCATCAACATTCAGGCGATGAACTCCTTGATAATACATCTATCACCATCACAGAAGTCCGTGTCAGCCCTGATTTACAAAATGCAACTGTATTTATTGTCCCTCTTGGAGGTCAGCATCTCTCTGAAATCTTAGCGGCCTTTAAGGAAAAAGCGTGGTATTTCCGTAAAGAAGTAGCGCGTCAACTTAAAACCCGCATCACTCCACGCCTTTTTTTCCAGGCAGACCTTTCTTTTGATGAAGCTCAACGTATTGAGTCCCTCCTCAACTCTCCAAAAGTTAAGCAAGATATTACTGAGAATGGGTAGTGCTTAATTTCACGCACGCCATACAAACATATTTATATTGCCTTTTTTTATTCATTTCATTAAAAAAGTGGCGATTTTTTAAGTAATTGGATTTTATATGAAAAAGTATTTTTTTGTTTTTTATTGTCTTTATTCTTTCATAAACATTTTTCCTCTTCATGCCATGTTAGAAGAAGAGGTAGAATCATTAGCTCCAGGCATTTGTACACGCTCGGAATATACGAGAGCTGTTAGCGATCTTATTGGCGATTTAAAAGTGTCTTATAATGAAGGCGATATTTGTATTTTTAATAAGAGCACAGCTGCTTTTAAAACTATTACTCTCCCAGGTCATTCCTCAACAAAATTTGAATGGTCAAATCCACCCAAATCTGTTTATCCTCTTACAAATACAGAGTGGCTTGCATTAAAAAGAGTAACACGCAATGGACGATTGCTATCTATCGTGCACAAGAGGGCGTTTGATGATGATATCTATCTGTGTGAAACGAGGCATAATGAACATCGAGTTTCTTTAGTTGAAACAACACCTGGGGCAAAATTCGATAAGAACCGTATCTACTTCTCTCAGTCAGAATCCTTTACAAAAAAAGGAAAGCCTTGTTCACCAAAAAACAAGAATGTTTTTTTAAGCCATACGCGTCTCTTTTATTTCGACATCGAGGAATCAAAAATTAAGGAAGTTGGAACATTTCCGCACTGGAGCGATATGGTACATATGATTTCAGAAGGTTCCTTTATTTTTGCAAACGTTCGTCAAGACTCAACCAGAATCGTAACATTTTCTAAGCTATCTACCTTGGACAAATTCTCCTATCCTATCTTCGAACTTAGCGAATTTATTCATCTAGAAGATCGTCAAGATCAATCCATACAAATTAATGCGGCAGGAAACAAAATAGTTTACTTAACTTCTTTTGGAAGTAGGCAAGCAGTTTTTTCCCCAGCTATTTGCGACTTAGAAAAAGGAACACGGCAACTTCTGCTTCCCGAAACAGCTCTGGCTAGACTTGAGGCTGATATTACTACTTTCATAGCTCATCCTATAACAGCCCAACTCTTAGCTTATGGAGAAGACGGATTAAGACTAACCTGGAGAGCACCTGAAGTTTCCCCTGAGTCCTCTCAACTTGTCGATCTGCTCAATTCATTTCAAAAAGAGAGAGACAGCAATCTTTATTATATATGCGGTAGCCCTGAGGAAGATATGATCTTTAAAGAAATTACGCCAAATGGAAATTATCGACTTCTTGCTGTTCGACATAAAAAAGCTGATTTAGAAGACATAACACCTTCCTTTACCCATACATGGATTGATTTGAGAGAAGATTATAAAGATTTGGGTATTTCTTTTCTACCCGTTCCACTATGCTCAGTACCTATACACTGCGAAACCTATATCAGTCGAGATAAAGCATCTATTCCCGTTTACGTTGTAAGACCACTTAATAGCATGGAAGCTACTCCCGGAATTATAAATATTCATGGCGGCCCACAAACAAGAGACGAATGGACTTCGGCCGATTTAAATGATGCCCGTTATTTTGCTCTGTTAGGGTATACAACTCTTTTCCCTCAATACAGGGGCGGCGAAGGCTTTGGTCGCAAGCATTTGCAAGGTGGATTTCGAAAACATACAACTATTGTTCCTGAGGACATTATTGATGCAGCAACATGGGCCGCTGATAGAGGATATATCGACCGTAAAAAAACTATCGTAATGGGAAGCAGCTACGGAGCCTTTATGGTTCCGATTGTTCTCAGAAAAAATGATAAAAGATTTTCCTTTGCAGGAGGGATAATCCATGCAGGATTTTACGACGTAGAACAAGATATGAAAAAACCTTTTGAATTATCTTACCATCTAGCTTCACAAGATCTAGGGTGGGGTAGTTTAATGTCCCCTGCAGATAGGATAGAAATGAGAGAAGCTTCCTCGATACATTTTGTACAAGAAATACGCGATCCTCTTCTGATTATACACGGAACCAAAGATGATAATTGTGCTTACTCTCAAGCAACCACTATGTCGAAAGCTCTAATAAAAGCAAGAAAACAACATGCTTTTATTAGATTTAAAGGAGAAGGGCATGAAGTCTCGGAAAAATTTCATCCCTTACATTTAGCCGTTGTAGAGCGCTTCCTCCAAATGACACTTGGTGGACCTTTTGAACCTCTTACGTTACAAGAAAGAAAAATAAAAGGCATGAAGATTATACAAGATTCAACAGGTTTCTATCGATATTTTAAATGAAAGTTTTGCCTTAAGTTTATATATTTTTAAGCAAGAAGAACCATTTGGAATGATTAACATCACTTTATTTTTTACCAAAAAATTTACTTATTTTAAAAATAATGTTAAATAAAAACATTTTATATTTTATTCCACAAGCCTATTTGCGCCTCTTAAAAAAAATTTCTAATTTGCAAGAAAGGACTGGAAATCTAATGTTTTTCATATAAGATTAAATGAATGTAACACTAAAATTTGGTAGTTTGTCTTGAGTGAAACGTTAGATAATTTTTTAGGCGGACGTATTAAGCTTGTTCAACCGTCTGATGGGTATCGTGCTGGTATTGATCCGATTTTTTTAGCAGCTTGCCTCCACCCTAAACCACATGAAAAAATCTTAGATGTAGGTTGTGGCGTTGGTGTCGCTTCTATTTCCCTAGCTATCCGATGTCCTCTTTCAAAAATCATTGGTTTAGAAGTTCAGCCCGATTTGGTGCAACTTGCTCTTAAAAATATACAAGCTAACCAAGTCGAAGATCGGGTTGAAATAATTAATGGGGATCTATTGTCCCCCCCTACTTTATTCAAACCTAATTCTTTTGACCAACTGATGACCAATCCCCCCTATTATCAATATAACCGTACTCTATTATCTCCTATTCCAGGAAAAGCTCAAGCAAACACTGAAACCGTTGATTTAGGAAAGTGGATTAAAGCTTGCCTTAAATTTCTCAAACCAAAGGGTGTTTTCACCATGATTCATCGCGCAGAACGTCTTTCTGAAATCTTGCATCATTTAGGAAATCGCGTAGGTGATCTTGTGATTTATCCTCTTTGGCCAGGCCCCAACAAAAACGCCAGGCGCATTCTTATCCAAGGCCGCAAGAATCTTCGCGGAGAATTGCGCCTTGTTCAAGGGATAACGCTGCATGGCGGAGCTGAGAAATACACACCAGAGGCTGAAGCCGTTCTCCGTCACGCTCAAACAATTGTTCTTTAAGGCAGTAGTGCCTGCTCGACGGGTAGGACTGATATAACAACAAATGCCGTGGAATAAGGAGGTTCATCTGAAAAAGAGACATGAAGACATCCTGTACAGCCCGAAGGGACGCGTGAAATAAGCTTTTCATATGCCTTTTTGTGAAAATAAAGGAGAGGTGCTCCTGCAGCCGTTCGTGTGACTTCGATATCTTGCCACCCGATTCCTTCGCGTATTCCTGTACCCAAAGCTTTAGCTGCAGCTTCTTTTGCAGCGAAGCGATTTGCATAAACCCGAAGGGAATGAGAACTTTGAGATGCGTACGCTTGTTCTTCTTTTGTAAAAATTTTTTGAATAAAACGCTCACCAAATTTTTTTATCAGCTTTTCTATACGGCGCATATCGACTAAATCTACGCCTATACCAATAATCATTCTTATCCCCTTTCTACCGAAAGAACGCGTTGAGACATGCGTAAAGCCGCTATAATACTCATCAAATGATCAAGATTTTTTACATCTAAATCGATACTCATCTCATAAAACTCAGGTGTTCTGTTTTTAATCTTGAAATTAATAATGTTCGCATTTTCACGTGCAATGATGGCAGTAATGGCCGCAATCGTGCCTGGTTGATGAATAACCACGAGAGAAATACGTGCCACATGCTGACTTTTTTCTTGTGAAGCTGCATTCCAACCCACATCAATCCATCGATCGGGTGTATCCATGAATTTGTCTAAAGCTTCACAATCAGTTGTATGAATCGTTACCCCCTTTCCTGTGGTGACAATTCCAATAATTTGATCTCCTGGGACAGGATGGCAACATCCTGCATAATGAACAGCCATTCCAGGAATCAGTCCAGCAATAGCAAGAACTTCTTCCTTTTGTTTCTTTTGGACATCAGATTTTGCGGACTCTTTTTTCACCCGAGGCTTGGATTTATGTTGCGGGTAAACAACACGAATGAGTTCGGTTGTGGTTTTTAGACCTTCTCCTAAATAAGCGTAAACATCTTCAAGCGTTTTTACACCAAACACTTCAACGGCCGCTTCTAGATTCTTTTCATTAAAATCAAGATGCTCGTGTCGTAATGCCTTCTGGACCAACGTCTTACCTAAATCAACGAATTGCTGATGCATTTGTTGACGAACAAATCGTCGAATACTCGCACGCGCTTTACCTGTAACAACGAATCTTTCCCAAGTAGGAGATGGATGTTGTGTTTTGGACGTTATAATTTCGACCTGATCTCCATTTTCAAGCTCAGTTCGAAGAGGCATCATCCTCCCATTAATTCTTACCCCCGTACAATGATCTCCCACACTCGAGTGAACTGCATAGGCAAAGTCAATTGAGGTAGCGCCACGTGGAAGGGTGATAAGATCCCCTTTTGGTGTAAAGCAAAACACCTGATCTTGAAACATTTCAAGCTTTGTATGCTCTAAAAATTCTTCAGGCCCTTCTGCCGTTTCTAAAATATCGAGAAGCCCCCGGAGCCAACGATATTGGTGGCCGTCATGAGAAATGCCTTGCTTATATTGCCAATGTGCAGCCACACCAAGCTCAGCAATCTCTTCCATCTCTTTCGTACGAATCTGAATCTCAATGCGATGTTGATGAGGTCCTATTACCGCTGTGTGAATAGACTGATAGTTATTTTGCTTAGGTGTACTAATATAATCTTTAAAGCGCCCTGGTACCACAGGATAAGTACTATGAATCACCCCCAAAGCACGATAACAATCAGAAGGATTATCAACTAAAATTCGAAAGGCAATGATATCCGTTAGCTGCTCAAAAGTAATATTTTTTTGCTGCATTTTTCTCCAAATAGAATAAGGCATTTTCTCTCGTCCTGCGACATAGGCCTTAATTCCATTTTCTTCAAGAACTTGCTTAAGCTCTGCAATAATAGGCGTTAAATGGTCAACACCTTGTTCTCGTAGGAAACTCAGACGAGAAAAAATTGATTCATACGCATCGGAATGGAGTTGTGCAAACGCCAGATTTTGAAGTTCATCCTTAACTTGATGAAGTCCGATGCGCTCGGCAAGAGGCGCGTAAATTTCCATTGTTTCTTGAGAAACGCGAAGCCTTTTTTCTGTTGACTCTATAAAATGAAGCGTTCGCATATTATGCAAACGATCCGTAAGTTTAATCAACAAAACGCGAATGTCTGAAGACATCGCAATCAAAAGCTTACGAAAATTCTCCGCCTGCTTTGCTTTATCTGATTGAAATTCTATCTGTGAGAGTTTCGTAACTCCATCAACCAAAAAGGCAACTTCTTTACCAAAAAGCTTTTCAATCTCCTCTAAGGTCGCAATAGTATCTTCAACCGTATCATGCAAAAGAGCCGTAACAATTGAAGCCACATCCAAACGCATTTCAACTAAAATACCGGCAACTTCTAAGGGGTGGGTAAAATAAAGATCACCAGAAGCCCGCTTTTGCGTTCCATGCGCTTTCATAGCAAAGACATAAGCGCGGTTTAGAAGATCTTCATCCGCGTTAGGATCATAAGCTTTAACAGCTTCTACAAGCTCATATTGACGAATCATTCGGGCTCAATTCTAAAGAAGGTAGCCGCGATGCTCCAGAGAGAATTATTGATTATGATTATTCTTCTTCCTCAATAGAATCAACATCGACGGTTTCATCTTCATCATCGCTTATCTCATCATCAAGAGCAAGATCTTCAATTTCAATTTGGCGTTGAGCTTCCCCTGCGTAGGACTGCTCTTCAGATAAAAATTGCATTAATTCTTCTTCTGGTTCTTCGCCAGGAATATGTTTTTGAAGACCGTGTATTAAACTTTCTTGAAGGTCATCCAACGAAACAGTCTTACCTGCGATTTCACGCAAAGCAACAACGGGGTTCTTATCATTATCTCGATTAATGGTCAGAGGTGAACCTGCTGCAATTTGACGTGCTCTTTGCGATGAAAGTAACACAAGGTCAAAACGATTAGGAACTTCACGAATGCAATCTTCTACAGTAACGCGAGCCATATGAACCTCCGATGGTAAGTGTTATCCTTGACGTGCCTTATAACGAGGATTCATTTTATTAATGACATAAGTCCGCCCTTTACGACGAATCACACGACAGTTCTTATCTCTTAATTTAATTGTTTTTAAAGAATTTACAATTTTCATCGATCAATCCATTCGTATAAATAAAACTTGAGCCTATTCCTAGTCTAAGTGACTCACACATGTCAAGAAAGAAAAGAAACAGGCTTTATTATGTTTCGGCCCTAAAACTCTAATTCCAATTTCCCATGATTATCATCAACATCGAAGTTAATCTCTGGAGAAACAGGATTTGATTGATCAAAAAGGTCAACGGCTTCATTATAACAATCTCTGCAATCAGGGCTCTCTCCATTACAGGCTTCTCCACAATGATCTCTGATAAACGTATCAATATGATCTAAAGCGTTGAGATGTCCGCTAAAGACAAAGCTAAAAATTGTAAGTGCTAAAATTCTTTTGAACATGTTTTTCCTCCCTATAAATATCACAGTTAGTAATAAATGGCCCTATAAGCACAGCGGAAATGAGTCTACAAAAATCTTAATATAAGATTTCTTCCCAGAGCTATTATTGCTAAAGTTCTAAGTAGTATGTCAGATTACGCGTTGAAAATCCAAAGAATAAACGCTTTCTGCTTTAGGTCTGGCTTACAACAGGAGTTTCTTCAGAAACCGTTTCGATAGAGGTGGGCTGAATTTCCCTGGAGTCTCGGTGTCTCCCAAGATGAGGAGGACGCGAGCTGCGATTGGCCAAGGCCATTCGATAATAATGATCAGCAAATTGATAATAGTTTTCAGCAGAGATAGGATCACCAGAGGAAGCGGCATCTCGTGCAAGTACAAGGTATTTTTCGACATACTGTTGCGGATTGCCTCGCATCTTGCTTTCACCAAAGTCTCCATTTGCTTGTTTATGGTGTTGTCTATGACGCTCGGAAGAACGGCTTTGAGGCCGCTTGGTATAACCAGCTTGTTTCATTAACTATCTTCTATGTTGGTGGTTAAACTCGTATTTCCATAAAAGGATAATAACAGAGTCAGACTCGAAAGAAGTTAATCTTTCGGGTACATGCTTAACAAGCGTGCTGAAATTTGCAAGCTTTTTTTTATGACTATGTACGTTCAGGACATTTGAGCAAGTTCTAACACGGTTGGCTGCGACCATCTTTATCCTATCTTTATCAAATTATTGCCTCAAAAAATAACGTTTTCCGACAACCAGAGCCCTTTGTCAATTTCTGACCCCAGGTGGTGCGATGGGGGACATTTTGATCCAGTATTTGAACGCGTTTTATATTAATACCAACATCTCGATAACACGAGACAAGATAGTTTTGCGCTCTTTCAAGATTTAGCTCGGACAATCCAAGTTTTTGATAATATGCCGGATTCTCGAAAACCGAAATATTAACCAAAACCGTAAGCAAAGCCCCAGAACGAGCCAACCGAGATATATTTTTTAAAACGACTGGGTTTGGTTCAACCAACGCATGCAAAAGCGAACCCCAAGGGTAGTTAACGGTGATTTCAGAAGCAATTCCATAAAGTTCTGGAGGTAAATCTTCCACACTGGCCCAAACGAATAAAGCGTTTGAAACACCTCCACGCTCGGGTTTTATTTTTGTTTTTTGGGAAATTTGCCGCATCGCATCAGCAGCCGCATCAATACCGATGCAAAGCTTGTGCGGAAACTGCCGAGCTTGATCTAAAACGAAACGACCGTCACCCGTACCAATGTCAACTAAAACCTTATCTCAATTCTGAACTCAATCAATAAGCTCAGTCGATGTCATCTGATGGCACTTTTTACCGACGATAATGCGCATTTTAAGGGGCCTTTCTAAGCCAAAGAGCAATAAGGTGAGCCTAATTTATTATATAAGATACGAAAATTCAAAATCAAGAACGAACCTCAACTCCCCTTATACGATCAAATCTCCATATCCGTAACGGCATTTTGTTTTATCTTTGCTTCAAGCTTTTATTTCTAATTTAAGCTCAGAAGAAGCTTGAACATTACTCAAAGTATACGACCACTTATTTTCTTTTATCAGAAAATGAATCAAAAAACACGAAATCGTTCGAGGGGTAAGTTCCTCGATCGAAGATTTTCCCTCTATTGCTTCAAGCGTTCCTTGATGCAAAATAATTGAACTGGCTTTCAAATTTAGCGAAAGGGTAAGATTCTCTTGACTTGGCGTGGAAATTTCCAAAGTCCCTCCCCGTGGGGCGCACTCACTCATCCATAAAACTGCATTCAATAAAAGACGCCCCCATCGCACGAGCGTAAGATCTTTTTGAAAGGGTTCCTTCCACTCAAAGACCATTTTACTACGCAAAAAGTAATTATCTATCAGCTGTCGAGCTTCATCCAAAGAGACTCTTTCCCCATTTGACCCAAAAGCAACTCTAAAAAAGCTCGCCCGCGCAGAAGCTGTTTGAGCGCTTTGTTGAATTAAATTTAAAATTTCCTCTGATTCTTTCGACACATTGGGGACTGCTTCCTGAAAGAGTTCGAGCCCCGTATTAATCGCTCCAATAGGGGTCACAAGGTCATGGCAAAGCCTAGAAGAGAGAAGTTCGGCCAAGCGTAAAGATATTTGCATCAGCATATCAATTTTATTCCTTTTAGAATTTTAGCATCTTGTTAAGACCTTATCTGATAGGGTATTAAATAATAATATATATTTGTTAAAATTTTAAGCTTATTTTAGGCAGAGACGTATAAAATGAAAACATATCAAAAAATAATAATAGCGCTGGTCATCTGTGGCATTGGCCTTGGTGCCATTTTATGGTTGCGAAAGAAAGAACAGACGGGGGAATTACCCTTACGGGAGCCAACACCTGTCGAAGCTATATTTGCTAAAAGTGGCTCGATTCTAAGGCGGGTGAGTACTGTTGGAAGTCTTTCCGCAATCCAAAGCGTCACTCTGCGGCCTGAAGTAAGTGGAAAGGTTGCTGAAATTTATTTTGAAGAAGGAGAGCGTGTCAAGGAAGGCGAGCCTCTCTATAAAATAGATGATGGGATGTATAAGGCAAAAGTTAAAGAGGCAGAAGCACACCTTGCTCTTACAAAAGCTGATTACGCTCGATCTTCTAAATTGTTGGAAAAAAACTTTGGAACTGTTCAACAGCGGGATAAAAATTATGCAGAGATGCTGATGAGTGAAGCAAGCTTAGAAGAAGCTAAAATCCGCCTTGAAAACACCGTTATCAAAGCTCCTTTTGAGGGAGTTATGGGTTTTAGTAATGTAAGTGTTGGAGCTTTTGTGTCAGAGTCCGTCGAACTTGCAAATCTTGTCGATTTAGATCCTATCAATATTGATTTCTTTATTCCTGAATCCTATCTCCCGTTTGTTCATACGGGAGATCTTGTAGATATCACGATCGAAGACTATGATATTTTACCTGTCGAAGCGACGATTATCGCAATTTCTCCTGAAATTGAAGAAGCGACAAGAACCGTAAAACTTAGGGCTCAAATGCCGAATACAGAGCTATCCTATCGTCCGGGTGAATTTGCGCGCGTGTTGGTGTTAGCAGGAAAAATAGAAGATGCTGTTCTTGTTCCTGAAACCGCAATTGAAAGAGATGGGGATGAAGAATTCGTCATGACCGTTGTGGATAATGTTGCTGTTAAAACAACCGTGAGCACAGGTATGCGTGATGGTAGTGAAGTGGAAATCACCCATGGCGTTAAAGATGGTGATCTCGTTATCTCAGCAGGTCAATTCAAAGTTCGAGACGGTGATGAAGTTACAGTTGTTAACCAACCTAAGAAGCAATAAGAGAAGCACATGAATTTTACAGAACTTCTTATTCGCCGACCTGTTTTATCAACTGTTATGACAATTGTCATTTTGATGGTTGGAGCTGTTTCTTATTCTCGTCTATCTTTACGTCAGTTTCCTGAGGTTGATAAACCCATCATCAGCGTTACAACTTCTCTTGAGGGCGCTAGCCCTCAAATTATTGAGGCTCAGCTCACGCGTCCCCTGGAAGAAGCGTTAGGCGGTATCGAAGGTCTTGATTATATGACCTCCCGCAGTGAAACCGAAAATAGTGTTATCAAATTAAACTTTAAAGTTGATCGCAACATTGATCTTGCCGCTGCTGACGTTCGTGACCGTCTTCAAAAAGTTCGAAATCAACTGCCTGATGATGCTCAAGACCCTTTGATTAAAAAGGCAGACGCAGACGCACAACCTCTCATTTATATTTCACTTTTTAGCGATAAAAAGTCTGTAAATGACTTGGCGGATTATGCTCATAGATATTTAGAAAGTGAGCTTGAAACGATCAAGGGTGTTGCGAGTGTTGATATTTTTGGTGGCGGTAATTTGGAAATGCACCTTGTTTTGGATCCCATCCGCCTCAATGCTTATAAAATTACAGCCACAGACATCGTCGCAGCCTTAAAGCGTCAAAATGTGAAAAAGCCCGCCGGACGTATTTCAGGTGAAGAGCGCGAGTTTACAGTTACAACAACAGCACCTCTGACAACCCCCAATCAATTCAACAATATGATTATTGCTGAAAGAGACGGCAAGATTATCTATCTAAAGGATGTGGGTTATGCTGAACTTAACTCTGAAGACAAGCGATTTTCTTCTCGATTCAACGATAAAAACGCTGTTAGCATTGGTATTATCAAAAAGTCTATCTCAAATCCTCTTGAGGTAAAAAGAGGTGTCGAAGAGAAAATCCTTCAAATCCGCGAGCGTCTTCCAGCTGGTACAGAAATTGAAATTTCTTCTGACAAAACCGTATTTATTGAAAAGTCGATCGAACACGTCTATCGCACCATTTGGGAAGCAACATTCCTTGTCGTTATCGTTGTTTTTGTTTTCTTGAGGTCAATCAGAGCGTCTTTCATACCTCTTGTAACTATTCCAGTTTCATTGGTGGGTGCTTTTGCTTTGATGTATCTTTTTGGATTTACTATCAATATCTTAACCCTTTTAGCGCTCGTATTAGCAATCGGACTTGTAGTTGATGACGCCATTGTTGTCCTGGAAAATATCTATCGTCATATCGAAGACGGGATAAAGCCCATGGCTGCTGCCATCCAAGGCGCAAAGGAAATTAGCTTTGCTGTTATTGCCATGACATTAACCTTAGCTGCTGTTTATGCCCCTGTTGCCCTTTCTAGCGGCATAACTGGAAAACTTTTTACAGAATTTGCTCTCACCCTTGCAGGATCTGTGATTATTTCTGGATTTGTTGCTTTAACCCTCACACCTATGATGTGCTCTCGCTTGCTCGTTGCGCATGACTCTGAACATATACCTGATTCAAAATTTATGCGTGGATATCAAGCATTTTCTGACAAGGTTGGTATATGGCTTGATAAGTTGGATAAAGGTTATGCCAATCTGTTGGAGCGCGTTCTAAACAAAAGGTTGTGGGTTGTTTTTGCCGGCCTCCTGATTGCATTACTCGGCATTTATCTTGCGGCTTTTCAATTAAGACGCGAGTTAACACCTGCAGAAGATCAAGGGGTGCTTTTAACCAACGCTGATCCACCTTATGGGGCTACGCTGAAGTATATTGAAAAATATGCCTTACAAATGGATCAAATTCTTGCGTCCGTTCCTGAGCTTGTCAAACGTATGACTATTGTTCAAGTTGGCGACTATTCTTACTCCCAAAACACCATGTTACCGTGGGAAGAAAGAACCCGCAGCTGTAATGCTATTAAAGAAGCCATTGCACCTGAACTTGAGAAAATCATCGGACTTCAAGTTCGTCCTCGATGCCAAAATCGTTCTGTCATTGGAGGTGGAAGCGGCTTTGATCTTTCTTTCGTGATTCAGACCACGCGTTCTTATGATGATCTTGAAGCCCAAATGCAAAAGATATGGGCCGCTATGCTTCAACATCCTGGAATCAGCAACGTCGTTCCGGACATGGGTGCTCCGGGTCAAGATTATAAAGTTCAAATTGATGTAGAAAAAGCTGCAACTTTAGGGATAGAACCGGACGTTATCGCTCAAACTCTAGATGTGCTTATTGGAGGCCGTCGCTCTACAACCTTTGAACGCGAAAGCAAACAATATCCTGTTCGCGTATGGGTAGGGGAACAATTCCGTAGGTCTCCTCAAAACGTATTGGAGATGACAGTGAAGGGTCAGAGAGAAGGTAAAGAAACCCTCGTTTCACTTTCAGACCTTGTTAAGATTGTAGCTGTAACAACAACACCAGAAATCCGTCACTTTGCCAGCATGAGATCCGTCACCTTGGACGCTGTATTAAGAGAAGGATATGGCTTGGGCCAAGTTCTCAATGATGTTAAGAAAGTTGCAAATAAAGTTCTCCCAGATGGATATCAGACAACTGTTTCGGGAGAAACCCGCGATTATCTACAAGAAAGCTATACGATTTACCTTATCTTTGGTCTTGCTATTGCCTTTATTTTCTTGGTGATGGCAGCTCAATTTGAAAGTTTCATTGATCCATTTATTATTATTCTGAGCGTGCCGCTTTCTCTGGCTGGAGCTGTCTTTACTTTATGGATTGTGCCTTCAGGAACCCTAAATATCTATAGCCAAATTGGGCTTGTCACCCTCATAGGGTTGATCACAAAACATGGTATTCTTATTGTGGATTTTGCGAATAAACTACAGGAAACAGGAAAATCAAATATTGAAGCAATCATCGAGGCTTGCCAGCTACGATTAAGACCTATTTTAATGACGACATTTGCAATGGTTTTCGGCGCTATCCCCCTCGCCTACTCTTCAGGTGCTGGTTCTGAAACACGGGAACAAATTGGACTTGTTATTGTGGGAGGAATGTCCGTTGGAACGCTTTTCACCCTTTTTGTGATTCCTGTCGTCTACACATATTTAACACGTGGGCGTAAATTGGCAGAACATCATTAAGAAGTGCGTCTGCATCGTTGGTTTCATCCACCCCCTTCTATATTATTGTGAAGGCGGGTAAAAGTAGTCTGAATCACGAAATCCTTCTTAGGTCCTCTTACGTCATATTGTAACAGAAATATATCCTTCTCCAAAAACACATAGGTGGCTTTATAGACATCATGCACACAGTGATGCACGCCATTTGCTAAATTTGGACAAGAAAATGCAAGAGCATAGAAAAAATTATGTTTCTTTTTCTGAAACGAAAAATAAACCTCAATCGTTTTATTATTTAAACAATAAAAATATTCTCTAAAAAAAGAAAGTTGTGAGAGAGGCCCCGCACTATAAATACCCTCTTCTTGATATGAATAAGAAGGAAGACATTCATTCACAGAATGAAATAGAGCAGTTCCTCTCATGATTTCAGAGCCATTTATCGAACGATTAAATGCCCATTTCCCTTCAAGGGAAAAAAATAGTTGAGTAGAAAAATCCATAATTTTCCTAAAAAGCCTCCCATAAACTCTTTTTCAACCTTTCTCTAGAGAAATATTAACTCTCTTCTCTTATACTGAAAGTATAGAGATGTGATAAGAGAGGAAGAGGAAGAAATGGCAGAAATTATTGATTTTGATTTTTATAGGAAATTTCGGATTATTCTGCCCATTCGCTCGCGTTCGTTCGCAAAAAATAAATCACTTATAGTGTCTCGTACACCCATTAAACAATATCGACGACGTCGGCGTTCTGAATCAATATCAAAAATCAAGAAAGAAGAATAGGCTTGTTAAGCTAGAAAATAAAAATCATAGATGCTATGTATAGGAAAGATTTTTTATACGAGCCTGGCTTTTAGCATGTCCTCATCTTTTTCTCTTTCTTCTCAACCACCTTTCCAAGCAAATCTAAAAGATTCTGCGGTACGAGGAGCACTCTTCAAGTCTCTTTCCTGCTTATGTTTTTCGGGAATTTATGGGTGCGTTCGTTATTTTACGTTAGAAGCACAGTCCTCAGGCCTCCCCCCTATTCCTGCAACAGAATTGGCATTTTTTGAAACACTTTTTGGTCTCATTTTTATCTTTCCTTGGATTTTATCGACTGGAAAAGCAGCTTTTAAAATTACGCAACCTCTTTTATATGGCGCACGAGCCTTTGTTGTATCTTTTGGAGTTATTCTTTGGTTTATAGCTCTTTCGAAAATGCCTATGATTCAAGTCATTGCTTTCAAATATACAGCCCCCCTCTTTACCCTTTTAGGCGCAAAAATATTTTTAGGCGAAAAATGTGGATGGGGACGTGCCGCAGCTATTGGTGGTGCATTTTTCGGAGCACTCCTGATTACAGGAGGCGAGTTTTTTGAAGGCAAAATAGATTGGTTGGATATCAGTTTTCTCACTTTTTTCCCTCTAGCAGCAACCGCCTGCCATGCGCTTTCTGCCATTTTTGGTAAAAAACAAGCAAAATATGATTCCCCCCAAACGATAAGCTTGTATCTTCTTCTGCTAACCCTCCCCATTTTAGGATTCGCAGCTGCATTTCAGTGGGTTACACCTCTTGCCTGGCAGTGGCCGTTCCTTGTGCTGATGGGAGGCCTTTTGGCTTGCGCTTATATTTTCTTAAGTCATGCCTATGTGACTTCAGATATTATTTATCTTATCCCTGTGAGTTTCACACGCCTTATTGCAGCAGCTTTGATCGGCATGGCTTTCTTTAGTGAATGGCCTACCGTTTGGACATGGGTAGGATCTTTCCTAATTCTCGGGGCAACGATGAGCTTGTGTCAGTATGAGATTAAAAGAAAGAAAACTAAAGATAAAGACACAGTATCTATTAGTGCTACAAGAGCAATCTAATTGGCACTGATGCATGTTCATTCTTTTTGAAAATTACTCATACAATTCAAACACGCGATACATATAGAATCAGCACGGCCTCCGCATGGCAATTGACCAAGAACAGATGTTGTCCATTTGGAAAACATAAATGCCACCAAGCAGAGGCCTTATTTCGTTAACATTCTCCACTAGTGGGTGTTGCCAATTTTATTTGTGCAGAGCACGTCCCAGTTAATATTGCTTGTATCGGCTAGCACATCACATTTATAAGAAGTTTGATCACTACTAGGTAGTGAATGTAGCTTCTCTATACACTTACCTGAACCAAGCTCAAACCAATACGTAGTTGTATTAAACCCGCCACCACATTGCCATCCTTGCTCTCCTTGAACAGCATTTGCCTGGGATTGAGTGCACCAGCCAAAGGTTACAATAAGACACGCTGAGGTAAACATGAGTGTCCGAAAAATTTTCGGGGCTGTCCTAGATAACACGAAA
>JAFECQ010000017.1 GCA_018242065.1 Pseudomonadota bacterium | reverse complement strand
TAGTTATCTAGGACAGCCCCAAAAAAATTTTTGTGTCAGGGCCTCACCTGTCTTGAGTCCTATTTCAGGAAGAAAACTCTCATTTCACAGCAATGTTCTAAGATGTCCTAAGCACGCGTCACGATCTGGCTCAAAATCTTGTGAAATCCACCAGTTTTCAACGGTTTTTAGAAATATGCCAATGTTCTCACCTTGCCGAATTCCACAACTTAAGAGATCATCTCCTGTGAGAGGAAACACAGGAGTAAGCCAGGATTCAAATTGGAAATGAAGATGCTTAATAAATGAAACACCCTCATTAAAATTGAGTTCTGTGTTTACAATGCGCCGTGCCGTTTGAAGGAGAATGAGATCAAAAATTTTTTCTTTACCCCACAGGTAAGCTTGATGTTTGAAGGAGGTTTCAGTTATCAACTCATGCTTTTTTCCTAAAAACGCAAGGATCGTTTCTTGTTTTTTTGACAATCGAAGATGGGCTTTAATTTCCACTAAGATAGGGTGAAAGGCCGCAAGTCGAAGCAAAGCTGAAGGGGAGAATCCTACTTCTTTCTCGAGAGGTACCAGTGCCTTTAAATCGTCCCATGTCCCCGGATGAAGGATATAGGATAGAACATCTGTTTCTTTCATGGCCTCAAGGGCATAGAGGGGCAAAGGGAGTTCTAGAATTTTCAAGAATTCTTCGGTGACTCTTTCACGTGCAAGATGAGGAAGATGAGAGGCATATTCCCGACACGCATTCATTCCTTCTGCATCATAAGGTTCATGACCAAAACGTGCCGAAAAGCGAAAAAAACGTAAAATGCGTAAATAGTCTTCTTTAATTCGTTGGGCTGCGTTTCCAATAAAACGTACATAATGGGATTCAAGATCTTCGAGCCCTTTTACCGGATCAAAAAGATGTCCGTGCTTATCTGCGTAAATGGCGTTCATGGTAAAATCACGTCTCATGGCATCTTGCAACCAATCTTCCGTAAATGCGACGTGTGCTTTTCGACCGAAGGTTTTGACATCGACTCTTAAGGTGGTGATTTGATAAGGTCTTTTTTCAAGGACAGCCGTTATTGTTCCATGGTCGATCCCTGTTGGGATTGCTTTAATATGGGCTTTATGTAAAAGGTTCATAACCCAGTGAGGATCCCTATCTACAGCGAGGTCAATGTCACTGACAGGAAGACCTAATAGACCGTCTCGCACTGAACCGCCGACAAGGCGAAGAGTTGCTCCTTCTCTCTCAAAAATATCAAAGAGTTGCTGAAGAGCTGGGAGATGCAACCATGAACTGACAAGACGTGTCATAAGAGTCGCACTATGTTCCACAGGGCAAGACTAAAACAGATAGCCAGAAAGCTATCAAGACGATCTAAAAACCCGCCATGACCAGGGATGAGTGCGCTCGAGTCTTTAATTTGAGCCCATCTTTTAGCCACGGATTCTAATAGGTCTCCACCTTGAGCAATGAGAACAAGAAGCCCAATGATTATACCATTTTGAACATCCGGGAATAACCAAAAGGCTGTGTAATATCCAACGAGGATACCTCCTACCATGCCTGTAACGAAGCCTGACCAAGTCTTATTTGGGCTTATAGAGGGAGCAAGTTTTGGGCCTCTCAAAAGCCTTCCTCCTGCATAAGCTGCTGTGTCCGTGCTCCAAACAAGAAAGAGAAGCCAGAAAATGATTTTCCAGCCTTCTGGAAGGAGAAGATGAGAGAAGATCCAAAAGAGCGCTAAAGATAGATAAAATGTGCCTAGAATAATAAAGATAGTTTTTTTCCAAAACGAGAGGCGATTTTTAAGACAGAAAAAGATCCATTCCATAACCAAAGCAATGGTGATGCAACCTCCCAGAATCAAAGCATAAGGAGACCCTAAATAGATGATGTAAAGAGAAATGGGAATGAGGATGGCTGCTGAAATAAGCCTATTTTTTAGGTTGGAGGATGTTTGAAATTTAGGCTGCCGTGCCAAATCGTCTCTCGCGACTTTGAAAGGTTAAAAGAGCTTCCATAAAATCTTCTGGTGTAAAATCAGGCCAAAATTTATCAACGAAAACAAGTTCTGTGTAAGCGACTTGCCACAAAAGGTAATTACTTATTCTTTGCTCTCCGCTGGTTCGAATCAGAAGATCTGGGTCAGGGATTCCAGCTGTATAAAGGTGTTGCTCAAAGTCTTGTTCTGAAATTTTATCTGGGTCCAGTCGACGATCTCTGACTTTTTGAGCAATTTGCTTAACAACGTGTAGAATCTCAGCTCTACTGCCATAACTAATAGCCATTTGTAGGGTCAGCTTCTTGTTTGCTTTTGTCAACTCTTCAACTTTTTCAACAAGATCTAAAATTGTATTTGGAAGAAGTTCCCTCTCCCCTATGACTTTAAGGCGAACACCTTCTTTATGAAGCTCTTGAGCTTCAGATTCTAGATAATGTTTCATCAAAGACATTAAACCAGAGACTTCATGGGGATCTCTTCGCCAGTTTTCAGAAGAAAAAGCATAAAGTGTAAGATAAGAAACGCCTATGCGTGCGGATGCTGTAACGATTTCTCGGGCTACCTCGCTTCCACGTTTGTGACCTTGAAGACGAGATAAAGAGTTCTGTCGTGCCCACCGTCCATTACCATCCATAATGATTGCGACATGTTGGGGAATTTTTAAAAGACGCCGTTCAGTCATCGGTGTTCAATTCTCAATAGCTGGTGTTTAGAATTATCTTATACGTCTATCTTTCAACAATTGCAAAATTTATTCAGCGAAGTGAATAGATCTTTATACTTGTAGAATTTCTTTTTCTTTATGCGTTAAAGCTTCATCTACTTTTTTAATAAATTCATCGGTGACTTTTTGAACTTCATCTGTAAGACGGTGAGATTCATCTTCAGACACATCACCCTCTTTTTCTAAGGTTTTAATTTGATCCATGCCATCACGACGAATATTACGAATGGCAATGCGACCTTGTTCTGCGTATTTGCCAGCTACTTTAACAAGCTCCTTTCGGCGCTCTTCACTTAATTCAGGAAGTGGAACGCGAATGACAGCCCCCGCGCTTGAAGGATTCAAGCCAAGTCCTGCTTCGCGAATGGCTTTTTCAACGGCAGGTGCAAGCGACTCATCCCAAATTTGAACGGTTAATAAACGTGGTTCTGGAACATTGATATTCCCAACTTGGTTAATATGCATGCGACTACCATAAGCATCGACAGTTACTGATTCCAAAAGAGAGGGGGAAGCTCGCCCCGTTCTCAATCCTGAAAAATCTTTGTGCACAATATCGAAAGCAGTTGTCATACGTTTTTTTAATTCTGAAATAAGTTCTTTGCTCACGGGGGGTCCTTCTATCGTTAATTTTTCTTAACTATACTCGTTTCTGTGGAAAATGGGAAAGATATTTATTTTTCATCAACCTTAAATCTACTTACTAAAAGGACGTCTCTTTTTGAACAAAACTAAGCGTGCATGTTTAAAGTTTTATCTGTCTTTTTACTGAACTGTAGCTTTTTCGTCTTTCTATGAAATTTGATCAATGAATATTGACAAATATAAAATGGTTCATATATAGTTTATATTGTGATTTTTATTGAGGTTTTTTATGAAATTTCATACCATTGTTTTGTTTTCTTTATTATCCGGTATAACGTTACTAAGTCATCCTGCTGCAAGCATGCGAGCCAGCGATGAATCAGAAACCGTAGAGACGGTAATTCCTACAGCAAAAAAGAACTTAACAACAAAAAGAAGTAACTTAAAAGACTTTCTAATAAAAAAAGATTACCCTAACGCTTTTAAATCACTAAGGAAAAATCTCCCAGAAACTTGTCCTGATGAAGAAATTGTGGATTTTCTTATGACGAGTAATGCGTATCCGGAATGGGATAGAGTAGATCCTGAGGATAAAACGTGGGTTGTTGCAAAAATTACAAAAGAAGCGAAGAGAAAAGACTTAGAGAGTTTTCTAAGCAAACAAGATTATTCAGGTGCTTTTAGGTCAACGAAGGCGAGCGTCCCACACGTTTCTGATGCAGAGATAGTGAGTTTTCTTATGACGAGTAATGCGTATCCAGGATGGGATACAGTAGATCCTGATACTAAAAGATGGGTTACCAACAGAATCACAGGCGATGCACAACAGCTGAAACATAGAATTAAAAGTAAGTCTCAGTTGATGGATATATTAGCATTAAAAGAGTCAGTAAATGCGGGGAAACTTCCAACCATTCTTAGTGCTTTAAGGGAACGAATGGATGATTGTGGTAAAACTGAAATTAAAGATGTTGCCGCACTAACTACCCAATTGAAACTTTATGAAAAAATCATGGATGAGATTGAGTTATTAGATGAAGCTTTAAAGGGCCATCCCTCTCATGGGAACGTCATTAAACTTTCTATAGAGACAAAAGCCAGAGTTGATCATCTCTCTGCTCTTAGATCAACTCAAACGCTCATGAGCACGCCTCAAGGACGCTGGAAACGGCTTTCTCAATATTTTGAAGAACGGGTAGGAATCCCTGAAAAGGGAAGCAAAGAAACTTTGCGCGGCCCCAATTCCCTAGACGAATGGTGGTACAAATATCTTCAACTCAAACCAGAGCAAGCCACCGATCGCGATGCTTTTGAGGAATGGGAAAGACAAGTCAAAGAAAATCCTTCTACTCCACCTTTTTTTCTATGGCTTGAGTTACCAAAAAAGCCAATAGTCTATCATGATAAAGGCAGTTTTTTATTACAAGAGTGGGAAAAACAGAAGTTACCCTTTTTTAATGTTGCCAGAAGCCTTTTTAGCGGCACCTGGTACGCTGAAGATGAGGACAGAGCATGTGCAGATTTTAAAGAAAAAATTGATTCTGGAATAGACTATAATTTGAACTTCGCAGAGTTAGGAGACTACAAACTAGGTCTTCTAACCACAAAAATGGATCAAATTAATACTTTATTAGACAGATGGAAAACGAGTGGAGCGCTTGAACGAGCAGGGTATCCTGTAAGTTGGGCATGGGGAGGTGCGACTCCTCCTTTAGCAGAATGGGAATTAAGCCGTCTCCTAGAAGTTATCAAAGAGGGAGATAAGATACCTGTTTTCGTTGAAAAGCGAAAAAAGACAGAAAGAGGATATGATTCTTCAACAGCGCTATTTTACCGCGGTGAACTTCGGCCTATAGGTTTTTCCCTTATCCTTAAAGATGATGTTTTGTGTGAGGAAAATGGAAAGCTCTTTTCTACAGATGGTCTCTACACATATGTAATCGATAGAAAGGGTAATATCAGAGTTGCTTCAGCAGTAATGGGTTTAGGAGAACACATTAAACTCGCTGAAGGAAAACCTGTTCTTGCTGCTGGTATGATTGAAATAAAAGACGGGAAAATTACGTATCTCTCCGATGAATCAGGCCATTATATGCCACGTCTTGTTCATTTCATCCACGCGATTAAAAAATTTAAAAATGTAATCCTTCCTGAAGCCAAGATAAGACATTTTGCAGTAACTTCAAGAAAGGATGTAGAAGCACATATTAAAGAGTTAAAAGACAAAACAGTTGCTCATTATTCGCAAGCTAGTTCAGAAAGCAAAGAAGAAACTCTTAAGCGGAAACAGGCAAAATGGGACAATCAAGGAAGCTCTCTGCTCTTTGAACCTTCTCACGATTATTTACAACCCGTTCCTAATGAAAAGTATGTGATTGATCCCCCTGCTGGTGCCATGTACGTAAAGGATTTTTACGTTGATGCGCTTATGAGAGAATTTAGATTTAGTGATCTACTCACTCACACTGGCGGAAAACCAGAAAGCTGGGAACCCCTTCAAGAACGCTTTGCAGCTATACGGAAACGTAACGTTGAGGTTTTAAAAGCCAAAAGTCGAGATATTAAAAACACTCTTAATGCAAAAAGATTTATTAGAGTCCTTAGAGATAATGTCAATGCAAAGAGAATCAGTTTAGGAAAGAAACCTATTACGACATCCTTGTAAGAGAAGAGCGTTTGCGCCTTAAAGATTATTCAGAGATGACTATTTCTTACGGTAAAGACGTAAGACTCACGCATGGTGCGATAAAACCACTTGAATTTTTTTCAACTATTACTACATAATAGTTAAGACATAGGAAATACAGGGAGAGAGAAAACATGAAAGCTTTTGAAATTGTACTTTTAAGCGCAGCCGTTTTTTTTAGCATAGCTCAGAAAGCAGACGCAACAACTCCTCCATGTCCTTCTACTGAAGATGTTCAAAATATTCTAAAGTGTCCAAGCAATAAGTGCTCTGCAGATATTGATGGTTGGAGCGGAAGTGCAAGTGGGGTGGATGGGCAACTCACATTGAGAGGTGCGCCTAACCCTATGTCTCTCAGACTTTCGGCACGAGGCGATACCCCAGGATGCGCTTATAATACGAATCAAGATGGCGTCATTTTGTATCTAGAACTTAAAAAATAGTTACGTAGCTTAAAAACTCTCTGAACCTAAAGTCAGAGAGTCTCATATCTGTTATCACTCACTATTTCTAATTAGGAACACATTGCCCGTTCACATAATGATAACCAGCTGGGCATACCGCACAAGCTCTCACGGACTTCACCCAAACGTAACCAGTTTTACACTCCGGCGTTGTTAAAGCCTCTTGTAAACACATATTTGTTTTAGGGTCTACGACATCTCCTGGGGTTGGACATACAATTGTATCTGCCCATACGGTCGTCATCATGAATGATAAACAAAACAACCCTAAAATAGCGACAGATGATTTATGCATTTTATTCTCTCTCTTGCGGTTTTTGAAATAGGTTATTCTTATTCTGGTTAAGAAATTGTTAACTTAATTAAACCATGCTTTTCCTTGACTCTAGGCTGCTGATAAGGAATCATAAAAGAAAATAAATGATACGGAGGGACGCTTTATGATTAAAAGTATTCTCGTGACCTTGGATGAATCTCAATCAAGTGAATCGGCTAAAAAATTTGGTGTTGATCTTGCTAAATTGCACAAGGCCAATTTAACGGGTATCGGCGTTTTAGACGAACCTTGGATTGCCGCGCCCGAAGCAATCCCCTTGGGAGGAGCAGCCTTTAAGGTAGAACTCGATGAACAACTTCTTCACGATGCAAAACGGCGTGTTCATAAGCTTGAAAAAAACTTTAGCTCCTATTGCACGAGTCAAAATATTTCATGCTCAATCATTGATGCAACTGGAGTACCGGCTTATGCGATTGAACATTTTATGACGGAACATGATTTACTTATCATTGGAAAAGATTCAAATTTTCATTTCACAGCGACTGAAGATACAACCATCTCTGTCAAACAAATCATCCGAGACAATCCCCGCCCCGTGATCGTTACGGGCCCTGAGCTTTCTCATCAAGGAAGCACGCACATCCTGGTTGCTTTTGATGGAACTTTTGCATCTTCAAGAGCCCTTCACATGGCTCTTCTGATTGGCATCTTCAAGGGGAAAACAGTCCATATCGCAAGCGTAAGTAATGAAACTGATAAGGCCCGCGATTGGGTTAATATTGCTGCAAAACTTTGCCAAAATCATGACATCAAAGTCGAGTGCCATCCCATTAAAAGTTCCGAAAAGCCAGCAAAAGCCCTCCTCGGTCTGTGTGAAGACTTAAAGCCCTCCTTGATAGTTATGGGTGCTTTCGGTCATGGTGGCATAAGTTATTTCTTCATGGGCTCTTGTGCTAAAGACCTCTTAAAATCGACGAATATCCCTTTGTTTGTTTATCATTAAAAAACAACGTAGGCTGCTTCCGAAAGGACGTAAGAAGGATGGGTTTGAGACAACTCTTCCAATTTTTTAAATCGAACGTCCAAGTGACGCGTTCGCCATAGTGTCATATGGGGAATATAGTTTTGAGGTTCGCTTTCTTTATTTAAACGAAACCGCCCTTCTGAAAGCTCAGCTATCTTATTAAAAAGCCAACCATTAATCTCCTTAAGTTGAATCAAAGACTTTGAGGTTGGTGAAAAAACAATCACATGCCCAAATAGATGGGCTGTCATTTCAACTTCATATATAGGAGGCTGACGTTTAATAAGCTCCTGTAATTCTTGAGTCATCTTTTGACCAAAAGAAACGACTTCCTGATCAGGGATCATTTTTTCAATAAATCCAAAGGTACAATGATATTTCCGCCGCTGCCGTTCGTAACCCGCTTTTTCCATAAGGTCATTGATAAATTCTTGATCCCTTTTGGAAACGTTAACTTTAAGAGCTAAGGAACACATTATGAATCATAAGGTTTATTTTGTTTATGAATGGCGTCCCCTACGGGATTCGAACCCGTGTTGCCGCCGTGAGAGGGCGGTGTCCTGGGCCTCTAGACGAAGGGGACATTAATTGCCTTGTACCTGAAGTATACCGCTGAATCAAGACTCTTCAAAACCCCTTTTGCAATTTGTTAACCTTTTTCTGGTACCTCTAGTGAAAAGGTTCACATTTTAAGGGAGGAAACTCATGAAATTCTTCAATCTTATGGCCATCATGATTATTTTTGCCTTACCTGTAAAAGCGGATTCTCCGTCCTCTTGTCATAGCAGATGTTATGGCATCAAACAAAGCTGCAATGCTCGCAAGTCTCATACATTTAACTCTTGCGATGATCACTTGTTTGCGTGTAAAGCCAGCTGCAACAGTGGAAAACCACAAGCTGCATATGGCGCTCATTCTATGGAGATATCATTTCGTCCGGTTTTGGATTTTGATAAGTAAGCTCAAGGCGGGTTAATCCATAGGTTGCAGCAATAATCATAAAACTTCCTACAAACGTCCATGCCGTGGGAACTTCTTGGAAAAAGAAATAGCCTACAGGAACAGCAAAACACAGACGTGTATATTCAAATGGTGAAAGATAAGAGGGATTTGCATATTTAAGGGCAGATACATAAGCATATTGAGAAAAAACACCAAAGGCACCCACTGCCATCAAAATGAGTAAATCATGGAGTGCTGGCGTCTTCCAGACACTTATAGCCACAAGCCCTCCAAAAAATGTTGTCGCTGTCGTTGTGTAAAGCATGATCGTCACTGTACTTTCCGTTCGTGATAAAAGCTTTGTACAAACAATCGCAAGTGCTGCAAAAAGATTAGCAAAGAGTTCCACCCAAACGCCCAAACTAACAGGCATTTCATGAGGCCGAACCATAACGACCACACCCAGATACCCAAAAATAATCAAAAGCCATTTTGAAAAGGAGACGGAGTCTTTTAAAATTAGTAATGACAAAAGCGTTGTAAATAATGGCCCCGTCATACCAATCGATGTAGCGAGAGCTAAAGGTAAGTTCCGGTATGCATAATACGTACAGCCCATCGCAATTCCCACAAAAAGAACACGTAAAATATGAAGTGGCAGGCGCTTTGTTGAAAAGCCCTTGATGCCTACGCGCATAATAAAAGGGCTAAAAAAAAGAAGACCAAAAAAATACCGCATAAAAAGAACAATAACACTGTCAACTTCTGGGGAGAGCGATTTTGCAAAGGACATAGCTGTACTGAAACTAAGAGCCCACATTAACATAAATGAAGCCCCAACAAGTTTTGGAGAAAGCCCCTCTATAAAAGTTGTCATCCTATATTCAGCCACTTAAGGGTCCTTTTTTAACACTCAAACATTTTAGTAAAGAAGGCTGGATTGCTTCCCGCTTCGCTATGCTCGCGGTCGCAATGACGAATTTTTCTTTTTTATACAAAAGTTCGTCATTGCGAGGAGAAACTTTGTTTCTACGAAGCAATCCAGGAGGTTATTATGATGGAGGAGAGTCTCCCTACCGCGGAGCGTAAAGTCCTAAAACAGCACCTGTAGGGTCGGTAAAGACACTATAAAACCCCTCATCTCCCCCAAGGTCTGTTATTGGAACAATAATTTTTGCTCCTAATTTTTCAGCTTTATCTGTGGATTCATGAATATCTCTTACATTTACGAAAGGAATCCAATGTGACCCCTGCTCGCCCTGAGCAATGCCAGCACAAGGACCTTCTCCCGCATCGATCTCGACATAAGGATGGCCACCATTTTTCATCGCCTTTTCGGTGAGTGACCAATCAAATAGCTTTTCATAGAATTCTTTTGCTTTTTTGGGGTCTGAAGCCCCCATTTGCATCCAACCAAATGTATTTTTCATATCGTTTCCCTTCTTTTCTTATCCTAAAAAGGTAACATACATTCAGGCAAAAACAAAAGTCCTTAGGCTGGGTTCTCCTCAACAGTTTGAAAGGCCTTCATCCGCCCACAAATCTTATCCATGAAAATTGCAAGAGCGCCATTGGATAGAACGTTTGTCACCGTGATAAAGGGATCCATCAAAATATATAGAGTCGTCAAAAGACCACTCATAGAGTCTGTAAATCCATACTGTCCTTCTAAAATAGGGAAAAGCACAATAAGTTCTCCTCCAGGTACAGAAGGCACCCCAAATTTAGCAACCATATAGTACATAGAAAAAATAAGAAAAGTGCCATAGCTCATCGCATCAATCCCATGCATTGCTAAAACAACGGCAATCAAAACGGGTACAGCTACAGAATCACCGACATGATGGATATTAACTGTTGCAGGAATCATGATCTGACCTACGGCTTTATTTTTTGTATTTTTTTCAGCAGCCTCTAAAGTTAAAGGTAAGGTTGCCATACTCGACATTGTTGAAAGGGCAACGAGACCTGAAGGGAACACATTCCTTAAAGACGTTTTGATATCTCTAAAATTGCCCAAGTTGGCTTTGAAATAAAACAAGAGAATTGAGGCAAATTGCACAGTCACAATCAAACCAATCATAGGACCGTAACCTGCAAACATTTCAATCAAGGACTCATCATGTTGAATTTTAAATAAAAAACCAATCACATAGAGAGGAACCAAAGGAATGAAAAGCTTGGTAAGACCCGCTTGAACGAGATCTCTTAAGAAACTGCCACAAGCGGCCAGTTTTTCATTGCCAAAGAAGGCGCCATATAGACCGACAAGCGCGCCCAAGAGAAGCGCCATATCAATGCTAATAATATGAGGGAATGGAATAGAAAAAAATGGTTCAAGCGGTTCTATAGCAGCGCCCGCATTCTCAGCAGCATTTGCTGCATGATAACCTAAGCAAGGCAAACAAATATCCCCCGCAAAATAACCAATTTGAACAAAAATAAAATTAGAAATAACCACAAAAACTAAGATCATCACGATCAAAAGTGGAGCTTTTTTCTGAAAAGCCGCAAGACAGGCAAAGATAAAAGAAAAGATGATAAAGGGCATAAAAAACACCAGTGTTTCTTTCATCAATACACTGAGAGTAAAAAAAGCTCGCTGAATTCCTTCAGGAACCCAATCTCCAAACAGCATAATTAAAACAATAGATACTGCCAGCTTTATAATTAACCCAAACTCTTTCATTATCTAATCTCCTCGAAAAAATTCTCCCTAGATTACTTAACTCTATGATGAATGGGAAGGATTATATCATCTTTCTTTGTTCTTATAATTGACTTCTGCGTCTAAAGTGCTTATACAGCAAGATAAGTGAGCATAGTTAGGAGATAGCAACGTGAAGCGTACTTTTCAGCCCAGCAATTTAATTCGTAAGCGCCGTCATGGTTTTCGCGCTCGTATGGCAACCGTTGGTGGCCGTAAGGTCATTGCTAATCGTCGTGCTAAAGGCCGCGCGCGCTTGAGTGCTTAATTCTTTATTCGAACGTCTTCGGAAGCGATCCGATTTTGTTACAGTGGCTAAAGCAGGAGAACGATATGTCACTCCTGCTTTTATTATTCAAGCATACAAGAGAGCCATCGATGGACCTTTTCGAACCGGCATAACCGCAAGCCGAAAAGTAGGTAAAGCCGTAGAGCGTAACCGTGCAAAGCGAAGGCTGCGAGTTCTCATACGAACCACCTTTCCACACACAGGTCATGCTGGTATGGATTATGTCTTGATTGCACGGGAAGAAGCTTTGAAACGTAATTTTGCTCTAATGGAAAAAGAATTAGTAATGGCCCTTTTGAAATTACATAAGAGACTTGAGTCATGATGCGTTCCACCTTAAAGGTTTTCGTTTACTTTTACCGCCTCTTTATTTCTCCTATCCTACAGCCACGCTGCCGTTTTCTTCCAACATGTTCCGAATATGCCCTTGACGCCCTTGACCGTTATGGTCCTTATAAGGGGAGTATTTTAGCCCTTAAAAGAATATGCCGTTGTCATCCCTGGGGCGGACACGGTTTTGATCCTGTAAAGGAAGAATAAATCATGAACGATCAAAAGAATCTTATTATCGCAGCCGTCCTCTCTGTTGCTATTTTGTTTGGGTTTCAATATTTGTTTCCCTCAACACCACAAAAAGGGGCGAATCAACAAACGGAACAGCAAGCCCCTCTGCCTCAACCAACTCCCCAGCCAGCTTCTCAAACCATGACACGAGAGGAAGGCTTAAAAATTGCACCACGTAGGCTTCTCATTCAAAGTGAAAGTGTCAAAGGATCAATTAATTTAGAGGGAGCTCTTTTAGATGATCTTACGCTTGTAAAATATCGAGAGACCGTTGACCCTCAGAGTCCAGAGATCATTCTTCTTTCTCCACAAACAACGCCTCATGCGTACTACGCTCGATTTGGATGGGTTGGAACGCAAGTCTCTGTACCCAATGAAAAAACTGTTTGGCAAACAAATGGTCTCAATTTAACTCCTCAAACTCCCGTCACATTGACATGGGACAATGGGCAAGGACTCGTCTTCCATCAGCTCATTTCAATCGATGAACATTATATGTTCTCAATCACTCAAAAAGTAACCAATACAGGTTCAGCGCCGGTTGCTCTTTCTCCCCAGGGATTTTTAGCGCGTCAGGGCGAACCAAAATCCTCAGGTTTCTTTATCCTTCATGAAGGACCCGTCGGGGTTTTCAATGGCAAGCTCAATGATCCCAGTTATGATGATCTCTCAAAAACAGGTTTGATTCAAAATCCAAAATCGCCAGGATGGTTTGGTTTAACCGACAAGTATTGGTTAACAGCGCTTGTTCCAGATCCTAAAGCTGACATTAGCTCTTCTTACACACGTCAAGGAACAGGAGAGGCAACCTTAATTACGGCAATTTACCAAAGAGATCCTCTTAATTTGGAACCAGGGAAAAGTATTGAAATCACAGATCACTTCTTTGCCGGTGCAAAAGTATTGCGTCTTCTTGATGGGTACGAAGAAACAATTGGTATGAATCATTTTGATTTGGCCGTAGATTTCGGATGGTTTTACTTCCTGACAAAGCCTATCTTTTATGCACTTGAGTTTCTAAAAGGATTTCTTGGAAATTTTGGTCTCGCGATTTTAGCATTAACCGTTTTAATCAAATTACTTTTCTTCCCCCTTGCCAATAAGTCCTATGAATCAATGGGTAAGATGAAAATACTCCAACCGGAAATTGAAAAAATCCGTGAACGGTACGCAGACGACCGCATGAAAATGAATGAAAAAGTCATGGAAATGTATAAAAAAGAAAAGGTCAACCCTATGGCCGGTTGCCTACCCATGATTATTCAAATCCCTGTTTTCTTTGCACTCTATAAGGTTCTCTTTGTCTCGATTGAGATGCGCCAAGCTCCTTTTTATGGCTGGATTCATGATCTTTCTGCGCCCGATCCCACAACTATTTTTAATCTATTTGGTTTGATTCCTTGGGATCCTCCCTCTTTCCTCATGATCGGTGCGTGGCCCATCATCATGGGAATAACGATGTTCTTGCAACAAAAGCTTAGCCCTCCACCAGCAGATCCAACGCAAGCAAAGATGTTTCTTTTTATGCCTCCTTTCTTTACGTATCTTTTGGCTCAATTCCCTGCCGGACTTGTTATCTACTGGGCTTGGAATAACACGCTCTCAATTGCGCAACAATGGCTTATTATGAGGCGCGCAGAAGGAAAAAAAGCAAAACATGCCAAGCGAGATGCAGTCTAAAATTAAGGATTATGTACACTGGCTTTTTGCTCAAGAATGTACGTTTGTGGCGGGAGCGGACAAGATGGAAATTTTGCCGCCCCCTACCCTTCCTGAAATTGCCTTTGCCGGACGATCGAATGTTGGAAAGTCTAGCCTTATCAACGCCCTTTTAGGGCGTAACAGTTTGGCTCGCGTCTCACATACACCTGGTCGCACCCAACAGCTGAACTTTTTTCTGTTAGGGGATAAATTTTATATCGTCGATATGCCAGGTTATGGTTATGCCGCTGTTTCAAAAGCAAAGATCAAAGTATGGTCCCACCTGATTCAAGATTATCTAAAAGGCCGCGGTCCTTTAAAGCGTGTCTTTCTTTTAATCGATAGCCGACATGGATTCAAAGCCACCGATGAATTAGTGATGGAAGAATTGGATAAGGCCGCTGTTTCTTATCAAATCGTTCTCACGAAGGCAGATAAATCAACATCTGAACACCTTGAAACCTTAATTGAATCAGTAACAATCACCCTGAAAAAGCACCCTGCTGCTTTTCCAACTCCCATTTTGACCAGCTCCCATAAGGGCCATGGCCTTGATCCTCTACGCAAGACAATCGCAGCCCTGGTGGGCTAAGATTCAAAAAATTCCTCTTATATTCCTCCTAAATTAAATGTAAGATTTATGAAACAAGAGATAAGTAATATATATGCCCAAAATTGCATTTCTTTCCTCAACGGCTCCTGAAGCCCTACAGGCAAAAGCAACGCTTGAAGCTTTGTATCCCTCTGTTGCTCCACATGATGCGGAAATCCTCATCGCCCTTGGGGGTGATGGATTTATGTTAGAGACAATGCATACCTCCCTTGATTCTCACATCCCCATTTATGGCATTCATTGTGGAAGCGTTGGTTTTTTAATGAACGAACTTTCTCCTCATGATCTTATCAGTCGTCTTGAACACGCAAAAGCAAGTCCCCTTTACCCCCTTGAGATGATCGTTCATCAAAATGGACAAGGTACTACCAAGGCATTGGCTTTTAATGAAGTTTCTCTTTTACGCGAAACACGGCAAGCTGCAAAAATTCAAATTGATATTGATGGAGTTACCCGCTTGCAAGAGCTGGTGTGCGACGGCATCCTCGTTTCAACGCCAGCTGGCAGTACGGCTTATAACCTTTCTGCCCATGGCCCTATTCTTCCTTTAGGATCCCCTCTTTTAGCCATGACGCCTATTAGCGCATTCCGCCCCCGTCGATGGAAGGGCGCCCTTTTACCTGAAACAGCCCACGTTACCTTTACAGTCCTTGAGCCTCATAAACGCCCCGTCAGTGCGGTTGCGGACTTCACAGAGATCCGTGATGTTACAACCGTCTCTATCTCCCAATGCAAAGGCCATTCTGTCACCCTCCTCTTCGACCATGATCATCATCTAGAGGAGCGCATCTTAAGGGAACAGTTTTTGGAGTAACTCTTCTTAAAGTCCTCTTTCCATTAGATGGTAGGCCCCCTCAGTAGTCGTTTGATCAAACCCGTCTATCGCTTCGGATAACTCCTCAAATTTTTGGTTCAAAAAGGCTCTTTTTTGTTTGATTGTTGTAATGTGTAACGTTGCCATCCCTGTAATAACGTTCTTATATTTACGAGAAAAAAAGTCGAAAAACGAACTGAATTCTGAAGGTGCCGTTGCCACAGAAAAGAGAATTTTTATATAACTTGGAACAGAGTCTCCCAATAATTTATAAATAATAGCAAAGGGAGGAAGAGTAAAGACAAGAGAGACTACAAAAGAAATTCCAGTACCAATCCATCTCACTGGCCAAAAATCCATGCTGCGAGACCCAAAACGTCTAAAGCTTAAAAAAGTTTCTTTCTGCATATCCCACTCAGTTATTGCTCTACAAAGCACATCAATCACACCTACACCCGTTGCAGCATAAAAAGCTGTATCAGCATCTACCCCCGAATAAATAAGAATATTTTGAATTGCCCAAAGAACAACTAAAAAGCGGCCCGGGGTTGCTACTCCTTGAGAGAAAAGTGCCGAATTTTCGAGAAAGGCTCTTGCTCTTGTTTTATCGGCTCTTTGATCGAGATCCCCAATTAATCGGATCATTTTCTCAGGAGACGAAGCAGCCAAAGTCTGGGCTGCTTCAAGCAATTCTGTATCTTGAACATGCCCCCGCCTTCCCGTCACCTGCCTTACAGCGTCCTCATATATATCTGCTGCAATTCTTTGAGTAAGAAACAGACTTAATATTGAGACGTGTTCGCGGTTTCGACCCGACGGTGAGGCTTTATCCTCCCTCAGTTTATCTTTTTCTCTTTCAATTTCATCAAAAAGCCAGTTTACAAGCTCATCACTTCCTTTGGAATTAATACGCCACTTCATTTCTTTTAAGCGCTGCTTAAGAATTTCTTTCTTCTCATGCATCATATGAACTTCTCTAGTCCACGATTGCTTAGCGGCAGAATGGACGACTCTCTGACTTTCTTCATAGGTTTTTTCAAAATACAGCAAAACGAGTGGCCCAATAAGCCAGTCTCTAGGAACAGGAGAAAATCTCAATATCTCCCAGAATAACAAGCCTACTGGAAGTGATCGTAACGTAGCATTAAACAGAGAGAAAACGGTTCCCAACTTAAGAACAGAAAAGGAACAAGAACCGCAACATTCCTTTTCAAATTTTAAGGTGTGCGGTTTTTTGTCTGCTCTGCTTGGCGTTAGCCCCCTCTCTTCGTCCCAAAAATAGTGACCTATTTTTCCTAGACGGTCATACATCTGACGCATTACCGCAGGTGCAGCTAACAACATTCCCGTTATGGCTATCCCCAAGTCTGCGTTCCCTCCAGGGGGAATAAAGGTAATAAGGTTCGCAGAAATACCCATAACGAAAGGAGTCAGTGCAATCGCCCCCGCAGGCCCCTCTAAAGCTCCCAGGATCTGCATAACAATCGTTTTTTTAGAACGAGGGTTAAGAAACATACGCTCATCGAACTCTCTCAAAAATAATGCAGAATCATCCCAGGGAATCGGCCCCAGACTTACAGCCCTTTCATCTCTAGGAGTGTAAATGACAATTGCGGATTGGACTTGTGGTCTAGAGTCTGAAATAAGATGCGTATTCTCGCCAAGAATCCTCTCCAACAACCGATTAATAGCCACACGAGTTGGATGATTAGGATCATCGTTGAGTAAAGCGGGTGGTGCTACTACCAAAACATCAGAATCCGCCTCTCTAAGCAGTGGACGCCTGAAATCGACAGCTTCTTCATCAAGATAATCATCCATTGCAAAAACATTATTTGAAACTACAGAGAGTACAATTATCATAACGCAAAATTTTAAAAATTTATAAAGCATGAAGCCCCTCTTTCGTCAATTTGACTCAGTTTAATACATGTTTTAATGAAAGTTTAGAAAATTTTTAACATTGTATGAACTTAAGATGATAAGCCACCATCCTATATAATTTAGAGACCTAAAATAAATTATTTATATTAATATTTTATTAATTTTAAATTGTTAATATCATTAAAAAGCCCTATTAAAATTGGAGAAAGATATGAAAGTAGCGCACCTAATTATTTTGGCTGGACTGGCTATAAGCATTTTATCACAAAGCTTACACGCAAAAGAAAATCATATAACTCATGATGGGACACAATCTCAAAAAGTAGTCGAGGAATCCACATCAAGCTCCTGTCATTGGTGGGATGGAGATCGAGGGTGCAATTAACACCCCCTCACCGCCCTCTAAACACGGGTGGTCTTTTCTCTAAAAATGCTGCCATCCCTTCTTTTTGATCATCAAGGGCAAAGGTTGAATGAAAGAGGCGGCGTTCAAATTTAAGCCCCTCAGAAAGAGGAGTTTCAAAGGCTCGATTGACAGCCTCTTTAATCATCATCACAACAGGTATAGAATAAGAGGCGATTTTTTGAGCGATCGCTATGGCTTCGTCACGGAGCTGGTGCGCTGGAACAACACGACTCACAAGCCCTGCCCGCTCTGCTTCAAGAGCATCCATTCGCCGACCCGTCAAACACATATCCATTGCTTTTGACTTTCCAATCGACCGTGCGAGTCGTTGCGTACCGCCAGCACCGGGTATGGTTCCAATTGTCACCTCGGGTTGTCCAAATTGGGCCGTATCGGATGCAATAATCATATCACACATCATAGCAATTTCATTGCCACCGCCTAAAGCATAACCACTTACAGCCGCAATAATTGGTTTTCGACACTGACTGACTTTCTCCCACCCCTTCGTGATAAAGTCACCTAAATAAGCGTCTTGATAGGTTTTTGCTTGCATTTCTTTGATATCAGCCCCTGCAGCAAAAGCTTTCTCCGACCCCATGAGAACCATGCAATGAATGCTTGTGTCAGCTTCACATGCATCAAGGACAGCGTTTAAATCTTGGATCAATCGTTCACACAAAGCATTTAAAGATTCGGGACGATTGAGAATAATGAGCCCTACGTTTCCAATTTTCTCGAACAAGATAAATTCATAGGTCATTTACATGTCTCCTTCGAAGAGGCTTCCTCTTGGCGCGCCTCCGTACTTAAAAATGTCCAGAGCTGTTCAATTCTTTGAGAATCCTTTAATTGACGCGGGTAAACAAAATAAAAACGAACCTGGGGAACATCAACTTCTGGCAAAACTTGAACAAGATCATGACATTTTTGAGCAATATATGGCGGAAGGCATGCAATGCCGCTTCCACCTTCAAGAGCTTTTCCAATCCCGTATAAATTATTTATGGAAAGATAGGGTTCTCGCTTAACGCCTGGTGGCGTTCCGAGAGTTAAAAGCCAATTCACATTATCAGAAGGCAGCATGGTCTGGTCATTAAAAACAACGAGTCGATGACGATCAAGATCTTCTGGTTTAAGAGGCACCCCGAATTTTAAGAGATACTTACGGCTCGAATAAATCAAAAGGGGGCGGCATAACAACTCTTGATACATCAGATTTTTATCTTCTGTTACTAAAGAGCTGATTGCAATGTCTGATTCATGAATTGTTAAGTCAACAGGATCATCGCTTAATCTTAATGTTATCCTCGCTTCGGGATATTGAGAGAGGAACTTATAAAGACGTGGGGCTACCCATGTGGTTCCAAAGCCAACAGTTGCAGCAATTTTTAACTCTCCTTGCGATACCTTAACATTTTCTGTAATGCGCGCATGGACTCTGGCTAACTCTGAAAAAACATCCCGCGCCGTTCGAAAGAGGAGTTCGCCTTGCTCTGTTAAAATAAGTCCTCGCGCATGACGATAAAAAAGAGCGAACCCCATACGGTCTTCAAGATTGCTGATTTGTCGGCTAATGGCAGATTGGCTGATCTCCAGACGTGCTGATGCATGGGTAAAACTTCCCGATTCAGCAACAATAAAAAAAATCCGAAGCTTGTCCCAATCCATCCCTTCCTATGTTACTCCTTCATCCTGTAAAAAACCAGCCGCATCAAGAGCTCCCATACACCCCATCCCCGCAGCGGTGACAGCTTGTCGATAAATCTTATCGCGAACATCACCTGCAGCAAAAACGCCCTTTACTGAGGTTTCTGTCGTTGTAGGCGAGCCGATAATATATCCTTCCTCATCCAGGGTTAATTTTCCTTTAAATATCTTTGTATTCGGAACATGACCGATGGCAACAAAAAGGCCCTCAATTGGAAGAACCTGGGTTGCCCCTGTTTTTGTCTCCTTCAAACGAACACCCGTAACAGAAAGTGGGCCTTCATTTCCAAGAACTTCATCCACCACATGATTCCACATCACCTGAATTTTTGGGTGTTTAAAGAGGCGCTCCTGAAGAACCTTTTCAGCTCGGAGTTGATCACGACGATGAATGAGCGTTACTTTTGAAGCGTGATTAGTCATATAAAGGGCTTCTTCAACAGCCGTATTCCCGCCACCGATCACAGCGACTTCTTTTCCTCGAAAGAAAAAGCCATCACAGGTCGCACAGCCTGAAACACCAAACCCACGATATTTCATTTCACTTTCAAGCCCCAACCATTTTGCTTGAGCACCAGTGCAAATGATAATTGTTTCAGCTTTATAAGTTGTTCCACCCTCTCCACGACATATAAAAGGACGCTGAGAGAAGTTCACTTCAACAATTTGATCTTGAATGACTTTCGTCCCCACATGTTCCGCTTGAAGACGCATTTGCTCCATCAACCATGGGCCTTGAATTACATCTGAAAAACCGGGGTAATTTTCCACATCAGTTGTGATCATCAACTGGCCACCTGGCTCAAGCCCTGAGACCAAAACAGGCTCAAGGTTAGCGCGCGCAGCATAAATGGCAGCAGTGTAACCGGCAGGCCCGCTGCCAACAATGAGAACTTTTGTATAAACTTCGGACACGCTCCAGACCTTTCTTTCTCCTAATTTATCTCAGCGCTATTGTGCCAAAATCAGGCAAGAATACTAGTGGAAAAATAAGACGCAAAGAAAAACCCTTGCTGAATCTGAACAAGGGTTTTGTTAAAAGTTTAAGAAGAGAAATTTATGCTTTACCAGCGCCCATTTTTTTGTGGTAAGCATTGGTTTTCATTATCTTCCAAATCTCTGAAAGCTCCTCAGCATCTTTTACCATGTTATACCAAGGGCCGAACACAGGATGCTCATCATAGAGACCTTCTTGAATCTCAGACTCTGTTCGTGGTGTTGGGATCCCTGATTCTTTAGCAAACGTGAGCATAACGTCATAATTAAAATCCATTTCCTTTGCCGCAGCTTTGTAGTCTGGTGAAGAATATGGAATCTCAGATAGCCTTTCACGAGCTACTGTATAGCGCAAAACTGTTTCTATCAACCCGCCGGCTTTAAGGGCAGCCGTAAAAGCTTCATGCTCTTGTTGTTGGATTGTTTCTAGTCTTGGCGGAATTCCATAAAACTCTTCTGCAAGAGGGCCCTGAAAGATGTTTGCTTTTAAAAAGAAAATGGTATCATGACCGATATTAAAAAGTCCTGTTGCATTGATGCACTTACGAACGACATCCTCTATCGAATCTGAAGCTGAATGGTCAGAAGAAAATTTAAGATCAGCTGCTCTAACATCAAGAAGTGATTCAAGAAGAGGAACCCCCAAAGTTAAAGCCGTATTCAAGTGTGGAATAACACCAAATTGATCAAAGATCACTTGCTTTTGAGGAACGCCTTTCTGAATCGCGTATTCTTTAATTGCCGTTTGAAAATCCCCGAACCTCTTGCGGTATGCTGACACTAGAAACGTAAATGATTTTTCTATAGTCATTTCCTCAGCTTCCGCATCTAAAATAGGGGGTTTGATCTTCGCAACAACCCATGCTCGCGTATCTTCTGAAAGCCGATCCCAATTTTGATATCCATTGCTCTCAAGTAAAAACCTTGCAACTCCTTCATCCGAAGAATAACGCCCAAAGGATGTAATCAAACGAAAAACTCTCGAATAGTCTGGCTGACTTAACAAGGCATCTAACTCCAACCTGTGGGCCTCACTTGTAATTCTATCAACAACCCATCTTTTATCCTGAGGATCTACTTTATCCCATTCCGGATATTTATTACTCGTCATAAGGAAATCTACGATCTCTTCGTCAGAACAAGTCGGAGAGAGGGTTTCCCTCAATGCTTTAAAAGCTTCTGGATAGCTCTGCTTGCTTAGGAAACTTTCTAATTCTATTCGTTTTGCTGCTTTTGCAATTTTAGTGACAACCCACGTTTTATCTTCAGGATCTACTTTATCCCATTCCGGATATTTATTACTCGTCATAAGGAAATCTACGATCTCTTCGTCAGAACAAGTCGGAGAGAGGTTTTCCCTCAATGCTTTAAAAGCTTCTGGATAGCTCTGCTTGCTTAGGAAGTCTTTTAAATTGCTTCTCTTTGCTGACAAAACCTTTTTTGGCTTAGAAGGTACATGCGAAGATGGTCCCCCTCTGTCTTGAAGATCCTCCATCCCTAAAGCGGGTGTGTCCATAAAAGCAATACCGGAAAGTAAAGACAGCAAACTAGCGACACGAAACTTCATGATATAACCCCATTAAAAATCATTAAAACATATAATCATATTTTTAATTATACAATAATAAAACTATATAAATCAAGTTTTTCAGAAAGAACAGTCTCTGGTCAAATGGCCCCATCATTTATAATAGAGCCCATACAGCCTTGGTTTTTTATTATTTTTTTGGCATACTTAAACTTCAGGACAATCACAGGGAGAGCATCTTAATGGGGTTAGAATATAGCGTTGGCCTTCTTTTTGCCGTATTCCTCTTAGGGTATCTTATTTTTTTTCTCATCAACATTTCATCTTCCTGAGAGGATCGTCTCATCATGACCTTGTCCGGCTGGATTCAAATTGGTTTACTTTTTACGCTTATCTTAGCCTGTACCAAACCGCTTGGACTCTATCTTTACACTATTTACGAAAACAAAACGCCGAGCAAACTTCGACTCTCTTTTGAAAAGAAGGTATTCAAGCTCTGTGGCATCACAATCGAAGGTCAAACTTGGAAAAATTATTTTTTTTCATTGTTTCTCTTCAATATCATGGGGCTTTATATTGTTTTTATCATCCAATTGTTTCAAAATTATTTACCCTTAAATCCTCAAAATCTACCTTCTGTCCCTTGGGACTTAGCCTTAAATACGGCCGTTAGCTTTGCCACTCATACAAATTGGCAAGCTTATGGCGGAGAAACAGTCATCAGCTACTTCACCCAAATGGCAGGACTTACTTGGCAGAACTTCTCCGCAGCTGCAACGGGTATGGCCGCATTTTTTGCTCTTGCGCGAGGTATTACGCGCCACGCAAAGAATGAAGACGATATAACTGTCGGAAATTTTTGGGTTGATCTGATCAGATCTATTTTATACGTCTTTTTACCTGGATGCTTCATCCTTGCGCTTCTTTTTGTCTCACAAGGTGTTATTCAAAATCTTTCTGCAACGCTAGAAATTGTCACCCTTGAAGGTGCCAAGCAATCTCTCGCCATGGGACCAGTTGCATCTCAAGAAGCAATCAAACTTCTGGGAACAAATGGAGGTGGTTTTTTTAATGCAAATTCAGCACATCCATTTGAAAATCCAACACCATTTTCTAATTTTATGCAAATCCTGTCTCTTGTTCTTATCCCTGCAGCATTAACGTATACTTATGGAAAAATTGCAAAAAAAAGCAAGCATGGTTGGTCCTTATTAGCAGCCATGATCCTGATGTCTCTTATCAGCGTTTCCTTAATTTATCATTTTGAATCTCAATCCAGTCCTCTCTTCAGCCACCTACCTGTTCACCAAGGAATGGGCAACATGGAAGGAAAAGAGGTTCGATTCGGAATATCTGGGGCTTCAATGTTCTCAAATTTCGCAACGGGCACCTCTGGAGGGCCGGCCAACGCGATGTATGATAGCTTTATGCCACTTGGGGGAATGATTTTACTCATCAATATGCTACTGGGTGAGGTCATCTTCGGAGGCGTGGGGATGGGGCTCTTTGGTATGCTCATGTTTGTTATTATTAGTGTTTTTATTGCAGGTTTGATGGTAGGGCGCACGCCCGAATACCTCGGTAAAAAAATTGAAGGCAAAGAAGTTCGCTTTGCTATTCTTTACGTTGCTTTGTATCCTTTAATTATTTTGCTTGGAACGGCCTGGTCTATCCTTGCACCTTATGGCCTTTCTTCCCTACAAAATGTAGGTCCTCATGGATTAAGTGAAATTCTGTACGCTTATACAAGCGCCACACAAAACAATGGATCAGCTTTTGCGGGACTCAATGCCAATACATATTGGTATAATATTACCCTTGCTTTAGCTATGTTTATAGGAAGATTTGTCCCTATCTATCTTGGTTTTGCGATTGCAGGATCAATGGTCAACAAAAAAATAGTCTTCACGAGTTCTGGAACTTTTCCCACACAAGGATTTCTTTTTGTGATGCTTCTTGTCGGCGTTATTTTAATTGTGGGGGCTCTTACCTTTTTTCCCGCTCTCGCTCTTGGCCCATTTATTGAAAGCGTTGATTTACTGCAAGGGAAAACCTTCTGATGGAAAAGTCAATAAATCAGAATCTTTTTAAGGAAGCTTGTTGGCTTACGTTCAGCCGCCTTAATCCATTTTATTTGGATAAAAATCCAGTAATGTTCGTTGTTCTGGTGGGGGCAACTTTAACGACGTTTATTTTTTTACGTGACATTATTTATCCTCCCATTGTTCATGAACCTCTTTGGTTTACCTTTTCTATTTCATTTTGGTTATGGTTTACCCTCATTTTTGCTAATGGAGCTGAGGCAATTGCTGAAGGAAAAGGGAAAGCTCATGCGTCATCCCTTAAAGCACTTGCAGAAGAAATGATAGCACGACGTATTTTAGAAAATGGCCAAGAAGAAACTATTTCAGCAAGTGAGTTAAGAAAAGGAGACGTGATAAGAGTCACCGCGGGTGAGCTTATTCCTTCCGATGGAGAAATCATTGAAGGTATTGCTGCCATAGATGAATCCGCCATCACTGGGGAATCCGCACCCGTTATTCGGGAAAGTGATGGTGATAGAACCTCCGTTACAGCGGGAACAAAGCTTCTTTCTAATGCGCTTCTTATTCGTATCCTTTCAAATCCCGGTGAAAGTTTCTTAGATCAGATGATCCATTTGGTCCAGGCGGCAAAAAGACAAAAAACACCCAATGAAATTGCCCTTCAAGTTCTCTTAGTTGGCTTAACGCTCATTTTCCTCATCGTTTGTACGGCGCTTATTCCTTTAGGAATGTATTCTCATAGCCAGATATCTCTGACTGTCGTCGTTTCCTTATTAGTTTGTCTTATCCCTACAACAATTGGCGGTCTTGTTTCAGCGATTGGAATTTCGGGAATCGAACGTGCTTTGCGAAAAAACATTTTAGCGATGAGCGGTAAGGCCGTTGAAACAGCTGGTGATATTGATGTCTTGCTTTTAGATAAAACAGGAACCATTACACTTGGAAACCGGATGCCCGTTGAGTTTTTGCCTTTTGAAGGTGTCGACATCAAAGAACTGGCAAAAGCCATCGTCCTTGCAAGCATTGCCGACCGCACACCTGAAGGGAGATCCATTCTTGAATTTATTGATAAAAATTATGGTAAACTTATAACAGAAAAAGAGAGTACCAATCTTACTTTTATTCCTTTTAGTGCCGAAACGCGTGTGAGTGGCTGTGATAGTTCGACTTTTTCAATACGCAAAGGTTCTTCAGACGCAATTCAAAGATTCATTGAAAAAAATGGGGGAGAAGTTCCTCCTCGCCTTCACGAAATCACAGAAGAAATCGGGATGAAAGGAGGAACACCTTTAGTCGTTGCCCAAAACAAAAAAGCCTTAGGAATCATTTATCTTAAAGATATTATTAAACCAGGTATTCGGGAACGGTTTTTGCGTCTTCGAGCAATGGGCGTCAAAACTGTTATGATCACAGGTGACAATCCCTTTACAGCAAAAACAATTGCAGAAGAAGTAGGCGTTGATACCTATCTAGCAGAAGCAACTCCCGAAAAAAAGTTGAGCTTTATCAAAGAAGAACAGGCAAAAGGATATCTTGTTGCAATGACAGGTGATGGCACCAATGATGCTCCTGCACTTGCGCAAGCAGATCTGGGGATTGCCATGAACTCAGGCACACAAGCTGCTAAGGAAGCCGCAAACATGGTAGACTTAGACAGTAACCCCACAAAAATATTAGAAGTTATTGAAATTGGAAAACAGCTTTTAATGACTAGAGGATGTCTTACCACATTTTCAATTGCAAATGACGTTGCTAAATATTTTGCAATTATCCCCGCTATTTTTGTGGTATCCATCCCAGAATTCAACACCTTAAATATCATGCACCTTTCATCTCCCTATAGTGCTGTTCTATCTGCTGTTATTTTCAATGCTCTGATTATCGTTCTTTTAATTCCTCTTGCTCTGAAAGGAGTGACCTACCGGCCTTTAGGCGCAAAAGCTCTTCTAGCTCGTTCGCTTCTTATCTATGGTGGTGGCGGTATTTTTATTCCTTTCTTGGGAATTAAACTCATTGACATGATTTTATTTAATATGGGTTTGATATGATCAAAAAAGAAATTATAATTGCCGTTAAGCTTTCGTTCCTAACTCTCTTTTTAACAGGGCTCATCTATCCTCTTCTTGTCACGGGGATTTCATCTTTTTTGTTCCCTAAAAAGTCTCAAGGAAGTCTCATTTATGATGAACGACAAAAAGTCATTGGCTCAGAACTTATCGGCCAAAACTTTAAAAAACCATCCTATTTTTTTCCACGTCCTTCAGCAGCTGGCAATGGATATGATGGTGCTGCTTCGGGAGGCTCTAACTTAGGTCCTACATCTAAAGTCCTCGTAAAGCGCGTTGAGGAGAGAATTCAAGAAATTAAGAAAGACAATCCAGAGCTCATTCCTATCGATTTGCTAACGGCTTCTGGAAGTGGGCTTGATCCTCATATAACGCCTCGAGCAGCTAAGTGGCAAGCTATGCGAATAGCAGCTCAACGTGGTGTATCTTTAAGGCGAATTTTAACGCTTGTCGATAATCTTACTGAACCCCCTCAATTTCACATTTGGGGAGAGCCAAGAATTAACGTTTTAAAACTGAATCTTAGTTTGGATCAATTTTTTGGTCCTCCAGCGGTATCGCCATGATAACTTCCTCCATTGATCATGAAGATTTTTTTTCTCTCCTTCAAAAGGCAAATCGAGGGCGACTTAAAGTTTATACAGGGCCTGTTGCAGGGGTTGGGAAAACATACCGAATGCTTGAGGAAGCGCACTCCTTAAAAGACCAAGGTGCGGATATCGTTCTTGGTTACATTGAAACCCACGGACGCAAGAAGCTGGAAAAGCTGCTTAAAGGATTAGAAATTGTCCCAAGGAAGCAATACGAATATAAAGGTGTGATTCTGGAAGAAATGGATCTCGATGCCATTTTAAAACGTAAACCGCAGATTGCAATTGTTGATGAAGTCGCCCATACGAATGCTCCACTTTGTAGAAACCCAAAGCGATATCAAGATATTATTGAACTTTTAAAAGCTGGAATTAACGTTATATGTGCTTTTAACATCCAACATCTAGAAAGCTTAAGTGATATTGTCAAAAAGTTCACAACTGTAACGATTTATGAAACTATCCCAGATAGCTTTCTTAAACATGCAGATCAAGTCATCAATGTCGATCTCGGTGTTGAAGATATTATTGAAAGACTACAAACTGGACAAATTTACAGTCCTGAAAAAATACCCATCGCCTTAAAGAACTTTTTTAAAGAAGAAAATCTCTCAAAACTAAGAGAAATTGCCCTCAGAGAGGTCGCAGAAGCAATTGAACAAGCAACTCAGCCAACTCACCATAAGTTATTACCTCTCAAAGAAGCAATCTTTGCGAGCCATCAAATTATGGTCTGTTTCCTTCCTGAAAGGTGGAGTCAAAGAGTTCTCTTAAAAAAGGCAGCCCGCCTTGCTGGCAGGCTCAGCAAAGAATGGTTTGTGGTTTATGCAGAAACCCCCGAAGACAATCCGGAAAAAATTGATCTTGAAAAGCAACGCTTCTTATTCTCAGACATCCAATTTGCAAAAGACTTAGGAGCACATGTCGTTCACCTTAAGACCGAGGATCGCGTTCGTGCATGGCTTGATTTCGCTGAAAAGCAAGCCATCTCACAGATGATCATTGGACGCAGCAGACAAACCTGGTGGAGAGATGCTTTAGGCTTTGATACGGTGCATTTGCTGCTGAGGAAATCTGAGAATTTTGACTTATATGTTATGAGTCATCATAGAGCTGAAGGGAAAGACCTTCCATGAAGATGAGAACCCAAATTCTCTTTGCTCAATTGCCAACAGCTATTATTATCTGCTTAATAACGACTTTTTTTATCCTCATAACCAGCCTAATTAAAGAAAAGGCTGATGTTATTTTAACACAGAATTTTAAAAGCATCATTGCGATGCAAAAAATTGATAGATATCTTGAAGACCTCAATAATCTTTATGCAAGCCAAGCTCAAGTAACTCCAGAGCTCGCCTCAAAAACAAACTTTTTAGAAAATATGATCGAACGACACTTAGTTTCTCAAGAGGAAAATATTAAGGAAACGGGAGAAAAAGAAGAGACGAGGGTGCTGCAAACACAATGGGAAGAATATAAAAAAACAATACACTCACCCCTTTCTCCTTCTCCATCAAATAAGCTTTATAATGAAATTAAAGCCACGACAGACACTATTACAAGACTCAATCAAGATGGATTAATTCGTACAAAAGAAAACCTATCTACATTCATTTCCAATTTTCTATTTTTTATAACTTTTGGCTCAATTGTAAGCCTCGTTTTTGGATTTTCGATGTCGTGGTTTTTTACTGGCCTTTTCTTAAATCCTTTGAACGCAATGGCTGAAATCATGAGTCAGGCAGGACGAGAGGAGAAAACCATATTTTTAAACATAAAAGGCTCAGAAGAAATCGAAAAATTAACAAACGAATTTAATCTTATGACAAGTCGACTACAGGACTATCATGAAGATTCATTAAAGAAAGTTATTAAAGAGTATCAAATTTTAAAGGCGGCTGTAGATGCCTTACCTGAACCCATTCTTCTTTTAGATTCTATCTCTAATTTTATTTATATCAATAAACCAGCACGTCACCTTCTCAAGGTCTCGAGTGATTTAAAAAAAATGCCCTCATTGTTTCATGTAGAAGATACCTGGAAAGAAATATTACTTAGAGTGTTAAATACGGTCATGATGGAAAAAGAACCCTATCATCCAACAAAAAATGAAGACACGCTCTCTATCGATAAAGAGGGTAAAAAAACTTTGTTCTTACCTTGGGGGTACCCTATCAAAAAAGACGCAAAGAATGGCGGAAATGCAGTTGAAGCAGTTGCTATCATTCTTCAAGATCTTATGCGTAAGCCTCTTACTACAGTAAGTAATGCAGATATTTATGAAAAACTCGCTCATGAATTTCAATCCTTACTGATTGAAATTCATATGGCACTTCATCTTTGTATTGAAGAAACTGTAGGCCCTCTCACACTGAAACAACATGAACTTCTTTTTGCAGCACGCGATAAATGCAATCATATGGAAAAATTGTGCCAAGCCTTATTAAGCCTTTCAAAAGCAGATAAAAAAATCCAACCTCTCTTAGAAGAGGAGGTCGATTTAAATACAATTGTTCAAAAGCAGATCTCTTCTCTACAATTTGAGGCTGATCAAAAAGGTGTCTTTTTTCACTTTGAAGAACCTCCCTATTTGAGCAAAATCAAAGCTAACCCAGATGAAATCAAAACAGTCGTCAGTAACCTACTTCATAATGCTCTTCATTATGCTCATGTCGGAACAATTATAAAAATTAACCTCACCGAGAAAAACAAATTTATAGAATTCTCGGTGAACAACAAGGGACCATCTATTCCTCCTGACTATCGTCAAAACATTTTTAAAAAGCATTTTAAAGTACCTGGACAACCTGAAGAACGAGCAGGTCTGGGGCTTTACATCGCAAAAAAAATTACAACAGCAATGGGAGGAAAGATTGGGTATAGATGTTCTGACAAAGGAGGAACTACATTTTGGGTTAAGTTTTCAATTGCACCTCCCCTTACTTCCTAAACATTTTAAACTTTTTTCCCCACGGTTAACCATACAATTAACTATTTGTTAACCTTTTGCGTCGTAAGCTTTGCGTGAAATCCCATCTTTCGGTGAGATCAATAAGAATAAGGGAGAATAAAATGATATATAAAAATTGTATTGACGCCTGTTTTGAGTGTGTCAAAGCTTGCGAACGTTGTGCTTGCGAGGGTTATAAAACTTCAAAAGAGTGTACCTCTGCTCATGATCTAGCGACCACATGTGCTGATATTTGTGCCCTTGTCGGTCGATTAACTGCAAAAGGACTCTGTTGCAGCGATCTTTATGAACTTTGCGCTAATTATTGCGAGGATTGTGCTCGTAAGTGCGAGAAAATTGATCACGAGTATGCCAAAGCTTGCGCAGCAGCAGCGAAAAAATGCGCTGAAGCTTGTCGTCAATGCCAAGCTGATTGTGAAAAGTGTGACAATACAAAAAAAGTTTGCGGTTGATTCTATCTACTGATTCTTAACACTTCGCCTTGTAAGGCAAATACATATTAGCCTTACAAGGTATTTTTTTTGCTTTTTTTGTGAGTCTACCGTATAGTACATCCTTTATAATTAAATGAGAATTGTGCTTTGCAAGAGTTTATTGAAACGTGGGGTTATTTTGCTGTTTTCTTGGGATCTTTAGTTGAAGGAGAGTCCGTTATCTTTGTGGCTGGTTTTCTAGCCCACGAAGGTTACTTGTCTTTGGCAAAAATTATCGTAATTGCTTTTCTCGGAACTCTCTTTGCTGACCAAGTTCTTTATCATATAGGACGACATTATGGTCCTCGCGTTATTAATAAATTTCCTTCCATTCAACCAAAAGCTGACCATGCTTTTAAGCTGCTCAAAAAATATGATACCCTCTATCTCTTAAGCTTTCGTTTTATTTACGGTATACGTATCATCAGCCCTCTTATCATTGGAAGCAGTGGAGTTGAATTTATACGTTTCACTATTTTAAATTTTATCGCTGCTCTGATTTGGTCCGTTGGAAGTTGTGTCGCTGCTTATTATTTTGCTCATCTTATTATGGATGAACTTCATCTCTTGCCTAAAGTCCTTTTAGGAGTTGCTCTTGTTGGCGGAGGAATTGGGTACTGTCTTTATAAATTTCGTAAACGAAGAGCTTAAAAACTAAATGGAGCTAGGAATGACCCATCGTTATCCTGTTAACTGGCAAGAATTTTATCGTAACGCTCAAGCACTTGCCTGGCGTCTCAACGAAGGAGTTACTTGGAATGGTATGGTAGCCATTACCCGAGGAGGGTTAGTCCCTGCCGCAATTGTTGCTCGAGAGTTAGGTATTCGAAAAATAGATACAATTAGCATTGTTAGCTATGATGAAAGTGACAAGCAAATTGACCCGCTTGTTATCAAATCATGCCAAATTGATAATCAAGGATCAGGTTGGCTTATTATTGACGACTTAGTGGATACAGGCACAACCGCAAAAATTGTTCGAACCATGCTTCCCAAAGCTCATATTGCTGCCATTTATGCTAAACCATCCGGCAAAGATCATGTTGACACATTTATGACAGAAGTCAGCCAGGATACATGGATTGTTTTTCCGTGGGAGGAAGAAGTTTAGGAACTTTTTCTAATTTTCATATATCCCAAGGTGCAAATCAACAGGGCTATAAAGAATGTAAGTTTTATCATAGTAAGTGTTGAGGGTATAAAAGGAATTAAAACAAGCACAATCAAGGAAACACCCACTTTAGAGAAAGAGATAAGAGAGGAAGCCATATTTGAATATTCAGCTCCTAATTTCAATGCATCTGAAGTTAAGCACGTTGAAAAAATATGATTTCCAAACATAAAAAGAGTAACAATGGCTACAACCCATTGACCTTCCACTGGTACTCCGATTAATAACAGGGCGAGAAAGAAAACTATCGTCAGGACCAAAGACGTGAAGAGAACATTTTGACTCGACATTCTTTCGGTGAGTACTTTTTCAAAATATGATCCTAAGCTATCTGAAAAAGCGATGGCCAATCCAATCCACGTAAAATCTATAACTTTCCAACCATAATGAATACGAAAAACAAAAGGACACAAAACCAAGAAAGCATAAAGGCAACCATAAAGGCTCCCTATCATAAGGGAGTAATATCGAAACAAAGGATGTCGAAAAAAAAACATATACTCTTTCAAGGTTTCTTTAACTTTTCGTCGCACAATTACGGGTTCAATATTTATAAAAAATAAAAAGATGAAAGAAAGGAAATCTAGAAAGGAAAGAAAATAAAATATAGCACGCCAATCAAAAAAGTGTAGGATAATACTCCCAATAACAGGAGCTATTCCGGGCCCGAATGAGACCATAACAAGAAGAAGAGACACCATTCTTTTATAAGCGTCCCCCTTAAAGTGATCTGCTACAAAGCTCATAACAAGAATCGGCCCCCCTGCTTGACCCATTCCTTGTAAGAATCGCCCCACTAAAAATTGTGAAATTGACTGAGAAAAAGCACAGAATAAACCTGATAAAGCCCCTAACAGTATGAATGAGATAAGAACATGCTTGCGCCCATAGGCTTCGGAAAGGAACCCAGAAAGAATCGTACCTACAACCAGCCCAAAGAAATAAGCTGTGATACTAAACTTAATAAGCGAAGAAGATGCCTGAAAAATGATACTTAACTCAGGAAGAGCAGAAATATATATTGTCCCCCCTATGAAATCGACAAAGGAGATGAAACAAACAATAATCGTAATTAATAGTTGTTCTTTCATCTGAAGGGTACTTATCTCGTAATGTCCTCACTTAATTTTGCCTTATAAAGGTAAAGGAAAGCTTAAGCCACATCCCTTTGAGAGAGCATCATAAGAGCTTTAGCGATTGATTCAACAACTTCTCTTGCGACCCTTTCTTCTTCTCCTTCAGCCATAATTCGAATAAGAGGTTCAGTACCAGACGGACGTATCAAGAGACGGCCTTTATTATTAAGTGTTTGACGCCCTTTTTCGATGACTTCACTCGCTTCTGGAAGTTGAAGAAGATCTGGAGACAACTTAACATTTTTAAGAATTTGAGGGAGAGGCTTAAAAAGCTTTAAAACTTGACTTGCGGGTTTTTTCTTTCGCATCAACACAGTCAGAACTTGAAGAGCTGTCAAAAGACCATCACCCGATGTGGCATAATCCGAAAAAATAACGTGACCTGAGGATTCCCCTCCAAGATTATAGCCTTCGTCTCGCATTTTCTCAGCTACATAACGATCACCAATAGAGGCCCGAACAAGAGAAATACCGAGTATTTCAAGATAACGTTCTAGTCCTAAGTTAGACATATGGGTTGCCACAAGACCATTGCCTTTCAAAATCCCTCTCTCATGCCAATCGCTGGCAATCAAAGCCATCACTTGATCTCCATCAATCAAGCCACCGCATTCGTCTGCAAAAACAACACGATCTGCATCTCCATCAAAAGCGATACCAACATGGGCGTTTTCTTCTTTTACCTTTTCGCACATCAATTGGGGAGCCGTTGCACCACACCCGTCGTTTATGTTTAAACCATTGGGAGAAGTAGCCAGAGGAATAACAGTTGCTCCCAACTCTCGAAGAATTAAGGGTGCAACTTTATAAGCAGCGCCATTGGCACAATCAACCACAACACGCAAACCTTCAAAATGAGCATGTCGGGGCAAGCTATTTTTGACAAATTCTATATATCGGCCAATAGCATCGTCTAAATGCACCATCTGCCCCAACTGAGAAGGCCCGACTAAAAAGAGAGAGGACTCAAGACGAGCTTCGATTTCTTTTTCTACCTGATCGGAAAGCTTAAATCCATCAGGATCAAAAAGCTTAATGCCATTATCCGCAAATTGATTATGAGAGGCCGAGATCATCACACCCAAATCAGCCCGCATCGATCGGGTCAACATTGCAACAGCCGGCGTTGGAAGAGGTCCAACTGTTGCCACGCTCATCCCTACAGAAGAAAAACCCGCAGCAAGTGCCGATTCAACCATATATCCCGAAAGACGTGTGTCTTTTCCAATAAGAACGCGATGGTGATGATCACCCCGCATAAAATGAAGCCCTATCGCCTGCCCCAAACGGGTCAATGTATGGGGCGTAAGCGGTTCACTATTGGCTTGCCCACGAATACCATCTGTTCCAAAAAATTTCCGCATCGTATTTTAGCATCCTTCATTCAATTATACTTTTTTATTAACGCGTCTTGCAGAATAACGCAAAGCTCATTTATATTTAATTGTTCATCGATAGATGAATAACAAAGATCTGTAAGATACGTATAATAACATTTTATTACAGTTCGTTTTAACTTTTATTAGAATGAGGAGCCTTATGTTCAAGAAAATAATCAAACTAAGTCTTACGATCCTCCTTTGTACAGAATCTGTTCTTCATGCCGACGATACAATCGTGGAATTTTTTGAAGAGACAGGGCGTGTTATCGTACGATCTTCTGAGCCACCCATAAAAATTAAAAAATCTAAACCGACAGCAAGCCTGACAATCAACGGTAACGAAGAACTCCCTCTCCTTGGTGCGTTCTTAGAGAAGTATGCAAAAGGAATAAAAACTGTTAAGTTTAAAAACTCCCTTCCTCATGTTGATTCTGATGTCCCTGAATATTTAGTTAACGCATTGTCTACTCTTCCTGCTCTAGAGGAGGTTAATTTAGCAGGTATTTTCATTGATGATGCGGAATGGAAAGGGATTAAAGATATTCCTGTTATCAGTAAACTAAGTTTTCTTAAAGAACTTCCATGGCAATGGCCCGAACATTTGAAAGAAGGAAAGTGGCAGAAAGTTACGTTACCCTCACTTACAGATAATATCGCTGTTATGACCTCCAAGATGACACCTGCTTTTATAGCTTTTCTTAGTAAAGCGCTCCCAAGACTGACGTGTGCCCAAAAGAAAAGTGAGCGAATGCTCCCATGGTTAGCCGAGTGGAAACCTTTGGGACAAGAAGCAATAGCATGGGATGACGGTCTTTATTCCACGACCTATGTTCCGGCCGAAGAAATTTGTCTGTGGTGGTCGGGTATTGTCACTGAATCATGCCCTCTTCAGCGAATTATTACAGGGGAGCTCATATTTGATGGAGGAAACACATCTCATGAATATGTATTTAATTATACGTCTCCCGAAGGTGAATCTTTTAACTGGCTCCAAGCCTTCCTTCAGAGTGAATTTCCTGATGTCTCTGTAACAGTAACGTCAACCGAAATTACGCTGGACAAAAGGCCTATGCTCGTCGCAGTAGCTGCAGAAGACGCCGGAAATTAAAATTGACAACATACGCCAAAACAACTATTTTTAACTTCTTAACATATAAAGGAGTTAGTATTATGAATTTCACTGTCATTAGTTTGTTATCTCTATTATCATTCACATCATTGGTCACATCACCCGCTATGAGTATAGATAGTGATGAAGAAGATGCTGCATCTAGTAGCCCAATACCTTCACCTCGCGCTGCTACTCCTACAGCAGAACAAAATGAATTAGACCTCTTGCTCAGCACGCAAAACTATCCTGCGGCATTTGCTTCTCTGAGAGGAACTCTACCTCCAACTCTTCCTGACGAAGAAATTGTAAAGTTTCTTTTGAGCAGCAATGGGTATTCAAAATATGATTCACTAAGCTTGGCGGAAAAGAAATGGGTGGCTAATCGTATTGCAACTAAAGAAGTTGACATTGTGGATACCACACCTAAGAGCCCAGCATCTCCTCGCAGCTCAAGCCCAGCACCGGTATCCGCTGATCCGAGTGCAACAGCATCATCTACTCCAACTAAAGTTGCGAAGGCTCCTTTGGATGCAGGAATAATGGCTGAAGTCGATGCTTATAGGGGTGCTTTAAAAGATCTTGGAAATCTTTCTCTCTCAAGAAAAGTGCGTAATGGAGTTGCAACAAGGACTGGTCCCAGCAAGGAATTAGCAAATCACCTTAGGAATATTCGCGGGTTATTACCGCTCGTAATAACACTTGATCCTGATTTCGATATCACAAACTTCAAGGATGCATCAAACTTTGTAAGCCCTAAAGCGAAGTTAAATGTTTTTACATTAGCTTCCGCTAATGCAAAACTCACTCTTCCAAATGGTGTTAAACCAGCTGAATTGTTACTTGAAGTCGCAACACTCATCCAGAACATCATGGAACAGAACCCTGGTGACACTGAAGCAGAAGAAGTATATGCAATGTTTGTTGATATCTTAGCCGATCAAGGCGACTGTCAGCTTCCAGCTCTATCTGGACGCTTGGCTTATGTTTATAGTGCAGCATTTAACTATCTCGTTAAGAAATATAACGCTGGTATTTAATACCCGTCTTATATTAACGTGACTACAAAATTGAGGTAGATGGAATATCTACCTCAATTTTTTTTTGCTCTTTTTTTGATGTTAGCCTTTCAGGAAATTAAATTTATTTAGCTGGGCGCTACTCCATCTTAGCACGCCGAGTATCGGCGGATCTCTATGACAATAAGTTTTTATATTTACTATAAATCCAATCCATTTATTTTGAAATTATATGAGTCTTATTTCATATTAATTTATATAATGTAAAAAAACGCATTGACAAAAGCAAACAAAGTAACTATTTAAAAATTCTCAACGTACAAAGGAGTTTATATTATGAATTTTACTGTTATTAGTTTATTATCTTTACTATCATTCACATCACTGATCACATCACCCGCTATGTGCATGAGTAGCGATGACAAAGACACTTCATCTTCCCATAGTAGCCCAATACATTCACCTCGTGCTGCCTCGCCTACAGCAGAACAAAATGAACTAGACATCTTGCTCAGCACACAAAACTATTCAGGGGCCTTTGCTTCTCTGAGAAAAGACCTCCCCTTAACTTGTCCCGATGAAGAAATTGTAAAGTTTCTTTTGAGCAGCAATGGATATTCAAAATATGATTCACTAAGTGTGGTGGAAAAGAAATGGGTAGCTAATCGCATTGCAACTAAAGAAGTTGACATTGTGGATACCACACCTAAGAGCTCAGCAACGCCTGCTCCAACAAAAGCTGCGAAGGCTCCTCTAGATGCAGGTACAATGGCTGAGATTGCTGGTTATGCGCCTGTGCTAAGTAATATTGGAGACCTTACAGAAGCAAGAAAATCGCGTAGCCAAGCAGCAACAAAGGCGGGTGTCACTAGAGAATTAGCCGATCACCTTAATCATATGCGGGCGTTATTACCAAACATGATAACGCTTGACCCTACTTTGACTATTAATAACTTCAAAGAAGCAGAAACCTTTGTAGGTCACCATTCAAAGTTAAATGCGTTTGCAACAGCGACAGCTGGGGCAAAAACTACTCTTCCAAATGGCGTTAAACCAAGTGAATTGTTAATTGAAGCTGCGACACTCATTCAGAACATCGTAGAACAGAATCCTGGCGATGTCGATGCAAGAACACTACATGCCACATTCCGTACTATCTTAATTGACCAAGGCGACTGTCAGCTTCCAGCTCTTTCTGGACGTTTAGCTTACGTCTATGATCTAGCCTTTAATTATCTGGTTGAAAAATATAACGCTGACTAAGATATAGCTTATATTGATGTAACTTGAAATTGAGGTAGATGGAATATCTACCTCAATTTTTTATGATTTAACAGATCCCGGACATTAAGAAAATCTAAGGCTTCGCCTAATATTTTCTAAATTCCGGGATGACGAGAAAAGGTAAATTGTTTTTAAAAATTCGTCATCCCGGGATTTAGAAACTCAATGCGAATATAATGAGCATATGAGTTTTTTAATACCCGGGACCTAGAGATGAATTTCTTAAATTAAAACAATGGGTCCCGGGTACCAACAAAACCCATCGCTCACAAAGATGATCGCGCGGATTTTGTAGGTCCCGGGATGACGAGAGTTTGTAAGTATATCTTTTATAAACAAAATTACACATTAAAGCGAAAGTGAAAAACATCTCCATCATGAACGACGTAATCTCGTCCCTCGAGGCGAAGCTTACCAGCTGCTTTAGCGCCTTGCTCCCCTTGGAAAGCGATATAGTCTTCACAAGCTGTTGTTTCCGCACAAATAAACCCACGTTCAAAATCTGTATGGATCTCACCCGCAGCTTGTGGCGCTTTCGCTCCTTTATGAACGGTCCATGCATGCGCTTCCTTAGGCCCTATAGTAAAAAACGTGATTAAATTTAAAAGGGCGTATCCTTCTCGGATCACACGCGTCAGACCAGTTTCTTCCAAACCCAGGCTTTGAAGAAACTCAGTTTTGTCTTCTTCTGAATCAAGAGCGGCTACCTCCGCTTCGATAGCAGCCGAAATGATGGCTATTCGCCCACCTTCTTGCTCTGCCCTCACTTTGACTTTTTCTGTAAAATTGTTACCGCTAGCAGCATCGCTTTCAGCCACATTGCAAACATACAAAATTGGTTTTGTCGTAATAAGTTGTAGCCGCTGAAATTCAATTTGCTCCTCAGGAGAACACTCAACAAACCGCGCAGGTTTACCTTCCTTGAGAAGCTCAAGCGCTCTCTCCATCAAGGGATATTGAATAAGAGCAACAGGGTCTTTCGTACGAAGTTTTTTTTCAAGGGCAGGCAACCGTTTGTCAAGACTTTCCATATCGGCTAACATCAACTCGGTTTCGATGATCTCAATATCACGAATAGGATTAATCTCTCCTTCAACATGAGTAATATCCGTATCCTCAAAACACCGAACGACATGAACAATAGCGTCTACTTCACGAATATGACCCAAGAATTGATTTCCAAGCCCCTCCCCCTTACTGGCCCCACGAACCAAACCCGCAATATCCACAAATTCAAGCTGTGTGGGAATAATTTTGGCTGACCCTGCAATACGTGCCAGATCATCAAGTCGTTTATCAGGAACACCCACACGCCCCACATTAGGCTCTATTGTGCAAAAGGGATAGTTAGCTGCTTCAGCGGCGGCTGTCGCTGTCAATGCATTGAAGAGAGTAGACTTACCTACGTTAGGCAAACCAACAATACCACACTTAAATCCCATGAGACGTCTCCGTTGTATGTTGAGGAGGGGGTAATTTTTGCATAATTTTCGCAGCAAAGTCTTCTGGTTTTTGATCCAAAAGCAAGTGAATCTCATCCGCAATCAGAGAAAGAAGTGGATCAAGCCACACGTGCTCTTCTTTTGAAAAATCAGAAAGGACGTAAGAAGAAACAGCCCCCTTATGCAATGGACGACCAATTCCCACTCGGACACGCCAATACTGAGGGCCAAGATAAGCATCTAAATCCTTAAGCCCATTATGGCCACCATGCCCCCCTCCCTGCTTCACCCGGACGCGTCCGGGCGCTAAATCAAGGTCATCATGAAAAACGATAATGTGTTCAGGCGGAACTTTAAAAAATCGTGCGGCTTCGGCTACAGCCTTTCCGGATCGATTCATATAGGTTATGGGCTTCAAAAGATAAGCTTTCTTATGATCTACGCACCCTTCCATGAAAAGACCTGAAAATTTGGCTTTTTCTGGAGAAAATCCATAGCTTTTTCCGATTTCGTCCACACACATAAACCCCACATTGTGGCGATTTTGTGCATACTCACGTCCCGGATTTCCAAGCCCCACCAAAAGATGCATGATTCAGCAGCAGGAAGGACTTACGCCTCTCCCCCTTCTGCAGGAGCAGCCACCGCCGCAGCTTCGCCCGCTTCTTCTTCACCTGCTACTCTTTTCATAACCGTCGGAGCCACGATATTGGCGATATCATTATCCCGCTCTGGGTGAGCCGCAACAACACCTTTTGGCAACGTCAAGTCCTTGAGGTGAATGGTATCTTGAATTTCAAGACCTGTCAGATCAATATCAACACTACTTGGGATATGATCAATATCGGATACAATTTCCAAATTATGAATAAGGATATTTAAAACACCACCGCGCTTTATACCAGGTGAGCTTCCTTCATTTATAAATCGTAAAGGAACAGCAACCGTAATTTTCCCTTCCTTTGACACACGCAGGAAATCCACATGCAATGGACGATCGGTCACAGGATGGAACTGAACAGCCCGCGCAAGTGCTTTTTCTTTCTTACCATCTAAAGGAATTTCAAAAATCTTGGACAAAAAGCCTGTTTGATGAATTTCTTTATCAAGTTGCACAGGGTCTAATGAAAAATGAGCAGGCGCATCCTTCCCGCCATATAAAACGGCAGGGACACGACCATCACGACGTAAAGCACGAGATGCGCCTTTACCCGTTCCTTCGCGTACTTGAACATCGAGTTGAGAGACTGCTGCTGTTGTCATAAGTTAACTCCTTTAAACGTCAGATAGTGTAGTCATACACTAATCAAATAAAATTGAAACAGATTTTTCATGATTAATACGATCAATTGCTTCGCCAAACAAGGGTGCAAGCAATATTTGACGAATTTTTTTGCAATTTTTAACCTTATCCGTCGCCACAATGCTATCGGTCACGACAACTTCTTCAAGAGATGAATCTTCGATTCTATCAAGAGCTGGAGACGAAAAGACCCCGTGCGTAACGTAAGCTCTCACTGAAAGAGCTCCCGCCTCCATCAAAGCAAGGGATGCATTACAAATTGTTCCAGCTGAATCAACGATATCATCCGTAATCAAGCAATGAAGCCCCTTCACATCACCAATAATGTTCATTACTTCTGAAACACCTGGTTTCTCACGTCGTTTGTCAATAACAGCAAGGCCACACTCAAGTCTTTTTGCAAGACTACGCGCCCGCACAACGCCACCAACATCAGGAGAAACCACCAAAATTTTTTCTTGTGGTAAATGCTCTTGGATATCCTTTTGAAAAAGAGGAACGGCAAAAAGATTATCCACAGGAATATTAAAGAAACCTTGGATTTGCCCTGCATGTAGATCCAGGGTTAAGATTCGATTAGCTCCCGCTACTGTTAGAAGATCCGCCACAAGCTTTGCAGAAATAGGAGAACGAGGCCCTGTTTTTCGATCCTGACGAGCATAACCAAAATAGGGAAGACACGCTGTAATCCGACGAGCAGATCCCCTTTTCAAGGCATCAATGGTTATAAGAAGCTCCATCAGATGATCGTTGGCCGGTTTACTCGTGGATTGAATCACAAAAACATCTTCACCACGAACATTTTCTAAAATTTCAACAAAAATTTCATCGTCCGTAAAATGACGAATTGTTCCATCTGTCAGAGGTGTTTTTAAATATTGAGCAATTCCTTCTGCAAGAGGACGATTGCTATTACAGGATATGAGCTTCATCAGTTTGAGCCATTAAACAAATTTGCTTTAACCTAACAGGAGTTACGCCTTATGTAAATGACATTAGCAGCCCTAGATAGGGTCCTACTTTACTCCATAAGTAGATAGAAGCGAATCCGTAAGTCTTACATTTTCGGGTGGGTATTTAATTTCAAAAGAATTTCCTTGTGTCATTCCTTGAACAAAAAGATTTGCCGTAGCCTTACCTTTCACACATCGTAAATCAAAAGCTTCTTTCTTAAAAACTCTTCTTTGACCAGGGGAAAGCTCAATCGTATCATAAGGTATTGACGAATCATCATTAGGCTGTATTTGAATAGAAAGCGTCTGACTTGAATCATTTTCGATTAAAAATTCATCATGAGCATGACTATAGGCAGGAGTCATAAAGGTCAGTACACTTAAAAATACAAATAAATTTTCATTATCAACTTCCTACTTTTTAAATATAAAGGATACCCTCAAGGGATTCTTATATAAATAGGAAATAAATGATAAGAAATCAAGCTTAAGTTCATTTTGTACTAAAAAATTCATGAGCAAGATTATATCTTGCATTGCAAAATGGCATCACAAATGCCACTTTGAGACTCATTATGGCATTTCAAATGCCATTTTAGGGAGGGAAATTGCTTCCTATTCTTACTCCTATCAAAGCTCTTGGTCTCTCCATTCCTTTTCTGGCATACTTATCTCTAGGGAGAAGCTGTCATGGATTTTAATTTTACAGAAGAACAACTCGCTATTCAGGAAGCTGCGCGTGCCTTTGCAGTAAAGGAAATGGCTCCTTTCGCCCAATCTTGGGATGAAACGTGTTTTTTCCCCATTGAAACACTTCGAAAAGCTGCAGCCCTTGGTTTTGCTGGCATTTATGTGCGCCCTGAGCAAGGGGGATGTGGTTTGAATCGCCTCGAAGCCTCCCTCATTTTTGAGGAACTTTCCACCGCTTGTGTCTCAACGGCTGCCTACATCTCAATTCACAATATGGTCGCTTGGATGATTGATACATTCGGAAATACTGCACAACATCAAAAATGGCTTCCGCGCCTCATGACAATGGAAACACTCGCAAGTTATTGTTTAACTGAGCCAAGTGCAGGATCTGATGCCGCCTCTTTAAAAACGAAGGCAATTAAGAAAAAGGATCATTATGTTCTTAACGGCGAAAAAGCTTTTATCTCTGGTGGTGGCGTGAGTGATGTATATGTTTGCATGGTCCGTACGGGAGAAGAAGGTCCAAAAGGGATCACAGCTCTCATTGTCGAAAAGGGAGCACCCGGTCTTAGTTTTGGAAAGAAAGAAAAGAAAATGGGGTGGAATAGCCAACCCACAACCGCCGTTATTTTTCAAGACTGTGCAGTCCCCATTGAAAATCGTCTTGGAGATGAAGGCGATGGCTTTAAAATTGCAATGAAGGGCTTAGATGGAGGGCGCATTAACATTGCATCTTGCTCTCTTGGAGGAGCACGAGCTTGTCTCGAAGCCACCCAGTCTTATATGCAAGATCGCTCTCAATTTGGGAAAAAGCTAGCTGAATTTGAAGCCCTCCAATTTCGACTGGCTGATATGGCAACAGACCTTCAAGCAGCCCGCCTTATGGTCCATCACGCCGCTTTAAAACTTCAGCAAGGTGATTCTGAAGCCACCGTTTTTTGTGCGATGGCCAAACGATTTGCAACCGATGTTGGATTTCGCGTTGCAAATGAAGCTCTCCAGCTTCACGGTGGATATGGTTACATCAAAGATTACCAGATTGAACGCTTCGTAAGGGACCTTCGTGTTCATCAAATTTTAGAAGGTACAAATGAAATCATGCGTCTTATCATCGCTCGAAATCTGTTGGGGAAGAGCACATGAGCAAGAACGAATTGCTCCATAAGGTACAAGGTGGCATCGGATGGATCACTCTCAACCGGCCAGAAGCTCTCAATGCTCTTTCTCTCGCCATGATTCGAGGGCTTTCCCAGCTTTTAAAGGATTGGGAAAGAGATGAGTCTGTAAGAGCTGTCGTCATTGAGGGTGCAGGCGAAAAGGCTTTTTGTGCGGGTGGTGATGTCCGTGCGGTGTATGAAGCAAAACAAAAAGGAGACACCCATATTCCTGATGCTTTTTTCAGGGAAGAATACACTCTCAATACTTATATTCATACCTACCCAAAACCCTATATTTCTTTAATCGATGGTATTGCGATGGGAGGTGGTCTGGGAGTTTCAGTGAATGGTTCTTATCGCATTGTCACAGAGCGCGCACTTCTAGCCATGCCAGAAACAGGGATTGGCTTTTTCCCGGATGTAGGGGCAACAACATTTTTAAATGCCGCTCCCGGTATCACAGGACTTTATTTAGCGCTCACGGGAACGCGTTTGAAAGCTGTAGATGCTCTTTGGGCTAAACTTGCAACTCATTTCATCCCCTCCTCTTCCCTCTCTCTTTTCAAAAATGATTTAGAGCAAGGGAGCTCTCTCGAAAAAGCGCTCGTGCAGCATTGCACTCATCCTTCAGAGCACGGATTTTTAGAGGATCACACGGCACAAATTGAGCAGCATTTTCAGCGTTCCTCGCTCCTGAACATCCTTAACGGTCTTAAAACCAATCCTTCTCCTTTTGCCCAAAATACATACAATACTCTCATGACTAAATCGCCAACGAGTCTTGCTGTTGTCTTTCGACAACTCACACAAGCTAATTCTGATTTTAAAGAGCGCATGAAGCAAGAGTTTCGACTCAGCCAGCGATTTATAGAGGGTCATGATTTTGGGGAAGGCGTACGAGCTGTTCTCATCGATAAAGATCATCTACCCCATTGGTCTCCTCAAACCATTGAAGAAGTTACCAGTGAAACAATCGACCATTATTTTTCATCATTAAGTGAAAAGGAACTCATTCTTTAGGAGAATTCAATGACAAATATTGCTTTTATTGGGCTTGGACATATGGGGCTTCCCATGGCCAGAAATCTAGTCAAGGCTGGTCACAGCGTTATAGGTTACGATCTTGTCCCTCAAGCTATTGAGAACTTTGTTAAATCAGGAGGACACGCGGGGTTCAATATTCCTTTAGCCGTTGAAAATGCTGACGTTATTTTTACCATGCTCCCTGAAGGCCACCATGTCAAAAATGCCTATGAGGGGTCGCAGGGCATTTTTAGCCACATCAAAGCTGGAACATTGGTTGCTGAATGTTCCACTATTGATATTGAAACCACACGATATATTCATACCCTTGCTGAGGCAAAAAACGTTCGCCTTATTGATGCCCCTGTCTCCGGAGGCGTTACGGGAGCAGAAGCGGCTACGATCAGCTTTATGGTGGGAGGACATCAAACAGATTTCGATGCACTCCGCCCTTATTTAGAAGTTATGGGAAAGACTTTAGTTTACTGCGGCACAGCTGGGTTAGGCCAAGCCGCTAAAATATGCAATAATCTTGTTCTCGGGGTCACCATGATAGGCGTTTGTGAAGCTTTTAATCTGGCAGAAAAGCTGGGGCTCGATGGGAATACATTTTTCGAAGTAAGCTCTCAATCTTCAGCCCAATGCTGGTCTATTTCGAAATATTGCCCTGTTCCGGGCCCTGTCCCCACTTCGCCCGCAAACCGTGAGTACGCCCCTGGGTTTACGGCCGCAATGATGTTAAAGGATTTGAAACTTGCGGCACAAGCCGCGCATCTCAGCGCAGCTATTACGCCATTAGGCACAGAAGCCCTTTCACTCTATGCCTTGTTTTGTAAAAATGGTGGTCAAGAGTTGGACTTTTCTGGAATATTAAAATTTTTACAAGGCAAGTAAGCTTCATATGAAAAAAGCCCTTTTAAGGGGGCTTTTTTGTGTTTTAATCAGTTTCATCTGCAGGCGTTTTTGTGGTCAGCCCCCTACTTCGAAGAACCATTGATGATGGTCCTTTAATAAGTGTGCCTCCTATTGTAACCTTCTTTTTACCTAAGTCCTGCCCCTTATGCTCTTCAAGCTCCCTTACGGGCTCAGTTGAAGGCCCCTTTGGAGAAGCTGAAGGTATATCAACCGCTTTAACTGGCTCTTTTTCAGTCTCCTGATCAACATTAAGGGCAGGTACTTGTAGGGTAGCCTTACGAGCGGGTGGAGCTGCAAGACGCGCTAACTCTTCTGTCCAAACGGGAAAGTCATACTTCTCAAGAGCCTGAAAATTAGGGAAATATTTTAATGCACTAAAGCGAATATTTGATTCCGAACCAGGATCCTCATCCACCCTACTTTCTATTCCTTTTAATAAAGTTGCACGTTGTTCTTCTGTCAAACGAGAGAGCAAATAATCAAGTGGGAGTTCGCGGGTTTTATTATTTTTACTTAAAAGATTAACAGGACGCTCTCCATTCTCATTATAAAGAATTTTTACTTTAGCTTTAAGGAAGTTAGCTTGATCCTTTGGCGCCAAAAGTTCCATGAAGGGAGCAAGATCAGGATGGCTGACTTTGTACTCAGTCACGACCCTCGTTTGTTCTTCTTGGGCAGCGAGATTAGGTTTGCGTTTTGCTGTTCCATTCGATGCGTCCTCTGCTGATTTCGTTTTTGTCGTCAGCTTCACAAGAAGGTTTTTCTTTTCTATTATCTCTTTCTTAGCAGCTTCTGCCTGTTCCTTTGCTACTTTTGCATCCCTTGGCTTATCCGCAGCATAAAACAACTGCTCTTGCTTGCTAAAATCACGCATTTGTTGCTCTAATTGCCTAATTTCTTCTTCTAACTCTGCAGGAGTCTGGTCCTTAACTGTCACTCCCCGAATCTGGTTAAATAAATCCTGAGAGGTCCCTCCTGTTCCTGCAGTTTTCGTTTGCACTTTCTTTTTAGGAGCTTGAGCATATTTTTTCTTAAGAAATTCTGCTACGCGTTTTTGATGAGCACCTAGCTTCTCACCTTCCTGAGCAAGTTCGCGTATTCTTTCCGCCTGATCTTCAATTTTAAGAGCACCGCTGTCAAGTTGATTAAAGATTCTTTCTAATTCATTTGCCGCAGCCGTATTCTTTCCACTGACCTTTTGAGCGAGAACTCTTATGGCTTCTGCAACATCCTTGTAGGGCGTGTTCAAATCAAACCCCAAGGCTTGAGCAGCATCCATATCTTCTTTACTTGGAACTACTTGAGGTCGAGCATACCTGCTTCTTAAAAATTCTGTTAAAAGTTTTTGATGAACCCCTAGTTTCTCACCTTCTTGATAAAGCTCTCGTATTCTTTCCGCTTGATCTTCAATTTTAAGAGCACCGCTGTCAAGTTGATTAAAGATTCTTTCTAATTCATTTGCCGCAGCCGTATTCTTTCCACTGACCTTTTGAGCGAGAACTCTTATGGCTTCTGCAACATCTTTATATGGTGTATTCAAATCAAACCCAAGAACCCGAGCTGATTCCACCACCTCCGCACTTATCGTAGCATCCTGAAGTTGAGCAAAAGTGGTACCTTGAGAAGCAGGAGTTTTTCCTGCAATAAATTTTGCTGGCAAAGGTTGCTTCTGCGTCTTAGGGGATGAGGGCAGATGATTCTTTGCAATATTAGCTGGAGCCTCTGAAGCTTTTGAAATCTTTGGAGGTTCTGACGTCTTTGTAGGTTCTGGAGCCTCTGGAGACTCTTCAACTATAGCCTTCGAAGTTCCTGGTTTAGTTGCAATGAAAGTGGAAGGTTTTTTTGCGTTAGCCTTTTGAATTCCTGAACCCTGGCTTGGATTAGGTTTTGAATCACTAGAAAGAGGTTGAACTTCTTTAGCCATATTCTCAAACGAAGCACTAGAATCAATTACAGACTTGGGAGAAGGAATCGATTGAGAATTTATTCCTTGTTGTTGGGCGTCCTTTTCTTTTACTTGATCTGAAGAAGGAACACCAGACAGGAAATCGGAAAGCTGGGCCCTTAAAGATTTATTTTCTTCCTGTAGAGACTCTAAAGATGAAAATCCACTACCACCCCCGCCAGAAGATCTTGATGCATCAGAAGCACCTTCTCCGGCATGTCCTCCACTGGTTTGAGGACTTCTTATAGAAACTCCCTCATTTGAAGGGGAAGGGGATCTAGAATCTTGTATTGAAGGTGAGGGCACATGACTTCTTGGAGAAGAACTAACCTCATCTGGAGATGGTTCAACAAAATCCTGAGGTAAAGATCTACGTGGAGTAACTTGACTTCCTGAAGAGCCTGAGGAAACTTGTACAGCCTGATTCTCAGCTTTATACTGAGTCTCATCTACTGACCCTGATCCACGTGAGGGTAAATCAATACCTTTGCTTGTTGTAGCTTTTGCTTTTGGTGATGCTATTGAACCTTCACCACCACCTGACCCCTTCAGGGTTGGCAAATCTTTCTTATCTTGATGTTTTGCAGCAGATTCACGACTACCCGCTTCCGTTCGAGTACTACTATCAGTGTGTTCAGTGGAAACGATCTGTTTTTCCGTAACAGTACCAACATCTCCAAATAAACTTAAGGCAATAGCCGAAACTGTCGAAAATAAATCTGTAATACCAAGTGCCATATTCTCACCATCTGTCCCCTACCATGAATTAAATTCGGGGATAACAAAACTATATTTAAAATTACTCTATAACACATATAGCTATTTTTAAGTAACATACAAGGTGTTCTTTTAGCAAATCAGATATACAATTGTTGCATAATGCTAGAAGATAAGAGAACTTAACCACTTACTTTAAACAAGAAACAATTGCAATTTTTACCTAATTAACATTAACATCCTATTTTATATTTTACATAAAGTGATATAGGAAGTCAAACTTACCGTGATACCATTTCTAACTTCTTCTTTTGCGTCTTACAAAGTAGAACAAAAGGACAATGGATTGCGATTAGACAAGTATTTGGCCTTGCACACCCTAAGTCTCTCACGTACACGTCTTCAAGAGCTTATTGAAACAGGATTTGTAAGCATAGACTCACAAATCTCCAAAGACGTTTCTTTGAAACTCAAAGAAGGTCAACTTATCGAAGTTACAATTCCACCTCTCGTAGAAGCAGCTCCTACCCCTCAAGATATTCCTTTAGATATTCTTTATGAAGATGAGGATATTGTTGTCATTAACAAACCAGCAGGAATGGTTGTTCACCCCGCTCCCGGAAATCGCGATGGGACTCTTGTGAATGCTCTTTTGAGTCATTGTGGCAAGAGTCTGTCTGGAATCAACGGCGTCATCCGACCTGGAATTGTTCACCGTTTAGACAAAGAAACAAGTGGAATATTGGTTGCGGCTAAAAATGATAAAGCGCACCAGAGTCTCGCTCATCAATTAGCCACACGAGAAATGGGACGGATCTATCAAGCTGTTGTGTGGGGAATGTTGACACCTTCTGAAGGAAAAATCGAAGGCTCAATCGGACGAGACCCTCGCCATCGTCAACGTATGGCTATTCGTGAAAAAGGTAAATTTGCTCTTACTCATTATAAATCTATTAAAGTGTACGAGCGTCTTGCCAGCATTATAGAATGCCGACTTGAAACCGGCCGCACCCATCAAATTAGGGTGCATTTAGCGGCAAAAGGCCATTCTCTGATCGGGGATGCACTCTATGGAAAACCACCCCGTTCCATCCCCGTTTTTCTTAAAAACTATTTAGATAGTAAATGGCCAAAAGGGCGACACGCGCTTCACGCCAAGTGTCTTTCTTTTATTCATCCCACAACTCATGAAAAACTTCATTTTTCGACAGAGCTTCCCCAGGATATACGAAACCTGATAGATGTGTTAAACTTACATATATAGTTGCATTTTAGGTTAAAATCGTGTCAGAAAAAAAAGAAACGCATTTGCCAAACCCAATTGAAACCGCCTCTTTTCCGAGCGTAACAGACGGCCTTACACGTTATTTGGCTCAAATAAAACGATTCCCGATGTTAGAGTCGGACGAAGAGTTTATGCTTGCCAAGCGTTGGCAAGAGCATCAAGACCCAAAAGCAGCAGAAAGACTTGTTGCGGCTCATCTGCGGCTTGTTGCAAAAATTGCTAATGGCTACAGAGGTTATGGCTTACCCGTGGTGGATTTAATTGCAGAAGGAAATGTAGGCCTTATGCAGGCTCTGCGCAAATTTGACCCTGATAAGGGCTTTCGCTTCTCAACCTATGCGATGTGGTGGATTCGCGCTAACATTCAGGAATATATCTTACACTCCTGGTCTCTCGTTAAAATTGGAACCACAGCCGCTCAAAAAAAGCTTTTTTTTAACTTAAGGCGTCTTAAAAATGAGATGCAAGAATTAGATGAACCCATCATTTCTGCAGAAACAATTAAAGATATTGCGCTTGAACTGAACGTGAGCGAACACGAAGTAATTGAGATGAGCAAGCGTCTTAGTGCTCCCGATCAATCCTTGAACGCTCCTTTAAAAGAAGAAGGCAACGAAGAGTGGCAAGATTGGCTGGTCGATGAAGACTCAAGCCATGAAATAAAACTCATGGACAGAAATGAAAATCAGCACAAGAACGTGCTCCTCGAAAAGGGGATGAAATCTCTTAACGAACGAGAACTTTATATCATCCAAGAACGGCGCTTAAAAGATCCACCTGCGACTCTTGAAACCCTTTCTGAATCTTTAAGCATTTCTCGTGAGCGGGTTCGTCAAATCGAAATTCGTGCTTTTGAAAAACTTCAAAAAGCCGTCAAAACCGCTGCCATTCAGGGACGAATACTTTAGGGAATGTAAGGTATGAAGCATCCTTTGTGTATTATGATAGTACTCATATAATACTATCATCGATGTCGAGAAACGCGTTGAACTCTTCACAAGCGTCTGAGTCATTAATTGAAAATGAGAACACCCACTTACTTATTCTTGTTTCTCACTGCAAAACATCGTATTCTTCCTTCCAGTCTTTTGAAGAGCACAGTGAAGGGATATATTTCATGCTAAAAAAATGTGTTTTTACTTTTCTAGCCCTTTTAAGTTTAACTTTAGGTGCCGCCGCGGAATTACGCATCGATGTTACAGAAGGAACCTTCAAGCCCGTACCCATTGCAATTACACCTTTTGATGGTGGCGGTGACCCTGCCCTGGCTAAAGTTGCTGAGGATATTACTCAAGTTGTTCGGAATGATTTAGAAAGTTGTGGGCTTTTTAAAGTCGTTGATCCTAACGCTCATATTCAATCTGCACGTGACGTGATGACCCACCCTCGTTTTCCTGATTGGAAAATTTTAAATGCAGAGGCCTTGGTAGGAGGCCTTTTAAAACGCAATGGAAGTAACTTCCAAGTTGATTTCCGTTTATTCGACGTTTTTACTGAATCTCAATTGACAGGCCTTTCTCTTGGAACTGAGCCTGAAAATTGGCGACGGGTTGCTCATAAAATCGCAGATGAAATCTATGAACGCATTACAGGAGACAAGGGATATTTCGATACCCGCATTGTCTATGTAGCTGTCAGCAATCCGGATAGTGCCACAAATGTGAAGTATCGCCTTGCTATTATGGATCAAGATGGAGAAAACCATCAATATCTCTCAAGTGGAAATACGGATGTTGGCACGCCTCGCGTTTCTCCATGTGGAACCAAAGTTGCTTATGTTGACTATGGCCTGCATAAAAAAGATCTTCCCAGCTTACGTGTTTTTGACCTTAATTCTGGCCGTTCAGAATCTATAGGTACCGTTGATGGTCAAAGAATGTCTCCTCGATTTTCACCAAATGGAGACCATATTATCCTCAGTAGCAGTAAAGGAGGAGCAACTTCGCTTTATAAAATGGACTTAGGTAGCAAAAAACTTGAAAGACTTACATCCTCTACAGCCGCGATCGATGTCTCTCCTTGTTATAATCCTGAAGGAACACAGCTTGTTTATTGCTCAGATCGCGGCGGAAAACCTCAAATCTATGTAAAGCCAGCGGGAGGTGGAGAAGGTTCACGCATTAGTTTTGGTCAAGGAGCCTATTATACGCCCGTCTGGTCCCCCCGCGGTGATTTGATTGCTTTCACACGACAAAATGGTGGGACATTTTATATTGGCGTGATGCGTCCAGATGGATCAGGTGAACGTATGATCGATTCTGGCTATCTTGTAGAAGGCCCCACCTGGTCGCCCAATGGACGTGAAGTTTTATATGTCTGTCAAGATTCATCAAGAGGGAAAAAGGGTCTTTGTAGCATCGATATCGTAGGGTTTAACAAGAGAAAACTTAATATTCCTGATCAAGCGCATGAAGTCACATGGTAGCTCTTGATCCCATTGGTTCAATAGGTTATAGTGTCTCGAAGGTGTCTTAAGTCTTCGGACGGGGCATGGCGCTGCATAGGGCGAAGGACATCAAAAAAAAGAAGTATATTTTAATATTTTTTTAATGTTCTCCCGCTATAGTGGGCGAATGAAAACCAAAAAAGGAGAAAAAAAGAAATGCGTTTAAAAATTACCAGTCTTCTAGCAACAGCCGCTCTCGCTCTGTCTGCTTGCGGATCATCAACCGATGAGTGTCTTGATGCAACCGGTCAAGGTGGCGCCCTTGCTGCTGCAGAAGCTGCGGCAGCTGCTGAAGCTTGTGTACCAGGAACAGTCGCTGATTTCGTTGACAACGTGGGCGACCGCGTATTCTTCGATTTTGACAAGTCAGCTGTTCGTGCCGACGGTCTTGACACACTACAACGTCAAGCAGCATGGTTGAACACTTATGGAAATTACGTTGTTACCATCAATGGTCACTGCGATAAGCGTGGAACTGTTGAGTACAACTTGGCTCTCGGAGAGCGCCGTGCTAACGCAGCTAAAGAAAAGCTCGTTGCATTTGGTGTTGATCCAGCACGTATCAAAGTTGTTAGCTATGGAAAGAACCATCCAATCGTTGAACAAGATGGCAGCGAGTGGGCTTATCAACAAAACCGTGTAGCTATCACTGTTTTGGACTAATAAGTTATCGACTTAGTATATGAAGAACACCACCCGAAAGGGTGGTGTTTTTTTATAAATCAATAACTTCATCTTTTTTTTCTCTCTGTTTTTATTCACTCATCGTAGTACTTAACCTTATTCCAATTAAAGTAATTAAGTTGACATATTTTCCTGGATTGCTTCTTCGTTATGCTCATCGCAATCTTTAGCCCCAGCCTTGAGCCGGGGGACGGCTTAAATGGTTTCTCGCTTTCGCGAGGACAAGCATTGCGAGGAGGGACTTAAGTCCCGACAAAGCAATCCAGCTTTGGCAGATTTTCTAAGATTGCGGAGGTCGCTTTGCTCCCTCACAATTACGATCTTGGAAATATTATCCAGGGCTGAGAGGTAGAGGTAATTAAGTTGTCTTTAAGTCAAATTTTATCTAAAATGTATGCTGATACTGATCTTTAGGTGGCTAATTCATGGAACGTATATTTTTAAATGAGTTAACAACTTGGCCTTTTCTTTTCTTATCAATCTTCATACTTATATTTCTCGGCATTTTAACTTTCTTTATCACTCAAAGATACCTCTCCCACTTTATCACGCGCCAGCATGAAGCATTTTTAATGTCGCTTACACATGTGCTCATCATAAGTTACGGTATACTTATGGGGTTTATCATCGTCACTTTATGGGAAACTTTTATTCATGCAAAACACCTCACCATCTTTGAAGCGAACCATCTTGCTTTAATGACGCTTGATAGTGCTGCCCTTCCCAATGCGATTCAAAGCAAACTTTTAAATGGAATTGGACAATACATTCAATATCTAATTCAGGATGAATGGCCAGCCATGCGTTGGGGACACTCAAGTGCACAAGCAGAAAAGGAGATTGTTAATCTCTTTCATATTCTTCAATCTTACATACCACAAAATGAAACTGAAACTTCATTTTTCCGTGAAGTTCTAACCCATTTAAATGGCGTTTTAGAAAATCGGCGCTTACGCCTTGAGAAACTTCATAGCTCATTGATTGAACCTTTACGTTTTATTTTATTTTTTGGTTCTCTTTTAATTCTCTTTTTTATTTCTTTATTCAAAACAAAAAGTAAATCTACCCAACTTTTATTTATCTCTACTATTGGTTGTATTTTTGGATTTAATATCGGACTCGTTCTCTTGCTTGATTGTCCATTCGCAGGAGATATCGCTATCGACAGCAACGTCTATACACAAGGTATTCTTGCACAGTTTAAATAGCGAAAGATTGGCAATACCTTACAAATTCTCCATAAAAAACGTCATCCCGGGATTTAGAAACTCAATGCGAATATAATGAGCATATGAGTTTTTAATACCCGGGACCTATCTAACGTTATTGCCTCAAAAAATACTAGGTCCCGGGTCGCAAGAAAATCTAAAACTCTCTAACGTTCGCTTAGATTTTCTAACGCCCGGGATGACGATTTTTGGGAGGTTTGTAATGTTAATTTATCTGCTTGGTATTAACTTTCGACAGCCTTAGCATATTTAGCTGCTTTTAGAGAAAGCGTCTTAAAGACGACATAGGTCAAAACTTTGTGTAACCATCCTTGGGGATTTGTCCCAATTGCTTTACAGAAAAGAGCCATTCCTCGATCAATATGAATTTTTTTATAACAACTATAAACGATTTGACTATACGCCTTAGTATAATGGAGGCGATTATAAGGTGCGGTTTCACAATTAGCTATATAGTAAGCAAAAGGAAGCTCATCATCCTGCTCCCCAAGCAAGAGACGACTCATAGTTACTTTGAAACGCTTAAAAAAGTTTAATTGTTCTTTAACTTGATAACGTTGAAAATGCTTATAAAATAACTTGTAATGTCGTAGTTCATCCGCAGCAATTTTCGCACAAATCTGCTTTAAAAGCGGCTCATCCGTTGCGTCTTTCACAGCCGTGTAAAAAGAACTCGTACCAATCTCAACCATACACCGCGTCAACAACTCAGCTCCACAAGATCCCCGGATGGATTCTTTGGTTTGGGTGTCAATAGGGAAGCCCTTCACATATGCCTTAAAGCGCGCTTCAAAATCATAGGACGGATCGGCCAATTTTACCCAATCCGCAAGAACCTTTCCGTGTTTAATTTCATCAGCTGACCAAGATTGAATCTCCTTACGCAAAACAGGGTCATTTTCAAAAACATTATTAAGATAACGTCCGTAATCAGAACCATTATGCTCAATCACACTGCCTGCTTTGATGATGCGTACGATTTCTGGGTTGACTTTACTTGAATCAAATAAAGACCAATCTATGTCCTCATATTTCCATTTTTGTGATAGTTGTGTCATTGTTACCTTAACTTCTGAATTGTTAGTACTTCCATTAATTTTGCCTGTGCGATGCCTAAATTTTGATCTGCTTGCTTACGCTCTTCAGGTGTTCTGCTATCCGCAACATCTTCAAGTAAGTTTTTAATTTCAATTTCTAAAGCAGCTTTATCTAAAGTCTCAAGAGGGGTGCCCTCAGTTACAAGAGCAACACATCTCTCAGGAGTCACTTCAGCAAATCCACCATCCACAAAAACTCTAACAAGAATTTTTGACTCTTCATATACGGTAACAACCCCAGGACGCAAGAGGGTAAGTAGAGGAGCATGTTGAGGAAGAACTCCGATATCTCCGTCAAGCCCTGGGATAACAACCATACTGACTTCTTGATCAAAGAGTATTTTTTCAGGAGAAATTAAAATGAAAGGGAAAACACTCATAGGTTTATAGAGCCTCTTTAGCTATACGCTGAGCTTTCTGCAACACTTCTTCAATTGTTCCCACCATATAAAATGCCATTTCGGGAAGGTGATCATATGAGCCATCTGCAATCCCTTTAAAACCCTCAATCGTATCTTCTAAGCGCACAAAAACACCCGGCGTTCCCGTAAAAACTTCTGCAACATGGAAAGGTTGAGAGAGGAAGCGTTGAATTTTACGAGCACGTGCTACTGTAAGTTTATCTTCCTCAGACAGCTCATCCATTCCCAAGATAGCAATAATATCTTGTAACGATTTATAAGTTTGGAGAATTTTTTGAACATCTCGCGCAACAACATAATGCTCTTCTCCAACAATACGAGGATCCAAAATGCGAGACGTTGAATCAAGAGGATCTACTGCTGGATAAATACCCAATTCAGCAATCTGACGACTTAGAACAGTTGTGGCATCCAAATGAGAAAAAGCTGTTGCAGGGGCAGGATCAGTCAAATCATCTGCTGGCACATAAATAGCTTGCACACTGGTAATCGACCCTTTCGTCGTTGATGTAATTCGTTCTTGGAGCTCACCCATTTCCGTTGAAAGAGTTGGTTGATATCCAACGGCTGAGGGTATGCGCCCTAAAAGGGCTGAAACTTCTGCACCAGCTTGTGTAAATCGAAAGATGTTATCAATAAAGAAAAGTACATCCTGACCTTCTTGATCGCGAAAATATTCTGCAACCGTAAGTCCAGAAAGCGCCACGCGTGCACGCGCGCCAGGCGGTTCATTCATCTGCCCATAAATAAGGGCTGCTTTTGAATTGCCTTTTTCAAGATCAATCACGCCAGACTCGATCATTTCATGATAAAGGTCATTGCCTTCACGGGTTCTCTCCCCTACGCCTGCAAACACGGAGTAACCCCCATGAGCTTTGGCGATATTATTGATAAGCTCCATAATCAAGACAGTCTTTCCAACACCCGCTCCGCCAAAGAGACCTATTTTTCCCCCTCGAACATAAGGAGCCAATAAATCAACGACTTTAATCCCTGTGACAAGAACTTCAGTTTCAGTTGATTGATCTATAAATTTGGGAGCTTCCCGGTGAATAGGTAAATATTCACTTGCTTTGATGGGCCCAAGCTCATCCACAGGTTCCCCAACTACATTCATGATACGCCCTAAAGTTCCTGGCCCTACAGGAACACGGATAGGTTTGCCTGTATCTGTTACTTCTTGCCCACGTACCAAACCTTCAGTAGCATCCATCGCGATTGTTCGAACCGTCTGTTCCCCCAGATGCTGGGCTACCTCTAAAACCAAACGTTTTCCATTGTTTTCTGTTTCTAAGGCATTTAAAATCTCAGGAAGAAGACCTTCAAACGACACATCTACAACAGCCCCAATAACTTGAGCAATCTGTCCTTTTGATGATTTATTTGTCATAGGTTTCTCTCCTCTCCTCAGCTCAGGGCTTCGGCACCTGAAATAATTTCGATCAATTCGCGCGTAATATGCGCTTGACGCGTACGATTATATGTTAATGTCAAATTACGAATCATATCACCCGCATTACGGCTTGCGCTATCCATTGCAGTCATACGGGCACCTTGCTCACTCGCTGCATTTTCTAAAAGCGCATTATAAACTTGAACAGCAATATTTTGCGGTAGAAGCTGATTTAAAATCTCTTCTTCTACAGGCTCGCACTCATAAACAGCTTGTAAAGGTAACGATTCCTTCTCCTGCTGATCAACGTCAATTTTGACAGGTATGACTTGTGTTGTCGTTACTTCCTGAATCATTGCAGATCTAAAATGACTATAGATGATGGTACAAACATCAAAAAGACCATCTTCAAACATTTTTAACATACTGTCTGCAATTCGTTGAGCTTCAGTAAAACGCAACCGTGGAAAACCAACATCTGTAAATGACTCAATTATAAGAGACCCATACTCACGAGCCAGCATCTCTTTACCTTTACGACCCACACAAAAAAGTTTTACGGTCTGGCCCTGTTCTTGAAGAGAGGTAATCATTTTTCGAACCTGCCGTATAATGGAAGAATTAAAAGGGCCGCATAATCCTCGATCTGATGTTGCAACAAGAATTAAATGAATATTCGTGCCCCCTCTCCCAATAAGCAGCGGCTGAGGCGTCTCTAGAGCTTGCGCATCCGATGCCAACGCGCTCAGAATTTGACGCATGCGATGGGCATAAGGCCGCCCCGCTTCAACACGTTCTTGAGCGCGACGCAACTTAGCGCCAGCCACCATTTTCATAGCTAAGGTAATTTTTTGGGTTGATTGAACTGATTTTCTGCGATCGCGCAGTGCTTTAAGTGTCGCCATCAGACAAATATTTTTACGAAGTTCTTAAAGAAAGCATGAAGTTTTTCATCTGTTTTTTCCGAAATTGCCTTTTCGACAACAATGGATTCTAAAATATCAGAATGCTCCAACCGAATCGCTTTGAGGGCTGCTTGCTCAAAACGACTTACCTCACTAACGGGCAATCCATCCAAATATCCTTTCACACCTGCAAAAATTGAAACAACTTGTTCTTCAATGGGCATAGGAGAATATTGCGGTTGCTTTAAAAGCTCTGTCAAACGACTACCTCGGTTCAAAAGTCTTTGAGTTGATACATCAAGATCAGAAGAAAACTGAGCAAAAGATGCCATCTCTCGGTATTGAGCAAGTTCAAGCTTAATTGTGCCCGCAACTTGTTTCATAGCTTTAATTTGCGCCGCTGATCCCACGCGACTCACGGAAAGTCCAACGTTAATTGCTGGCCGGATGCCTTTATAGAATAGGTCGGTTTCGAGGAAAATTTGTCCGTCTGTAATCGAAATGACATTGGTTGGGATATAGGCCGACACATCCCCCGCTTGGGTTTCAATAATAGGAAGCGCGGTCAAAGAGCCTCCTCCGTGTTCATCGTTCAATTTTGCTGCCCGCTCTAAAAGACGTGAATGAAGATAAAAGACATCTCCAGGATAAGCTTCTCGTCCTGGAGGGCGCCTTAAAAGCAAAGACATTTGACGATAGGCCACAGCATGTTTTGAAAGATCATCATAAACAATCAGAGCGTGAGTCGAATTATCCCGAAAATATTCGCCCATGGTACAACCAGCATAAGGAGCTATAAATTGCATCGGCGCAGGATCAGAGGCTGTGGCTGCAACAACAATGCTGTATTCCATAGCTCCATGTTCTTCAAGGGCTTTAACGATCTGCGCTACGGTCGACCGCTTTTGACCAATTGCAACGTAAACACAATAAAGCTTCTTAAATTCGTCCTCACCTTTATTAATCTCTCGCTGGTTTAAGATTGCATCAAGAGCAACGGCTGTTTTTCCTGTTTGACGATCGCCAATAATAAGCTCGCGCTGTCCTCGTCCTATAGGCACAAGAGAGTCAATCGCTTTGAGGCCTGTTTGCATAGGCTCATGCACAGATCGACGCGTGATAATACCAGGGGCCTTAATTTCAACGCGCGACATCGTCACATCTTTAAGAGGGCCCTTCCCATCAATGGGATTGCCTAGTGCATCAACAACCCGTCCTAAAAGCCCACGCCCCATGGGAACTTCAACAATGCGCCCTGTTCGCTTTACGGTCTCTCCCTCACGGATTTTACGATCTTCTCCAAAAATCACGATACCAACATTGTCTTCTTCAAGATTGAGAGCCATCCCATACAGGCCACTCGCAAATTCAACCAGTTCTCCTGCTTGAATTTTGTCTAGTCCCCAAGCACGAGCAATGCCATCTCCCACAGATATAACTTGCCCTACTTCTGCAATCTCAGCGCTCTCATCAAAATTAGCAATTTCCTGTTTTAAAATTGATGAAATTTCTGCTGCTCGTAATTCCATCTCTTACCCTTTCATCACACATCTAAGCTTGTTTAATCGCGTTCTTAAAGACGCATCAATCATCATCGATCCTATACGCAAAACAACCCCTGCGATAAGATTTTCCTTAACCACTTGATGGAGAGAGATCTCTTTATCAAATTGATTTTTTAATGATTTTTGAATATCTCCCATTTCCTTTGGCGACAATTGAGAGGCCGTTTCTAGAACGCCTTCAACAATCCCTTCCCCATCTCGAATACGAATTTTAAAATCTTCCAAAATTAATTTCAAATTTTGGAGTCGACGATTTCTGCACAAAATGATCAAAAAATGCTGAACTAAACTTCCTAACTTTAAGGAAGAGGTCAAGCTTTCGATGATACGTGTCTGAGTTTGGAGGGGGAGGATGGGACTCACAACTTGTGCCCAAGCATGAGGTTCATTTTGAAGGCAGGCCTCAAGCCGTGTAATGTCCCTTAAAACTGATTTGAGTGATTTTGTTTCTTGAGCCAAGTCAAAGAGAACGCCACCATAGCGCTTTGCAATCTCATCCCGTCTTATTTCTAGGCTTGCCACAAATCGTGCCCCATGGATCATTTTTATTTATTATTTTTACCACACAAGGGTTTGCCTGACAATCAGATGTTCACTCGTAAAACAGACATCTTAAGATGATCTGGCTTAGCTCTCTTAATGTTAAGATTTTATAAAGCATTTTAAACATTGTTTCATTCAATATCTGGCTTATAGGCCTCCACAACGCTATTATAAATTTTCTCTTTAAGTTGTTCATCTGTCATTGCTTCAGGAAAAATTTTTTCATCGTCCCCTGAAAAGTAGTACGCTTTTGTAACCGTAAATCCCGCATCCGAAAAAAGCTTACTTAAAGTTTCAGTGTCAAAAAAATGTAAAGCTGAATGAGCATTCCTGACGAAATAAGAAGCATCGTTAGTTGTTAGAGAAGGAAGCGGTTCCCATTTTATCTCGTCTTGAGGATCGGAATAAAAACCATCTCGTTCTGTTCCTGGATAAAGGTCATTATTTTTCGGAGAATGCGCATCAAGAATATTAATAGCTACATTTCGTTCTGAACCATCACTATAACCGCATCGTATGATTTCTTGATCTTTTATCATATATCCTGGAAAAGGATTCCCTTGATCGCGGTTTTTCCTCCAGAGATCAAAAACGCAAGGGATATAAGAAGGTGCATTGGTCGTGGCCACGGCTACCCCTCCTGGTTTTGTAACTTTAAAGAGTTGTTTTACATAAGATTGTGCGTCTTCAGGAGAAAGAAAATGAATAAGATTTCCTGAATAAGTAATATCATACACACGAGCATAAGCCTTGCTTTCAAAATTCATAACGGTATCGATATAGACCGCAGGACAAAGGTCTTTGGGTGGTACATTTAAATAGGCTTTTACTTTTCTAAGCCTCGTTAGAAGTTGAGTTGCAGCAGCCCTATTCAATTCGAGAGGAAAAGCTTGCCCTCCTGCAATAATCATTTTCCATGTTGCCGTTCCTGTTCCTGCACCCGCATCTAGAATCACAGGATGAATTCCTGTTCTTTCATAACGCGTTTTGATTTCGATAAGAACCTTTTCAAGTGCATGAGAAACATGAGGAAAATCAAACCCATAATCCTTTTTTATGGGCGAAGGATCAAGAGGTATCGGCCTTGGGGCTTCAGCATTAATCTCATCTGCAAGCTGTTTCAACACCTTAGGAGAATGAAGCGTTTGAGGAACCCACTTTTTTAGGTCAGCCGTAGAGCCTGCCAAAAGAGAAGAGTGGAAAAAAAGAAATATAAAAAAAAAAGAATAATTAATAATATTTTTCATAGAACACCTAAGAAATAAAAATTATGAAATATGTTCATAAACAATAATTAGCCGCATGTAAAGACGTCTTTTTACCTATAGAAGATCGCATCTTTTAAGTATTCAAATAACAGAATGGCTATTTTCAATTCTTGAGTTTTTCAAAAATAAGGTATTATTTTTTATTACATTAAAACCTCTTGAAATCAGGCCAAACTACATATGAAAATTTAATGATGTACTAAAGAATGATTTAGTCTTATTCTTATAAAGAATGCGCGGGGCATTTTAATAAAGTTCATAGCAACAAATAAAAAATAATAACATGGGGGTTTTTGATTCATCATTTGTGGCCGCCCCTTCTTAATAAAACGAAATTTGAAAAAACATTAACAGAAAAAGGAGTTATTACGATGAATTTCAGTACAGTTAGCTTATTATCTCTGCTATCAATTACTTCTGTAGTTACTTCTCCTGCTTCATGCATGAAGGACGATGAAGACCCTTCTGCCCCCCAACACGATACCTTTACCTGGCCCTGCCCCTACAACGCCGGCACAAGATGAGCTAACCGTCCTGCTCAGCAAGCAAAAGTATCCAGAGGCATTTGCTTCTATGCGGAAAGAGCTCCCTTTAACTTGTTCTGATGAAGAAATTGTAAAGTTTCTTTTGAGCAGTAATGGGTATTCAAAATATGATGCGCTAAGCTTAACGGAGAAGAAGTGGGTTGCTAATCATATCTCAAATAAGACAGTTAACATTGTGGATACCATACCTAAGAGTTCGACACCACCTACAGTAACCGTTAACATTGCTGATGTTGAGAGAGGGATAGAAGAGAACAAAGAAAAAATTAGATTATTCACTCTCCTATTAGGAAAATTTAAAGCAAAATTGCCTACTTTAGAGGAGTCTGGCAAAAAAACTACGTACCAAGAATACATTGAACGCTTAGAAGGACTTATTGAAGCAGGAAACAAAACTCTTGAGAGGTTATTAAGTGAAGGAAAGATGACTGGAAAGAACCCCTCATAATCTTCCTACTCAAAAAAAACTATAAGGATCAATATCAATTTGCAGCCTCACTGAAGATGGGAAGGGAGTTTTAAAAAGCCACTCCTTTAAAATGGAATGAGGCGGATAATCTTTCGCTGTTTTCAAAAGAAGCCGCCATCGATAGTTTCCTCTTAACAAAGGGATGGGTGCGGGTGTTGGCCCTAGTAGTTCTGCTTTGTCAGTTAGGGGAAAAGTTCTGGCAAATTTTCGGGCGATATTTTCTACCTCATGTTTCTGTCTTCCTGAGAAAATGAGCGCGGCAAACCGCCCATAGGGAGGGAAACCATGGATCAGCCTTTGGTCTGATTCAAGCGCAAAAAACTCACCACGATCTTGATGAAGAAGCGCTTGCATGACGGGATGCTCAGGAATATGAGTTTGGAGCAAAACTTGACCTTTTCGACGTTCTCGTCCAGACCTCCCCGACACTTGATGAAGCAATTGAAATGTTTTTTCAGCAGCTCTTAAGTCACTTCCAGAAAGAGCACTATCTCCATCCACAATTCCAACAAGTGTCAGAAGAGGGAAATGATGACCTTTTGCCATGATTTGGGTTCCAATCAGGATATCAATTCCATGATCTTGAATTTCTTTAACCTGATCAAACACTTTCTGCGAGGAAGATAGATGATCACTTGTCATTAAAACACAACGTGCTTCAGGAAGAAAGGTTTTCACTTCCTCATAAACACGCTCAACACCAGGCCCCACAGAACTATACGTTCCCTCTTCATGACAGGCAGGACAAGCTTTAGGGAGATGAGCTGTGTATCCGCAATGATGACAGAGGAGTTTTTCCTGAAATTTATGAAATACAAGTGGAATACTACACTGGGAACACATCACCCGATCCCCACAGCTTTGACACAGCATCAATGGTGCATAACCTCGCCGATTTAAAAACAGCATTGCCTGTTCACCTTGTGCGAGCGTTTTTTGAAGGGCCTCTCTAAGAGGTGGTGAAATCCATTGGTGGCTAATCTTACGAATTTTGCGCAGGTCAATGAGCTTCACCTCTGGCATTTCAGCCCCACCATATCGATCGTTTAATTGAATATGACGATATTTCCCTGAACGCACGTTCAATTCAGTTTCAAGTGATGGGGTAGCAGACGCAAGAACACATGTTGCCTGACTGAGTCGTGCTCTCACAACAGCCATATCTCGCGCATTATAAATAACTCCTTCCTCTTGTTTATAAGACCCATCGTGTTCCTCATCCACTATGATGAGTTTAAGGTCTAAAAAAGGCAAAAATAGAGCAGATCGTGCACCAACCACCACGGGAACATTACCCTGTAATAAGGTTCGTAAAGTTGCTTTTCTTTGGCTTTGTTTGATATCTGAATGCCAAATTGCAGGCTGAAATCCGAAACGTCCCTCAAAGCGTTGTAACCACTGGGCTGTTAGAGCAATTTCGGGAAGCATAACCAAGGCTTGCCCCCCGTTTTGCAGGATATAATCAATAGCTTCAAAGTATACTTCCGTTTTTCCTGATCCTGTCACGCCTTCTAATAAAAACGTGTGAAATGCCTTTGACTCCAGGCTTCTTTTAACATCTTCAGCAGCCATTAATTGATCAAGCGAAAGCTGTGGCTTTTGAGGGGATTTTTCAGAAGAGGATGAAAGGAAAGCGGAAGATTTTTTTCCTGTCGTCTCAAAAGAGTCAGGAACGGGAAGAACCATTTTCAAAATTTGCCCAGCGGGTGTCATGGTGTAGCCGCTCACCCATTCAATAAACTTTAACGAAACTTGGGGTAGTTGAATATTCTTAAAAGCTGCTATAATTGGCTTTAAGGTTTTAGGAGAGGACTCTCCCTTTTTCTCCCATACGATTCCATAAAGTTGACGTGGCCCAAACGGCACCTTAACAAGTACGCCAGGCTCAAGTGAATTTTCACTCGTATAGTCAAATGCCTCTCGCAAAGGAAGAGGAAGAAGAACAGAAATGCGTGCAGGCACCTTTACAGCCGATGGATTCAAACTCATAATATGTCCATATTTAATCGAAAAGGATTATAGCCTATGAAGTTTTTTGTCGATACAGCCGATGTTGCTGAAATTCGTTCTCTTGTTGAAACAGGTTTTATTGATGGCGTCACGACAAATCCTTCTCTTATCGCTCAATCCGGACGCCGTATTGAAGAAGCAATTGCCGAAATTTGCTCCTTAGTTTCTGGTCCGGTAAGCGCAGAAGTCACTGCAACCGACCTCAATGGAATGTTAAAAGAAGGTCGTTATCTTGCCAAAATCGCTTCAAATGTTGTCGTTAAAGTTCCGTTAACGCCCGAGGGCCTCAAAGCCTGTCGCGCTTTAACGCAAGAAGGCACACTTGTGAATGTAACCCTCTGCTTTTCAGCAGCTCAGGCCATCCTCGCAGCAAAAGCAGGTGCTTCCTTTATTTCTCCCTTTATTGGGCGATTGGATGATGTGGGAGAAACAGGCATGGATTTAATTCATCAGATCATACAGATTTATAGCAACTATCCCGACTTCCACACACAAGTTTTAGCCGCTTCAATTCGTAGTCCGTTGCATGTGATCGAAGCAGCACGCATGGGAGCGGATGTGGCAACGATCCCACCAAAAATATTACATCAACTATATAAACATCCCTTGACTGACAAAGGGCTGTTAGACTTTTTAGACGATTGGCAAAAAACAGGACAGCAAATTATAGCGATATGAAATGGAAGAACGCGCGCGACGTCGTCTCGAAGAAACCTTAGCGCTTGCTGCTGAAGATCTTAAATATTGGCTTGAAAGCTTTTATCAAAAACTTGTTTATGAGCGGCGCGCTTCTTGGCATACAACCCATGCTTACTTCTCTGATTTAAAACATTTTATTGAATTTATGAATCATCATGAAGGACAAAGTTGCGATTTGAGAAGCTTAGAAACTTTGAAGTCTTCAGATCTTCGAGCATTCTTAGCCAATCGCATGAAAGATCAATCCAGCAAACGAACTAATGCGCGTCATCTTTCAAGCCTCAAAAGTTTTATAAAACACTTACGGCAACACGATCTTAAGATTTCATCAGCTTTTGAAGTTATTACTTCTCCTCGTTTGGACAAAAGGCTTCCGCGCCCTCTCTCAAAAGCACAATCCGCTAATCTTATGGAAAGAAAGGCTCACACGTGGGTTGAATTTCGCAATCAAGCTCTTTTTATGCTTCTTTACGGCTGCGGCCTTCGCATCTCAGAAGCCCTTAACTTAAATGGGAAAGACTGGGGCGCCACATTTCTTCTCATTAAAGGAAAGGGAGGGAAGGAACGACAAGTTCCCTTGCTCGAGCCTGTTAAAGAAAAAGTAGACGCTTATCTTAAAACATCTCCCTTCCCCCTCACACCAGAAACGCCTCTTTTTCAAGGAACACGCGGCGGTCGGTTAAACCCAAGTATCGCTGAAAAAGCGCTCCGAGATCTACGCCTTGAACTAGGGCTTCCTATAACAGCAACACCGCACGCTCTCCGGCACAGCTTTGCAACTGATCTCTTCGAAGGCGGAGGAGAGTTGAGACATATACAAGAACTTTTAGGCCATGCGTCCTTAAGCTCAACCCAAATTTATACCGGTCTGACCCAGGATAAAATTTATGAAATTTATCAAAATGCTCATCCGAGATCGAAGTCAAAGGAGAGCAGGTGACTCTGGTAATTTTTTCTTGATTTTTCTTACATTTAAGACTAAACTAAACTTAGCTAAATCAAAGAGGATGTCATGCAAATTTCAAATATTCACGAGGCTAAATCTCACCTTTCTCGTCTGATTGAACTGGCCTATGAAGGCGAGGAAGTCATTATTTGTAAGGCTGGGAAACCCATGGTAAGGCTTATCCGTTATCAGCAAGAAGAAGGCAAACGTAAGCCCGGTGCATGGCGAGGAAAAGTCATTATAGCTGATGATTTTGATGACGTTTCTCCTGAAATTGAAACCTTATTTCAAGGGAGAGATCATTGAGTTACCTTCTTGATACTCATATTCTTTTATGGTGGCTTGCAGATGCCCCTGCACTGTCTTCAAAAGTACGTTCTCTTATGAGTGATGAAAATACCATCATTTTTGTCAGTGCTGCGAGCACTTGGGAAATTATTATTAAAAAGGCGCTTGGTAAGCTTAAAGCTCCTGATGATCTAGGGAAGGTTCTTAAAGAAAGTATGTTTAAAGAGCTTTCTATGACAACGGTACATACCTTCGCAATAAAAGATCTGCCAAATCATCATAGTGATCCTTTCGATCGCATGTTGGTAGCACAAGCAAAATGCGATAATTTGACACTCATCACCAGTGACGAAAAACTATTACTTTATGATATTAGATATATTAAAGCTTAGAGATCCTCCCTTTCTTGAACAATCAAAGGTAGTTAAATCCAGGACCTAAGCTCGAATTGAAAAGGAAATCTTCCCCTCTTGATTTTTAAATGTATCCAGGGCATGTATAGTATACACTATCACAAGGGCATAATGCATGCAGACTCAAATGAGTAGTTCTGTTGGGACCAAGCTTTTCCTCTTAAGAGCTCTTCGAAATCCCCGTCAACTCGGCGCTGTCGCTCCTAGTTCACGTCATTTATGTGCACTCCTTGCTCGCCATGCTGCCATAGATGAGAGCTCTCCAATTGTAGAGTTAGGAGGTGGAAGCGGTTCTGTCACACGCGGTCTTATCAAAGCTAACATTGATCCAGCTCGAATTTATGTGGTTGAGTTAGATCAACAGCTCGCAATATATCTAAAAAAAGCATTTCCTCAGGTGAATGTCATTCATGGGAATGCAGCGGAACTCGACAAAATCCTTCCTCCAGAAATCATCGGGAAAGTCCACAGAGTTGTGTCAGGGCTCCCTATGATCAATATACCAGAGACCATTCGTCAGCAAATTTTACAGAGTTGTTTTAAGATTATGGCACCTGGTGGAGCATATTTACAATATACATACTCTCCTCGATCTTCCATTGATGCAGAAGCCTCCCAGTTAAAAAAGCAGCGAATAGGAACGATCTTCCTAAACCTTCCGCCTGCAACTGTGTGGCAATATACAAAAGAATAAGATTCTCTAATCAATAAGACCGTGGGAAATAATGAAATTCCAATAAGATTCCATTTTGCGTAAAAGTTTCAATGTTTCTGTTAGGTTCTGATCCACAACACCGTTGTATTTTAAATTAGCGGCTTGTTGAGTTAAGACCTTATCAAGCTTATCGTAAAGTTTAATTCCCTTTTCAGAAAGACGGATTTTACTAGCCCTTTTATCATGCTTAGCTTTTTCCTGAATAAAATACCCGTTTTCTACCAGCTTTTTTAAGTTATAAGAAACATTTGATCCTAAATAATAACCTCGGTTAGATATTTCACCGACCGTCATTTCATTTTTACCGACATTATACAAAATAAAGCATTGCACATTATTAATATCAAATATGCGAAGTCGATCGAGTTCTGTTTTCATGACATCCAAAAATAGATGATGAAGCCGCTCTATAAGAGTAATTGATTCAAAATAAAGGGCTTTCATGGCACATTTCTCACTATTCTATCCTCTCAATATAAATATAGCAAAAAATGTGTTAAATTTTATTTAATATGAATCAATTATCTGCTTCAAATGAGATAATTTTACAAAATATTTTAGGCCATTTAACATAAAAATGTAGCTTTGATGCGAATATAAAATTATAAGGGAAAATTATGATTGTGTACTTTATAAGGAATATTCGAGCATCCCATGGGTAAGAAGCCATCTCCTAAAACCCCCTTTAAAGGCAGAACGATAGGACGTCTTGCTGCTGTTCAAGCTCTTTTTCAAGTTGAACAGACAGGCGTACCAGCTTCTTCTGTCGTCCTGGAATTCCTTACCCATCGTTTAAAAGATGGAGAGAGTGGCTTGTCGAAAGCGGATACCACTTTTTTTTCGAGACTCACAGAAGGAGCCTGGAGAACTCATTCTCATAGTGATGAGATTGTATGTGGAGCTCTCAAAGCCGGGTGGACTCTCGATCGTATCGAATCTGTCATTCGCGCTATTTTTAGGGCAGCTCTTTATGAGCTTTTAGAGACAAACACACCCGCACCCGTTGTGATTGATGAGTATCTTACGATCACACGAAATTTTTTTGATGATCCAGAAGTTGCTTTTGTGAACGGTGTTTTAAACACTGTCGCACAAAAAATAAAAACAACGATATAAATGGACATCGTAAGCATTTTCCTATTGACAGAACAATAATATAGATATAATACTCGTTAAATATTATTTAATTGGAAAATGTATTATGAAGCTTCGTATTGCTGGTTTATTGTCTTTACTCACGGGGGTAACCTTTTCTAGCTTTCCCGTATTAAGCCACTTTGAAGAAGACACCGCCTCTAATTTAAGGAGCCCTTATAGTAATACTAAAAAGAATTACTCTGAAAAGATTGAAAGAAGAAATTTAAAAAAATTTATAGACCAACAAGATTACGCACAAGCCTTCCTTTCAATTAAGAAAGAAGGAAATTCATCTTCCAATCTAGAGATCATCGCATTTCTTCTTAAGTCTAACAAAGGTCCTGAATTAAAAGAATTGACTCCTGCTAACCTTGAGTGGGTTGTGGCTACCATAACCTCAAGAGCACAAAGAAGAGAATTACGAGAATTTCTCAAACAACAAGATTATGCCGAAGCTTTTCACTCAATTAGGAATACAGGAAACCCATCTTCTCATTCAGAAATCATCAGCTTTCTTTTCATGTCCAATGGGTATTATAATTGGGATAAATTATCTGATGAAATTCAACGTTCAGTTGTTGCTACAGTTGCAGCAAATTCTCCCCTAGACGCACTAAGCTTATTTGAAGAGGACGCAAGGCTAGCCTATCACGTTATCAAGAACTCGGGCCGTGAAGATTCTGATACAGAGATTGTAAAAGCTGTTTTACAGGAAATGGGATATTCATATTGGGATGGCCTCGACTTTCTCGTACAGAAAAAAGTGGTTGATTCTATAATCGATCAATCAAATAAAAGGGCAGATTCTTTAGAAATTCTCTTTACCGAAGACATGGATGAATTAACTCGTACCAAAATCACTGATGCTGCTCTTAATCTTAGCGAAGAAGACCTTGCTTGCCTAGCAGATGCCATTGCACAAAATGCAGAAGCGCTTTTTATGGATAAAATGAGCGCCAATGACCACGCCAATATTATTGTAACTGCACTTAATCTTACCGTTGATGAAATTAATCGTCGTGCCGCTTTCATTGGCCATAGTAAAAATGAGCTTTTTGATGAGCACATGGATCCTAACATCGTCGCATGGATTATTCAAAAAGCATTAATGGATGACAAAAAAACAGGTGTTACTTCACATACCCGCAACCTTCTTCCATAAAAAATTTGACTCTTTAGAAAGACGCCGTACAATAAAAGGGTTAAAAGAAAAAAAGAAGTAATATGCGGCCTATTCAAATTTCCCCTTCTCTATTATCTGCTGATTTTGCCCGCTTAGGTGAAGAAATTAAGGCCGTGGAACCCTTTGCCAATATGATTCATATTGATGTAATGGATGGTCACTTTGTACCTAACATCACCCTCGGTGCTCCCGTTATTGAAAAGTTACGTTCTTGGACAGCCCTTCCTTTTGATGTGCATCTTATGATCGCCCCCGTTGATCCTTTTATCAAGGATTTTGCTTCAGCCGGAGCCGACATCCTAACTGTTCATCCTGAAGGAAACCCTCATATTTACCGAACACTACAAACCATTCGAGAAATTGGCTGCATGGCTGGTATTGCTCTTAACCCTGGCACGCCTCTTGAGCTGATCAAATCTTTGCTACCTCTCGTTGATTTAGTCCTCATCATGACCGTTAATCCCGGTTTTGGAGGGCAAGCTTTCCTCGACACACAACTAAAAAAAATCAGGGATGCTCGTGTCCTGATCGATGCGTCTGACCACGAAATCCTCCTTGAAGTGGATGGCGGTATTTCTTCCACAACAGCTCCCCTCGTCATTGAGGCAGGAGCAGACGTCTTAGTTGCAGGAAATGCTATATTTAATACAAGTAATGCTAGAAATTATGGTCATAATATAAAAGCATTGAGGGGAAAATATGAGTAAGAAAATTTCTTCTGCGGAACGCCATAAACAACTAAAAAACTTAACCGGATGGAAAGAAATTGAGAAAGGCTCTGCCCTAACAAAAACATTTACGTTTGCTAACTTTGAAGAGGCATTTGCATTTATGACCCGAGTCGCTCTACATGCTGAAAAAATAAATCATCATCCAGATTGGTGCAATACGTATAACAAGGTTCACATTACCCTAACAACTCATGAATGCAAGGGCCTCAGCGCAAAGGACATTGCCCTTGCGCTGTATATAGACATGGCCGCTTTCGCCTTTATCAATCCCTGTATGACGGATCAGTCCGCTCTAATTTTCTAACCAAGGCTGTCCAATCTCTAATTCCAAAATTGGATTCAAATTCTCGAACATCATTGGCAGCTTTTTCACAAATTTTCTTGGGAGGAATAATTATTTTCTGCCCTCCAGCTAAAGCTGCACATTGAACTTTACACGCCTGCTCCAAAAAATAGGCATAGAGAAAAGCTTCATGAATTGTTGCACCACATGTTAGAGTCCCATGATTTTGCAAAATTAATGCCTTTTTTTGACCCAAATCGTGAGCCAGATTTTCCCCCTGTCGATGGTTATCTAAAGCCAGTGAATCATAAGAATGATACGCCAATCGATTATAAAAATGGAAAGAAAATTGACTTAATGGAAGAAGGCCACAATTCATGGAAGAAACAGCTACCCCCGAAGTTGTGTGTAGATGAAAAATCGCATTCAAGTCGGGTCTATTCTTATAAATACTTCCGTGAATGACATATCCCGTTCTATTGTATTCATTTTCTTGTCCTTCTAGAATTTCTCCGTTTAAAGAAACTTTGAGAAGACAAGATGCTGTGACCTCCTCAAACAAAAGCCCAAAAGGATAAATAAAATAGGCATCAGCTCCAGGAATTCTAGCTGAAAGGTGGGTATACGTTAAATCATCCATCCCGAAAGTAGCCAAAATGCGATAAGCAGCGGCTAGTTGTATTCTAACATGTTGATCTGTAACAAGCTCTATTTTAGAATTAATGGGTAAAACAGACTTCATAAATATACTCCTCTATCTGTTACGTAGGTTTTTTCATTTATTTTAAAATTACACATGACTTTAGCGTCATGAATTTTATAACTTTACGCTGCGCTGATTTATGATTCAATCATTTTAATAGAAAACGAATTTTTTATTTTACCATATATGGTAATTTTTACCTAGGTCCAAAACGTGGGCTTTGGCCGAACATCAACATGAATGAAATTAGACTTAGGATAATAGCCAACGCCTCCAGCCTTAAGAGCACGAGCTGCATCACACAGCTCTTTAAGAGGCGTATGCTCGAGACGAAGATCAATAGCTTTTCCTTGCATATGAAGACTATTTTTAGCAACTTTTTTGCTTTTTTTATGGAGCGTTGCATTTGTTGCAGAGGAGCGGTATCCGCAGATTACTTCATAAGGCTGCTGCGTTCCAAGCGAAACCTGAAGGCGATGGAGCACATCAAAGAGTCGCCCATCAAATGAGTGCTGCTTATTATTTCGCCTATCTCTCAAAAGATGTGCAAGCCTTGCAAGTGCTTTTTCATCATAGTATCCCTCACGCCAATAAATACCTTCAAATTCCTCACCTGAATGAATATTACTTAACGAGATTTTACGAGTAGAGAATCGTGGCCGCGTCTTAGAGAGAACAGATGCCGCTAATGTAGGCGTTGCAGTAACAGCCATGAATGAGGATGCTAAAATAAGAAATTTACGCCTTGAGAAAGTTGATTCTGACACAAAGCGCCTCCTACGTTTTTTTAGCCACTTATTTTTAATACAATCCTCTCCTCCTAATGACAAGATAAAAATAGGCTTGAAACTGTTCTTTCCCTCGACGCATATCATGAATTCTGATAGCCTTGAGACAAAAGAGTAAAAGGATCATGAAAAAAACAAGCTTCTTAATTTTCGCAAGTCTGTTATCTGGTTGTGCCTTCTTAGGGCAGCAAGAACCACTTCCTTTGTATACGTTAAAGAGCGGAACATTTGAGCCCCAAGGGAAACTTCCAGCTTCTCTTGCGATAGACATTCCTTTAAGTGAGGCCAGCTTAAATACCTCTCGCATTGCCGTAACACCCTCACCTTTTCAAAGAAATTACTTAGCAGATGGAGAATGGCCAGACCGTCTCCCAAAGATCTTACAAGAAGTCCTCATCGAAAGCCTGGGTCAACGATGGGGTGAAGTACGCGTGAATAGAATGGCAGCAGGACTTGAAACAAAATATCTATTGCAGCCTGAAATTAAAGACTTTTCTGTTTATCATTTAGAAGAAGGAGCTCCCGAGGTTCATCTTAAGGTTACATTTAAGCTCATTAATTTACGCAACAGACAGGCCATTGCAGCCCATACTTTCACAGAGATCATTCCAAGTTCATCGCCCACAATGAATGAAATTGTTGAGTCCTTTAATAAAGGACTTTATTGTATGATTGAAAAAACAATCCCATGGATAGAGGAAGTTCTTCGAACCGAAAAGTGATTTTTGGTTGATTCGTTGACGTAACTCGAAATACGAAAGATTTCTCACCTAAGCTCCCTATCGTAAGAACCCCCTATAAAATCCAATCTATCACATGGATGAATCCCAAATTTTAACAACATCTCTTCCTTTATTTTTCGCCTCAAAGAGAGCTTTATCGGCACGCTCAATACACTGTTCAATCGTAAGGTCTGGTTCAAGCATCGTAACACCAAAAGAAACCGTGATGTGAATGGGCTCACTGCGCCCAATGTCAAAAGGAAGTTCTTTAATTCCTCGGCGTAGCTCTTCTATTCTTTCAGAACAGGTCTCTAAGGTCGTTTGTTGTAAACAAAATAAAAATTCCTCCCCTCCATAACGAAACAACTTATCGTAGGGGCGAAGATTTTCAGTGATATAACGAACAAGGGAAACGAGAACCTTATCTCCTGCAGGATGCCCAAACTCATCATTGATTTTCTTAAAATGATCCAAATCCATCATCGAAATACCACAAACTTGAGAATCGCGTTTAACCATTTCATGGAGCTCACGCAAGACAGGCAACATGTCTGCTCGATTGATGGCCCCTGTAAGTGGATCGTGGGTGTAAAGAGAAAGCTCGAGCTCATGCTTTAAGGAGAATATTTCAAGACGCAATTGTTCCAAAGCGTTTGCAAATCGATCATAATCATGGATATCAATTAGGTTTCCAGCAGCTACAGTAAGAAGGAGGTTCGCCGTTAACTGATGCATGTGCTTGTGAGCTTCTCCAATCGCAGCAAAACCTGGATGATCTTGTAGCTTTTTGGGAGTATCATTATAATACCATTGACCAAACAAACATTCTTTATGCGCGCTTGTCTTTGTATCTTGCTTATTCCCAGGCAATCGGCAAATAAGCGTGCGAATAATAAAATTATGCCATTGGACATGGTTATAAAGAGCTTGCTCAAGTTGCGCCAAGGTATTTTGTAATTCATTCCGATTGATATAATTAATTGGCATGAAGCTTCCCTGTTTCTTAAAAATTTATCTCTCATTCAAGAATACAACAATTTTAAAACTACCCCAAGCAATTCCGTCTCTTTTAAAGAACCTTGATGCAAAGAACGCTTCGATCTATAACAACATAAAAAGAGGAATACATTGCATGCCCTTTCCCAATATAGATCCCGTGGCTTTTCAAATTGGCCCTTTTGCTGTGCATTGGTATGGTCTTGCTTATGTGGTTGGAATTCTTGGGTGGTGGCAATATAGTTTATGGCTTACCCAAAAATTTCCGCTTGTGAGCCGTAAAATGGTAGATGACTACCTGGTTTGGGCTGTTGTGGGTGTCATTGTAGGTGGCCGCCTTGGTTACGTTATTTTTTATAATCCTTCAAAGTACATGGCTAACCCCCTGGAAATTATTCAAGTTTGGAAGGGAGGAATGGCCTTCCACGGTGGTCTATTAGGCGTTGTGATTGCAACAGCTATTTATTGCTATCGCCGCGGAATTTATTTTCTCACTTTTTCTGACCTCGCTTGTTGTGGTGTCCCCATTGGTCTTTTCTTTGGACGAATTGCGAATTTTATTAACGGAGAGCTTTATGGTCGCGTTACAGATTCAGCTTGGGGTATGTTTTTCCCCCGAGGAGGCCCCTTGCCCCGGCATGCAAGTCAACTTTATGAAGCTTTTTTAGAAGGGATTATTCTGTTCATCATCTTAACATACGGCGCAACCTTAACACGTTGGTCGCATAAACGAGGGCTCCTTACGGGCGTATTTTTATCAGGTTATGGTGTGGCACGTATTCTGGCTGAATGTTTCCGCGAACCAGATGCTTTCTTAGGTTATTTTTCGGGGGGCATTACAATGGGCCAAATCCTTTCTCTCCCCGTCCTTGCTTTTGGTTTTTTCTTGAGCACACGGGCCCTTTTAAGAGGAGAGAATGCTTAGCTCCTATGTTTATCAAGAAATCCAAGAAAATGGCCCTCTTTCTCAGGCTCATTTTATGGAACTAGCCTTAGAACATCCTCTTTATGGTTACTATCGAACACAAACAGCAATCGCCCAAGATTTCATCACCTCTCCTGAAGTTTGCCAGGTATTCGGCGAGCTTATTGCAGCTTGGGCCCTTGACTACTATGCAAAACTAGGTTTCCCAGAAAAAATTTCACTTATCGAGCTTGGCCCTGGAAAAGGAACATTACTTTCGGATTTCTTGAGGATTTCCGAACACTCAAAAACATTCTCTGAAGCGCTTCACATTTTTCTTGTTGAAACAAACCCTCTTTTAAAGAAACTCCAACGTCAAAACATCAACGGATCTCTGATATGGAGCGACCGCTTTTCAGATCTCCCTCTTCCCTCTAACCCTCTCATAATCATCGCCAATGAATTTTTAGACACGTTTCCAACCCATTATTATACACGCAGGGAGCACGTTCTTTACGAAAGATGTATTTCTATTCAAGATGACAAACTTGTTTTTAGCTTTCACAAGCAAGGAGACAACGTAGGTCCCAACCTTTCATGGGAAGAAAGTCCAAAAACACAATCTCTTATTAATGAAATTTGCACTCTCCTCTCAAAACAAAATGGTGTCTTTTTATGTATTGATTATGGGTATGAAAAGGGAGAAGGAGACACCCTACAAGCTCTATTTCAGGGTAGCCATGCCGATCCTCTCTCAAATATTGGCAAATCCGACCTAACGTGTCATGTTGATTTTGGCAGCGTCAAAAAAATAGCCCTCTCCCATGGAGTGGGCGTTTTAGGACCTATCCCACAAGGCCAATTTTTAAAGAATCTGGGCATCGATATAAGAGTTGAGACATTAAAGAAAAAAAATCCCTCCCATCAAGCTAGTCTAGAAGCAGCTGTCACACGTCTTGTCCATCCGCAACAAATGGGATCTCTTTTCAAGGTAATGGCTCTTTTTTCACCTCCAACACTTTTTCCGACAGGATTCGAACAATGATTTTACATACCTGCTCTTATTTTTCTAAATTTCCCAGAGTTAAACATGGCTTTTTTGAATCAGACCCCCATATTTTATCAACTCATCGCAATCAAGCAATGAAGTTGATGACCAGTCACCCTATTCCTCTCCTCACCCTTAAACAAGTTCACGGCAACAAGGTTATAGAAGTCACTGGAGTCTGGACAGAAGAAGTAGAAGGAGACGGTATGGTTACAGACATCCCTAGACTTGCCTTAGGGATATTAACGGCTGATTGCGGCCCTGTTCTTTTTTATGATCCTAAAACCCAAATTATTGGAGCTTGCCATGCAGGTTGGCGTGGCGCAAAAGATGGCATTCTGAAGGCCACTGTTTCTGCGATGGAAAAACTAGGGGCAACTCGTTCAAACATATATGCAACTTTGGGTCCAACAATCCAACAAAACAATTATGAAGTAGGCCCTGAATTTCCTGATCTCATTGGTGAACCTTACGAAAACTTTTTTTATCCTTCAGACAAGCCGGGACACCATTATTTCAATTTACCAGGTTATATATGCCAACAACTCCATAATGAAGGGCTTCTTTCTATTCACGATATTAAGCGCAATACATTTACAGATAATTTTTCGAGTCGAAGACGTTTTTTATCCGAAGGCCATCATGAGATTCGTTCTGATAACCTTTCAGCGATTGCAATTATCTGAATTTTATGGCAGAGTTTTAATGTCCGGTTGAAACCCAATGAAAGATAACGATGAATGAGTATCCGGCAACTCAAACTTATGAGGAATAAAAATGAAATCAACAGTGTATACAGCCTTATTTGCGGCTTGTGCTTTAACCCTTACAGCTTGCGGAGAGAAGAAAGCGGAAGAGACTCCTCCTCCACCACCTCCAGCTGCTGAAGCACCAGCGCCAGCGCCAGCTCCTGAGCCAACTCCAGCTCCAGCACCAGCTCCGGAAGCTGCACCAGCTCCAGCGCCTGAGGCACCAAAATAATACTTTGGAGTTTTAAAAAAAACCCCGCTCTAGGCGGGGTTTTTTATTGAAGATTTAAGAATAAGGGTAGATTAAAAGATCTGAATATTCATTAGACGTTCAAGCCAAGAACCTTCTTCCATCTTAATCCATTCAGGGCGTAAATCTTCACCTTTAAGAAGCATATAACAATCTGCGTACCACTCATTCCCTGGATAATTATGCCCTAAAACAGCGGCTACAGCTTGAGCTTCTTTTGTAAGCCCCGTTGCTAAATAGCATTCCACAAGACGATGTAAAGCTTCAGGAACGTGCGTAGACCTTTGATAGGCATCAATAACCGTTTGGAAACGATTAATTGCCGCGAGATAAAGATCTTTTTTCATATAATAGCGACCCACTGTCATTTCTTTTCCAGCCAAATGATCATAGACAAGGTCTATTTTAAGTTGAGCATCCCGCCCATACTTTGAATCAGGAAACTTCTTAACAACGGCTTGCAAGGCATTAAGCCCTTCATAGGTATTTTTCTGATCACGCGTTACGGCTAAGATCCGATCATAATAGTTCAACGCTTTTAAATAATAAGCATAATCGATGTGCTTATAACCAGGATGCAATTGAATGAAAGCATCCAAAGTTGCAATCGCTTTATCATAATCTCCATTTAAATAGTTGGTATAAGCCGACATCAGCTGTCCGCGCGTCGCCCATTCTGAATATGGGTGTTGTCGCTCAACTTCATCAAAGGATCCCGCAGCATCCTTATAATCATTTTTCACAAGGTCTTCAAATCCCTTTAAATAGAGCTCTGTCGCAGGCTTTTCGACGTAAGGTTTTTCCTTATCACTACAGGCCGCTACTAAAAGAAGAGCGAGGGCCCCTCCCAATTTTAACAGATGCTTTTGCATTCTATCCTTCCTTTGCCATCAACTATTCTTGTTTATAAAGTTTTTATGCTTTCTCAGCAATGGGGGAGTTTGTGAGAGTATCGAAAGAAACTTTCACAAAAAGATATTAAGTAGGTAATTTTTTTTAATAAATATTTTTTATCTTAGAGTTACAAGAAAGGAAAAAGCATGAAATTATTGAAAGCAACACTTCTCTGGGTATTTATATTAAGCGTCTCTATGACTTCCTTATGTAATGCGCAGTTTATAGCTTGTACCCCTCCTGGTCCCAATAATCTCAATCCCGGAGGCGCACCATGTCCATACGGTTACTGGCAATGTAAATGTCCAGGAATACCAGCTGCTTGTCAGTGTAAACCAAATAGAGAAAAAGATGACGATACAAATCGTAAAAATTTCTGTAGCTCACAACAAGCCATAAAACATACGAAGTAATTTTTATCGCATCTCTATGGTGTAAGCACTTGGATCCGCAAAAAGAGCCAACAACAACTTATGATGCAGACCATGGCCGGTACGAACACCATGGAATTTACCAAAAATCAATCCACCTGCTAAGTGAAGATCGCCAAGGGCATCCAGTACTTTATGCCGAACACACTCATCTTCATAACGTAAGCCATCTTCATTCATAACGTGCATACCGTCATAAACAAGTGTATTTTCCAATGAAGCACCTTTAGAAAGACCCATAGCCCATATTTTCTCTGCATCTTCTAAAAGACCAAAAGTACGAGCCGAAGAAATCTCTTCTGCAAAATCTTCTTCTAAAGGATAGAACACCCGATGTTGTGGGGCTAAAGTTGTTCGCCCGGCAAAATCAAAGTCAACCTCAATTTCATAATAAGGCGCAGGTGCAAGAGAGACTTTCCGGTCCCCTTCTTCAACGGTCACTGTTTTTAAAACACGAATAACTTTGCGAGGAGCTCGTTGCTCCTTAACACCAGCTTCTTCAACAAGTGCCACAAATGGCTGAGCGCTTCCATCCATAATAGGAAGTTCTGGTCCATCTATTTCAACACGAACGTTATCAATGCCACTTGCTGCAAGAGCTGCCATCAAATGTTCAATCGTAGAAACAGTTACACCCTGTGCATTTCCAACTGTGGTACAAAAACGCGTATCAACGACCGTTTGCCACTGAGCTTTTACTTCTGCTCCTCCAAGATCTGTACGAATAAACGTAACGCCACTTCCGGAAACTGCTGGATGTAACGTTACTGTTACTGGCATCCCAGAGTGAACTCCAATACCTTGACAAGAAACGACGTTTGCTATTGTTTTTTGATGATGTTGGAGACGTAGCTCAATGTCAGGAATAAGAGCACAAACTTGAGGTTGGCTTTGTTCAACAGAAATAGAATGAAGACCGGTCACTTGGTAGTTCCTTTACCTATGTTTTCTATTTTAAAGGATAAAACACAGGAAAGCTTGAGACAAATCACTGATTATGACGGTTTGTTACAAGAAAGCTTAACAAGCAATTTAAACAAAAAATATCAAAAGAAAGTGAGATTAGTTATTCTTTTTTATCTTCAAATCTCTATCTTTTTCTTTTATACAGCTAAGGGCATAAAAAAAGCAAACGTAAGGACAATAATCAGAATCCGTACACATAGTCGCCATGCAATTTCTATAACAAGCTAAATATTGTCCGTTTTCCTTAAGATTGTTTATTTTGTTCTTGTTTTTATGGAGAAATTTCTCCATTTGAGCAATGTTATCCTTATCTACAGAACTTTGAGCGAATAGAGGAAAAAGAGTAAAAGAATATATCATTAATAAAAAAATAGATTTTTTCATTAGTATCCTCGACTCTGTTTAAAAAATTCAACATAGAAAGAAAGTTATCCTTCTTTTTTCTATGGATATTATATTTTTATTTTATTATCTTTTCAGACCATTTAGGCGGCATTGCAGTTTTCACCGTATTTTTCGGAAATCTGGTTTTGGCACTTACACCCTTGGATCATTGAATATCTCATCCCAATTTGTACAGCGACGTATTAACCAACCCGTTTGACAGGTACAGATCGCGTCATACTGACTCTCTTCCGCAGCACATTTTCAATACGATAATGCACATTGAGCTATTTCAAAAGCTATTAGCCCTGCACATGTGCAACCAAATTGTGATAATCCACTTCCTGATTTGCTGCCATCAAGAGAGAGAGAAAAATCACGCTCCCACAAAAAAAGAGAAAAGCACTTCCCATTAAAGCCTCCTTACAAAAATTTAAAATTTGTAAACTTTTAATTACTCTGAAAACATCACAGGTAAAGAGAATAACCTTTTTACTGCAACATAATCTTGAACGTTCTGCTTTCAAAGAAAAGCGTGTTGACGCTCTACTTGGACGCCCCACCACCACAGGAAAAGTTACAAGTCCACTTTAGCCCATTTTCATCTGTACCTTTACAGGTACTGCATGCAGCCTCAGGAGTCTTATTTCCAAGTTTAACATAGACTGTTGTCTCTCCCATAGGATCTGGTCCGCCCAGTTGACATAAGCAGGGAATCATACCTGCTCCTCCCGTTGCAGGACAATTTATAGTCGCCAAGAGATCACTATTTAAAGCAAACAAAGCGATGCTCAGGAAGAAAAATATTTTATGTAATTGGATTTTCATTGAAGCCTCCTCGCTTTTGAACATTTTGTTTTTTAAATCCTATCAAGCAATTGATGCTATCTAGCGGTCAATTCCTTCTTAACGACCCGACTGCCGCCTCAAAAAAGCAGGAATGTCCATGGATTCGTCTTCTTCAGAGACAGGCTCAGGATTTGTTTGTAAGGTTGCTTGCGGAAGAAGAGATCGTTTTGCAGCTTCTTGTGCACGCGCAGGCTGACTTTTTCTCCCCATAAGGCGATCAAATAAACTAAAGGAACGACTTTCTTCACGCTGAGACGCAGGGGTAGGGTTTTGATAATTAGAAGGCTCACTACCTGGCAACTCTTGGGAATAAGAATCTGTTGAGGAAATTTCTCTTAAATTAATTACACGATCTTCAAAATCGAGTTCGGCAGGAACAAACTCTTTCTCAGGTTCCGAAGCCATTTGCTCATGAATCTGCTCTTCTTCAACCTTGCGGGCTGCAAGCTGCATCTCTTGCTCAAGTTCAGCAATACGCGCCTTGCTTAACAAGCTTGCGGCTTGAGCATCTATACCTGTTGCCACACATGACACACGAATGCGCCCCTCAAGGTTCTCATCAAAAGTTGAACCAAAGATAATATGTGCTTCAGGATCAACCTCTTCACGAATACGATTAGCTGCTTCGTCAACTTCATAAAGTGTCATATCAAGACCACCTGTGATATTGATAAGAACGGCTTTAGCTCCACGCATTGAAACGTCTTCTAAAAGCGGACTTGAAATGGCGGCCTCTGCGGCTTCAATTGCTCGTCCTTCTCCTTGTGCTTCCCCAGTTCCCATCATGGCTTTGCCCATCATTTCACCCATGACGGCCCGCACATCCGCAAAGTCAAGGTTAATAAGCCCCGGCTTCATCATCAAATCAGTCACACTGCGAACACCAGAATAAAGCACGTCATCTGCCATTTTAAAGGCATCAGCAAATGTGGTTTTTTCATTAGCAACACGGAAAAGATTTTGGTTTGGAATAATGATCAGTGTATCAACATATTGCTGCAACTCTTCAATGGCCTTTTCTGCTGTGCGCATACGATTTGAACCTTCAAAATGGAAAGGTTTAGTTACAACACCAATCGTAAGAATTCCTTTTTCACGTGCAGCTTTAGCAATAACTGGCGCGGCTCCAGATCCTGTTCCTCCGCCCATTCCAGCTGTCACAAAGAGCATGTTACTGTTTTCAATATCTTTTAAGACATCTTCAATACTCTCTTCAGCGGAAGCGCGTCCTACTTCTGGATGAGACCCCGCCCCTAATCCTTGCGTTGCCTCAAAACCAAGTTGAATTTTAGATTCAGCTAGAGAGAGAGAAAGTGCTTGAGCGTCTGTATTGGAGGCAATGAATTTTACGCCTAACAAATCGCCACGAATCATATTATTAACCGCATTTCCCCCAGCACCGCCTACTCCAATTACGGTAATCCGAGGCTTGAGTTCCTTTTTCTCTTCATTTTGTGACTGAGTCATTACTAAATCTCCATTATCTCTTTAATGTGTACATAATCACATACTCAGATCCAAAAAACCATCACCAAATTTGTCTAATAAAAGAGCCAATATGAGTGAAGACTTGTTTAGATTTTTTCTGTGGAAAGGCCTGCAAGTAAGCAGCATGTTCCGCCTGTCCGTAGGATAATAATCCTGCACAGGTCGCAAAGGAAGGATCTTGAGAGAACTCAGAAGAGACAAGATGAAGGGGTTTCCCAAGTCGGATGTTTCTTCCTAAAATCATAGACGCAACTTCTCGTGCACCAGCTAATTGGCTTGCCCCTCCTGTTAAGACGACACGCCCTCCCATAAACTGATCAATGCCTGCTTTTAAGAGGCGATCGCGCACGTACTCAAAGGTTTCTTCAACCCGCGGTCTAATAATAGAGACAAGAGCGGAACGAGGCATTTGATTTGTTCCCTCCCCCTTCTTTTCTCCCACTAAAGGCACAACAATCATCTCTCGCTCATCTGCAACTGAAGGGGTAGCACTTCCATAAAGAGTCTTAAGTCGTTCAGCATTTATTAAAGTCGTAGAAAAACCACGTGCGATATCCATCGTAATATGGCTTCCTCCAATGGGAATACACTCAGCATACCTTAATTGTCCTTCGTGAAAAACAGCAAAAGATGTCGTGCTGCCTCCCATATCAATATGAATAACCCCTAACTCCATTTCATCTTCAACAAGACAAGCCAAACCAGACGCATAAGGTGCCGCCACAAGGCTTGCAACTTCTAAGTGACTTCTCGCCACACAAGTACTTAAATTGTAAAGCGGGCTTGTTTTGCTAAAAAGAGTATAAATCGATACCCACAATCGATCTCCATGCATCCCCCGAGGATCTCTTATTCCTTTGGTGCCATCTAAAGCGTAACCTGTTGGAACTGTATGCAACGTTTGAAAAGACGGGTCTTCTTGAGAAGCCTTAGCTTGCAAGAGAATTCGCCGAACATCGGAATCATTGATGGGATGGCCAGAAACACTCATCTCAAGAGCAAGATTGACTGATTTAAGTTGGGTCCCGTTAACACTTACAATAATATCGCGAATAGTGACGCCTGCCATCTTTTCAGCCGTATGGACAGCATTGACGATGGAGGTGATCACTTCTTCCATATCAATGACAACACCCGCCTTAACTCCACTCGAAAGTTGGTGGCCCACACCCAGAATTTCAAAATCTTTTGCTCCATGGACTTGAGCAATGGCGCAACAAACCTTAGATGATCCAACATCTAATGCCGCAATTAATCCTCCTCGCATACCTGGATGACGTCGCCCCCAATTCCACATACTTCTTAACGACTCCATTTACGCATCTTTTCCTGAATCATGTTTCTTTTTAGCAGCTTCAGGAGTTAAGCGGAGGATTAACTGATTTGGTAATCGCATATCAATCGTTACGATGTCTCGATTGGTTAAGCGATGCTGCTTTTCAAGATCCATAAGATAGGCTAACGCCTTATCAGCTTCCTTTTCTGGAAGCTTGACATCGACCTTCCCATCAAGCCTAATATCCCACCGCGTTGATCTTAAATGAGTTGCACCCGTCACACGATATTTAAGCTCAGGAAACTTCTCAAGGAGGGTGACGAGCTGCCCTACATGATGCGGCGCCTCATCTCCTGTTATGAGCAACAATTCCTTATACTGATGACCTTGATCCGTCTCCATAAGCTCTCCATCACGATCAACAAGATAAGTTTTAGCTTGGTTCAGCCAAATAGCAACAGGCTCCTTCTCTGAAATACGGATAAAAAGCGTATCGGGAAAGCGCCTTTCCACTCGAACAGCGTTTATCCATGAAATTTCTTCAAGCCTATTTTTTGTTTCAGAAAGGCGTATTGAAAAGAGTGGCTTCCCTCGCTCAAGTCCCGCCATTTTTAAGATTTGGTCTTTATCTGTACGAATACGCCCTTCTACAACAACATCTTCAAGCTTAAATCCAACCTGTGCTAACGAGGTTTCAATGCTCTCCATGACCAATGACATCAGAGTTGGCGCATAAAAATAACTCCAGGAGAACAAACCACAAAAACTGAAAATAATAATGACAGAAGAAAGACGGCGAACTCCAAAAGTTTGATGAGGGGCTCGCTGAGCTTTTTGACGCTTAGAAGGTATGTTCCGATAGGTTTTCACCGTCGGCATGAAGCATCCTCCACCATCCACTGGACAAGTTGAGCATAACTCATCCCCTGATGAGCAACAATTTCAGGTACTAACGATAATGGGGTTAAGCCGGGTTGAGGATTTGTCTCAAGATAATACAATTTTCCGGGTTCACCTTGTGTATCATCATACCGAAAATCTGACCGGGTCACACCACGGCATCCAAGGATGTCATGAGCTTTTACTGCCCATTCCAAAACTTGGGTGTAAGCTTCGGGGTGGATTGGCGCCGGCATCAAGTGAACCGCTTTCCCATCGGTATATTTAGCCTCATAATCATAAAACGTGCCCTTAGGACAAATTTCAATTGCACCAAAAGCGATTCCACTCAAAACAGCCACTTGAATTTCTCGTCCTGGAATATAGCGTTCTATTAGAACTTCATCTTCAAACGGCCAATCGTGAGGGCTAGGAAGAGGTGTTTTCTCATCCAAAACAATATAAACACCCAGGCTTGAACCCTCACCAATAGGTTTAATCACAAAGGGGGGTTTCATAACAGTCCCCGCACAAATATCCGTAAGCTTTGCAACCTGGCCTTCAGGAACACGAATATCATTGATTTGACACATTTTTCTTGCTACAACCTTATTCATGGAAAGAGAGGATCCTAGAACACCTGAATGAGAGTAGGGGATATCCATCATTTCCAGAAGACCTTGGATACAGCCATCCTCACCCCAACGTCCATGCAGAATATTCAAAACGACATCGGGTTTGTGAACTTGCAAATTTTGAACCAATTTTTCCATATCTCGTGTAACATCAATGGGAATAGCTTCATGACCTAATTCTTGAAGAGCTTTCAAAACACCTTGAGCACTTGAAAGAGAAACATCTCTCTCTCCTGAAAAACCACCCATTAAAACAGCAACTCTTTTCTTCATGCAGCCTTTTCTCCTATAGCAGGCATACTCTTAAAACCAATTCGTTCAATCTCCCACCGTAAGCTTACTCCTGATGTTTCTAAAACACGCTGTCTCACCTCTTCTCCTAAATTTTCAAGATCGGCAGCTGTTGCCCCACCTTCATTAATCATAAAATTACAATGCAACTCGGACATCATCGCCCCACCTTTTCTTAATCCACGACATCCTGCTCTATCAATAAGCTCCCAAGCTTTTTTTCCTTCCGGATTTGCAAAGGTACTTCCTCCTGTTCGTGATTTAACAGGCTGCGTTTTTTCCCGCTCTTTAAGGAAGGAAGATATTTTTTCTTGAATTTCTTTCTCGTTTCCGACTTGTCCATTTAATCGCGCTCCAACAAAAATCCAATCTTTCGGTAAATCACAATGGCGATAAGCGAGGCCTAATTCTTGATTAGTTAAACGATGGAGTGTCCCCTTCGGATCCAGCACAAGAGCATATTCTAAAACTTGAGAAATATCAGAACCATACGCTCCCGCATTCATACGAAGAGCGCCCCCGATCGTCCCCGGAATACCGCATAAAAATTCCAATCCGGCAATCCCTGCACCACAAGCTAAGTCAGCAACATTTCGATCTAAAACAGCCGCACCAATATCAAGAGATGTTCCATTGATGTAGACGTTATTAAAACCTTGACCGAGTCGAATAACAACACCCTCAACACCTCCGTCTCTAACTAATATATTAGAACCCACACCAATAGTATGAAGAGGAAGATTAGTGGGGCGATTTTTTAGGAAAAAACACAAATCCTGAATATCTGCAGGTTTAAAAGTAACTTGTGCAGCTCCTCCTACCCGAAACCAAGTCGTTGGGGCTAAGGGAACATCAAAGAGATAACGGCCTCTTGTTTTTGGTAAACTCATCTTTAATTTTTTCGTTATCAACTGACTTCTCCTTAAACAGATGTCCATGAATTGGTTTTATTTAATTGCTTTGGTAAGGCTTGAGCAAGAGATGAAATTGATCCTGCTCCTAAACAAATGATCATATCTCCCGCTCGAGCAAGAGTTTGAATCAGTTGAGGTAATTCTTCATCCTCATCACACTGATATACTTCACCCTTCATTGCTTTTACTAGGTTTTCATGATTAATACCTGCTTGGGGCATTTCCCGTGCAGCGTAAACTGGCAAAACAATCGTCAAGTCCGCCCCTTCACAACAAGTTGCAAATTCTTTGAAGTGATGAGTCAAACGACTATAACGGTGTGGTTGTAAAACCGCAATGATCCGCCCATCTGTTGCTCCTTTTGCCGCTTTTAAAGTTGCTTGGATCTCAACAGGATGATGAGCATAATCATCAATAATCGTGATACCATGCCAATCTCCAACGCGCGTAAAACGACGTTGCACACCTTCAAAAGACGCAAAAGCACGCTTAAGAATATCTACCTCAAGTCCACATTCAAAGGCAGCCGCAGCAACTCCAAGAGCATTCAAGACATTATGATGGCCATAAAGCTGAAGAAATATTTCAGAACGTTGGTCTCCTTTGATGAGGTCAAATAAAATTCCTTCTCGCGTCATACGAATATTTTCAGCTCGTACATCAGCCTCAAGCGATAGTCCATATGTAATACATTTTTGTTTTTCTTTAATTTTTTGCCAGAGAGAATGAACTTGAGGATGATCAATTCCTAAAATTGCAACACCACCAGGAAGCAGGTCAGTCGCAAAAGTTTCGAAAGCATCATAAAGTCTTTCAGAACTTCCATAATAATCCATATGCTCAAGATCCATGTTTGTGACAATTGCCATCTTTCGAGGAAGCTTCAAAAAACTCCCATCAGATTCATCTGCTTCCACCACACACCATTGACCTTGACCAAGTCTAACATTAGACCCCCACGAATTCATTACGCCCCCATTAATAATGGTGGGATCGAGCTTGGCCGTTTCTAAGACCCACCCCATCAACGCTGTCGTGGTTGTTTTTCCATGAGTTCCAGAAATAGCAATTCCTTGATAATCTTCCATAAGAAGCGCTAACATTTCGGAACGATGTAAAATAGGAAGAGAACGAAGACACGCTTCTTTTAATTCAGGGTTAGTTTCTTTAATATCCGTCGAGATTACAACAATATCTTTTTCCTCAAGAGTTACCGGATCGTGACCTATAACGATGGGAACACCTTGTTTTTGTAATCTTTCAGTATTTGCATTTAAAGCAAGATCGCTTCCGCTAATTGAGCACCCGCGTTGAGCAAGGAGTTGGGCAATACCACTCATACCAATTCCACCTACACCAATAAAATGGATGCGTTTGTTCTTAAGATCCTTAAAATTCATAAAATTATCTTTCCTATATCGCAATCAGTTTTACAAGGTGTGCTAGTCTTAAAGAAGCATCCGCAACAGCAATGGATCGTATATTGACCGCTGCTTCCGTTAATTTCCAGGGGGAAGTCATCAATTCAGACAAATAAGTTGCTAACCCTTTAGAAGTAAAATCTTTTTCTCGTATCATCCAACTACCTTTAACAACAGCAGCTTGTTGAGCATTATAGAATTGATGATCATCCGTTGCGTAAGGGTAAGGAACAAGGATAGCAGGTCTCCCTACCAAGGCGACTTCTAAAACACTTGAAGCTCCAGCACGGGAAATGACAAGTTGTGCTTTTTTATAGCGCTCTCCCATCCCATCTAAAAAAGGAGAAAGTTCAACACGTGCTTTTGTTCGATCATAGAGAGCTTTTGTAAGGTCTAAAAATTCGAAACGGCATTGTTGGGTAACACGAAGGCGTTTTTGAAGCGTGAGATCAAGCTGATGGACTGCTTGTGGAATAATTTCACTAAATATCTTTGCTCCTTGGCTTCCTCCAGTTACAAGAATATGAAAGGGGGAGCTCTCTTCAGAAGATGCATAAGGCTCAGAAATAATGTCGGGGCGTACCGGTAATCCTGTATAGCTCACCTTCTTTTGACACGTTGAAGGTATATTTTCAACATGCGGGAATGAGGTGGCAATTCGTGTAACATATGGCGCGAGAAAGCGATTCGTACGACCAAAATATGCATCTGCTTGATGAATAATTGTTGGGAGACGAAGTGTAATTGCAGCCATCATCGTTGGAAAAGAAGGATAGCCCCCAAAGCCAATAACAGCATGCGGCTTTATCCTTCGCAAATGATATAGGGCTACACCTATACCTGTCATAAGTTTAATACTTCCCTTTAATTTTTGTTCTATTGAACCACTAAGTGAAGAAGCAGGGATAGATACTTTGTGATACATGGAATTATTAAACTGATTTCCGCGACCATCACTGAAGATAAAAACTTTATATCCTTGTGATGCAAGTTCTTGTGCCAACGCTTGAGCTGGAAAAACATGCCCTCCTGTTCCACCTGCTGCTAAGACAATGCGTTTTTCAAGACCGGTCATAATCACCAATCCTTCTTCGAGTAAGAGCGAGCACCATCCCCATTCCTATCGCTTGCGCAATCATGGAGGATCCCCCGTAGCTAATAAACGGAAGTGTCATACCTTTGGTAGGCATCAAATTCAAAGTTGACGCCATATTAATTACAGCCTGTAATCCAAACTGGACGACAAGACCAGTGACTGCCAACACAACAAACATATTATTCTCATCAAAAAGACGACTGAAGGAACGGATAAGAATAAAAGCAAAGACTCCTATGAGTAAAAGGCACAAGATCATCCCAAATTCTTCTCCGGCAACTGCAAAAATGAAGTCTGCATGCGCATCAGGAAGATATTTTTTGATTGTACCTTCTCCAGGACCTTTACCGATAAATCCACCGCTCATAAAGGCATCTAAAGATTGATGAATTTGATATCGATCTCCAAATTTATCTCCACTATCAGGATGGAAGAAATGATCAACACGACGTGTCACATGAGGAAAAAGAAAATAGGCAGCGAAAATCCCTCCCACACCACAACCAGCAGCAGACAAAATCCAGAAAAGAGGAAGCCCTGCAAGAAAAAATTGAGAAAACCACATCACTGAAATTAACCCTGTCATTCCTAAGTCAGGTTGCAAAATCAATAAAGATATAACCAATAGGTAGAGTCCAATCGAGGCTAAATTCCCCGGAAAAGATGAATTCTCTTGATTTTGAGAAAACAGCCAGGCACACACGACTGAAAAAGAGGGTTTAACAAATTCGGAAGGTTGAAGCGAAAATCCCCCCACTTCAAGCCAACGCGTCGCTCCTTTAATTTCTGTTCCTACCAAAAGCGTAAGGATAAGTCCCAATAAACTCATACCCAGAAGACCAACGGCGAACCACTTAACGTTTTGAAGAGATAAGAAAGAAACCCCTATAAGGATAAAAAAAGTTGGGATCAAAAAGGCCACATGCTTTTTAATAAAGTGAAAGGAGCTCCAATGATGTTGATCTGCAACAGCAGGACTTGCAGCCATAATAAGCAAAATACCAAGAAAAATAAGGAGAACTAAAGCCGCTAAGATCCAGCGGTCTACTGTCCACCACCACTGCCCAATTAACGTTGTATTTGTCCGCGCTAACGAAAGCATTTTATGCTACTTCACTTTTATTTTGCGATGTTTCTTGGAGTTCTTTAACGTACTGACAGAAAGCATCTCCTCTTTCTTCAAAATCCCGAAATTGGTCAAAACTTGCACACGCAGGAGACAACAAAACAACAGCACCGGGTCTGTGATGTTTAAAGGCTAGCTCTGCTGCCATTTTTGTTGCTTCTTCAAGTGTTTTACATATGGTATAAGGCACACTACCTTCTAAAGTGAGCGCAAAACTCGCAGCTGCCTCACCATATAAAATGGCATGTTCAATGAATGGAAAATATGGCTTTAGATTCGTAATTCCGCCTTCTTTTGAGCGCCCCCCTAACAAGCAATAAAGAGGACTGTCTTGATAACAGGCTAAAGCTTTTGCCGTGGCTTCGGCATTGGTGGCCTTGCTATCATTTACAAACATCACATTTCTATAGCTAGCTACGACTTGTTGACGATGGTTGAGTCCGGGAAAAGAAATAATCCCTTGAGCAATCGTTTCGGTTGAAATCCCCATTGACCTAAGAGCACCATAAGCTGCTGCCACATTTTGCCAATTATGTTGTCCTTTTAACCGCTGAAGATCTTTTAAGCTCAGGACAGGATGAGAGTTTTCATGAAGAATTCCTTCTTTCACATAGATACCTTCTGGAAGAAACTTACAGGTAGAAATGGGCAAAAGATTAGTTTGACCCAAGGTCTTTAAACTTTCATAAATTTTGAGACATGGAAGATCGTCAACGCTGATTACCAGTGTATCTTTAGATGTTGTATTCTTATAAATTAATTTTTTTGCAGCAATATACCCATCCATTCCCCCATGTCTTTCTAAATGATCAGGCGTAATGTTCAATAAAATGCCTATATTAAAATGAAGACTTGGCGAAATTTCAAGCTGATAGGACGAAACCTCCAATACATATATACCATTCTTTTCCAACGGATTCAGTTCCATAACGGGAATTCCTAGGTTCCCACCTACCTCAACGATTGCCCCACTTTCTTTGAGTATATGGCCAATTAATGTGGTTGTTGTCGACTTTCCATTTGTACCCGTAATTCCGATATAATGTGCTTGAGGTTGGCTCGTGCATAAAATTTCAATATCACTTATCGGTCGCAAGCCGGAAGTTTGAGCACGCGCCACAACTGGGTGAGGAGCAGGGTAGCGATGGGGAATACCGGGACTTAAGACCAGAAAATCTATCTCTGTCCAGTCAATCATATTTAAATCATTAAGAGGAATGCCTTGCGCTTGAGCCAAAATACGAGCGCTTTCTTGGTCATCCCACGCAAAAACATGAGCACTTGCCTTAAGCAAACTGTGCGCGACAGATCTACCTGAGCGACCAAGTCCTAAGACGGCAACTCTTTTATCTTTATAGCGTGTTGGAATAATCATCTTCTTAACGTAATTTTAAAGTTGAGAGCCCAAGAAGAGCTAGTACAATTGTAATAATCCAAAAACGGAAAACAATAGTTGGCTCTGACCACCCTTTTTTCTCGAAGTGATGATGAATAGGAGCCATTAGAAAAATCCGTTTCCCTCCTGTAAATTTAAAATAACCGACTTGCAGAATAACAGAGACGGCCTCCATCACAAAAAGACCGCCTACTATTGCCAATATAAATTCATGCTTTGTAATAACAGAAACCATACCTAAAGCGGCCCCCGCAGCGAGAGATCCCGTATCACCCATAAATACCATAGCTGGGGGAGCATTATACCATAGAAAGCCCAAACCCGCGCCAATTAAAGCACCTGCAAAAATCGCAAGCTCCCCAGCTCCAGGAACAAAAGCAATTTGGAGATAATTGGCAAAAACATGATTACCTACTAAATAGGAAATCAGGACAAAACACGCTGACACGATCATCACAGGCCCTATAGCAAGGCCATCCAAACCATCTGTCAGATTAACAGCATTGGATGAGCCAACCACAACGAAAACACCAAAGGGTATATAAAGCCAACCCAAGTTAATGAGAATATTCTTAAAGAAAGGAATGGAAGTACTTGTCGCAAGGGTAGAATCTCCGAGCTTCATAACAGCAAAAGTCGCCAAAGCACTCAAAAGAATTTGAATAAGAAGCTTTTTTTTACCTGACAGTCCCTTTGAGTTGCGTTTTTTGAGTTTCAAATAATCATCAAAGGCACCTATGCACCCAAACCCTAACGTAAGTAAAAGAACAACCCATACATAACCATTTGCTAAGTTTGCCCATAAAAGTGTGCTCAACGTTAGAGCAAAAAGGATTAAACTTCCACCCATCGTGGGCGTTCCTTGTTTTGTCAAAAGATGAGAAGCTGGGCCATCATCTCGAATGGGTTGCCCGTCACCTTGCTGACTTTTAAGCCATCTTATGAGATAAGGCCCACTGACAAAACTAATGATCAGCGCTGTTAATAAAGCGCCCGTCGTTCGAAAAGTAATGTAACGAAATAAATTGAAAAGAACGTTTTCTTGACCCCAAAGTGTATAAAGATAATAAAACATCTATTAAGCCCCTCTGTTCAAGGGATTTTTTTGAAGATCAAGAAGCGCCTCGACGATAGGTTTTACGCGCGTCCCCAAAGAAGCCTTAACGCTAATTACATCTCCCGGTTTAACTGCTTGTAAAACAGAAGGGATCAAATCAAGAGATGTCAAGGCATAAGCTCCTTTCATACCTTCAGGAAGACGTTCATATAAATAAGCCATATTAGGTCCACAGCAAAAAACAAGGTCGATCTTATGTTCTAAAAGAGGATCGAGAAGTTCTTCATGACGTTTTCGAGCAAGACCTCCAAACTCGCGTATATCTCCGAGAACAGCTATTTTTCGCCCTTCTCCACTTTTCCCTAAGACACTAAGAGCAGCTCGAATAGATGTTGGATTCGCATTATAACTTTCATCTATAACCGTAAAATCTCCTGGATAGCGTTTTCCACGCCCAGATGGTGCTTCAACTGTTGCAAGACTCGAAGCCGCTTTTTTCACATCCGCACCTGCAAGGAAAATGGCTCCTAACACCGCAAGGCTATTAAGAACCCAATGTTCACCTGGCACAGGAAGCGTGTAGGAAATTCGCTCCCCTTGGATCTCAGCTACCACATGGCTTCTTTCGGCTTCTCCTCGCCAAGAGACCAAACGAAAATCAGCTTTTTCAGATTTTCCAAATCCCTTGATTTGAAGCCCACGTTCACGCGCAAGATTAGCCAATAAGTCAAAATGGGGATTATCGCGATTTAAAAGGACAGCTCCCCCTTTATCCATTCCTTCAAATATCTCTGCTTTGGCGTGAGCAATGTCTTCCTCAGATTTAAAAAATTCAATATGACATTCTACGATTGACGTAATGATTGCAATCTGGGGCTGAATCATCCGTGTCAATGGTCGAATTTCGCCCGGATGATTCATACCTACTTCAAAAATACCAAACTGTGTCGTTTGAGGCATGCGCGCAAGTGTAAGCGGAACACCCCAAAGATTATTATAACTTGCTGTGCTGGCGTGCGTTAAGCCTTGATCCTTAAAGGCCCAAGCCAGCATATCTTTTGTACTTGTTTTCCCAACACTTCCAGTTACAGCAATCCGTGTCGCACCACATCGCTGACGCGCAGCAATACCAAGTTTTTCTAATGCTTGTAGTGTATCTGTGACACGTAAGACAGGAAGTGGAACTTGCAGTTCTTTAGAAATTAGAGCCGCTGCAGCGCCCTTTTCTGCCGCTTCTTGAAGGAAAAGATGTCCATCACCTGTCTCGCCCATCAAAGCAACAAAAAGATCACCTTTTTCAAGTGTTCGTGTATCGATAGAAACGCCTGAACATACCCATGGTTGAGAAGAAGTACCACCAGTAAATTCAATCGCGTCCTTTGAATTCCATAGATCTGTCATTGCTTTGGACCTTTTTGCACTTCTTCCACGTCGTTGAAGGGAAGAACTTGATCTCCTACAAGCTGATAAGTTTCATGCCCCTTACCCGCAATCAATACCACGTCATCAGATTTTTTTTCTTTAAGAACATAACTGATCGCTTCTCTCCGTAAGCCAATCTCCTGTGCACCTGGGCAACTTGCAAGTATTTGCTGTCGAATACTGCTAGCGTCTTCATGGCGAGGATTATCGTCTGTAATAATAACTTTATCAGCAAGCTTTGCCGCTACTTCTCCCATAAGAGATCTCTTTAAAGCATCGCGATTTCCACCGCATCCAAACACAACCCATAAATTACCCTTTGTATGAGGTCGTAAAGCTTTCAGAGCGCGATAAAGGCCATCAGGTGTATGCGCATAATCGACATAAACTCCATGAGAAGCTTCTTCAAGACGTCCAGGAACACCTTTAAGATTCATGCATGCTTCTATAGCACGTGTAATGTTTCCATCACAAGCTATGACCGCTCCTAACGCAGCCATCATATTATAAACCTGAAACTCCCCAACAAGTGGAAATGAAAAGTTATACGTTTCATTCTTGATAGATAACATAACATCTTGCCCCTCAGCCTCAGGAATAACAGAAACAAGACGGATTGATTGCCCCGCTTTTCCAAAAGTCACAGGAGAAAGGTTGCGTTTCTGGCAGAGTATTAATAACTGTTCATACTCAGGCATATCTGCATTTAAAATGGCATGGGTCCCATGAAACATAATTTCATCGAATAAGCGACATTTTGCCTCAAAATAAGCTTCCAATGTATGATGATAGTCCAAATGATCATTGGTAAAATTCGTAAAAACAGCCGCCTTAATATTCACAGAATCTAAGCGATGTTGATGTAGGCCATGGCTGGAAGCTTCAAAGGCCAAATGATTGATCTGCTCTTCTTTTAAAGATTGGAGAATCTGATGAAGTTTTATAGGATCAGGAGAATTCAACCCATCAGTTCCCGTTGGAGGCGGTAGTGATCGCCCCTCCACAATGAGTCCTAAAGTTCCTAAACTTGCTGCAGGAACACCTAAATAACCCCAAATCTGACGTATAAAAGATGCAACAGAGGTTTTCCCATTCGTTCCCGTCACAGCCACAATATTATCAGGTTGAAGCGGATAAAAACAAGCAGCAAGACAACTCGCTGTTTTACGAATTTCTGGAGTCACAAAGAATGAAACATGGGGGTAACGATCCTTAAAGAGAGGAAGTAATTTCTCACCTACCCCCTGAGGAGAGACAATACATACTGCTCCTCGTTGTAAAGCCTCATCAACATATGCCGCTCCATCATGTTTCAATCCGGGAATGGCTACAAAAAGGCCACCATTTTGGACTGTTTTAGAATTAAGAGAGATAGAGGTAGGTTTGTTTATATTATTTCCCAAAGGGATCAAAAAATTTTCTTTAATTAAGGAGGCAAGGTTCATATGATTAATTCCTCCTCATTGATGAAGCACTTGCGGGAATCAACATAGACTTTTCTGTGGGATCCATCCTCCCTTCACTTGTTGGAATCACGTGAAGAAGAGGAGCTATTCGTCCAATCACTTTTCCTGCAATAGGGGCAGCATTCCAACCGGCCGCATTAAAGCCATAAGTTTCCTTTATGGCTTGAGGCCGATCCACCATAATAAGAACAATATATTGAGGATGGCTCATCGGGAAAGCGCCTACAAATGAGGTCATGTTTGTGCCCTTTTGGTAAGAGCGTCCCGAGAGCTGATTTGCTGTACCCGTTTTACCACCTACTTCATACCCTTTAACTCTAGCTTTTTTGCCTCTTCCTTGAGAGACAATCATATACATTAATTTACGCATACTTTCTGATGTTTTTTCCGAAACAACGCGCACTCCATCGCCAACCTTAAAATCACGTGCTTTCACGAGTGTTGGCTGATGCATAACCCCATTGTTTACTATACCAGCGATCGCTGTGACAAGCTGCAAAGGGCTAATTGAGATTCCATATCCATAAGATGTTGTAATCGTTGTAGATTCACTCCATTTCTTAGGAAGTAAAGGAGAACCAATCTCGGGAAGCTCTAAAGGTGAAGGTCGAAAAAAACCCAGCTTTTCGAAAAAAGCTTTTTGAAGAGCGCTTCCCATTTGCATGGCCATCTTTGCGGCCCCAATGTTCGAAGACTCCGTAAAAATTTCAGCAACTGTCAGAGGATAGTGTGCTGGATGAAAGTCAGTGATTTTAAATCGCCCTACGCGTAAAGGCCCAGAAACATCAAATTTTGTTGCAAGACTTGATATTCCGCTTTCTAAATAAAGGGCCGTATTAAAGATTTTAAAACTGGAGCCCATCTCATAAGCCCCTAAAGTGATCCGGTTAAAAAGAGCCTCTTTTTGCGGCCCTATTTTCCCAACTTGATTCGGATCAAAGTCAGGTAAAGAAACCGTAGCAATGATCTCTCCTGTTTGGACATCCATTACAATCCCCGCCCCGCCCTGTGCTTTAAATTTCTCAATTCCAGCTAACAGTTCATCCCTTAAGACATGCTGTACGCGAATATCTAAACTTAAACGAAGAGATTCTCCTTTTGACAGAAGAGACTCATTAAATTTTTTCTCAATGCCGCTAAGCCCTTGGTTATCAATATTTGTAAAACCCAATATATGCGAGAAAAGCTCACCATGTGGGTATACGCGCCGCTCGTCTTGTTGAAAATAAATGCCGGGAATACCTAAGCGCATAACTTCAGCTTGTTTTTGAGGAGTTAAATGACGAGCAAGCCACACAAATACTTTCCCTGACCCTAAGCGTTGCAAAACCTGGTCATAATTAAGCTCAGGTAAAACATCGACAAGCTTTTGTGCTGCTTCCTTAGCATCCAAAACGACTTGTGCATTTGCATATAGAGACGAGGTGACTAGACTTGTCGCTAAAAGCTCCCCGTTTCTGTCTACAATATCAGCTCTAAAACCTGTACCACGCAAAGACCTTGTTTGAGCTATGTTTTCTTGAGTATCCCCTCGTAAAAGACTCACATCAACAAGACGACCTGTAATGACTAAAAAGATGAGCATAAACACACCAAACACAACCAAAAGGCGAGTCTTGGCCACATCGAGAACTTGCCGAAGTGACCTTACTTCATGCCACTGGGCAGTCCCGTGAAAACCTTGAGGAACATATAACTTTTTTTGAGTCATTCTTCTCCTTTCATAGACACAAGATGGGTTTGTGGAATGATTTGCCTAAAAGGATCTTGATCAGTCAAATTATGACGTATGTTAGCAATTTGTTCTGCTTTCATAGGCCGAATATCTAAAAACTTTTCAGCTAACTTCTGTAATCGTTGAGGTTCATTCAAATGACTCCATTCAGCTTTTAAAATATGAATGGTTTCTCTCTCACGTTTCATTTTACGTAAAGTTTGACTTATTTTTTCTTCAATCTCCACAACTTCATATTTTACCTTGAAAAGGATAAACCCAATAACAAGCGCTAAAAAGAAAAACAGAGTCGTATAACGGCGCATGTTAAGCTTCCCCCTCTATTCGAGTGGCCCACCGTAGCCGAGCAGAGCGGGCTCTTGGATTAAGCTTAATCTCTTCTTCTTGTGGCAAAAGTGCTTTGCGATTCTTAAGAAGAAAAGTGGCACGACGACGAGGCGCTTCAGGAAGATAGCGTGACCCGTGCGGCTGTCCCCCACTTCTTTCTTTAAAAAATGTTTTAACAATTCGATCTTCGAGTGAATGAAAACTCACAACCACAAGCCTTCCGCCTACTTTTAAAAGTTTTTCAGATGCTTCAAGACCTCTCTCTAATTCTCCTAGTTCATCATTTACATAAAGACGTAAAGCTTGGAATGTTCGCGTTGCTGAATCAAACCCTGGTCTTTCAAAACCAACAATGGCATGCACCACATCAGCAAGCTGTTTCGTGGATTCAAAAGGACGCTTCTCAACAATCGCTCGTGCAACAGCACGAGACTTACGCTCTTCCCCGTAAACCCACAGAATTCGAGCAATTTCCTTTTCTTCAAAAGAATTGACAACATCAGCAGCGCTTAACCCTTTCTTTTCCATACGCATATCAAGGGGGCCTTCTAGCTTGAAAGAAAAGCCGCGATCAGCCTCATCAAGTTGAGGCGAAGAAACACCCAAATCAAACACAACGCCATCATAAGATGTATTTGGGATAAACTGAGCCATCTCTCCAAATTTTCCTTGGAAAAAAGAAAATCGGTGGGGAAAACTCTCTTCAAGTTTTTTTGCCCGATTATTGGCCTCTGGATCTCGATCGAGAGCTATAACAGAACAATCAGCTTTCTCTAAAATAGCACGTGAATAACCGCCTGCCCCGAAAGTCGCATCGATGTAAGTTGCTTTATCGTAAGGAGCGAGCGTTTCTAGAACTTCATGCAACATAACTGATTTATGCATTATCAGCCCTCAACTTTAAGGTAGCTTGTTTTTCTTGGACACGCTTGCGCGCTTCCTGTTGATGTCTCTCGAATGCTTCTGGATTCCAGATTTGAAAGGTCGTCCCACGACCAACAAACACAACCATCTCTTTAATGTGTGCATGATCAAGTAAGTGTTGAGAAAGAATGACGCGCCCATCGCCATCAAAAGCTAGCATTTGAGAATCAGCAAAAATGGTTGCAGTCAAATCATCTTGCGCATCAGAAAAGAGATCTAATTGATCCACACTATCACTTAAGCGCTGCATTCGATCCATTCCCATTCCTTCAATTGTTGGCAACTTATAAGAACGGAAAGCAACAATACCTTGAAAGGTCTGACCTGAAAGAGCAAGACGAAAAGATGCAGGAACGGAAACACGTCCTTTTTTATCAAGCTTATTGATGAAGGTAGACAAAAACAAAGTCATTTCTACTCTTTACATTGTTCTATCCCATGTGGGAGTTGAGGTTATAATAATGGTATATCATGGGTATTTTTGGGATTCAATGGGATAATCTGGGATGAAAATTGATCACAAAGTTATCCACAGAAAACAAATGATATTCAGGAGAATTCTTGTTGGATAAAAACCTTTTTAATTCATTGTTTTTAAAACATTTTTAAAAAATGATGGATACTCATTGGGAAAGAAAATTTTCTTTAAAACAAAAATTATCCACTGAAATAAAATGATGAATAAAATATTTAATAAATTCTCTCATGGGGCTCGCAATCCAGATTACAAACCTTTAGACTGAATAGTCATTTTCCATATCATTAAGAGAATCAAATGAATACAGCAGAACGCATCACATTCAAAAACACGCGCGGTAAAACTATCGTCGGAAATTTACGCTCGATGAACCCTCACGCCATTGTTCTTATGGCTCCTGGTTCGTGCTCAGATAAATCTTCTCAAGGTCGATTTGACCTCTATGCAAGAGGTCTCCATGAAATAGGTCTTTCGACCCTAGCCATTGATTTCAGCGGGTGCGGAGAGAGTGATGACGACTTCCTCACTATTGAAAAGGAAGTAGATGACCTAAGGTCAGCCATTCATTTTATTCATTCTAAAGGTTATCAAAAGATCGGTCTTTTCGGCAATAGCTTGGGGGGCCTTATTTCTCTCATGGCTTACTCTCCCCAGATTGTGACAATTGCAATGACAGGTGGTTTGACAGGCCCCATGAAATTCGACTGGGATAAGCTCTTGAGCCCGGAGCAAAAAAGAGAACGTGAAGAGAAAGGCCATATTACTGTCAAAGATTGCCATAACATGCATCGAAAACAAGTTCTTCTTGATCAAATTTTTTTTCAAGAATTTGAACGGGTCAATCAAGAACAGCTCTTAAAAAATGTTAAATGTCCCGTTCTCATGATTCATGGAGATGGTGATGAGGAAGAACGCTCAGGACATCAACTTTCTCAATCTGGGCTTCTTTATCTGCCAAAAGGATCTGAGATTAAAGTTTTACCCGGCGCAGACCACGGTTTTTGGGGACATATCGATCAAGTTGCTGATTTATTACAGAATTGGTTTGGGGACCATCTTTCAAGAAAGTCTGACCCATCTGAAAGATCCATTGACCAAAGTCATCATTAGGTTCTGTAAATGTATGAGTTCACGGAGCTTAAATCCCCGTACAGGAAAAAATAACAGCCATAGGACTCGAAATATGGATAACACACAACAAAAGCTTTCCTCAGGAAATCACATCACCATCCGTTCCATGAGACCCTCTGAAAAGGATATCGTTTTTCATCTTCTAAAAAACATGTGTGTAGAAGAAAAAATGGAGCATCGTTTTTGGTTAACACCCGAAAAACTTCTTGAAGAAATTGCTGAAAAAGACCCAATCTGGCACTGCCTTGTCGCTGAAGAAAAAAGAGAGTCTGAGATTTTGGGAATACTCCTTTACACATGTGCCAATACCAATCGTGAAGTGAACCCTACGCCTCTTCTCCACATCGATGTTCTTTATGTTAAGCCAATTTGGCGTCGGCAAAAAGTGGGGCAAGAACTCATCGAAGTCGTAAAATCTATTGCAAAACAACATGATATCCAAAGAATTGAGTTGTGGTGTACAAAAGACAACGAATCTGCAAAGCAATTTTATCAAAACTTAGGCATTTCTTTTCTTGATCATGTAAGTGTATATCGGATGAGCGTTTAGCAAAACTTAACACAAGCGTGTCGCAAATCATGACATGATTACGAAACACATTATCGTACTTCCTTTACGACATTTGATTTAGAGTATTAATTTAAAACCTCCACCAGGATAAAAGAATAAAAAGAGGTAAAAGAATCCCGAACGACCACGCTAAGTAACCAAAAAAGCTAGGCATACGTATGTGTTGACCTTCTGCAATCGCCTTGACCATAAAGTTAGGCGCATTTCCAATATAAGTCATAGCGCCCATAAAAACAGCGCCGAGAGAGATAGCTTCTAATGTTCGAGAAAGAGAAGACATAAGTACCCCCGCGTCTCCTCCGGCCATATGAAAAAAGACAAGGTAAGTAGGTGCATTATCCAAGATAGAGGAAAGCCCCCCTGACAACCAAAAATACATCCTATTTTGAGGGATACCTTCATGTGTCACAAGAGAAATCAAAGGCGCCATCGCTCCTTGCAGACCCGCATCAAGAATGGCAATGACAGGAATTACCGTCATAAAAATCCCAAAGAATAGCTTAGCTACTTCCTTAAAAGGTTCCCAAGAAAAGTGATTGGCTTGGTAAATAGAGTGAGGCGTTAGAAGGAATGAGAGCAAAGCAAGCACCACAAGTCCTACATCTCGCAAAACATCCTGAATTTCAAGGGGCACACTCCCTACATGCACGTAAAAACCCGGCGTCCATAAGCCACTTAAAAGCACAAATCCAATAACACCAAGAAAGAGAAAACCATTTAACCCGCCTTTAATTTTTACACGCGGCAGAGTATGACGAAAAGAAAGGCCTTCTTTCTTAACAAAAAAAGTATCCATCCCATAGAAAAGCAGGAGAAGAATGAAAATCATTGGAAGCATGGGTAAAAGCAAATTCTCAAGTGGCCAAAAAAAGCTCACACCATTTAAAAATCCAATAAAAAGAGGGGGATCACCAAGAGGAGTTAAGGCACCCCCAATGTTAGCAACAAGAAAAATAAAAAAAATCATATGATGAACACGATGTTGCCGATCACGATTGATGTGAAGAAGAGGCCGTATGAGAAGCATGGATGCCCCTGTTGTTCCAATCCAGCCAGCTAAAAACGTACCTATGGCAAGGACACCAGTATTCAGTAAAGGCGTTGCATGAGCTTCAACGTCAATTCGTATTCCCCCTGAAATCGTATATAGCGCACCAATCATAATCACAAAAGGGAGAAAGTGGTGAAAAAAAGTCTCAAGAATAGCAGCTTGAGATGTCGATATTCCAAAGGAAGCCAGAAGAGAAAAAATCGTCAAGAGAGACCAACCCAGCGCTACTTTTCCATAATGAGCTTCCCAAAAGTGAAGCGCAAAAAGAGGAAGGGTAGCCAATGAAGCGAGCATCCCCACAAAAGGGAGCCCCCACCACAAACTTAAATTTTCTCCCGTAAGCCCTATTCCTGTTGCAAAAAGGGGAGTTGGGAGAAGAATAGACAAACCAATCCACAGATATTTAAAACGCATCTGTCATCCTCCTCCTATAACTTATTTACAAAAAACAGGGGGTGCGGTGGGTAATTTATCCTGGTTTTGGAACTGCTTGCTCTGTTCGACAACGACACTCGTTAGAGCTGAGGAATATATGTCAGAGTCACATGACGCATTACATTGCACAACGTAATCTCCCTGATTCCTTTTGTTTGTACAAGTACAGACTGCTTCTGAAGGATTGTCTTTATTGACAATGCATGGTTTATCTAAGCAGTCTGCCCACGTACGTTCATTTGAACAATTGCGATAACTTTTACTTGGGTAATACCGTGATCTAAGCAATTGGTAACCGTCCTTGTTTGTTCTTACGTTTTCACAGGGTTTATTCCCAAAAGAATATCCTGCCTCAACAGTACAATAACATAAAGAAATCTCTTCTTTCCCTGGTATAGGAGAACATTTTGCAGACGTACACAAAGCATACTGACTGTCGCAAAGATAAGGTGTGGAACCTAAAGCTTCTTTAGGAAGAAAAAGAATAGCAAGAGAAAGAAAAGCTAAGACGATTTTTCTGTTTATTTTAGTTTGAATATGACCCATTTTTTTATACCCCTTTTTATTTTTTATATTGTATTTAAATGTGCTAGAATCTCCAAAATCCTGTATTTTATCTGATCTCTAATTTATACGCTTCTATTCATAAAAATTTCTTTTATCCATTTCCAGCGACCTATATAAAGATCAGTTTAAAGAAGGAGTCCCGTCTGTCAAGAATGACAATGCCTTAAGACTTGAGTCATCGAAGAACTTTAGGTTCCAACCCTCTTAAAAAATAATTAACTAGCTATTTTTGATATTACCCCCTACATATAGGTCACATAATTACTTCACATACATACTGGTACTTCATGACAACTTTTACTAATTTTGATTTCTCGCCCGCTCTACTGGAATCTCTCAAGCGGATGAATATTACAACGCCAACACCTATTCAAAACAAAGCCATTCCCCCGGGGCTTGAAGGCCATGATATATTGGCTTCCGCACAAACAGGAACGGGCAAAACGATTGCATACCTTATTCCTCTCCTTACAAACTTAATGAAGGATGCTCAATCGTCAGCCCTTATTTTAGCACCTACACGAGAACTTGCGGCTCAAATTCAGGAAAGTGCTCGTGCGCTTATGGGACAAAAGTTAAACTTTGCTCTCTTAATTGGTGGAGACTCCATGTACAAGCAGTTATCATCACTTAAAAGAAAGCCTCGCCTTATTATTGGAACGCCAGGACGCATTATTGATCACCTTAAAAGGAAAAGCCTTTATCTCGATGAATGTCGTTTTCTTGTTCTTGATGAAGTTGATCGTATGTTGGATATGGGTTTTAGTGAGCCCTTGAAAAAAATAGTCTCTTATCTTCCAAAAGAACGACAAACCTTTATGTTTTCAGCAACAATGCCAGAGAGCATTAAAAAACTCTCTCTAACTTATCTTACAAACCCCGAGCACATCTCAGTCGGATCTACAACAGCTCCTGTTTTGAAAATCAAACAGGAAACACGAAACACTGCATCAGCAGACAAATTTCCCCACCTTTTGCAAGAACTTGAAGCTCGTGAAGGCTCAGTTATTATTTTTGTCAAAACCAAGCATGGCGCTGATCGTCTTGCTGAAAAGCTAAACCATAAAAATCATCACGCTTCCGCTATTCATGGCGATTTAAAGCAACGTAAGCGAGAGGCCGTCATTAGAGATTTTCGCAACCTTAAAAAACGAATTATGGTTGCAACAGACATTGCGGCTCGTGGGCTTGATATTCCTCACATCATGCATGTTATTAATTATGACCTTCCTCAATGCCCCGAAGATTACATTCACCGCATTGGCCGAACGGGCAGAGCTGGTATGGAAGGTTCTGCTTTATCATTCATCTCGCCTGAAGATAATTATAAATGGCGACAAATCCATCATCTTATGCACCCAGGAAAATCTGATGGCTCTCGAATGTCTTCAGATATGCCTCGGAAAAAAACAAAACAACGTTCATATAAAAATTCAACCTCACCCAAAAGAACTCCAACAAAACAATGGTCTTCAAAACGACAAACTCGATTTAAATAAGCGTCACCTATTGCCAAGGAGCCTAGCATTTAAACCTCACTTTTTTAAGGAAGGTTTAAGGCATGAAGCCACACGGTAAAACCAATAAACAACGGCAATAAAGACGAGAAGCCCTAAAACATCTGTCGAATTTTCCAACGCTTCTGGTACAACCTTAAAAACGCTTGTGCTTTGATAAACGACAAAAGGGATAGCCAGAACGATACCAACCAGAGCTTCACCAGCGATGAGACCCGAAGCGAAAAGAATACTTCGCTGTTCGGTAAGAGTTTTTTCTTCAACAGTCATTTTTGCCCTTTTTAACGCTCTTTGTGAGAAGTAAGAAAGAAGACCGCCTAGAAATAATGGAACGGTAATAGATAGAGGCATATAAACACCCACAGCAACAGCTATAATAGGAAATCTCCATCTGAAATTTCTTTTTTTCAATGCCAAATCAATAATCAGCACAACCATTCCTAAAAGAATGCCAATAACCACCATTGTCCAATCCATGGATTGGGTAAAAATGGCTTGAGAAATTGCAGCCATTAAAGCTGCCTTTGGGGCACTTAAAGCCTGTGCAGGATCCATTCCTACGCGAGGAAGTACATCTCCAAATCCATAAGCTTCAAATAAGAGCTGAAAGATAAAAGGTAGTGTTAATGCAGATACCAGAACGCCAACAATTAGCATAATTTGCTGTTTCCAGGGAGTTGCTCCAACAAGTTGCCCTGATTTTAAGTCTTGAAGATTGTCTCCAGCAATCGCTAAAGCGCATCCGATTAAAGCGCCTAAAAGAATAGTAATACCTGCAGCTCCTAATAGGGCATCGGCATTACCTAAGAAATTATCCTGAGTTCCTAATAACATTAAAAGAAAGAGGGAAACGAGTAAAATCGCCATAAGGATCAGCCCAGATAAGGGCGTGTTTGAAGAACCTAGAAGACCACACATATATGAAGCAAGTGTACTCCCAAGAACACTGATAATATAGGCAAGCAACGTTACGGTCAGGCTTGAGATCAATAACATAAAGGGAGAAAGTTGAATTCCACTTGAAGTAACGATTGCATTAAAGACCATGTAAATGGGTAGAATAAGAAGGGCCACACCAAAAGCCACATAGGTTATAGGAATATCAAATTCTGTTCGAATAATGTTACTTCGTCCTTCTATTTTTATTTTTCGAACGGCCTCAAGTGAGGCAATCATCGCACGACGAAGAGGAGCAATCAGCTCTAAAATCATCCAAAGCCCCCCCAAAACCATCATACCAACACCGATAATACGAATTTTTGTATTCCAAATGCTTACAGCAGCGGAATAAGCATCCGTCGCATCAAGAGGTAAGCCATATAAAGCCCCATAAAGTGGCACAGCAACAAACCAGGCTAAAACGGCTCCTGAAAGAATTGCAAGGACAATTTCCAACCCAACAACAAACCCTGCCCCCAGAAGAGCAAGGGAAAAACCCGCCGTCACACCAAAAACTGTGCTACCTACTCTTCCCCAAATGTTAATGCCATCTGCGAGAAATTGAAAACCGCTCTGACAGAATTTAATAACTGCTGCCGCTAAACCGGATAAGAAGATGCTCTTAGCAGCAGCGCTTTCATTTCCTGCCTTTAAAACTTCTGCTGTTGCGATCCCTTCTGGAAACTTTAGATCGCTTTCAATGATCATGGTTCTACGCAAAGGAACAGAAAGAAAAACACCCAAAAGACCACCCACCAATGTAAGGCTAGCAAGAATTGTATAAGGAAATGCGCTCCAATATCCAATCATCACAAGAGCAGGAATAGTAAACGCAAGAGCAGATGCTAAAATTTCACCTGCAGAGGCTGCTGTCTGTACAATATTATTTTCAAGAATATTTGATTTGCGGAACATCTTTAAAACAGCCATAGAAATAACTGCTGCAGGAATACAAGCAGAAACGCTCATACCTATTTTAAGAACGAGATAAGCATTAGAGCCGGCCATAAGAATAGTTAAAATAATACTGAGGATAACCGCCTTAATCGTTATTTCTGGCAAGCGTGTCGTAGCAGATATATAAGGCTTAACATTTTGCACAGGATTTGACTTCATGTTGCTCCCTAGAATTTAAAATAGATAAAATCTTAATTAAAAGACTTACATAACAAATGGAGGGATGCAAGAAAAAGAAATGTTTATTTCAACAAAATTTTTTTTGAGACAAAGATGCATCTAAAAACCCTTGTAGGATATAGGCCGCTGCCATTTTATCAACAACTTTACTTCGTTTCGCGCGAGAAACATCAGCCTCAAGGAGAGTTCGGGTCACTGCAACGGTGGAAAGGCGCTCATCCCATAAACAAATTGGAATATCAAGTAAAGCTAAAAGATTAGCGATAAATTGACGCACGGATTGACAGCGTGGGCCCTCACTTCCATCCATATTCAAAGGGAGCCCAACAACAACACCCCCAATCCGATAGTCAGAGATGGTTTTTAAGAGAGTTTTTCCATCCTGTTTCCATTGTGTCCGATGAATAACCATAAAAGGACTAGCAATTGTTCGATTTACATCTGAAAGAGCAAGACCAATCGTCTTTTCTCCCACATCACATCCTAAAAATCGCTCACCTTTTTCAAAGCGTCTCTGAAAAAAATCATTAAAAGCTAAAAGTGCCATTTTGTTTATCTTTTTTTAATATCTCTGGACGTATTATAGAATCACACGTTCAATGAGGGAGTTTACCATGACCTTATCGCGACAATCACTTGAGATCCTCCTAGATCTTATCGAAATTAAAGTCAGTGCACTTCAAATTCAAGATCGTGATGACGCTCGAGAACTTAACAAACTCAGAAAGTGTAGACAAGAACTCCTCGTAGAACAAGTTGAAGGCAACGCTAAAAGAACGGAAAGGCTTTTAATGTCAGCTCCTTTCCGCGAAAGATCTTTTAGAAGAACGACTTATTCAAGATAATCAACTAGAAGAGTCGTCATCTTTTGAGCTCTTTTCACCAAAGAGGCCTTGATCAAATGAATAATTAAAGTCACCAATATTTTTTAAGAATAACGTCACAAGGAAAATTGTAGCGGGCTCTAAATCTCTATCTTTATAGTATTGACGTTTAATTGAAAAACCTAACCCAAAACAATCATCACGATAAAGAGCTCCTATTCCTTTCTCAAGTGTACGAGGCGCATCTTCATTCTTTTTTAGATTTTGACGCAGCATCGCTGTCAAAGACCAAGTCTTTGTAAGCTGAGAAGATAGAGAAAGCTTGATTTGATTGAAATCTCGTTTTGTTTTTGGATCTTCCTTTTTATTATTTTTTACTTTCTGCGGAACATTTATTACTTGGTGCTTACTGAGAAATGTATAATCCACTGCAAGTTTAGCAATAGCTGGACCTATCGACCCACCAACTTCAGAGACACGCGGTTGCCAGGTTTTTTGATCATATCGAAAGCGATAATTTAGATCTAACCAGCCAAAGGGCCTTGCTTCAATACGACCAACATAATCTGAAGGTCGGCGGCCAAACCCTTGAGATTTGTCATGGCGATGCTGCCCTGATAAGGAATAACTCTGCCCCAAGAAGACCTCAATATCGCCGAAAGATTCTCCGGTTGTAAGAAATTCACCGCCGTAAACAGCCCGACTTCCTGTGTCAATACGATCATAGCCTGGGAAACGATCAAAACTAAAAAGATTGGCATCGTTAAATTCAAAATCCACGCTATCTTCGTCTGGAACATGCCGCTGTTCTAGACCGATTGCTTTATTTGGAGCCCCTATTAATTCTGCCACAGGCTGCACAATATAACTTTGATTACACGTCGCATTGATAAAAGGCCAACGCCAGTTTAATCCTGCTTGTGGGAAGAATCGTCCACCGCCTGTTTTTTGTATAGGTTTCGGTCTATCTTTCTTGCCATTCTCAACCGAATACAAATCCCCTCGAATTAAAGCTATGGGCGTAAAAATCTGTCCAAAAGAGGCAATCCATGGACGCTGCCAACTAACTTGCCCTATACCACGTTGCATCTTAATACCACTCGTACGATAGAGATTTAAAAGATTACTATCAAAGTTAAATCGACCACCCAAAGGATCAACGCCAGAAAAGCTACTATATTCTAAATAGGGGAGCGGTGATGATATATGCTTTTGCTTATCTTGATCTTTCAGTCCTTGAAAATGATAAACTTTTGCAGCGGCATAATCCCGAGGATTTAAAAACCCTTCTAAAATAGCTTTCGACGTAAGATTAGGGTCATTTTTAAATCCTGAAAATCCATACTTACGAAAATAAGTTTTATCACTTACATACCCACCACTAAACCTCGTGCGCCAGGTCTCCGTCAAATCAAATTTACCCTTGGCAAAAACGTGTCCTCGATCTTTAGGAATTTTAAAATTTTGTTTCTTCTCAGCTTTTTTATCTTTCGATGTTTTTTCATATTGGGTAAAGCTTCCCTCAGTTGTCAGAAATCCATATCCAAAATCCTGACGATATTGACCTAAAAACAATGGATTTTGTTGAGTAAAAGGAACAACACTTACAGTCATATCTTTATCATCATCAAGCACAAGATAATAAGGGACGTTTATGCTTTGCCCCAGGGTCGAATTACCACCAATCTGAGGAATTAGGAACCCACTTCTCCGCTCAAGAGGCTGGGTTGCGTATGGAAGATAAAGTATAGGTGTATCTAAAATGCGAAGTTGTGCGTCTGTGAAGTGGATATCCTTGTTAGCATTATCTTTAAGCGCTCGACGCGCATTAATTTGCCAGGTTGGTTTCTCATCACCACATATTTCGCAAGGCGTATAAACAGCTTGATCAAGCTCTTCATGATTTTCAAATTTGTGACCTTCAAGAGCAGCTAATTTAGAATCATCTTGCAAAAGTGTACGGAGCTGAAGAACGATTCCTTCTTTCATATCTCCTGTAAGCTCAACATACTCAGCAAAGTTAATATCACCATTGGGCTGTCTTAATCTTACGTTCCCTGAAGCAGTAACAACGTCTGTATTCTCGTTATAGGTCACGTAATCAGCCTCTAGGACATTTCCTTCGTGATCAAACTCTACATGACCCTTTAAAATTAGAATTCCCAAATCTTTGTCATAGGTTTGACTATCTGCATAATACAGAACCGGTTTCTCTTCATTTATAGTGCTTTGCACTCCATAAAGAGGTGAAAATAAAATGCCACTGAGGAAAAAATATGAAGTAATTGTTTTTATTTTCATTTTAGCCGTCTTCTTGATTGAACACAATAACGGCTCCTACCATAGCCGTAACAAGTGGCGGAAGCCAAGCCGCTATCCATGGGGGAAGCCCCCCGGAAGCCCCTAAGGCAAAGGTCATGTCTTTGAAAAAGTATAGAAAAAATCCAGAAATAAGGCCTATTAAAATCATTAGAATGGTCTTTCCTTGACGAAAAGGGCGACAAGAAAAAGCCGCTGCCAACAAAACCATGATTCCTACCCAAAAAGCGCCCGCAAGCATAGAATGCCAATGCATTTGATACTTTAAACTCTGTAAACCAGCTGCTTCCAAAAGAGTGATATAAGAGGGAAGCTTCCAAAAAGAAAAAAAGCCTTTACTAACTTTCATATTTTCAATTTTACTCTGATCTAACGCAGTCTGAACGGATTTTTCTGCAAAGGGTTCGGCCGTTTTCCCAAAAGGTAAATCCCAACCATCTTTAAGAATCAAACGATTTTCTAGAATTTGGGCGCTTTTTGCATCTATTCTCTCAATAAACTTATTTTGAGGAGATGTTATGACAATGTTAAGATTTTGAAATTCTAATTTTTTAAGATCGATTTTATCAGCGCGATATATAACTTGGTTAGGTCCTATTTTTTCACTTAACCACAGTCCTGTTGAAGATACTTTGACGTCATCTTTTACTTTTGAAAAGTATCTCCTTTCTAATTTTTCGTATCGTGCTTGCATAGCGCTTGAAAGCGGATTAAATACGGTCAAGTCTGCAAAACCAATCATAAACGCTGTAAAGCTGATTGGTAAGATAAGCCGCCATAAAGAGATACCTGTTGAGCGAAAGATTACAAGCTCATTCGTTCTATTCATTCGCCAGAATACAAAAAGGGCAGCCACGAATACAAGGAAAGGGAGAATTTGCTCTAAAAAGTATGGCACATGAAGAGCAACCATATTTAATTTCAACCCAAGACTAATTTCTTTTGACCCTGCACGCCTTTGAAGTTCGGCAAAATCAAATAATACAACGATCACAAACAAACATAATAGGGTAACTCCAAAACTCATTAGAAACGATCGACTCGCATAGCGAGAAAGAAGGTTAAATAGCCTCATTTACGCCTCCACAACACCGGAAAATTCACGAGTCCATTTGCCCAAGGCGTAAGAAAGAAAAGGCAGATGATAATCGTCCCAAGTACCAGCGAGTAGGATAAGCCAATCATTAACGTTGAGTATTTGAGAGTATGTAAAAAGACCAATGCGATGACCTCAATAAAACTTGCTACAACGCAAGCAGATAAAATTTTTCCCGTTCGACCTTTGCGATTAAAGCACCCCAAAATCATAAAACAAACACCCAACAGTGCAAAAGTAAGCGCATAGAGTGGAGAAATTAGACGTTGGTGAGCTGCAGAGATGAACTCTAATCGAGTTGATAAGGATGAAACATCTTTTGGGTCCATTAGATCAGTTACGGTTCGTTCATAAGCTCTTAAAAAACGCCCCCCCCCTTTCTCATCATCAACTGATTGATCTTTGGCCTCTATTGTATATCGATCAAAATAAAGTATTGAAGGCTTGCCTGTAATTTGGTCCGTCTCTTGTCGATTACCATTAATAAGATAAAGGCGACCGCCTTCCTCCTTATTAAAAACGACACCTTTTTCGGCCATGAATAAAGTTGATTTATGTTCTTGATTACTATCATAAATTAAAAGCCCCAAAAAATTTCCCTGGGCATCTTGACTACGAGCATAGACTGTATACTTGCCAAATGTATTAAATTGTCCTACCTGAACAAGACTCGCCAAGGACTTTTCTCTCAAAGCAACTGTAATGTCACGATATTTTCTAAAAGAAAGAGGAAGAAAATAAATATTAAGGAGATAAAGGACAAAGGTTATTAGAAGGCCAATCATAATAGCCGGTTTTGCAAGTCTCCAATAATCTAACCCTGAAGCTTGCATTACAACAAGTTCGTGGTCAGCAATAAGTTTATTATAGATAAAAATCACGCCGATAAGCACGGCAATAGGAGCAACGATCACAAAAAGATTAGGCAAAAGATAGAGGATCATTTCTAAGAACAATAGAAGAGGAACACCTTTATTCGCAATATACTCAATGTACCGCAAAGATTGTGCAAGCCACATAATAGATGTGAGCACTAAAATGGTGGCAATAACTGCAAAAAAAAGCTGCCTAAATATGTAACGTGAAAGTTGACGCATAACACTCATAAGCTTAAATGTGAATAAGGTGACAATCCTTCAGTTTAGAAAAAAATTCAAGTAACTTCTGAGAGCTTTTTTAAGATCATCCAAACACCTTTCCTAAAACGGTAAGAGAGATTATATTAACCCCACTTTGTAAATGGCTAAAGGGGAAGATCTCATGCATTATTTTGTCATCTTATTAAGTTTTTTAATGGTTGGAACAGCCCTTAAAGCAGATTCATCTTCTTCAAGTCGAATTGCCGCAGTTGTAAATAATACGGTTATCACTAAAGCTGATTTGATGAATCGGCTGCGATTTGCGGCAATCAGCTCTGGGCTTGAGCCAACATCTGAAAATCTAGACCGTGTTAAAGATCAAATCTTAAGGATTATGATTGACGAAGCCTTGCAATTACAGATTGGCAAAAAATATGGAATCGAGATTAAAAAAGATCATTTACAGGCTGCCATCAAAGATATTGAAGAAAGTAACGGTATGCCAGAAGGAGCCATCACCAGAATGATGGAAGCTAACGGAATTCCTTTCTCAACATTTGAGGATCAAATTAGAGCTCAACTTACCTGGTTAGTCTATATCCGTGAAAAATATCCTCTCAAAAGCCTCGAAATAAAGCAGCAAGATGGTTTACCCTCTCTTCAGATAGCAGATTGGGAGATAGATCAGGAAATAAAACTTCAAAAGAATAAAGAAACAAAGACACAATATCATCTTGCAGAAATTGTTCTCCCTTTTGATAGTTCTGATCAGGAAGCAGAGATCAAACAAAATCTAAACAACCTTACTGAAGAACTAAAAAAAGGAGCACATTTTGGAGCTCTTGCCCAGCAATTTTCACAATCTGCTACCTCTGCTCAAGGCGGAGATATGGGATGGCTCACAGAAGACCAGTTAGAGCCTGAAATTAAAGAAGCTTTATCCCATCTTCAACCCGGGCAGCTTTCCGCCCCTATTCGAACATCTCAAAACTATAATCTTATTGCATTTATTGAACGAAAATTACCCGGAACCGGCGAAAGTACGCTCTTAACAATGCAACAAGTTCTCCTTCCTTTTCCAAATAACGTCACTGAAGATAAGGCTCGAGAAATCATGAAACTAGCAGAAGACCTCTCGCATTCAGCAAAAAACTGTAAAGACTTAGAAAAGATGTCTCTGGAAAGGTTCCCCTCTGCTTCTCTCCATTTAACACGAAACGAGCTCTTAAGCACATTTCCCGAAGCGCTTCAAGAAGTCTTACTTAAACTAGATATAAATCAAGGTAGCGAACCTCTTTTAACCCAAGAAGGTGGTCTCATCGTCATGCTTTGCGATAAAAAATCGCAGAAAGATCCAGAGTTTACAAGAGAGGATGCCGAATCACTCATTACAAGTAGGAAACATGCACTTATCGCAAGACGGGAACTTCGTGATTTAAAACGTCATGCATTTATTGATTTGCGAATGTAATGCTACCACTAAGCGAGATCATTCGATCCCTTCGCGCTAAGAAAAGCCTTGGGCAGAATTTTCTCAGCGATCCTTCTATCCTCAAAAGAATTGTGGACAGCGCCGATCCCTTTGAAAATTGTACTATTATAGAAATTGGACCTGGACCTGGAGGACTCACCCGAGAGATTATAAAGCACCCGTGTAAAGAAGTGATTCTTATCGAACAAGATGCAAGATGTATTCCTTATTTAGAGCCCCTTAAAGACTCTTTGGGAGGGACCTTCACACTTTTAAATGAAGATGCTCTCTCTGTTCCTTTGCATACACTTGGGACAGCGCCCCGAAAAATAATTGCGAATCTGCCATACAACATTTCTGTTCCTCTCCTTCTTGCATGCCTCAAACATATTGATAGCTTTGAAAGCCTAACGTTGATGTTTCAAAAGGAAGTCGCAGCGCGTTTAACTGCAGATCCAAATACTTCCGATTATGGTCGTCTTTCCGTGATGTGCCAGTGGAAGGCTTATGTAAAAAAATTATTTGATTTACCGCCGGGTGCTTTCTTGCCCCCACCAAAGGTTACTTCCACTGTTTTACAGCTCACACCTCGACGTCCAAGAGAAGATGTTTTATGGGAGAGCCTAGAAAAAATCACACGGATTTCTTTTTCTCAAAGACGAAAAATGTTACGATCAAGTTTAAAGGGTCTTGTCGAATCTCCCCAAGAATTTCTTGAGGCTGGTCATATAGACCCTCAAAGACGTGCTGAAACACTTTCAATAGAAGAATTCTGCTGTCTCGCAAAACAAATGGAGAAACATTAACAGGAGATAAATTACATGGCTTTCCAAGGAAAGGATTTAGCTCATAAAATTTATGTTGAGATGTGGAACAATCGACAATTTGATCTTATAGACACCCTTCTCGATCCTCATTTTTGTCTCAAAGGAACAAAAACGGCGATTCAGAATAGGGACCAGTATAAAAACGTTGCGCAAGAGTGGCTTAAAATATATCCAGAGATCCAATACAGATTAGAAGATGTCGTTGCCGCAGAAAACAAAATCGCCGTACGTTGGCAAGGGGCTGATCTTTCAAAAAATTTTGTTTACAACGGTCTTACTTTACTTATCATTAAAAATGAGCGGGTTAAAAACGCTTGGGAATATTCTGATGCATAGATTCAGGTCAGCGTGACCATAAAAACAATATCTTTAAAAGGGAAATAAAATGTCTATCATCAAAAAACTAATTTCTACTTTAATTGTGTGCACGCCTCTCTCTAGTTTAGCACATAAGCTTAACATCGCTTGTCCTCATGGAAAAATTCCCTTTCAAGTCGAGCTCGCTCAAACACCGCAAGAATGTCAAAAAGGTCTTATGTTTCGAACAGACTTGTCGGAAGATGAAGGCATGCTTTTTCTTTTCCCTCAACCGAGGCCCTCATCGATGTGGATGAAAAATACCCCCCTGTCACTCGATATGATTTTTTGTGATGAGGCAGGCCAAGTATTAGCTATCTATGAAAAAGCGGTACCTTTTTCCTTAAAGTCGATTGGTCCTGTAAACAATACAATGCAAGTTCTAGAAGTAAGAGGAGGCACGGTAGAAAAACATAAGATTTCTACTAAATGCACATTAAAGCTTGAGCACTAAGCTAAATTCTCTTTAGGATGCAGAAGCATGCTCATATTCATCTAAAAGCTGCTGATCGAATGTTTTGATATGATGAACCCCTTGTCTCTCTCCTTCAGAGATAATCATGTAACTCACTTTTCTTTCAGATTCGATTCTAAGACAGCTTCTGCAATTGCATCATCTATATCCTCGAGTGACATTTTTTCACCTTTTACCCGCAAAGAGCCTTTCCCAAAGAATTTTTGAATTTCCATATAACTCTCTCCATAAGCTAATCTGTAGACACATTTTTT
>JAFECQ010000016.1 GCA_018242065.1 Pseudomonadota bacterium | reverse complement strand
TAGTTATCTAGGACAGCCCCATTATCTTTTAAGTAAAATTAATGAGGTTATTCACAGATAAAATGGTTCCTCATTTTCCTAAAATCGCGTCAAGAAAATTTTTAACATTTTAAATTAAAATTCCCTCTTTACTTTAAAAACAGCTTTAAAATCAAAGGCTTATTTTTGACTGCTTAAAAATGCATCAATTCATTCTAAGTTGTTTGTTGGCCTTTATTAATTTCTCTCACCCGCAGCCTATACACAAAGTTATCCACAGAATACGTGGATTAATTTAAAAAGGAAAAGCGGGAGAACATCTTGTTATTTGAACTCTAGGAAGCTTCCCTATACAAATTTCCTTGTTTTGGTAAAGTATGGCTATGGATAATGAACTTTCTTCCCTTGAAAAGGGTGTTTTAACAATTAAGAATTACATTCAAACTCTTCCCTCATGTCCTGGGGTTTATCGCATGATAAATGGAAGGGATGAGATACTCTATGTCGGTAAAGCTAAGAATCTCAAAAAGCGAGTCATCAGCTATACTCAACCTGATCGACTGCCCATCCGTCTTCAGCGTATGGTGGCTGAAACGATGCGTATGGAGTTTGTAACAACTCATACGGAAGTAGAAGCTCTTTTATTAGAAATTAATCTCATCAAAAAACTTATGCCTCTCTACAATATTTTAATGAGAGATAGCAAATCTTTTGCTTTTATAAGAATTACGGGGGATCACCCTTACCCTCTTCTCACAAAGCATCGAGGGGCACGTAATGCGCCAGGGGACTATTATGGACCTTTTGCCTCAGGAGAGGCTGTGAACACAACGCTCACGGCGCTTCATCGAGCCTTTTTGTTACGCTCATGCCCCGATACAGTATTTGCTACGCGCAAAAGGCCCTGTCTTCAATATCAGATTAAGCGTTGCAGTGCGCCTTGTGTAAATTATATTTCTCAAGGAGACTATCAAAAACTCGTTCAAGAAACGCGTACTTTTTTATCCGGAAAATCCAATGAAGTGCAGAAGCATTTGGCTGAAAGTATGGAAACAGCGAGTACTGCGCGAGAGTATGAAAAAGCGGCAGTTTTTCGAGATCGTATTCGTGCGCTTACCCAAATTCAAGCGCGGCAGATCATCAATACACCTTTTTTAAAAGACGCAGATATATTTGCGATTTATGCTGTGGGCGGTAAAACATGTGTTCAACTTTTCCTTTTCCGTAATGGTTCAAATTATGGGGCTTATTCTTCTTTCCCAAGCCATGGCGAAGATATTCCCGCTGATGAAGTCCTTGAAGCAATGATTTCTCAGTTTTATGAGGATACCATACCGCCACTTGAAATTCTTGTGAACATGCCATTGCCAAACCAAAAACTTATAGAAGACGCGCTCTCTCAAAAAGCTGGGAAACGGGTCTCTATCCTAACACCTAAAGCGGGTGCCAAAGCTGATCTTGTGCGTCATGCTTTGCAAAATGCTCAAGAATCTTTGACCCGTCATTTGGCAGAAAAGGCCTCTCAGTTGGACTTATTACAAGCTTTTATGGAAACTTTTGAGCTTCCTACTTTTCCTCATCGGATCGAGGTCTATGATAATAGTCACATTCAGGGATCTCTAGCAGTGGGAGCTATGGTCGTTGCAACATCGGAAGGTTTTATAAAAAATGCTTATCGTAAGTACAATATTCGCTCCCAAGTCCTCTCGCCGGGAGATGATTATGGAATGCTCCGGGAGGTTCTGACACGACGATTTTCTAAAGCTTTAGAGCATGACAAAGACGACACAGCTCAGTGGCCGGACGTCGTTCTAATCGATGGGGGGAAGGGGCAGCTTTCGACGGCTGAAGCAACCTTTGCGGATTTAGGGATTTCAGATATTCAGTTGATTGCGATTGCAAAAGGGCCTGATCGCAACGCTGGGCGAGAAACGTTCTATTTGCCGGGGAGAAAACCTTTTCAACTTCCCCCCAACAATAAAGTCTTATATTATCTGCAACGTCTTCGTGATGAAGCCCATCGATTTGCTATAGGGGCTCACCGAAAAAGGCGAATGAAAGCCATTTCAGTTTCAAAACTTGATGAAATTCCAGGTGTTGGCGCGGCGCGTAAGCGAGCTCTTTTGCAATATTTTGGCTCTGCCAAAGCTGTGGAAGGAGCGGGTCTAAAAGACTTAGAAATGGTTGATGGCGTCAGCAAAAATTTAGCAAAAAAAATATATGAATATTTTCACGATAAGAGTTAAGATGTTACACGCATGACTGGGACTGATGAATAAAACTTATGACTTCTACAACTTTACCTAATCTTTTAACGTTCTTTCGAATCGGTTTGATCCCCGTTATCGTATGCTTATTCTATTTTGAGCGCCCTCTTAGCAATTGGATTGCGGCTTCTATTTTTATCTTAGCGTGTATCACCGATTATCTAGATGGTTACTTTGCTAGAACACTCAAACAGACGACACGGTTTGGTGTTTTCCTTGATCCTATAGCCGATAAACTACTGGTCGCTGCAACGTTGTTGATGCTTGTGGGATTTGGTCGAATCCAAGGATTTACATTGATCCCAGCAGTTATTATTCTCTGTCGAGAAATTTTGGTGTCAGGTCTTCGGGAATTCCTTGCTGAAGCCCATGTGTCCGTTCCCGTCACACAATTAGCTAAATGGAAGACAGCCATCCAAATGATGGCTTTAAGTCTTTTGATTATTGAAGATATACCAGGTTTTATGATTCCTATTGATATGATTGGTACAGCGGGACTTTGGATTGCAGCATTTTTAACCTTGATTACAGGGTTTGATTATCTTCGTGCCGGTTTAAAGCATATGTGAGACAACATTTTCATAATTTCCTCTGGAAATATACTTAAGTCTAGGGTATACCAACCCTTATGGGGGCGATTAGCTCAGCGGGAGAGCGTCTCGTTTACACCGAGAGGGTCGGGGGTTCAAATCCCTCATCGCCCACCATGATTTTTAAAAGGGAATAACAATAACCCTCACGATTTTTCCTAGAGAGTTTTTTAAAATAAAAGTTAAAAGAGATTTTATGATCGCAGTTTAGGTCTTGGAAAACTTCCTGGGCATGAGATAGTATGTTCCTATTCAAGAAGGGTAAGGGAACTCGCTTTGAATTTACTACTGAATAAACTTTATCTTATAATAAAATATAAAAAGGAAAAAATAATGAAAAAAAAGAATTTTACAAATCAAATATTAGGAACCATTTCTTTTATAACTTTTTTGACTTGTAATAATATGGTGCAGGCATGTTCTTGCCCACCCTCAAATGGCCCAGGATATACGAGATGTTGTGGAACGCTTGGTGATTGTTGTGAATGTTGTCTTCCGGACGACACAAGCTCTCCAGGACTTCCACCCAAAATGAGAACGCTACCCAAAATCACGGCTGAGGATATATTCACCTACGCAACAAGTGAAGAAAAACAGAAGGAAGTAAACAAAACTTGGACAGTGCTTAGAGGAAATACTTCTAATGACGTTCCCATCAGTATAACCGATATAGGCGAAGATATTACGGTTACGGATCTAAAAGATGGGCGTTATACAGTTTCTTATACGGTTAATGGGAAGCCTCAAAGCGTTACCATTAGTCACAAATAAAAACACCTACTCTCTCAGAATTGGTGTCTTTTAAAAGTGATAAAGAAAGCGATGGCGAGTATTACCATTATCAGAACCAATGTTATCCAATCTCCCCACTGCCCATAAAAAGGGACATGGGAGGTTGGAGAGGGAAGAAAGACGTCCAAAATACCTTGCTTGTTAAGTCCAAGGGTTCCTAAGGGCTGGCCGTAGGCATTAAAAACAGCTGAAATCCCGGTATTTGCTACACGCACAAGAGGGATTCCTTCTTCAATGGCTCGAAGTCGTGCACTTTCAAAATGCTGATAAGGACCAGAGAGATTGCCAAACCATGCATCATTGCTGATGTTTATGATCCATCTTGGCCTCACTTGTGTGGGGTTAATGATAGTATGGGGAAAAATCGCTTCATAACAAATAAGTCCTGCACATACAGGGAACTCCTGAGGAAGAGAAAGAGACCGACTGTTTATGCCTGCTGTAAGATCCTGTCCCATCATAATCGTTCTGACTCGTCCCTTTCCAAATAGAGTGTCGATGGCCTCTCTAAATGGAATGTACTCTGCAAAGGGAACGAGGTGTAGCTTATCATAATGAGTCACGATCTCTCCCTGATCATTCACGACAAAAAGACTATTCCACATTTTATGGGGTGTTCCTTCTAATTCTGTTCGACGAAAAGCCCCTGTAAATAACAATGCGCCTTTAGGCAATGTTTCTGCTATTAAAAAACGAGAAGAGGAATCAAGTTCTAAAAAGAAGCTCACGGCCGATTCTGGCCAGATAATGGCTCTAAGAGGCAGAGAGGAAGGCTCAGCTGTCATTTTAAGCAACAGCTGAAAACTTGATTCCTGTTGTTCCAGCGTTTTCTTCTGGTCTTCAGGGACATTTGGTTGAACAAGGCGAACGGCAAAAGGGGGAGAGAAGAGCACATCCTGATGGTTTAACCGATATTTTCCCCAGACCCAACCTAACCCTATCATGAGGCAAATACCAAAGGATAGGATTCTCTCAAAAGCATTGCGTCCTATAACATGTGTTAATGAAACAGCTAATAAAAGGATTAAAAGGCTTAATCCGTAAACTCCTGCAAAAGAAGCAACTTGCAGCATTTCAGGGCTAAATGCCCACGTGTACCCTAGGAGGTTCCAGGGAAATCCGGTAAAAAGATGACCTCTTAGCCATTCAAGACCTATCCAAATAGCTCCAAAAGCCAACCCACGGCTCAACCCATTATATGGCCATAAAGCTGTTAAACTAAAAGAAACACCCGTAAATATTGCAAGAACGGCTGGCAGACCCAAAAAAGCAAAAGGTACTAACCACCAGACTGATTCTAGATTCACCATTAAGGCACATGTAATCCAATGAAGACCGGCAATAAAGTGTCCAAAACCGAACCACCACCCTAACCAAAAGATTTTTGTAAGAGAAACTTGCTTCTCAATTTCTTGGTTTAGCAAAAATAAAATACCACATAAGGACAAGAGCAGAGCTGGAAAAATAAAAAGGGGCGCAAAAGATAAAGCACTCAAGCTTCCTAAGGTAAAAGCAATAAGGAAGCGATGCCAGGATTTAGAGATTGTAAGAAGAAAATTCCTATGGATTGAACTCAAAAAATCACTAAGCTTCAAATTTGTTCCTTATTTTTTAGTCATTTTATTCTAATCCATACACCACTCATTTGCTTTTTAAAAGTTCCTTCCTTGAAAGTATAAGAAATGCTTTCAGATAGGCTGTGTCACGTTTCTTTTTTAAAAGCATAAACTATTGATTTTTTTGTAATTTCTTTTAATTCATCAATCGTTTTATTTTCAATGTTTAAAGGAGGAAGCCAATACACTGTCTTTCCTAAAGGTCTTAATAAGGCTCCATTTTGAAAAGCTATATGAATCATCTCATTCATTCGCTCTAAAGAAAATGCTTCTTGATTTATATCTGCGGCTGCGATCATACCAATTCCTCGAACATTCGAGAGAACTTTGCTTTCATCAGCTATGTCATGCATTGAGTTTAGAAGATATGTCGCTTTTTCATTAAGTTCGCTCCAATCAAAATCCTCTGTCATGATTTTTAATGTTTCAAGGGCAAGACAAGCACCAAGAACATTTCCAGAATGTGTATGGGAGTGATAAAAGACCTCATCCTGTCCTATTTTGTCATAAAAGCAATTATAGATATCATTTGTTGTTAAGACACAACTAAAAGGGAGCCATCCAGAGGTTAACCCTTTGGATAAGCACATAAAATCTGGGGTTATGTTTGCATGTTCGCACGCAAACATTTTTCCGGTACGTCCAATCCCTGTCATAATCTCATCTGCGATTAAATGAATATCGTGCTCTGTTGTCCAAGTCCGTAAACGTCTTAAGAAATCTTGACTGTAAATTTTCATATTGCCTGCACCTTGGACAATGGGCTCAACAATGATGGCTGTTATTTCATGATGGTGTTTTTGGAGAAAATCTTGAATTTTAAGCCAATGATCCTGACAGCTATGCCATAAATCATTGTTAGGTGTGTTAGTATAAGGGATTCCTTCAATAGCCAAGCAATCGAATAACATAGGGTGGTAAGCTTTTTTAAATTTTCCAGTATGAGTGATACTTAAGGCTCCACACGTTTCTCCATGATAGCCATTGGCCAAGGAAAGAAATTTTATCTTCGTTTGATTGCCTTGATTCAATCTACTATGGAGGCTCATCTTTAAAGAAATTTCTACAGCGCTGGACCCATCACTGGCATAGAATACTTTACCCATACCCGGAACCAAACTAACCAAAAGCGCTGACAAATCAACCAAGATTTGGTTTGTGGAGGTAGCATTAATGACATGCTCAAATTTATTAATTTGCTCTATTAAAGCTGATTTAAGTCGTGGGTGGTTATGGCCAAGCGTCTTACACCACCAACTTGAGATCCCATCAATAACACGATGTCCGTCGATTCCTTCAATATAAGAGCCACTTGCTTTTGTAACAATGAATGGAGGGGTTCTCCTCAAGTCTTTTAAGGGAGTACCAGGGTGCCAGTGATACTCTAGATCCTTACTCTGTAAAATATGAATCGTTAACCTCTTTAAAATTTTAGGTTGACCAATTATTCTTCTTCGCATATTAAGCTTAACGGATCAAGACCCTATGAAGAGAGGACGACAAAATGATCTGGAATAAAAAGTTAATTGCAGAGCTTTTTAAAAAACCCTTTTTTGATCTCCTAAAACAAGCGCACGATGTGCATCATCAGAATTTTAATCACAACCAAATAGAGCTCTGTGCGCTGATTAATATCAAAACAGGGGCTTGTCCCGAGGACTGTGGATTTTGTAACCAGAGCGCACATTTTAAAACAGGTCTTAAAAAAGAATCCCTTATGAGTCTGGAAGACGTTGTTGAAAAAGCAAAAAAATTAAAGAATATGGGGGTTCAAAGATGTTGTTTGGGTGCAGCATGGCGGACTCCTCCTAAAAAAGAGTTTCCCAAAATCCTTGAGATGGTTACGGAAATAAAAAAATTAGGCTTTGAGACTTGTTTTACTCTAGGGTTTTTAGACAAAGAACAAGCCGAACAGCTAAAAAATGCGGGACTTGATTATTATAACCATAATATTGAAACAAGCCCTGAGTTTTATGCATCCGTGGTTTCAACCCACACCTTTCAAGATCGCATAGATACTGTAGAAACTGTCGCTAAGGCTGATATAAAGGTCTGTTGTGGGGGGCTTTTTGGTATGGGTGAAACGCGAGAGGATCGTATTAGTTTCTTCTTATCCCTCATAAATCTTAAAAGCCCTCCTGAAAGTATCCCTATTAATAGGATGATTCGATTTCCCAAAACGCCTCTTCAAGATGTGAAAGTACTGCATATGTTCGAATATATCCGAACGATTGCTGTGGCACGAATTCTCTTTCCAAAATCCAGAGTTAGGCTAGCAGGAGGTCGCATTGAATTATCCGAATCAGATCAAGCATTATGCTTTTATGCCGGAGCAAATTCAATACACGTTGGGGATGTTCTCCTTACGTCTCAAAACAAGAGCTACGTGTCAGATCTTCTTCTCATGAAGGAATTGGGTATTCAACCCATTCAGCCTAAATATCTGTGAAATGTTTAAAAAATTAGAGAAACATAAACAAAAGATTTGGCAAAGAGGATTATGGCGCACAAGATGTGTAACTCAATCTCTCCCAGATGCTAAAGTTCAAATCAATAATGAAAAGTATATAAATTTTTGCTCTAGCGATTATTTAGGACTGAGCAACCACCCTAAAATAATAAAAGCTATGCAATCATGTCTTCAGAATGCTGGCTTTGGAAGTTCATCGTCTCCTCTTTTGTCTGGATATTCAGTTGAATGTAAAGAGCTCGAAAAGACATTTTGTCATATCCTTGGTTTTGAAGATGCTCTTGTTTTTCCATCTGGATATCAGGCCAATATTGGCATCCTTTCGTCTTTGTTAACAAGAGACTCCATAGCTCTTTGTGACCGCTTATGTCATGCGTCACTGCTGGATGGAATTCTCCTTTCCAGATCAAAAATAAAACGATTTCGACACAATGATAGCCGTCATGCCCAAGAGCTTATGAAATCACACCCACCAGATTTATTCATTACAGAAAGCGTTTTTAGTATGGAGGGGGATATAGCACCCATTGATGAATTATCCTCTTTATGTCGCTCCTCTCATACACCTTTTTTGATGGACGATGCTCATGGGTTTGGTGTTCTTGGAGAAAATGGATTAGGAGCTGTTAGTTATTGGAAATTAAAACCAGATATCCTAACCATTCCTTTTGGAAAAGCACTAGGGATGAGCGGTGCAATCGTTTTAGCAAAAAAGGATACGATTAGTCTCATTTTACAACATTGCCGAAGCTATCGATATAGCACAGCTATTTCTCCTGTCATCTGTGCTGGGGCATTAGAAAGTCTCGATGTCATACTTAACGAAAAATGGCGTCTAGAAAAATTAAAGAAACTTATCGAGTACTTCAATCAATATGCTCTAGAATATGATCTTCATATGGTATCGCAAGATATAACCCCAATCCGATCTATTCATATTGGAGATTCTATAAAAACTTTAGCAATTGCAAAATATTTAAAAAATATGGGCATTTATGTTGCTGCCATTCGCCCACCCACTGTTCCTAAAAATACATCTCGGTTACGCATTTCTCTTGTTTGTGCTCATCAAAAGTCTGATATCCAGTACCTTGTGAAATCGATTAGAGATGCTCTGCAATGAGTATTTTAAGACCAATTACATTTATTCCAGGATGGGGATTTCAAGCGAGCATTGCAAAGAACATTTTTTTTCCTTGTAAGAGATTGATTAATTTGCCTTCTTTAGAAACAAGTCCAACCACAATTGATACTCTCTGCGATGCTATTGAAAAAGAAATGCAGCCAAGCGAGACTATTCTTATAGGTTGGTCTTTGGGTGGCTTAATATCCATAAATTTATATGCGCGCCATCCAGAGCGTTATAAATCTCTTATTTTGATAACGTCTACTCCTTGTTTTTGGGCTCAATCTAACTGGCTAGGCATATCAAAAGAGCATCAAACCATTTTTACAAATGCTCTAAATCAGGAATATCCAATTTTTTTAGCTTATTATCTTACGCTTCTCTCAAAACCATTTCGCTTTTCCAAATTCAACCCTTATCTGCAGTCCCATATGATTCCAAAAGAGGCTTTTAATGGTTGCAAATCCTATAAAGACATTCTTTTTAAAGCGGATCTGCGATTAGCATATTCAAAAATTCAAATACCAACTCTCGTTATTCAAGGAGAAAAGGATGCGATTATTCCATCAGGCCTCAATCAGTACCTGGTAAAATTAAATCCATCCCCTGAATATCATACTATTCATAATGCAGGCCATCTTCCTTTTATGACTCATCAAAAAGAAACAAATAAAATCGTGACAGACTTTTTAAAAAAAATTTCATGAATATGTTACAGGAAAAAAATAGCCACTATTTAGGCATTCAAAAGTCATTTGAAAAAGCGCTTCATACCTATGATGATGAAGCCATTATTCAACTTCAAATCAGTAAATTTCTCATTGATTACTTTGCTCATCTAAAGCCTTCTCCAAAAAAAGTTTTAGATTTAGGATGTGGAACGGGTCTTGTGACAGATCATCTTTGTAAGACGCTTTCGATTTCCTCACTTCATCTCAATGATTTTGCCCAAGGGTCACTCACGAAAGCTTGTCATCGTTTGAAAGAAGTTCAGCCTGAGGGAATGTTTTTTAATTTTGATGAGGAATGGTTATGTAGGGGCTTATATGATTTGATCTTCTCTAATATGGCTCTTCAGTGGAGTTTGGACCTGCCTGTGGTCTTGAAAAAATGCCATAGCCATTTAAAGCAAAATGCAATTTTGGCGTTTTCCCTTCCTATAACGGGATCTTTTTTTGAGCTTAGTCCTCACCAAATTATTCCATTCCATACTTTTGATAGGATATGTCAGATTTTATCCAACATAGGGTTTTATATCCTTAAGTCGGATCAAATCTTATTGAATCAAGAATTTAGAACCCATCTGCACGCTTTAAAATCAATTAAACGATGCGGGGCAAGTTACGTCCATCAAAATTGTAAACTTAAAATGATTGAGAGAACGAAACTCTTTCTTCCTTCAATGCTTACATACAAAATTGGAATTTTTATCGTAATAAAGAGTTCAAAAGATGAAAGTTTTTATAACAGGAACTGATACAGACATAGGGAAAACGTACATATCGTGCCTCATGTTGAAAAATTGGAATAGCCGAGGATTTAAAACAATTGGATTAAAACCAATTTCTTCAGGATGTGAGGGGATTGATAAACACTATATAAATCGAGATGCACACTTATTACAGCATACGGCATCCATTCGCCTAACTTATGAACAAGTTAATCCCTATTGTTTCATTCCCCCTGTTTCTCCTCACATTGTAGCGGAAAAGGAACGAGTAAAACTTACTGTTCAAGAAATTTGTAGCCATATTCAAAAAATTTCTCAAATAACGCATAATCGTATGATTGTTGAAGGCGTTGGAGGGCTTATGGTGCCCTTGAATAAGGAGGAGCTTCAACTCGATTTGATGAAGGCTTTAAATTTTCCAGTTGTCTTTGTCATTGGGTTAAAATTGGGGTGTCTTAATCATGCTTTATTAAGCATAGCTGTTCTTAAAGCCCATCAAATACCTATAAAGGGATGGGTTATCAACCACATAGATCCATATATGGCCTGTGCTCATGAAAATATCACGACTCTAAAATATTATTTAAAAAATATACCTTATTTAGGCTATGTCCCTTTTGAAGGAGTCGAACTCTTTAAGGACAACGTATCCCCTTAAGAAACAGAGTTGTATCCCCATAGGAAAATTTTTCTATCTTTCCAGAGGGAAGTTCCAAAAGTAGGTGTCCTTGAGGACTGATTCCCTTTGCAATTCCTGAGATAACCTCTGTTCCAGTATTGAGCGAAATTTTTTCATCTTTTAATAAATCATACTGCTTCCATTCGGATAGAAAAGGTTCAATTCCCTCCCACTGAAAAACTTCCATCCCTTTAAGAATAGATTTCAGCATTTGGGTAATAACAACATTTCGGTCTATTTTTTCATTCAATATATGTTCTAAAGATGTCCAAGGCTGATCAATCCCTTCAAGCTTTACGTCTTTCATATTTACATTCAAACCGATGCTAATAATGGCTGTACAATTTCCATGGGCTTCAGCGATTAAATCAATTAAAATTCCCCCTCCTTTTTGATCGTCAATGTAGATATCATTTGGCCATTTAAGGAGTGGTTTTAATATTGGGTTCAAGGATTCAAGGGCTCTTGCTACCAAAATACCTATCACTAGACTTAACCCTGACATTTCACTGATGTCCTTGTTGAACGTATAGCTGAAGCTACAATAAATGTTTTTTCCAAAGGGAGAGATCCATGATCTTCCCAAGCGGCCTCTTCCCTTGGATTGATGTTCAGCAAAACAAAAGTTTAAGTTTTTTAAGGATGCTTTCTTTTTTAAATAATCACACGTTGAAGGTATGCTTTCGAAGATTTCCAACGTTATTCTTGGGTCTTTTAACGAATTCTTGATCCTCTTTTTATCAATGAGGAGAAGTGGAGAGTTAAAATAATATCCTTGGTGCTGTGATTCTATATGAATGTTGTATTGTTTTAATCGTTGTACGACTTTCCACACAGCGGTACGAGAAATACCCAAAGTTTCTGCAATATTGGTGCCGGTATGCAGTTTGCAATCATTTAAAATGTCCACAATTTTAAAAGTCGTCGAAGGAATTTCATGAGCCATATTGTTTTATTTTCATATCCTTATGGAGAAAATATTTTTTTAAATTTAAAGATAATGCTGAAAAGGTTCACAAATTTTTAGATCGCTCGTTCGAGAATTACAAGTAGAAAAAGCAACTGTCTCAAAATCTTGCAAAAAATAAAAATCTATTGATAAAGAATTTGGCAAGAAGAAAAGCGGTGATGAATAAATTTTAAGAAATACAATTTACGATCACTTGCACCTATGTAGTCGTGCATTTAAGTTGTTTAGATTAAAAGGAGATGCTTAATGCAAAAAGGTCCTTACTACTTGGCTATTCCGTATCAGGGTACTGATGCAGAAAAGAAAGTTCGTACTGAACTCTCGCTCAAAGCCGCCGCAGAATTTCTACGTCAGGGAATTTATTTGTTTTCTCCTGTTCTTTACGTCAATGAAATAGCGGAAGAGATTGGCTTCACGTCGCTCGAAAAGCGCAGAGCAATTGTAATGCCGTATCTCTTAGACTTTTTGAAGGTTTCAAGGGGCCTCGTTTTAATGAGTATTGAAGGTTGGCAGGATTCATGGGGCGTTCAACAAGAATTAAAATTTTGCCAAGAGAATCACATTCCTATCTATAAGATGGGTGGGGGACAGCTCAGTGAAAATTTAGTCAATATCTTAGCTACGCCTTGGGACCCTTCAGAAATGAGTTTTTGGTGATCCTCTCACAATAGTGAGATGGCGCGAAGCCTTCTCAGAGACCTCTCGCTGCATCTGGATTTATTACAGCTTTTGAGTAAGAAATTTTTTCTTTGGATTGCTTAGGGGATTCTTAACGTATAGACTTTAATAATTAATGAAAATAAAAGGTTAAGGGAGACAGTCACATGAAAAAAATATCCATAGCTTTAGCACTTATTCTAATTGTCATAGCACAATGCGTAGGCGCGGATGATGCAAGAAGTGCCCCAGCGGAAGGATGCAAACAAATCTTAGACAGCTGTCGCTCGCTTTCAATAAATTTGAATCCAGCTAATTCTGAAGAATGTTCTAACTGTCTAACTGTCTGTAGAAACGCTCAAGTGCAGTGCAAGAGCGAATCTAAAGAAAAATTGGATTCTGCATCAGGACATCACTTGCATTGCAAACAGGCTTGCCCAAAGTCTGCTGCTCAGGAGCCCTAAGCTTCTTATTTAAAACTCTAATTTTTCAGCGGGACTTGCATACCCACTTTCCAGTCCAAGAGGGGAACGATAAAGTCCGCTTTGATTTTGAGTCAATGCAATTGCATGGGATTGATCAGAAGAATGCTGATAGTCAGGTGGAGGGGGGCTTGAATATCCCCCATCCATTCTAGCGTGGGAGCTCGATTCAATCGCATGAGCTTGATCTGAAGAAGGTTTATGACTCTTGTTATAAGCCCATTTAATTAATAAAACGAAGAAAGTTCCAAACAAGGATCCTCCTATCCCTGTTGAAACACCAATAATTATAAATTCTTTGGTATTAGACTTGCTGGATGCACGAGGAGACATATCTGTAGATATTTGTGAAAAAATAGGATCGGTGGATGTTCTAAGAATAGAGCTGCTTGTACGAAGAGGCTCATCGGTAAAATTTACAAACACTTGAGAGGGAAGAGAATAGGCATTACCATCAAACGCTGTAACCACAAAGGATGGAGGGACATTACTTCCGTCATGTTGAAACGTCGCTTCTCCGTTTTTGAGGATTGATTGAGTGACACTGGTTAAATCAGCAGAAGGATTGACACCTAAGAAAAAACGACCATGCTCAACCTCACTAAACCAGTACGAGAGAGCAGAAGAATCAACATCCACACTTTCTCCATTTATATTAGCTTGAGTAAGAGCGATAGACTGTCCTCTTCGAATCGCTATTCTGTTGGCTACTATAAGAGGTTTGTCTGTAACAGGTGCTCCAGTCATCGTAATGCTACCTGATGGGCCTGTGCCTGGTGTTGTGACATTATCCCAAACCATAGTCTTAGCAGTTGTGTTTTGATCATAGTTTGGTTCAGGGGCGAAATAAACAGAAGACAACCATTTAGTTACCTCTGCCATCGATCCTTGAATGTATTGGTCACCGACACTGCCTGTTGTGATCGTGACATTTGCGTTATTGTTGCTTTTAAAAACTCCAGGTCTAAAACCTAAGTTACCGTAAGGACCCATAAACGAAGCGTGATTAAAGAAAAACTCAAAAGTACATGGCTCAACACAATCAGAAACAGTTATGGGCTGTAAAGTATTATTTGGCGAAATAACATCTTCAGTAAAGAAGTAGGTTTGGTTTAATCCACTGGCTGTTACAGCTTTGGTGCCCGGAATGGAAGCGGTCAAAACGAGAACGAGCGCTTTTAGGGGGTTTTTCTTGACGTAGTTGAATCCTGCGTACAAAAAATTAATTGTTTGTCTAAATATAGAAGTTTGAGGAGGATCGGTAGGTAAGACCTTTCTTGTCATTACAGAGGATTTTGAGCTTAAGATTAAGTCAGTCACATCCTTGTCTATTTGACTCTTACTATGAAGTGAATGAGCAGGCAGCACAGATTGTTCAAATTCAACCTTTAAAGAAGAAGGGGTTCTGCCAGCCCAAACAGGGGTAAGAGGAGAAAAAATAAGAGAAAAAGATAGGCATAAAACACAAAGTTTTTGAAGATACTTCCACATCATTGATGTCTCCAATTTTATTCTTCTAAATCCTTATAAAGGCATTTCTTTTATGTAAGAAAACTAGTTATTAATTTTCTTAGTTAACGCAGTGTGCAAGTTTTTTGATTATTTAGATCCTCGACCAAGAAATGCTAATGTTTTCCTATTGAAAACAAAGCATTCCTTGCCAAGGATGACACGAAATCTTGAGCACCTAAGGTGTCATCCTTGGGCTAGAAAAGGCTTGTTTTTCAAAGAAAAACAATAACTTTTCTTGTCCCGAGGATCCACGGAAGATTCTCTTCTTATAAACTTGCACAGTGCATTATTTAAGAAATAATCCTTCATTATTACATGGTCAAGAAAAAAACTTTTGACTATCAGTGAAGGTACTAAATAAGACGGGGTATAACCCGAGCATTTCGGGTTCGTGCGACCTAGGCAGCTTATCTAATAGATATAGCCTTTAATTTGAAACTAAGTCCCTGTGCCTTCTGCGTTTTTGGTCTCTTTTTTACCATAAATGAAGAGCGGTTCAGCATTGTTGAGAATGACTTCCTCATTAATCACAACCTCTTCGACGTTTTCTGTGTTAGGAAGTTCAAACATCGTATTTAAAAGGGTTGATTCCAGGATGGATCTTAAGCCGCGTGCACCTGTTTTTCGATCAATAGCTTTCTCAGCAATTGTTTTAAGAGCCCCGTCAGTAAAGGTTAATTCAACCCCTTCCATATTAAAAAGGCGTTTGTATTGTTTGATAAGGGCATTCTTGGGCTCGGTTAGAATTTGAATAAGAGCTTGTTCATCCAAATCATTAAGAGTAGCAACAACTGGTAAGCGTCCGATGAACTCTGGAATAAGACCAAATTTCAAGAGATCTTCTGTTTCAAGTTCTTGCAATAGTTCACCTGTACGACGATCTTCGGGGCCTCTTACATCTGCGCCAAAACCAATCGACGTACCTCTTCCACGGGCAGAGATAATTCTCTCAATACCAGCAAAAGCACCTCCACAAATGAATAGAATATTCGTTGTATCAACTTGTAAGAATTCTTGTTGTGGATGTTTGCGTCCACCCTGTGGTGGTACAGAAGCAACCGTTCCTTCCATAATTTTAAGAAGTGCTTGTTGCACACCTTCACCTGACACATCGCGTGTAATAGAGGGATTGTCTGACTTGCGTGAGATTTTATCAACCTCATCAATGTAAACGATCCCACGCTGTGCCTTTTCAACGTTATAATCCGCAGCTTGTAACAGTTTTAGAATAATATTTTCAACATCCTCACCAACGTAACCTGCTTCAGTTAAGGTTGTTGCATCTGCCATCGTAAATGGCACATCTATAATACGTGCAAGTGTTTGAGCTAGAAGCGTTTTTCCACATCCCGTTGGACCAACGAGCAGAATATTGGACTTTGAAAGCTCAACATCAGCTGAATGATTTCCATGCTCAAGTCGCTTATAGTGATTATGAACAGCAACGGATAAGACTTTCTTCGCTTTATCTTGACCAATTACATAATCATTCAATACATCAAAGATTTGCTTTGGTGTGGGAACGCCTTCTGGGGATCGAATGAGTGGGCCTTTGTTTTCTTCTTTGATGATATCTGTGCAAAGGTCGACGCATTCGTCACAAATAAAAACAGATGGGCCAGCAATAAGTTTTCTGACCTCATGTTGGCTTTTACCACAGAATGAGCAGTAAAGGGGGTTTCGTGGATCTTCTGATTTAGACTTTGTCATGGCACCCTCCTTTGTTTTTCATAAGTTGATGGGATCTTAACTTATTTGCTTTTTCCCCTCTTCTTTTAGAATCGCACGGATCTGCCAAGAAATGGTTAACAAACAACATAAAAATAAAGTTTTTTTGATCCTTATGCACTTTTTTTCGTTTCAAGTGTTGTCGGTCGCGTTGTAACAACTGCATCGATAAGACCAAATTCTTGCGCAGCCTCAGCCGTTAAAAAATTGTCGCGATCCATAGCTTTTTCAATCTTTTCAAGCGGTTGTCCGGTGCATTGCGCATAAATACCATTTAAACGCGCTTTAATTTCAATGATTTCACGCGCATGAATCTCAATGTCGGAAGCTTGCCCTTGGAATCCTCCTAAGGGTTGGTGAAGCATGACGCGGCTATTCGGTAAACAATATCGCTTTCCTTTTGTTCCTGCGGTTAGCAGGAGGGATCCAAAAGAAGCTGCTTGCCCAAAACAAAGAGTGGAAATATCGGGGCGAATATAGTTCATGGTATCGTATATGGCCATACCTGACGTGACGACACCCCCTGGGGAATTAATATAAAGGTAAATATCTTTATTCGGATTTTCTGACTCCAAAAAAAGGAGCTGAGCACAAATAAGGCCTGAGATAACATCATCAATAGGGCCATTTAAAAATATAATTCTTTCTTTCAAAAGCCGTGAAAAAATATCAAAAGACCGCTCACCGCGAGGGGTTTGTTCAATGACAACAGGGACTAAATTGCTCATTTGAGTTTGCATTCTTTTTCTCCTTATGTGTCTTTCTTTTTCGTTTTCTTTTTTGCTTGTTTAGCTTGAGACGCGATCATTTTTTCAGCTTCTTCCTCATCATGGAGAAGAAGTGCTTCAAGCTCTTCAGGCGTTATGGGCTTTTCAGTTATTTTTGATTGGTCCAGAATAAAATTAATAACTTTATTTTCGTAGATGGGGGCTCTTAATGTAGCCATCGCGGATTCGTTGTTACGATAAAAATCATAGACTTCCTTTTCTTGGCCAGGAAATTCCCGTGCGCGAGCCTTAAGTCCCTCTAAGAGTTCCGGGTTTGTAACAGAGATTTTGTGTTGGCGGCCGATTTCCGCTAGCAATATTCCAAGTCGAACACGTCGAGTGGCGATGGCTTTGTATTCAGCGCGAAGCTCTTCTTCGCTTTTGCCAGTGGCCTCTTCAAATGTTTTTGAAGCTTTTTTATTTTTTGCATTTGCGTTTGCTGCGGTTGTGGGCTCTTCAATCCCAATTTCTTTGCATAATTGTTTCCAAATATTATCGAATTCCAGCTCTGTCATATTTTCTGGAACGTCAAAGGAAAACCTTTCAGCTAGTGCATCTAAAACGTGACGCTTTACATGAAGAAAACACTGGGCTTCGTAATTCTTGGATAAATTGCTCTCAGCCCAACTCTCCATTGTTTCAACAGACTCAAACCCAAGTTTCTTCGCGAGTGCAAGATCAACTGCAATGGGGTCAGCTTCATGAATATCCTTAATCAGGACATCAAAGCGAGCAGGCTTTTTAGCGTATTGAAATTCATGGTAGTCTTCAGGGAAAGTCACATTTACATCAAGGCGTGTTCCCTTTTCATGACCAACAAGTTGATCTTCAAATCCGGGAATAAACGCGCCAGATCCCAGTTCGAGCGCATGATCTTGCTCTTTGGCTCCTTCAATGGGCTTATTGTCGATAAAGCCTTCAAAGTCAATGATGACAATGTCACCTTTTCGTGTTTTGCGAAGTTTTTCGAGTGGGCGTGTTTTACGTGAGTGACGTGCAAAATTTTCAAGAACACGAGACACTTCGTGAGAAGGCACTTTTATGACGTATTTCTCAAAAGAAAGATTGTCGAGTTTTACATCTCCAACGGTTGGTAAAATTTCAAGAGAAACGTTAAAAATAAGTTCTTTTCCATCCTCAAAGGATTTAAGATCGACATTCGGTTTAAGGGCGGGTTTAAGGTCATGATCTTTAAGAACTTTTTCAACACCTTTTTCGACGCATTCTTCAAGAACAGCTGATAGAGCTTCGTTTTTATAACGCTGTTTTAAGATAGGTAAAGGTATGTTGCCGGGCCTGAAACCTGGAATTTTTGCATTCTTCCCAATTTTTTGGAGTCGATTGGTAAGTTTGGTTTCCACATCTGCAGATGGAAAAGTAACTTCGAACGACCGTTTTAGACCTTGAGAAAGAGTTTCTTTGATTTGCATAACCTGGCCTCACTTAATTAACGAATTTTAAGACAATTATTGAAAAAATCTTAAAAGTCGTACCTTTCTTTGTACAGTTGTTTGGTACGGGCGAAGGGACTTGAACCCCCACGGCTTTCGCCACCAGATCCTAAGTCTGGCGTGTCTACCAATTCCACCACGCCCGCATGAAAAAAATTCATAGCACACACAATGCAATTTGAAAATGTGCTTTGAAGCAGTTCGGGTGCATTTTACGAATTATCCCCATGTTTTATTAATTTAGCCTTAATCAATTAAAAAAAAGGGGGCATAAAGCCCCCAGAGCCTCCCAGCTCATTTTAACTCTTTTCCAGCTTTACTTAGGGGGCGTAGTTACAGCTCAGCCTAATAAGATCAAAGGAAGGATCGATGTGCAATGGTGAAAGGGATTGGCCATAAGTATAAGCAAGCCCTATAAAAGTAGCTGTAATCATAAGAAATGGCAAGGTCTGGTTTGCAATATCTATGGCTTTTAACAATTGGGTTTTTGACATGATTTCCTCCTATTTATGTCTTTGCAAGTTTTTGCTGGAGGGAAGTATGATCGAAAATAGTTACTAAATTATTAACAGGTTTGTTAATAATTTGGATTATTATCTCTTTAAAGGTGTTAAAGCGTTAACTCTTTGAAAGATAAAAGAAGTTTTTTAGAGATGATAAAAGACTTACAAAAAAACTTGTGGATAAGTTTTAGGATAGGAATTTTTCCTAAAAACAGATATCAAAGGCGGTCTTGTCACCCACCCTTTATTTATGTTTAAATAACGAATGGGGAAAATAATCTACTATCTAAAACATCTTAATTTTTTTGTAGTGCTTGCCATCCTTGCTGGGTGCTCGCCTATGGATAGTAAAGAAAATCTGAAATATCACTCTTCCCATTTGGGTCGACAAAATTTGTTAGCTGAAATGGACTCTGTGGATTTACCCGTTCAGGGAAATATTCCGTCGTGGCTGCACGGTTCTTTGTTGCGCATAGGCCCTTCATGGTTTGGAGATAACCCTTCCAAAGCATCACTGCATTGGTTCGATGGCCTTTCAATGCTTCATGCTTTTGAAATTAAAAATAATAGGATTCTTTATTATAACAAATTTTTAGATACAGAAGCGTTTCTTAGAGCGAAAAATGAAAATATTTTTGCTTTTTTTGGTTTTGATACAAATCTTTATGATGATTTTTTTCAACACTTAGCTTCTATGTTGTTTGCGAGTGATGAGTCTCCAAATGCTAATGTAAATATTTATAAAGTAGCTGGGAATTATCTGGCCCTTACAGAATTAACTCCTCCTGTTTCCTTTGATCAAGCAACACTTCACACAGTTGGAAATTTTGTTTATACCGATTCGTTACCAAAAGCAAATGTATTTGAATCTGCCCATCCTCAATATGATTTAAAGCAGAAATGTTTTTACAATTACATCGTGAAATTTTTTCCAAGGACATCTTACCTCATTTATAAAATTTTTGAAAATTCTTCAGAGCGTATACTTGTTTCAGAAATAGAGGTAGATAAACCTTCTTACATGCATAGCTTCTCGATTACAGAGAATTATATTATCTTAACCGAGTATCCTCTGAAATTAACCCAGAACCTGGTACTTTCTACAAAGCCATTCATAAAGAATTATACGTGGTGTAAAAATGATAAAACCAGGATAACCATTATCAACAAATATAACCCTTGTGATATAAGAACGTATTATACAGAGCCATTTTTTAGCTTTCATCACATCAATGCTTATGAGGACGCTAATGCAAATCTCTTTATAAATGTAGTTGCTTATCAAGATGGTAACATTGTTGAAAGAATTGGTTTTTTTCCCGAGTTTTTAGATCCTTCATATTTATTAAATGTGCGGATAAATTTGGCAGAAAATAAAATTAATACGTGGAAAACGACCATAGGTACGATGGATTTCCCCCGTATAAACCCGGCATATAATGGCTACTTCCACCGATATTTTTATGCGGTAAAGTTTGATAAGGATCGCCATGGCATTATTAAATGGGATATCCAAAAGAACAAGGTTATCTTCTGGGCCGAAGAAGGATGCTATGCGGGTGAACCCGTATTTATACAGAACCCGTCAAAACATGAACATGAAGATGATGGTGTCATTCTATCCCTTGTTCTGGACGGAAATAAAAAAACGTCATTTCTTTTAGTTCTTGATGCACAAAATCTTAAAGAGTTAGCACGATCCTACTTGCCACATTTTGTTCCTTTCGGGTTGCATGGACAGTTTTATAATTAGTACCAATTAAAGAAATTAAGTTGACATTTTTTTCTGCATTGCACTCTTCCTATCCAGTTAAGGGATAAAAGTTTTTTAGGGAATCTCCGCTTTTTATTTTGTTTCCGCTAAAAGCTTTACGGAATTGCACTTCATTTTAAAAGAGGGCATCGTCTTCATGTCCTTTGGCACGTTCCTCTCGCTCAGCCTTAAGCCTCTCGCGATCTTCTATCGTTAGGAAGGGAGTTTCATCTCGATCTTTTTCTCGTTCTGCCTTACGTCTCTCACGTTCTTTTAGCGTTATAACTGGAGCTTCATCTCGATCTTTTTCTCGTTCTGCCTTACGTCTCTCACGTTCTTTTAGCGTTATAACTGGAGTTGCTTCTCGATCTTTTTCTTGTTCTGCCTTACGTCTCTCACGTTCTTCTAGCGTTATAACTGGAATTGCTTCCCAATCTTTTTCTCGCTCCTTCAATGTAAAAGTAGGGGCTAACTTCAGTGCCAGTTCATCCACCACGCGATTTAGCTCGGTTAAGTCGACCTTAAGCTCATCAATTTTGTCAGCGATCGAAGCAAAATATTCTTCTTTTTTATCATAGATTTTTTCAACCACTTCCTCTTTATCCTTATCACTTAGAGTTTTCCAATCATCATTTTTGCTAAGAATAGACTTTATAAGTTCATCAACAGGAGTGTCATCGCCTTTGTTTCTGAGGGCAATGTATGTATCTGCAGAAGTAGATATTAATTTATCTAAATCAATTATCTTCTCTCCCTTAACTTTATGGATCAGCCATTTGCGATTTTCAGGAGCTATCTCTTTCCACTTTTTATATCCATTGCTTTCAAGAAGGAATTGGACGATCTGTTCGTTAGAAGCAGTTGCGGGTAGGGTTGTCCTTAATGACTTAAAGGCTTTCGGGTAATTTTGTTTGCTCAGAAGATCCTTTAATTCTAATTGTTGTGCTTGCGTTGCGATTTTTTTAGTGACTGCAATTTTATTTGGTTCAGATAGCTCAGACCACTTTTTGTATCCATTGCTTTCAAGAAGATATTTGACAACCTCTTCATCAGGAAGATCTGCTCTAACAATTTTCCTTGTTGCATTAAATGCAGACGCATAATTTTGCTTGCTGATAAAATCGTCCAATTCTATTTTTCGTGCTTCGTTTATAATTTTAGCGCTAACCCATATTTGATCTTCTCTGCCTAATGCATCCCAACTTTTTTTATATTTATTACTTGTGATAAGATGTTTTACAATCTCTTCATCGGAAGTTGTTGAGGGAAGTTCTGCTCTCAGTGAGAGAAAAGCTTTTGGGTAATTCTGTAAACCAAGAAAACTGTCTAAACTTCTTTTTTCTTCTGTTAAAACTTCTCTTGGTCTAGAAGGCACAGAAGAGCTGTATTCCTCATCTAGCATACCTAAAGCAGGAGATTGAAGAAAAGAAATACTGGCCAACAAAGTTAACAAACTAGCAATACGAAATTTCATAACAATTCCAATTAAAATATTATATCTTTTATTTATATAAGTTCAATATTAGAATTGTCAAGGAATGTGAAGAAGAAGTAGTAATAGCGTAGTCTTTGATCGGTATTTCGGAGTTTTTAATTGAGGAGCCAATAAACGTCTCCACAAGTTTCAAACCTTCTTTTCGTCAATTCCTAACTGATCAGGACGTAAATGCATATGTAGAAGGAGAGGGGCAGACACCGTAATGGATGAAACTGTTCCTGCTAAGATTCCAATAATAATAGGAAGACTAAAAGAGGCAATGACGGGGCCGCCAAAAAAGTAAAGTCCCAAGAGAGAGAGAAGGGTTGTTGTTGACGTTAAAATTGTACGCGAAAGTGTTTCGTTTATGCTGCGGTTGATAAGGTCAGACAAAGACATTTTCTTGAATTTACGCAAGTTTTCTCGAATGCGGTCATAGATCACAACCGTATCATTAATAGAATACGTGACCGTAATAAGGACGGCAATGATGGCTGTTTCATTAAACTCAAACTGAAAGAGTGAAAAAAGTCCAAGAACGATAAGGGCGTCATGCGCAAGGGTAATAACCGAACATACCCCAAATTGCCATTCAAAACGAAACCAAATATAGATAAGCATGGCAACCAATGCCCAAAAGATAGCATAAATTCCATTTCGAATAAGATCTTCACTGACCTTTGGTCCAACAGTTTCAACTCGTCTGTACTCAACACCTGTGCCGAGTTTTTCTTTAATCTTTCCAAGAGCTTCCATTTGCGCGTCTTCACCGCCTGGTTGCCGCTCTACACGAATGAGGAGATCGTTTGGCGATCCGAATTCCTGGAGAGTCACTTCCCCGTGAACAATGCCACTTAAATCAGAGCGTATCTTTGCTGTATCCGCAGGTCCTTGAGTTCGAACCTCTAATAAAAGTCCTCCCTTAAAGTCAATTCCGTAATTAAAGCCTTTCATGAAGATCGCGGCAAAGCAAACAAGCGCGATAGCAATTAAGATGCCAAAGATAATATTTTTCTTGGCGACGAAGTCATAGTTTGCATCATATGGAATAATATGTAATCCCATGGGAGTCCTCTCTTTAAATGGGAAGTCGGCTAGGGCGCTTCCACTGAATCCACCAGGCCAGAATTTGCTTGGTGAGTGAAATCGCTGTAAACATCGAAATAATAATTCCAAGGGATGTTGTGACTGCAAATCCGCGCGTTGGGCCCGTGCCGAAATAATAAAGAATTCCAACGCCAATAAGTGTAGTTAAGTTTGAGTCGATGATCGTGGTCATGGCTCGATTATAGCCAGCATCAATAGCGCTTAACATTTTTCGTCCTAAACGCATTTCTTCTTTGATGCGCTCGTTAATTAACACGTTCGCATCAACAGCCATACCAATTGTTAAAGCGATGCCTGCAATTCCAGGAAGGGTAAGAGTTGCATGAGTGACAGAGAGTGCTGCAAAAAGAAGGATAAGATTAAAGATAACGGCAATATTGGCCACAGCTCCAAAAAAGGAATAGGCAATGAACATAAATGCAGCCACCATAAGAATCGCAATAATTGTAGCATGCTCACCTGCTACAATGGAGTCAGCACCAAGGCCAGGGCCCACCGTACGTTCTTCTAGAACCTTTAAAGGAGCAGGTAAAGCACCTGCCCGCATCAGAAGGGCTAAGTCTTGAGCTTCTTGAACCGTAAAAGAGCCTGAGATTTGAGCATGCCCATCTAAAATAGGTTCATTAATCCGTGGGGCACTTAGGACTTTATCATCTAAAACAATGGCAAACGGTTTGCCAACGTTGTTCTTTGTGGCTTCACCGAACTTTCTGGATCCCAGAGAATCGAATTTTAAAGAAACAACCGGTCGGTTATATTGATCAAACCCTGGTTGTGCATCAACGAGATTTTCGCCGCTTACGATTAATTGCTTTTTAACGGCATAATAAATGGGTTGACCATTGTGCTCTTCTTGAGAAGGAAGGACGTCATTACCAGGACTAGGCTTTCCAGGTTCTGCAGCTGCTGAGAGATCCACAAATCGGAATTGTAATTTTGCTGTTTTTCCTAAAAGTTCTTTAATACGCGTTGGATCTTGAAGGCCAGGAAGCTGAACCAAAATACGATCATCGCCTTGGCGTTGGATAAAAGGCTCGGCTGTTCCCATTTCATCAACGCGGCGACGGACAATTTCAATGGATTGAGCCAAAGCAGATTTTTTCCGCTCATTAATGGCTATTTCATTAAGACGAAGGGTGAGTTGTCCTTCTGGCGTGGATGTAATTTCAACGTCTTTATCTTCTTTCTTCAAAAGAGAGATGGTTTTTTCTAAATCTGCAGGATTGCGCAAATTAAGTGTAACGAAATCCTTTTTTGCAGAAAGTCCGATATAACCAATTCTTTCTTTTCGAAGGGAAGAACGTGTGGCATCAGCAAGTGTATTCATTTGCTCATGAACGACTGCATTAAAATCTACTTCGAGTAAAAGGTGAGCGCCGCCTTGTAAATCTAGTCCTAAAACAACCTGATTTTTAGGCAACCAATTTGGCAAACGATCTAGTTGTTCGCGAGAAAGAAAGTTTGGGCTGACAAACACGATCCCTAAAAGACAAATTCCTATTGTTAGAAGGGTCTTCCATAAAGGTATGTGAATCATGATTGCAGCCCAATCTTATCTTATAACTATTTTTTCTTACGAACAGGTGCGCTTTTTTGTGGTGCTTTAGCCTTTGGCTTTGGTTTGTTCTCTACAGCGGATGATTCTTCTGCAAAACCTGGCACAGGCTCAGTGCGAGAGAGAACATCTGCAACCATGGGGCGAGCAATACGAACGCGAACGCCTTCAGCGATCTCAACTTGCAGCTCTTGATCACTAACAATCTTAGAAATGACACCGATCAATCCTCCGTTAGTGATAATACGATCTCCGCGCTTTAAAGCAGAAAGAAGGGCTTTTTGCTGTTGTGCCTTTTTTTGCTGAGGACGAATAAGCAAAAAATAAAAGACAGCAAAAATCAAAACGAGAGGGAGCAATGACATAAAGTCAAAACCTGCGGCACTCGGTGCTGCAGCCTGTGCGTTTGTGGGAGGGATAAGTAAATTCATGTTTCCTCTTTTTGTTATATGTTCGTCTATATCTTTATGACCCAAGTTTGGTGAGTGGATCAATGGGTTGTTTTACTTTTCTGATTTCAAAATGCAACTGTTGCTCACCTGCATCACCTTCTGTTTTACCAGATTTTGCAATTTCTTGACCTTGTTTGACTTTATCTCCTTTGCTAACGAGGAGCTCAGAGTTGTGTGCGTATGCCGTTACCCATCCATCTTTGTGTTTAATCAGAAGGAGATTGCCAAACCCCTTCAGTTCGTTCCCCGCATACATTACCGTTCCATGGGCTGACGCTTTTACAGGTGTTCCCGATGCGACCTTGATGTTAATACCATCATTTTTTCCACCAGCGGCAAATTTGCTGATGACTTCACCTTCAAGGGGCCAAATAAAGCTGACCTCTTGGTCTTCGAGTTTCTTTTTTTCTTCTTTTTTAACTTCCTTTTTTTCTTCTTTTTTCTCTGGTTTCTTCTCTTCGTTAGCTTCTTCTTTTTTCGCAACTTTCTTAGGTTTTGGCTCTTCTTTTGCTTTCTCCTCGGTGTTGTCAGAGACAGCAACGGGAGAAGTATTTTTTTTCTCGGCTAAATTTCCTATGATAGGCTTAGTCGAAGAGTCAGGTGCAGTGGTCGTTCCTTTCTCTTGCGCTAATTCTGCTGCAAGATCATCCGGTAAGACCGAAGCTGCGGCTCCTGCAGCTGCTCCTGCAACAGCTGCGACCGGAGGTGCGATAGAAGGTGAAGAGCTTGCTGTCTTGGAGGGAGCGGGCTCAGATTTAATGAGAGGCAAAGGTGCTAAAGTTGTTGATGAAATTTCTTGAGATGGTGGTTTTAAGGCCTCTGCCATTGCTGCAGTATCACGTGAAGGAATAGAAAGGGGGGTCCCGGGCGTTACAAAGAACGGTGACTTGATGTTATTTTCTTGGGCGAGCACATCTATGTTAATACCGTAATCCTCGGCAATGCTTTGTAGGCTTTCTCCATCTCCTACAATATGCTCACTCGGGCCAGGGATAATAAGGACCTGTCCATTTCTAAGAGCATAAGGAGGCTTCAGATTATTGGCCGAAATGAGAGCGCGGGTGGGAATGCCATTGTTATAAGCAATGCCATAGACCGTATCATCAGGCCCAACAATAACTTGTCTTTTTGGGTTTGCGAAAGTTGCTTCTCCCATTAGAAGAGAACATCCTAAATATAACACAAAACTTCTAACTTTCATACCGTCACCTTTTGAACTTTAATATGAGATTCTCCTCTCATATAGGGTCTTAATACATCAGGGATGATGACAGATCCATCCTCTTGTTGATAATTTTCTAAAATAGCAATAAGTGTACGCCCAACAGCAAGACCTGAGCCATTTAATGTATGGACAAAACGCGTTTTTTTCCCTTCATCGCGAAAGCGGGTTTGCATGCGTCGTGCTTGATAATCGCCAAAGTTAGAACAGCTTGAAATCTCACGGTAGGCATTCTGGCCCGGAAGCCAAACTTCAATATCGTAGGTTTTTTGAGGACACGTACCCATATCACCCGTACATAAAATAACGGTTCGATAATGAATTTTCAAGCGCTCAAGAATAGATTGAGCCGCGCCTAGCATACGTTGATGTTCAGCCTCAGCAGCTTCAGGGATGACGATGCTCACCAATTCGACCTTATGGAATTGATGTTGGCGAAACATCCCCCGCGTGTCTTTCCCTGCTGAACCCGCTTCTGAGCGGAAACAAGGTGTATAGGCAACAAAGCGCTTGGGCAGTTGCTCGTAATCTAAAAGACTGTCCGCGACTAAATTGGTGAGAGGGACTTCGGCCGTGGGGATTAACCAGTATTCGTTTGTAGTTACAAAGGCATCTTCCGCAAATTTGGGTAATTGACCTGCTCCATACATGGCTTGCGTACGCACAAGATAAGGAGGAGAGATTTCTTCATAGCCGTACTCTTGTGTATGTACATCAAGCATAAATGATCCAAGAGCACGTTCTAAGCGTGCGAGATCTCCTTTAAGAATGACAAATCGAGAGCCAGAGATTCTTGCTGACTCCTCGAAATTCATAAGCTTAAGTGTTTCGCCAATTTCAAAATGTTGTTTCGGTGTAAAAGAAAAATTTGGCTTTTCGCCCCAACGGTGGACTTCTTTATTATCATTTTCGCTTGTTCCAATGGGAACCTCTGCTGCGGGAACATTGGGTAGAAAATCCAGAATTTTTTTTAAGTCTTCTTCTAGATTACGAAGCTCTTCCTCAGCTTCAGGAAGTTTTTGTCGCAAGAGACTCGCTTCTTCCATCAGGGCTTCAGCATCTCCCCCCTTAGATTTAACTTCGCCAATCTGCTTTGCAAGGCCGTTGCGACGACTTTGCATATCTTGAACAGCTTGAATGCCCGCCCGGCGTCTTTCGTCCAGAGCGATGACTTGGGCTGATACGCTTTCAAGTCCACGATTTTTTAAAGCTTTATCAAAGGCTTCTGGGTTTTCACGAATCCACTTGATGTCTAACACAACCTAATCCTTTCCTTTTCAAGGATATTTTTACCAAAATTATAGAAATTTCATAGAGGGTATAAAGAGGAATGATTAAACTTAAGGGGCTGATAATATCTGGAGGCGTTATAATCGCAGCTACAATGACAATGATTAAGAAAGCATATTTTCGTTTTCGTTCTAAAGTTTCAAGCGTGAGGAAACCTAATTTTGTAAGTCCAAAAAGGAGAAGAGGGAGTTGGAAACACAGACCAAAAGCAAGCATTAATTTTAAGATGAGCGAGAGATACTCACTCATGCGTGCTTCAAGTTGAAGAGATAATCCTTGGCTTGAGGTAGGTAATTCAAAGCTTAAGAAAAATTGCCAAGCCCATGGGCAAACAACGTAATAGGCAAGACTGGCACCTGCTAAAAAGAGAAGAGGGCTTGCAATAAGAGCCGGCCATATTGCTTTTCGCTCATGGTCATAAAGTCCCGGTCCAACAAAAAGCCAAATTTGCCAAAAGATAAAAGGAAAAACCAACGCAAACCCTGAAAAACACGCAAGTTTTAAATAGGTTAGAAAAGCTTCCGTAAGGCCTGTGTATATCATTCGCCGCCCAGCTTCTGCTCCCATGGCGTGCCATAAAGGTTCGGTTAGGAATTGGAATAAAGTCGGTGTGAACGGATAGCAAATAGCGATCCCTCCCACGAGAGCCAAAAGGCTATAAATCAAACGATGCCGTAATTCGATAAGATGCTCAAGAAGTGCTTTTTGCATGATAGAGAATATAATATGCTTTTTGTAATTTTTAAAGAGAAAAAGCTTATCTCATATAGTTTTTTACATCATTGTTATTCGTAAGATAAAAAATTTAAATAATTTTATGTTGTTTATAAAAAATAAAAATAAGTTTTTATTGAAGTATACATTTTCATGCTTATTTATTATTTGAAAGTTAATGTGTTAAACGAGTGGTTGTGAGCATATTTATTAAATTAAAGATGTTAATAAGTAGCGCAATGATTTTGTTATCTTTCTCTTTTGCAGTGCAAGCAGTGGAAGAGAAGGATAATAAGAGGACGCTTATTAAGAAAATAGCCATTTCATCTGACGAAAAAGTTGAGCCTAAACTTCCCTCTAAATATACGCACCTTCCTCTTCCCGCCCAAATTATGAATTATCGTAAAATTTATGATAAGGCTTTCAGTAAATACGGTGGTGATGTTGAAAAACTCAAGACTCAACCTATTGAAGGACTTTATAGTATTTTAAAAAATGGCTTTGCTTTAGTTCATGATTCTATTGCTGGTGATATAAAAGTCCCCATGAAGGGATTTATAAATGAACATAAAAAACAGTATTCCCTTCGTCTTCTTAAAAATTTGTGGATGTCTTTAAACAAAGGTTTTCCAACAGGAATGATTGATACATATGATTTTTGTCAATTTAATTATATTTTATCAGATCTTTTAAGTTTTTATAAAGGAGGTGAAAATAATCATTTTAGTAAAAATTATTATGATGTTTTTGATAGTGAGATAAGAAAAAAAATTGTACCCGAGGCTCTCAAATGGTTCAGCGTCTTCGACAAAATTAACCTCCCCATCGTTTCTATCATATATCTGTCTCCCAAACCTGGTCAGAAGCGCCATTTGATGCCCCGTCGCTTTGTATGGGAGTTCTTCAATCCAAAGTATGAAGGCTATTTAGCTGTATTTGATGTTTTGCAAAAGGAAGATAAAAAGAAAAGATCAAAAAAAGATCCTCATTGGTCTTCCGTTAGTGGCACTCGCAATTTTTTAACCCATGATTTTACTCACATAATAGTAGATGGCCAAGTTTGTAACGATAAGGCCCTAATGAAAAAAATGAGAAAAATTTTTTCTTTTTATAAAAAATATGATGAGAAAGAAAATAAAAGAAAAATTATTGAGCATGGTTTGTATATCCTGATACACGAAAGCCCTCTAACTTCGGAAAAAACCAGGACGTTAAAATCCATCGACAAAATAATAAATGCCATTAAATTAGCTATGATAGAGAAAGTTAAATGGAGAAATGCGTCAAAGAAGCAAGAATTATTTACGAACGCAAGCAAGCACATGCTTGTTGATATGGAACGTAGGTACAGAGAATTTGGTAGAGATGAGGAATTTATTCTGAACGATTTCTTTTTACAAAAAGAGAAATGGGTCGATCTTTCGGCACGGGAAAAACAGCATGTCATCCAATTGGGATACGAAAAATTTTGGAATTGTTGGCTTGATCTTGCGAAAGTTGCTCTTTCAGATTCCTTGTTTAAAATGGCTCCAAAAGAGATTAAAAAACAAAAAAGAGAAGAAGAAACTGAGTTAAACGTATTACGTAATCTTATAAGTCAGCAGAATTATTCGAAAGCCTTTAGTGCAATTGCGAATACAGAAAATCTAGCTTCTGATAGTGAAATTGTAAAATTTCTTCTTACGAGTAATGGATATAAAAATTGGGATCAGTTATCTTATGACGGTAAAATATGGATCATTGGTACAATTACAAACAAAGCTGATGATGAATATTTAAGAGAATTTCTAAGCAAGCAGGATTATATAGGAGCTTATATATCGCTATCCTCACAAATTTCAGCCTCTAATGAAGAGATTATCAAATTCCTTCTCGAGAGCAATGGCTATAAGAGATGGAAACGGCTCGGCTTTAGCAAGCGTAAATGGATTTATGATAAAATCACAGGTGAAGCAGAGCTAAGATACTCTCGGGAATTCCTAAGCGCACAGGATTATTCAAGTGCCTTTCAGTCCATAAGAAACGACAAAAAAAATACAGCTTCTAATGAAGAGATTGTCAAATTCCTTCTCGAGAGTAATGGCTTTGTAAGATGGAATCGACTAAACGCAAGGCAGCGTGAGTCGGTTGTTGAACAAATTACAAATGCAGTATACTTGAGAGAAATACGAAAACTCCTAAGCACACAGGATTATTCAAGTGCCTTTCAGTCCATAAGAAGCAATAAAAAAAACGCAGCTTCTGATAAAGAAATTGTTAAATTCCTTCTCGAGAGTAATGGATATAAAAATTGGGATAATTTATCTTATAGAAATCAAAATATAATTAAAAATTCAATAAAGAAATTTAATTGTTTGTATGCTTTGCAAGTATTTAACGATTTAGATCTTTGGAAAACCTATCGCGACATGAAGATTCAGAAAGCGTCGGTTTCGGATACGGAAATTGTAAAGCACGCTCTCGAGAAAATGGGATATAAAGATTGGGATAGGTTAGGAGAGAATGCTCGTAATGATTTTGTCTCTTTTATGAAAGGATCAATCAAACTTGACTTTCCCAAAGAGGAGTATTTCTCTATTGTAGAAGATGGTTTGGAAACGTCCTTTCCTAGGATATGAAGGATTATGATTGAAACGGTATAATATTTACGAAATGAGAGGAACTTGCTGCTTGCCAAAGCTTTTCCGCAATAACTTTTGCAGCACCGGCTTTTGGTTCTGAACTATTAAGAGAGGGCACTTCGATTTCACAGTAGTTTTTAAGAATGGAAGCTCGACCAGCAGTAAGCTCGCTTTCAACATGGGCCCTGTGCGCTTCATTCATAGCACTATCTTCGTAAATCAACACGCTTTTAGCTGGAAGTGTATCAATTGCTTCAGATATCATTGAGGTTGATTCACCAGGCACTATGATCGTGCCATCTTTTGCTTTCACAGCACCAATAACAAGATCAAAGGAATTATAAGGCATTTTTGTGTCATGCTGGAAATCAAATACTTTCATATTTTTGATTCCCTGCGCTATAAGTTCTTTTTGAAAAAGCTCTGTAATGCGATCAGAGTAGCCTTGACGATGAACGGTTTTAATTTCTTGCTTATTTGCATCATGCTTTCCTGTTCGAGGACCATTAAGAACGAGGACGCAAGCGTTTGCTACCATTTTAGCGGTAAACGTAGCAAGTTTTACCGCATCTTGTTCGGTGAACAACTGGATGTCTTTCGTTAAAGTTGGGGCATCACCTCCTAAAATGACACCTAAATATTTAGAACAATTCTGAGGCAACTCCTGTTTTTCCCATTTATTATAAACTTGTGTTACAATATTTGCTTGACGATTATGGGATACACCCGTTGTTTCTATTAGCTTTGAGCCAAAAATGGCTTTCGCTTCTTCTGTTGCATGAGAGGGAAGCGCAAAGAAGCTAACCTTATTTAAGAGAGTTGGATTTGCAAACTCTTTCAGGAACATATGGGATGTTAAGCAAATGATAAGATTGGGACTAGGTGAAAGATCCGTTATGCCATGAATACCTCCTTCACCCGCTCCTATAATAATAACCTTTCCTTGCAAAAGATCATTGTTAACTTGCGCTTGAATCTCCTTTAAAGATATCGTTTTTGTATTCAAGTCTTCGGTTGTAATTTTGGGAGAAGCAATGTTTTCCAAAGCTGCAGCGATGCCTAAAACCTGATTATGATCACCCGCGTTATCATGATTTGAAAGAAGAATAAGTTTCAAGGCCTGCGCATTCCAGCTTGTTAAGAATAAAACACTGAGGCTAAGAAATAAATTTTTCATTTTATGTCTCTTTCTTTTTGAACTTTTGCCTTTTTCTCTTGTACTTCTTTAATGTGGTGAATTGCTTCAAATTCAGCCATAAATTCATTAGAAAGTCGTCGTAAACTTTGGACAAACCGTCCTAATGTAAAAAGAACTTTTGGTAAGTCCTTCGGGCCGATGATAACGAAGGCAAGAATAGCTATAAAAAGAATTTCAACCCAACTTGCAAGGCTCATGATTCTTTCTCTGTTTTTGAGGCTGTATCCTTTAAGAGAGGGTGTTTATCCTCATCATCTTTAATACCTTCTTTAAAAGCCCTTAAACCTTTAGCAAGATCTTTCATGATAGAGGGAAGTCTACCTGCGCCAAAGACAAGTAGGACAGCAAGAAGAACTAGAAGAAGATGACTAAAACTTAATCCCATAAAATAACTCCTTTTTTGAAATTAAAGATTAATATAGAGTGTTTTTTATGATAATCCAGTTAAAAGAGAAATAAAATCAACAATAAATCGAATGGGATGCAAAAAAAGCCAGGTAAGTAAATTAACACCAAAAAGAGGAGGAATCAGAAGAAGTCCAAAAATAATGAAAAAGCCATAGGGTTCAAGGCGCGCCAAAGGAATAGCTAAATTATTAGGCAACAGACCAACGGCTACGCGTCCGCCATCTAAAGGAGGAAGAGGAAGCATATTAAAAACCGCAAGAGTGACATTGATGAGGATAGAAAACGAGAACATCTCTTGCAAGAGAGGAACGAATGTGGGTGGCATAAAGATGAGAGTATGGAAAAGCAAGGCGGAGATAAAGGCAAGTGAGAGATTCGTAGCAGGACCAGCACCCGCAACGAAGACGCTATCTCTGCGTGGATTGCGAAGACGTGTAAAATCGACGGGAACAGGCTTTGCATAACCAAATAAGATAGGAGATCCTGAAAGAAGCAAAAAACCGGGCAAGAGAATCGTTCCAAAAAGGTCTACGTGACGGAAGGGATTTAAGGAGATGCGCCCCATGCGTTTGGCTGTATCATCTCCGTATCGGAGTGCTGCATAACCATGTGCAGCTTCATGCAAGGTAACCGCAAGCAAGATGGGAATTCCAATGGTGATAACTTTGAGAAGAATTTCCATTAGATAGCCTTCTTTTTTAAGAGAGGAGAGTAGGGGAGGACTCCCTGCATGACTGCGACCATTTCGTCCATTTTCCCAGAACAATGTAGAACCGCATCACAGCCTGCTTGAAGAGAAAGTTGTGCACGCTCTGCAAAAGTGCCTTTGAGGGCATTCATACCGAGGTCATCGCTTAAAAGAAATCCCTGGAAGCCGATCTCTCCTCGAATAATATCGTGAATAACAGAAAATGATTGTGTAGCTGGGTGATCTGGATCAATCGCAGAATAGACAATATGAGCTGTCATCGCAGCTGGGCAATGGGAGTTTTCTTTAAAAGGGACAAAATGATCCCGGAGTTTTTTAAGAGACAAAGATACAATTGGCAAAGTTTTATGACTATCGCAAGTTGCAGCACCGTGCCCAGGAATATGTTTCATAATGGGCGCTACTCCTCCTGCCTGAAGAGCTCTGATAGCCGCTGCTCCTAGCTCACTGACTATATGAGGATCAGAGCTAAATGTTCGATCTCCCATGATTGGGTCTGCGCCTCTCACTCTCAAATCTAAAACAGGTGCACAGTCAACGGTGATTCCCATTTCTCTGAGTTCATGAGCAATTTGCGCATACGCCTCATAAACACGCTTTTTAGACTCTTCAAGAGTTCCGCGAGCGAGTTCAGCGCTTGAAGGAGGATGATACCACTCAGGCGAAGAAAGACGTGCAACTCGCCCACCTTCCTGATCAATGAGAATGGGAGGATCGCGTTGATCAAGCGTTGACTTTAAGTCTTCGACTAAAGCTTTGAGTTGAGGTTTATCCTTGATATTGCGACTAAAGAGAATAAAGCCCAGAGGTTTGTGTTGAGTAAAAAAGTCTCTTTCTTCGGCTGTTAAAGCATGTCCAGAGCAACCGAAGATGACAGGAGAAGCGTGGTTAATAAATAACAAGGCAATCCACCTTTCTTTCTTTTAAATCTGTACAGGTCTTCTGTGCGCGTTCTATATCGTCTTGACCTATACGCAAACGATAATAAATTCCTTTATCTACCCCCAGATCAACCTTTTGAATAAGGGGCTCATGATTTCCTAAGATGTCTTTGTGTTTCCCCGTAATTCGTGTCCATTCTGATTGAGCAAGCTCGTAACTTTTAAGTGATCCCAATTGAATAAAAATAGGGTTGTGACTAACTTTTTTCTCCGGCTTAGGTGTTTTCTGAGGTTCTGCTGTTACTTTTGAATCTTCTGCCGGTTGACCTTCAATCAAGTCTTCAATCGACGTGATTGCGGAAATGGAGGCTTTTGGTGCCTCGGAGGCTGTGTCTGATACGGGATCGAGTTGAATATCCTCAGGCACGTATTGGTCGACCATTTTAACAGCTGTTTCTTCTTCTTTGGCGAGAACAATAGGAGGTTCAGGGTCAGGTAGAATGTGCTCAACCGTGGGCGTATTTTGATCATTCCGAATTCGTCCATAGACGAGCTTATCTTGATGTTTAATACCTGGTACCTCCTGATCTTGAGGTTTTGTTTTATAAGGTGTCTCATCCGCTTGGATAAGAGAAAGCGTAGAGCTATTAAAACTACGGCGATCAGGAGAAAGAGCGTACCATATACCTGCGACAACACAGATAATGATAAGAAGCAGAATGATATACCTCAATGGGGAAGGGAAACGAAACCATCCTTTGTCTTCTTCTTCTTTCCATAAACGATCGTCATCATTGGGTGTGAATGTCATTCTCTCATCTCCTGAACAGGGGTGATTCCGATGACTTGAAAACCAGAAGCAATGACATGGGCCACGCCTTGAATCATAGCTAATCGTGCTTGTGTAAGATCACGATTTTGAACAACGATAAATCGCAAAAGAGTATTATCCTTTCCCTTATTCCACAGCATATGAAATTGCTGGGCAACGTCATAGAGGTAATAACATAAACGATGAGGTTCTTGAGCGACAGCAGCAATTTCTACTTGACGGGGCCAAGAAGCTAAAAGTTTTAGAAGATGGAGCTCATCTGGATCTTGAAGATCTTCAAAATTATGCGGTGGAGTTTGATTCCATCCTGGAAAGACGTCATGAGCCATTCGCATAACTGAGTGACAGCGAGCATGTGCATATTGAATATAGAAGACAGGGTTATCCCTTGTTTGCTCAAGAACTTTTTGAAAATCAAAATCGAGATGAGCATCGCTTTTTCGGCTAATCATCATAAAGCGAAAAGCATCTTTTCCTACTTTTTCAATAACATCGTGGACTTCAACAAAAGTTCCAGCTCGCTTTGACATTTTGAGGGGTTTTCCCCCTTCCAAGAAATTTACGATTTGGCAAAGAATGACATCAAGGTGTCCCTTCTCTTGGGTTATTGCTTTTACAGCTGATGTCACTCTTTTGACAGTACCGACATGGTCTGCCCCCCAGACATTAATCATATGCGAGTATCCGCGACGGAACTTGTCATAATGATAGGCTATGTCGCCTGCAAAATAAGTCCACGAGCCATCAGCTTTCTGAAGGGCTCTATCCGTATCATCTCCAAAGAGGGTGGAGCGAAAGAGGAGTTGGACACGTGGTTCCCAATCTTCGATCACTTTTCCTTTAGGGCGTTCGAGGATGCCCTCATAGATAAGGCCATAATCGGTTAATGTGCTGATTACCTCCTCAATAGCGCCACTTCGATGGAGCTCGGTTTCAGACGTAAAGACTTCATGAGTAATGCCCATCAAAGCCAAATTCTTACGAATTTTAGTCATCATAGCATTAACCGCGAATTCCCGGAACGGTTCTAACCACTCTTTTTCGGGTATGCTTAGCCAAAGAGTTCCATCGCGGTCAGCTAGAGCTTGCCCAACTTCTTTTAAGTAATCTCCTGGATAAAAGCCTTCTGGGATGTGGGAGATTTTTTCTCCTAAAGCTTCGCGATAGCGTAAATAGGTTGATTTCGCTAGCTTTTCGGCTTGGCCTCCTGCATCATTAACATAATATTCACGTAAGACGCGATAACCAACCTTTTCCAAGAGATTGGCAAGAACATCTGCAACGACGGCCACCCGCCCATGTCCAGCGTGAATAGGTCCCGTAGGGTTTGCTGAGACGTATTCAAGGTTGATTTTTTTGCCTAATCCAATGGATGAAGCACCGTACTCTTCTTTTTCTTTTAAAATAGTTTTCAGTTCTTGGTACCAAAAGTCAGATGATAGTTTGAGATTAATAAACCCAGGCCCAGCGACTGACACTTCTTCTACAAAAGAAAGTGTTTCAAGTTCTTTCGCGATCAGTTGGCCCAAATCTCGAGGATTTTTTTTCGCGGGTTTTGCTAAGACCATGGCAGCATTTGTTGCTAAATCTCCATGGGAAGGGTCGCGAGGAGGCTCTGTTGTTATTTTGTCAAAGTCGAGTCCCTCTGGTAGAGAGCCTTCTTTTACAAGAATTTGTAGGGTTTTTAAAATTTCATCTCTGAAGGTATGGAAAAAATTCATTCCTGTCACCATATATCAACTGTTCTAAAAGGGTTTTACCATAGGAAATATGATTCGTCCAACATGCTATCTTTTGAAAGTAAAGTTGGGTTATGGTAGAAATTAAGAAATTACTCCTGGGTCCCGGGTACTAACAAAATCTAACCCCTGCTTTGCAGGGGAAGATTTTCTAAGTCCCGGGATGACGACGTTTTTCATAAATCGTCATCCCGGAATTTAGAAAAGCACAGCGAACGAAGTGAGTATCTGCTTTTCTTAATATCCGGGATCTCTAAAGATTATAAAAATGGATTTGATATGACATTAACACTCTCTGAAAACGCTGCAAAAAAGATTTTAAACTTGATTCAAGAAGAATCTGACCCCGCATCCTTCAAGTTTCGTATTATGGTTTCGGGGGGAGGGTGTGCAGGATTCCAATATATTTTTTCTTTAGATAATGTCTCACGTGATGACGATCATATTTTTCAAGATAAAGGTGTCACCATAGTGCTTGATGAAGCGTCAATGCCTTTTTTGGAAGGTGTTGAGATAGATTATGTAGAGGATCTTATCGGAGCCTCCTTCCAGGTGAAAAACCCCAACGCAAGTTCCTCCTGTGGTTGTGGAAACTCGTTCTCTCTTTAGTAGGGGCTATCGACGTCTTCTACCTGTTCCTCAAGGATTTTAGCCCGATTATTCCATGTCAGAGAAAAGAAAAAGGCGCCTACCAGTGCAGTTAGGATAAACAGAAGGAAACCTCCATCCCATCCATAGTTTTCAACAATAAGACCAATACCAACTCCTGCAAGAGCAGATCCCGCATAAGCACAAACGCCTGTCACTCCTGTTGCTACACCCACAGCACGTTTTGAAGCAAAATCTGCAGTTGCAACGCCATTAAGAACTTGCGGTCCATTCAGTAAAAAGCCCGCAATCATGAGCATAAGGGCATCAAAGAAAGGGTGCCCCGCAGGAATTTTCCAGACAATAAAAAGAGCAATAGAAAGTCCAATTAAAAAGAAGGTTCCAACAGGGCCACGGCGACCACGAAAGAATTTATCCGATATCCAGCCGGCGGTAATACCTCCTATAAGGCTAGCAATTTCAAAGCCAACCAATTGCATTCCTGCAATAATAAGAGTGACTCCTTTCAGCTCTTTTAAGAAAGTAGGTGCCCAGAAGAAAATGCCCATGCGAGGAATATAAAGGCACATATTCGCAATTGCCATGTACCAGACAAGTTTGTTCGCTAGAACAGTTGTGATGACTTCTTTGAAAGTAATCCGTTCTTCGTACTGCTGAGAAACACGGCTTACATCACCTTTATATTCTTCAACTGGCGGAAGTCCAACTTGCTTTGGTGTATCTCTGATGCGGTTAAAAATGAGGAAAGAAAGACCTATCGACACAAAAGCAGGTATGATAAAAGCTGCTCTCCAACCAAATTGCTCGATTAAAAATCCGCCAAGACCAAAAATAGCAACAGCTCCAATTTGGTGAGAAGAAGCCCAAAGAGCCCATTTCGACCCAAGTTCAGTAGGACTAAACCAATGAGTAATTAAACGTGCACAAGGAGGCCATCCCATGGATTGAAAACACCCATTTAAGCCCCACAGGACAGCAAAGAAGATAAGACTCGAACCAAGTCCCATGAAAATACTAATAATGGCTGACAGGAAAAGACCTACGGTCATAAAATAACGTGCATCAGAACGGTCACTGAGATAGCCGTTTACAAATTTACCGATTCCATAGACGACAGAAAAAGTTGTGGCAACCCAACCTAGTTCAATCTTAGAATAGCCAAATTCTTCCATAATGCCAGGCATACACATGGAAAAATTTTGTCTTACAAGGTAAAAAGCCGCATATCCAATAATGCTTGCATATAGAATACGCAACCTCCAGTACGAAAAACTTCCTTTTTCAGCATAAAAAACTTTTTCAAAGGTTCCACTTACATTTCGAGAAATTGCTTTCGCTACTGTTGCCATTAAAACCATCCTTACAGCTTATAATCGATGGCAAAGTGTAGACAAGAAGGTGCTAAGAATTCAAATAAAATTTTCTCTTATAACTTCAATAACTTAGATAAAATTATCTATTGAGGCCTTATTTAACAGAGATTTGAGGATCCTTTTAGGAGTTAAATTTCAAAAACTTTAGTATCAACAAAATACAACGCCCCCTAAAAGGGGGCGTTGATTTTGTTGGTTATCCAAGAGGACAGTTTTAAAATAGTTCAAACCTATGCAGCTTTGAGTTCACGCTCTCTCTCAGCTACCTTTTGGTTGTACATCTTGCTAAGGCCGCCAGCTGCAAACATCCAAGCCAAGATGACGATAATCATGACGCCACAAGAATAAGGAGCAATCGTGATTTGTGTTGCAGTTGTTGAGACCGTCAGAAGAAGGAATTGTTGCACAATCGCACCACCAGATTTGCCTAAACGACCTCCGATAACGTCAACAGCAGCCTTACCTTTTACCTTAAGCTCCTGATCCAAAGGAATATATGACATTTCTTTGGTTGGATCAAAAAGGGAGTACTTCGTTCCCTTACTTAAAATATTCTGAGCAGCTCCAATCATTACCGCTAAGAAAACAGGCGTTAGACCCATTGCAATTGTCATCCAATCAAGTTGATCACGGAAGATCACAAAGATGTAAAAAAGAACGCCCGTTATCAAGAGAATGGCAGGCGTTAGAATAGCACCTGTAAACCAACCAAAACGACGTACAATTCCTTTACACATCAAAATAAGAGCAATGGTTGCAATTCCTGTGAATGTAGAAAAGTTACCCATGAAGGCGCTGTAACTGTTTTCGCTGAAAACACCGTCGACTGTATAAAGTAACTTGAGTTGGCTTTTCCATGTTACTTCCACAAGGTTAATGGCCATACCATAACCCAAGACCAAGAGAGCAATAAATCCCAAGTAACGAGAAGTGAAAAGGTATTTAAAGCTTTCAGTCATAGAAAGTTTTGGTTTTTCTTTCTTTTCCTTTTTAGGCATTGACGCTGCATCATAATAGAAGGGATCCGTCAAAACGGCACGGTTCATCCACCAGTAAGTCAGAATTGTCGCAAGTCCGGCAACCACAACTGCTCCCATCATATAATTCAAGCTAATACCCCACGCATCAACTTCAGGTGGATAAAGGTCACGAATATCGGAGAGATAAGTGACGGTTTGACCAGATAAAATTAAGGCAACGTTTCCTAAAAGAGGGAAAAGTGAATAAAAACGCTTTGCTTCGTTTGTACGTGTAATTTCGTTAGCAAATTGCCAGAACAACAAAGAAACAACAACGCTTCCCCACATCTCAGCCATAATGTAGAAAACGGCATAAGACCAAGCTCCCCATAATGCAAAGATAAATCTTAGCGTTGGAATAGATTGTTGGAGTGCTTGAACAGTTTCAGCAGATGGATGAAGTAAATCTTTGTTAGGATAAATTATAAATGCAAAAGCTCCAAAAAAGAGGATAAAAGGAGTGAGGCAAGCATAAAAAAGACTTTCTTTTGAAAGTGTATTGCTAAGTTTTGCATATAAGATGACGAAAAGAATTGATGTTGGCGTAACTCCCCAGAACTTTAGAAAGTTAATGGCCTCTGCACCAGAAGCTCCTACGACGAGCGTATCTTTTGTGTCTCTTAAAATAGTATAGTTAAACAAAACGAAAAACATCATGAGGCCCATGGGCAAAAATTTCTTCATTTCTGAACCTTGGACGGGCCAAATTGCTGCACGAAGCTTTGAAAACTGAGGCTCCTGTTGCGGCATTGCTTGTACTGACATCTTACTTCCTCTTATGTTGCCACTTATTGGCTAATGATTACACAATATTTATATAAAAAAGTTAACGCGACGTTAAAGTTCTAAGTCTAGTCTTAAAACAGCAAAGCAGTTAGCATTTTTTTTGTCGTTCGGCAAGTAGAGAATTATGTAAGACAGCATATTTTAGGTGTTAGGCATTATGGTGTGCTATTTTTACCCTGGTTTCAAGTGAAATTTCATAATGAAAGGATTTTTGGGAGGCAATTTAAAAGGTCTTCCTTAGACGTCTCTATTCTTTGCAAAATGTTCTGTTTTTATGGTTTAATAAAATCATATAATAGGCTCACAAATGAGCTTAGTTCTTTTGAAGGAAAAACAACGTGAAAAGCGAGCTTTTAACGTCCGAAGAAATTAAAGCAGGTGAAAGCGCTACTATTGCAGAAGGGAAGTCAGCAGAATTTTTGATGGAGCGCGCGGCTCAAGGTGTTGTTGACGTTATCTTAAAAGAGTTTTCGCCTTGTCCTACGCTTGTTTTCTGCGGCCCTGGAAAAAATGGAGGTGATGCTCAAGTTGTTGCTCGTCTTTTAAAAAAGCAAGGCTGGCTTGTTCAAGTCGTCAAGCTTTCAGAAGTTCCTTCGCTTAAAGAAATCGAATCCTTAGTAAATCAAGCATCTTTGATTGTGGATGGTCTTTTTGGAACCGGGCTTTCCCGTCCTTTAGAAGAGGACGTATTAAAACTCGTAAAGTTAATTAATGCTTCAGGCAAGCCTATTGTTGCAATTGATATTCCTACTGGGATTGATACCAATTCGGGGGTATGTTGGGGAGAGGCTATTCGAGCACATTCTACGGTAACATTTTGGAGAGCGCGTCCCGGACATTTTCTTTTGCCAGGTCGTATTTACGTTGGAAAACTCTTTGTAAAAGACATTGGTATAGCTGACCAACATCTACCCATGATGGCTTATCATTTAAATACACCTCATTTATGGAAAGAATGTTTAAAAGGTCCTCTCCCTTCTGACCACAAATATACGCGAGGGGCATGTCTTATCATAGGGACGGGATGCATGCCAGGTGCAGTACGACTTGCGTCATTGTCAGCAAGGCGCGTGGGTGCAGCCCTTGTTCGCCTTATCTGTAAAGTTGAAGAATATCCCATTTTTGCAGCTGTTGCATGGGGAGATGTGGTGACTCCCATTGCTTCAGCAGAGGAATTTTTGGGATGGATCATAGATGAGCGATTTAAAGCTTTATTATGGGGGGCGGGAGCCTTTCCCCATCAGTCAACGCGCGAACAGGCTTTAGTATTGCTTTCCTCAAAGAAACCATGTGTTTTGGATGGAGGTGCCCTTTCTAGTTTTGAAGGTAAAACAGGAGAGTTGACAAACCATTTACATAAAAATGTCATTTTAACACCCCATGAAGGAGAATTTCATCGCTTGTTTCCTCATCTTGCTTTTTTAAAGAGTAAAGTTGAAAAAGCACTAAAAGCTGCATTGGAAGGGGGAGCGGTTGTTGTGCTTAAGGGACACGATACAGTTATCGCGTCGCCTGAAGGTAAGGTCTGTATTAATGCCAATGCGCCCGCAACACTCGCGACTGCTGGAACGGGAGATGTGTTGGCGGGGCTCATGTCTGGTCTTTTGGCGCAAGGTGTGCCTCCTTTTGAAGCTGCTGCTGCTGCTGTTTGGATTCATGGAGAAGCTGCAAATCGTATGGGTATTGGTTTGATAGCGGAAGACTTACCAGGGCAAATCCCACACGTACTTCAGCTTATGGAAATTATTAATTAATCTGAGTTGGATAAGAAAAATAATTTTATATTAAAATACGGTGCCGTAGTGTCATTGCGAGGAGAGCCATAGGCTCGACAAAGCAATCTAGTGCCAATAACTTCATGTCCGTAGGACATGAAGGCACTCTTGTTTTTTTAAAGTTATATTGCTTTGCAATAAATCAGTGCGCTAGATTGCTTCCTCAGTGCTGCGCACCTCCTCGCAATGACGTCTTTTTATTGAGTTTTCGTCAGTTCTTATTCAAAACGGGTTAATTAATCAAAATAAAATCTTCAATGCTGTTAAGTTTTAATACATGAAATGGCCAAATTCTTCCATTAATTTCTTGACAAGTCATATATTTCGGACAAAGCTGAGATGGTTGATTTTATCATATTAGCTATGATAAAATCAGGTGTCTTAAGCAACAGGGAGGAAAAGTATGTCTAAGGCAATCATCAAACCACGGTGGAAAACGTGGGAAAATAAATGCATACAAAAGTCTGTCGAGCAAAAAATCCAATTAAAAATAATGGCTCTTGCTTTAGGGAGAACGCTTACATCAGTTAGTAAGAAAATTCGAAAACTTGGGTTAAGAGGAGCAACTTCAAGACGAGGCCGATTGAAGGGAGATAAAGGTGATATTCCTTTAGGCGAACGAACATCTTTTGAATTAAACAAAATGAGTTTGATTTTACAAAAATGTGCTCCACTCAAGGCCTCTCAAGAAGGTCAGCTTGCCTTGAAACGGGGGTATTGGACTGCTTCAACACAATCGATAAAAAATCCAAGCAGGGGCCAATCTTTAGGGTATATAAAAGAGGAAAAAACTTCTTTTTCTTTTTTGCCAACCTTAGATTATATTCTTAAACAAGATCACATACCTCAAAAAGAAAAAAGAAAAACAAATTTTGGGGATCCCTATTATATTTCATTCGCTCATATGGAAAAATGGGCAGCTTCTGAAGGTTTCCTTCACGTTGAACGAAATTTATATCAACGTGGTATTTCTTATTGGAAAGAAGGGAGATATTTTTCTAAGGCACAACTTTTAATTTATGTAAATCAGATTCGATTTGAGAAGAAACTTCAACCTTTGGCTGTTTATGAAGATGAGGTAGAGGTCATTTGCTAAATGTCCACGCAGCTAAAAGTTGTAAGAGGCCTAAAAGAAGGCCTCTTGTCTCTCGGGATTGAGAACGGGTGGCTCGATCAACGCCTATAAATAAAAGAACATAGGCTAACGTTAAGAATACTCCTGATGAAAAAGTAAGAAATGCAACTGATGGAAGTATCAAAAGAGGAGCCAGAGCGAAAGCCGTTATGAGGTGAAGATGTCCCTTTGCAAACATGGATTGGTGAGCGAGTCCTTTTCTTTCATGTGAAAGCATCACAAGATCATCTCCTATAAAAAGGCCAGAAGAAAGAAAGCTAAGGGCAAAAAAGAGGGGCCAAGATGGAACAAGAAGATTTAAAAGCCAAAATTGGGGTCGAAATGTTTGCAGCAGGGCCCAAAAACGAGCTTTTTCTCTAGGGAAAACATGCGTGAGTTCAGCTCCTCTTAAAGTAAGAGCCCGCTTTAGAACGCCAGCTTTGGGATGAACAACGATAGCTTTGTGTGCTACTTGCCAAATATAACTATCAACTTTTGAATCGCCTGCGTAATCAAAACCCAGCGGTTCAAGCTTCTTTAGAAGAGCTTGCCGCTTAAAAAGTCCTGTCATGTTGGTGTTATCATCGCTTCCAATAACTTCTTGAAAAAAACCAAGATGGGTTGCGATGCGTTGAGCTACCTTTTGATTTGTGCCTGTTGCAAGAATTAAGGGGCGCCCTTTTTGAACTTCTGTTTTGATAAAAGTTAAAAGAGAAATATTATAGGGAAGATGGGTAGGAGAAAGATCTGTTTGTTGCGCAAGACGTGCTTTTGCATAAGGCCTTCCCTTAAGTAACCAAAAAGGTAAAAGAAATAGCCTCCACGGTTTTGTGATGAGAAGACAAACCATCATTTCATGAAATGTGTCTGTTCGAATTAAGGTTCCGTCTAAATCAAGAACAAGAGGCAGAGGGGAGGAGGTTAGCAACAGCCATGATCCCCATGGATAAGTGTTTTTTTACTCCAAATTACACTTCCCATAAAAAAGGCTAAAGAGATGTAAAGAATATATTCATATCCAAGCAAAGCTGAAATAATAATGCCAAAAGCGGCAGCAAGAGCAAGTTTGAAAGGTTCCCACGTTCCTTGATGACTATGAATTTGATAGGCCATAAAACCTAAGGTACACGTTGCAAAAATCATCATAATGGGAAAGAAAAGTACATGAATTTCTGCTAATTCAATGCCGATAAGACTTAAAAAACCTGCATAAATAGGAAGACAAACAGGACAAGCCGCACAAGATAAAAGAGAGGTGACAACCGTACCTGTACCACTAAAAACATCGCTCCATCGTCTCATGATAAGTATTCCTTTAAATGATGATTGCTATATTTAATGTAGGAACTTCTTTTTCTTGTTTCAAGGAGAAAATATCTGCCAAGCGAGAAGAAATGTCTTTAAAGTTTTCACTAAGAATGTCAAAAGTATATAATTAATCTGAGTTTGGATAAGGAAGAATCCTTCTTTAGATCCCGGGTACTAAGAAACTCATATGCTCATAAATTCGCATTGAGTTTCTAAGTCACGGGATGACGATTTTTTAAGAGAAAAAGTACACACAGTCGCGTCATCCCGGAACCTAGGAAACCTTCCCGATCCCCGATTTATCGGGGAAGGGATAGGTTGACTTGGTATCCGGGATCTGGTGCCTTTATCCAAAACTCAGGTTAATTATAAAAACCAAACAGATAAAAGCTTGAACAATGTTGCCACTTTCTTCAACTCTTCCTGAATATACAGTCACGGAACTTTCGTTGGCTTTGAAAAAAGTTGTTGAAACCGGGTTTGCTCGCGTGCGTGTACGCGGAGAAATTTCAGGATTAAAGCGGCATACATCCGGGCACGTCTACTTTGCGCTTAAAGATCAAGACGCTGTACTCGATGCTGTATGTTGGCGAGGGAGTTTTCAGGGGCTTTCTCTTTCCCCACAAGAAGGAATGGAAGTTATCGCTACAGGAAGGCTGACAACCTATCCAGGTCGTTCCAAGTATCAAATTGTGGTTGAGGGCATGGAGCTTGCGGGTGAGGGGGCCCTTTTAAAACTCCTTGAAGAACGCAAAAGGAAATTAGCAGTTGAAGGTCTTTTTGATGAATCGCGTAAAAAACCGCTTCCTTTCCTCCCCCAGCTGGTTGGCATTGTCACTTCGCCAACAGGAGCTGTGATAAAAGACATGCTCCACCGATTAGCTGACCGTTTCCCTGTGTCTGTTTTATTGTGGCCGGTGGCTGTACAAGGGGAGGGGGCCTCTCACCAAATTGCTGCGGCAATAAAGGGCTTTAATCTACTTGAGACAAAACCAGACGTTTTGATTGTGGCCCGGGGTGGGGGAAGTCTTGAGGATTTATGGGCCTTTAATGAAGAAAATGTTGTGAGGGCTGTTGCAGAAAGTGAGATCCCAGTTATTTCTGCTGTTGGTCATGAAACAGATGTGACATTGATCGATTTTGCAGCTGATCGAAGGGCTCCAACGCCAACGGCGGCAGCAGAATTTGTGGTTCCGGTTCGATCTCAGATTGCCCAAACTTTGTTACAACAGGGGCTTCAACTGTCAACGCGTTTTGAGCATCTCTTATCACTTTGCGAAAGTCGGCTTGAGGCGTTACGTCGAGGACTACCTCCTTTGGGAATGTGGCTTGAAGAGCAAACACAGAAAGTAGATGAATTATTCGAGCGTTTAATTAACAGTGAAATACGATTTATTCAGCAGCAAACCCTCAGTTTAAATCATTTAGATAGTCGTTTCTCTCCAGCCCTGATGCATATTTTGCAAAAAGTAGAGCACCGGTTTGACTCACTCGCTCAACTTTTGGAGAGTTATTCTTATACGCGTACACTAGAGAGAGGATTTTCCTTTGTTACAGGAATTGATCAAACCCTTATCCCTTCGAAAGCAAAAGCGTTCCCTCATCAAAAGATTCAAATTCATTTTTATGATGGGATTCTAGGGGCTGAAATTCTAGAGTTGGATACATAACCTTCACATAATTTTAACTTTTAGATCCTATAATTAAATAATGATGTAACTTTTGTCATTTTTTTGATATTCTTAATCAGAATCTAAAGACAAAAAAGGGAATCAATATGGCAGTGACGACTTTAACGCGCGCAGATATCATTGATAGTCTGGTTCGAGAAGTGGATTTTCCTCGTCATCAGGCAAGTGACTTTTTAGAAGCCGCTCTTGAAGATATGATGGAAGCCTTAATCGATAAAGACGCTGTTAAGATTTCTTCATTTGGGTCTTTTAACGTACGGCAAAAAGCAAAACGCATCGGACGCAATCCAAAAACAGGAAAGGAAGCTGTCATTACACCTCGGCGCGTTCTTTCCTTTAAACCCTCGCAATATATGCGTGAAAAAGTTCAACGTCGAAAAGCTTAATTTAGGGAGAAGTAGAAATGAAAAAATATGAAATGTTTAGAAAGCGTTTGGTTTCAGTTGGAATCCTAGCAACAATGGGCGTCCTTTTGAGTACTCCTATTTTAGCGGATCCACCGCCCCCTCCGCCACCACCTCCTCCTCCTGTAAGTGAGACGGTAGACAACGCTACGAGGGTAATGCGAGAGGCAAAAACTTTAAAAGTGCAATATGATGCGTATACTGCAGCTTTAAAAGCTTATTTGAGTATGGCGGGAGCTCCTGCAGAAACATTAGATGCAGTTGCTTTAGGGAATGCTAATAAAGCTTTGGCCACTGCGGCAGCTAATGTGGGCAAGGCAATAATCAACATTCAAAGGTGGACATCTTCACTTTCGAAAGAAGTCCAAAATCAAGACTCATCATCTGATGTGATCCAAAATATGGAAGCGAGAGTTAAGCGCAGTAAACTTCCTCCAAAAAATCAAGAAGCTCTCATGGAAGAGTTGAGAAATGCCCTTAAAGGGCGTAGTGTGGCTATTCCAACAGAGTTAGTTGCGCCTGCTGTGCCTGTTATTAAACCAGCAGCACCAGCAGCACCAGCAGCTCCTGCAAAGCCAGCAGCGCCAGCTAAGTAGTTTAAGTCTGGGAGGTAAAGCGGTGTTGAAAGACACCGCTTTTTCTAAGATAAAAATTAAATTTGATATTTATTCTTTGTTGATGTATAATAAATTATAATATATATGTGGTTGTTATTTTTGTTAGGGTATTGTGGTTATGAGATTAAGTGTTATTGGTTTGTTGACTTTACTCTCCAGCGTTGCATTCTTTGGAACGCCTGGTTCGGCTATGCAAGATGAACATGTAGGACGTGTTGTTCGTCAGGGGTCAAAAGTAAAAAAAGAAGCCTCTGAGGAACAAGAGACTGCTGAAGTAGGAGTAAGGAGAAGTGGTTTAAAGGAATTCCTAAGCAAGCAAGATTATTCAGGAGCTTTTAGTGCAACGAAGACGGCTGTTCCACATGTTTCTGATGAAGAGATCGTGAATTTTCTTATGGCAAGTAATAAATATCCGGGATGGGATACAGTAGATCCTAACACAAAAGGATGGGTTGTTTCTAAAATTACAAAGGAAGCGAAAAGAAAAGATTTAGAGAGTTTTCTAAGCCAACAAGATTATTCAGGAGCTTTTAGTGCAACGAAGACGGCTGTTCCACATGTTTCTGATGAAGAGATCGTGAATTTTCTTATGACAAGTAATAAATATCCGGGATGGGATACAGTAGATTCTGGCACAAAAGGATGGGTTGTTTCTAAAATCGCAAAAGCAGCGAAGAGAAAAGACTTAGAGAATTTTCTAAGCAAACAAGATTATTCAGGAGCTTTTAGGTCAACGAAGGCAGACCTCCCACATGTTTCTGATACAGAGATCGTGACTTTTCTTATGACGAGCAATGCGTATCCAGGATGGGATACAGTAGATTCTGACACTAAACGGTGGGTTGTTTCTAAGATTACTGGGAAGCCAATACCTCCTCCGAGAGCTCCAAAACCACACTCAAGGGTAAGTGAAAGTGAAAAAGCTGCTTCTGCTATTCCTATTCCGCCGCCTCCTCCTCCTTTTGATCCTTCTTTTAAAGAGAAAAGAAAATCTTCAGCAAAGAAGGAACAATCTTTAGCAGAGAAGGAACAAAAATGGTCTCCTCCTCCTCGTTCGTCTTTATCTAAACGGGATTCTGCAACTGCGGGAATGAGTAAGGATGCGTTTGAGCTGCTTCAAGAGAGACTTAAGCTTATTAATAGGGACGTTTCTGATGATGATACATATGAGTCGGAAGATAAGGATTTGCCTGCTCCTCCTCCTTCATCTTCCCCATTTATGGCGAGTGAAGTAGCCCCAAAAGTTAAAACATTTGATGAGATAATTGATGAAAAAAGACAGGAGGTTGAAAACATTAACTTAAACATACAGGCATTGAAGGAAACTGCTGAAAAACGTATTCCATCAGGATTCTCCAGAGCAATTAAGGCAGAATCAACAAGAATATTGAACGCTAGGCAGGCAGTAAAAGATGAAAAAGACCGGTTGATTAGCTTACGCTTTGAAATAGAAAGGTTGGAACAGCAAAAGATTCAACAAGAGAGAGAGGCCGTAGAAGAGGCCCAAAGAAGTATAGAAAAAGCTCAACGAATTGCAGAGGCTCACAGGAAGGTTTTGGCCAGTTCGGTATCTGATGAAGTAGGAGAGTTTCCCCCACAGGCAGAACAGCTTGCAAGAGTGCAACTAAAAAAGTCGCCTCCTTCTTCAAAAAGAATTTCTACCGTCGAATCACCTGCTTCTGCAGCAGCATCTTCTTCAACCGCTGACTCTATGTCTGCATTCTTAAAAAAGGCAGAAGCCCTGCGTTCTAAGAAAGAGACTGAAGATGATAATGGGGATGATTGGGATTAGGCGTAAAGTCTTATACTACAACTCAACCTGGCTCCAACATTGCCCATGCGGTTGCGCTTAGAGACGTATCATGTCTCTAAGAACGTTTTGGAAAAGAATTTTTCTTTCAATAGGTTAAAAATATTCTTCCATTCTCTGAAAAGAAAGCTGGAAAAAGAGAGTTTGAATTGCTATATGGAAGTTGACGGAGCCTTTCGAAAGGGAAAGATAAATCTATGGCTGAAGCATCAACAGTTCTACCTGGTGTTGGGGGTTTGTGGGTAAAATGGCAGGACCCAGCAGTTCGAGGGGCTGTATTTAAAGTTTGCTCATGCTTATGTTTTTCAGGAATTAACGGATTTGTTCGGTATTTTACTCTGAACGCAAAGGAAACAGGGTTAACCCCTTTGCCAGCAACTGAATTGGCTTTTTTTGAAACTTTCTTTGGACTTCTTTTTATTCTTCCCTGGATACTGTCAACGGGTAAAGTAGCATTCAAGGCATCTAACCCTCATCTTTATCTCGCGCGTGCTTTTGCAGCATCATTCGGCATTATTCTTTGGTTTACGGCTCTTTCAAAAATGCCAATTGTGCAAGTCGTGGCATTTAAATATACAGCCCCTATTTTTACGATTTTAGGCGCTAAAATTTTTCTTGGTGAAAAGTGTGGATGGGCTCGCGCCATGGCTATTGGAACAGCTTTAGCAGGGGCGCTTATGATTACGGCCCATGAACTTTTTGAAGGAAGTGCCCATTGGACCGATATTGGTCTTCTGATTCTTTTTCCTGTGGGAGCGACAGCTTGTTATTCAACGTCTGCCATTCTCGCAAAAAAGCAAGTGAAAAAAGATAGTCCTCAAACGGTTTGTTTGTATCTTTTTCTCCTAACTTTACCGATCTTAGGATTTGCAGCTTCCTTTCAATGGGTGACGCCTCTTGCTTGGCAATGGCCATACCTTGCGATCATGGGTGGATTATTAGCAACGGCCTATATCTTCTTACAAAATGCTTATGTTATCGCAGATATCACTTTTCTTATTCCGATGAGCTTTACGCGACTTATTGCGGGAGCGGTTATTGGAATGGTTCTCTTTAATGAGTGGCCAACCATCTGGACAGGGATTGGATCATTCTTTATTCTGTTAGCGACAATTAGCCTTTGTAAAAATGAGGTTCAACATATGAAAGCAAAGAACGATTCACCTCTTCCTGCTGCAGCATGATTAAATCGAGTCTTACATATTGGAAAGCTTCCCCCCATTTTAGGGGAGCCTTTTGGAAAGTCACCTCTTTTTTGTGCTTTTCAGCTATTAATGGTATCGTGCGCTATCTTTCTCAAACGACTGAAGCCATTGGTCAAGTCCCGCTTCCAGCTTATGAAATTGCTTTTTTCCAAAACTTATTTGGCCTTATTTTTCTTGTACCTTGGATTCTTCAAAACGGTCCAGAGTCTTTAAAAACAAGCCAGCCTCTCTTACAGACCTGTCGAATTGGCCTTTCCGCTGTAGGTGTGGTGTTGTGGTATACATCGCTAGCCTATATGCAGCTTGCTCAAGCGGTAGCGCTTATGTTCTTGGGTCCCTTAATTACGGCGGTGGGGGCACGTATCTTTTTGAAAGAGGGTATTGGAAGAGAGCGGAGCTTTGCTATTATTATCGGGTTTGTAGGTGGGGGATTGATTTCTCAAACAACTTTTATCTCCGGCTCCCTTAGTTTTGGTGCTCTTTTGCCTGTATTGGCGGCGACGTGTTTTTCAGGGGCGACTTTGATGATTCGTCGACTTACAAAGGAAGATTCGCCTCAATTAATCGTTACATACCTTCTTGTATTTATGGCGCCCATGCTTTTTATTCCAACTTTTTTCTATGGCGCAATGCCACAAATGTGGCAATGGCCATGGTTGCTTATGATGGGAGGTCTTGCAGCGAGCGCTCACCTTTGTCTAAGCAATGCTTATGCTTCTGCTGAAGTGAGTTATCTTATCCCGTATGGATTTACGAAATGGTTTGCAAGCGCCCTTATCGGTTTGGCAGCATTTGGTGAAATCCCATCTTTCTGGACGTGCTTTGGGGCTTTTGTCCTTATGGGTGCAATTATTTCACTGAGCTATGGGGAATTAAGGCGGAAATCCTTACAGTATTCTGTATAGCAAAAAATGTTTGGAATTCACGTCGCTGTTTAAATAAAAGATCCCATGTTGTTGTTCGCAACGCGTGAATAAGCATGAAGAGCGCGTTGATAAACGTGAATTTCTTGAGCTTGTTTTTCAATACTGTCTTGTTTTTCTTTTAAGACAGAAAAAAGCTTTAAAAGAGTACCTTGTAAGGTATTAAGTTCGATTTTCAGATTTTGATCTGAAGCAAGATCAATCGTTTGCACCTCTTGGCTTAAATGTACTACAGTTTCCTCAAGGTCTTCGAGCTTAAAAAGTGGATCTTTTTTATAAGTTTCACACAAAGATTCAAGCTTTAGAATTGTGCTTTTTACAGTATCTTTTACCGTCATGGGCTTCTCCTTTGTGAATAAAAAACTGTGAGTTCTTAAATATTAATGAGTTCAATTTAAAAAAATAATAAGTATAATAAAATAAAGATAGAAAAGATCTAGCTTCTTATCACATCTTAGCATACTTTTAAAAGGATTAAAGCAATTTTTTAACGAAATTTTAAGAATATAAATTGTACGGTTTTATGCGCATTTGCATAGCTAAAGTGTAGATAAAACAAGCCTTCTTAGATTTATAAAAGAATAATAAAGAAATCTTATTCGACGCTATAAATCCATCTTTGGATGTTAGCAAAGCGATCTTGCAAATATAAAAGCATATTGAAACAAAGGATCTTTTTTGGAATGCCTTTGTTGCCTTTCGTATTAACAGCGTTTTTTTTGATAATATGTTCATTTATTAATAACTTTATATTATGAGTTAAAAATCAGTATTGATAAATAATGTAGAAATGTGATATATTTTTCTTGACGATCGATTTAAGTTGTAATTATGCAACTTTTTGAAAAAAATAAGAAACAGTCTCTTTGATTACTTGATTTTAGAAGAGAGAAAAGCATAAGTTGCAAATAATTGAGTGGGGGTAGTAAAAAATGATCAACCAAGCTGCAATAAACGAAATTAGTACAAGCGAGATCGAGCGTATTGACGCAAAAGTTAAGTGGTATAATCCTGAAAAGGGCTATGGCTTCTTAGTTCCAGATGATGAATCAGCAGACATATTTATGCATTTCTCTGTGTTGGATGCCGCCGGTTGCCGTCGTGTAGAGGAAGGTGACCGCGTTGTATGTGATATCGGCCCTGGTCGTCGTGGACGCCAAGTCTTGCGTGTTTTAGAAGTGAAGTTTGTGCCGAGAGAGCCAAGATTTGCACCTGCATTTATGGGGCCACGTTCGCCAGCTTTTGATCCTGAAACCCTTGAGGAAATTGAAGGCGAAGTAAAATGGTTTAACCCCTTAAAGGGATTTGGTTTTGTATACCCTGATGATGGTGGAAGAGATGTCTTCTTGCACGCTTCTGTATTACGCGCCGCAGGGTATGAATCCCTTGAGCCAGGTGTTCGCGTCGCAATTAAAGTTTCCAGTTCGGAAAGAGGGCGCGAAGCAAGGATTCTGAGCGTTATTCGTTAAATTTTTTTGACGTCATTTTTCTTATTTTTAAGAAATCTGTCAGGTGGCAAGATTTTGATTTTAGGAATTAACTAATCCCTTAAGTCTGCACTAGTCAACAAGCAATCCTATAAACATACCTTATGAATGAGTGAATTTTGATATGATAAAATATTTTTCTGTTTTTCTAATAAGCCTTACAACGATATTAATAAGCCCAGTGCTTGCAATGGATGACCGAGAAGAACTCGCACATTCAGTTCCTCTGACATGGAGATTTTTAGAAGAAGGTGAGATGGTGGAAATCATTGCGCCTGCAGCAGCTCCTATGTCAGACGCTCAGGCGGTTGTTGCTCGAGAATTTGTTGGAGTAAGAGGGTTTAAAGCTTATATTGCAGAAGGAGCCTTCAATAAGGAGGAAGCGCCCTATGGTTATTATGCAAACACTCATAAGGCAAGAGCAGAGCTCTTTATAAGAGCTTTGCAAGGAGAAGCACTTGTACTCTGGGCCATACGAGGGGGATTTGGATGTCAGGAGATTGTTGATTCTTTAGAAGAAACAAGTTTTGAGCGGCCATCTCTACCACCAAAAGCTTTGATTGGCTTTAGTGACGTTACAGCGCTGCACTTGCTTTTCGCAACTTGGAGATGGCCATCTCTACACGGTCCTGTTGTGGGCTTAGGGAAGGAACTTTTCCCTGTAACAAAGTCAGGCGTTAATAAAGAAGCTAGTCTGACAGTTGTTACTGAGATTCTTAAAGGAAATATACGAGAGCTTTCTCATACGTTTGAGGTAATCCACCCAGGTGAGGGAGGTTCAGAGTTGATTGAAGGGAGCGTTTTAGGTGGAAATCTTTCGATCGTTGAAAGCCACAATGGAACACGGACAGCTCTTTGCGGTGCAGGGAAATTTATTTTTCTTGAAGATACAGCAGAAGATCCTAAAAGACTCAATCGACGTCTTCTCGCCCTGCGTCGTGCAGGTGTTTTTAAGGGAGCTAAAGCAATTGTTTTTGGACATATGCCTCTGACGGGACATGAGGAATCAATTGAAATGACAAAAGATTTCGTGAGAGGATTTGTTCGGGAATTTCTTTTACCGCGATTGAATATTCCAGTGATCTATTCCCCGCGTTTTGGACATGGAGCTCATAACGATATCATGCCTTTTGGGACAAAAGCTTGGCTTACGGTGGACGGTCCGACAGCAATGCTAAGGGTGACAGTTAACGAGTCAGCTTATTAGTCGTATTATGATTCGTGAAGATAGCTTGTCTTGTCTTCATCGTCGCTCGGTAAGGTTGAATGAGTGCTGGATGCCATTTCAGCAGCTTTTTTAAGAGACTTATCAAAAGTTATAAGAGGTAGGGAACGACGCAGCGAGAGTTCCAGATAACTTGCATCATACAGAGTTAATCCATAACGTTCTGCCAATTCCATTGTTTCTAACCAAGCGTGATCAGAAGTAAGTGTATCAACGATAATAGGAAGTTCTTTAAGCGTATAAAGAGCTTTGTGGCGCTGTTCTAATGAGATTCTCTTTGTCCAAAAAAGGTTAGACAGAATTTTTAAGAATCCTTACTGTTCTTTTTTGACGTTCAAGATATCCAATAAAAGAGACATATCACGGCCGCTATGGAGGGTATCTGAAACAACTTCAGAAAGACTCATCCCACCCCATGCAATGGCTCTGTGAATAAGATATGGAGTTGGGCTGTGTGGTTCAGCACGTTCCAAATAAACTGCAACTTCTCCTAAAAGAGCATAAGCTTGTTCGCGACTTTCAATGGGGCCAGAAGTTGTTTTGCGTTTCGGTTGTACAGAAGACGTATCCTCAGGAACAGATTTTTTGAGGTCCTGCTTTTCGCCACGCTCATCTAGAATATGATGGGCAAAGCGCTGTATTGCATCTACCTTTTCCCGAAGACGATAGAAAGCTGGTGCATCTGCACCTATATGCAGCCGAAGGGCATCCTCGAGTTCAGTCATGATTTTTAAAGCAAGCCTACAACTTTCATCTATATGACGATAAAAAGCAGTAGGTGTTTGATCAATGCTAAGCGACACTTTGGCAGGTGAAAGTGTTTTCTCTTCTTTAGTCGTATGTGAAGGATTTCTTTTGAGCGAAATTTCATGGCGATTCGCATCACTGTAATTTAAAAAGCTGTAGGGGAGGGCTGAACGGTCCGAAGGCATACTTATAAGAATGCTCGGTATTTCCTCGCTCAGTCGCGTATTAATCCACTCATACGGAACAACACGCAGCTCAAAACCATTTTTTTCGATTTCAGGATGGATTTCATTCCAGTACTTTCGAGTGAGTTCTAAGATTAGTTCAAGCCCGTGAGCGAGCCCACTTATACCTTCCAAATGAAGCCATGCTTCAGTAAGCCAGGCGGCGATTTGAAGATCTTTCGAACGATTTTTAAGGGCCTCCTGACAAATTCGATTGACGAGCTCCCAGTCTGCTTTTTTGATTTCTGTCTTCCAAACGCCTTGGGGAAGTTTGTCATCTTCCTCTCTTCGTGCTTCACGTATTTGATCATAGACGTCCGCATACCGAAGAGACTCTCCACATGACTTTTTGCCTGCGATGGGATCTAAGAAGAGAGAGAGATTAGAGTCCAAAGGGGTGTTTTTTGCCATCGTTCAATTCCCTGGGTTATTAAGACGTGGTGCGGAATAAGGAAAATAAGGTAAGGAAACGGGTGTTCCCATACGAATGGCTTGTTTTGGTGATATTTCTCCTTTAGGTGCGGCGCTTGTCGTTTGCTTAGGTGAGGCCATTTGTAAAGGAGAGACTTTTAGGCGAACGAAAACGATCGCATTTTTCTCTTCATCTTGAGATGATACTTGAGAATTTGATACAACGTTTGTTAAAGGAATATCAAAACGTAATGTAATGGGGGTCTCATCATTTAAAGAGTCAAAATCTGATGGTTTTGCTTGATGTTGTCTCAAGAGGCGAAGGAGTGCCCATGTGCCTTCATATGCAAAAGAAGCATTTTCTCCCTGTACATCAAAATTGGACATATCATTTATCATTTGTGGTTGAAGAGGGCTGTTAAGAGCCCAACGGAAAGTCATCTTGATAGGATCACCTTCCCTCCAATAGCCTAAAGGAGATGTAGAGCGCATGTTTAAGGTTGTGTTTTGAGTTGTTAGTTCCCAATCTAGTATTTCATTGGCTCGAACTTCTCTGCTTTGGTTAACCCTAAACGTTACATCAAAGGTGAAAGCAGGCGAAGGTAATGTTGAGTTCGGCGCTAAATAGTCGCCAAAGAAAGAACGAACCTTTTCAAGTTGAGTAATGAAAGTGAGGGCACTTTTACCAGCAGGTCCTAAATTTGTTGCCTGCTTTAGAGTGGCTTTAATATTATTAGATTGAGTGTCAATCATATCAAATAAGGTGCGAATATCTTCTGGGTTTGCATCTGGAGCAGAGATATTCTGTGCATCTGAAAATGGGAATTTTCCAGCTAAATTAGCGTTAAAGAATTGTGCCAAATCAGAATAATTATCCGCTGATACATAACCGGATAGATCTACACAACGATCGTGCAGTTTTTCTTGGAGGTTGATTAAAATATTAACAAAAAAGTCTTGATTTGCTGAAAGAGGATTCACCGTACTCGCATATTTTAAACACGTTGCAAGCGTTACTTCATTGAGGGGGTTCATGATGTAATTTTCCAGTTCAAGGAGAGCATTACCTGGTTCTTTTCGACTATATCCGTTGAGTGCGCTTGTAATGCCCGACCATTTCGTGGCAAGTGGGAAATTCCCTGGCATTCCTTCTTTATTTACTTGCTCAAGAAAGGAAACAAGGGGATCAGCAAACTCGCGTGCTAAATAATTGATTCGGTCGCGTTGTAACTCGAGGTAACCTTTTAGTTCTGTAAGGGTAGAAACGCCAAAGGCTTCAAGAGCTGCTAAAGAATCACCCTTCCACCAATCAAAAGAATTCATTTTAATCGCGTAAGGAGATTCATCTGTTAAAATTTCGTCAAGCTTTGCTAAAGGATTATAGGTTTGTCCAGTTAAAAGGTCTTTGAGAGTACTGAAAGCGGAGTTTGCATTATTTGCTTTTAAGGCAAATAAAATCTGTTCTAGGTAAGGCGCCGCAGCTCGATAATTTTGAACTTGAGAGAGAAGAGCATCTTCTGGAGATGTGCTTACACCTATCAAGGTTTCTGAGCTAAAGACTTCAGCATCAACGATAAACCGAACAAGGTTTAGTGTTAGATTATCTCTTCCCACTTTTTGAAGCATTGGCTGTAGAACTTTTGGCATGTTCAAAAGATGAGAGTTCATAAAATTATTATAACTACTAATCAATTGAACTGCTTGTTGTAGACGTAGAGTATCCCATAATAATACAGAGCCTATAGGAATTGCTGTGATAATATTTCTACTTTCTGTGGCAGCCATAAATGGCTCAGCAAAGAAAACTGATAAGTTCTGTTCCAAAGCAAGAGCTCCTTCTGAAGGAGCCGCAATGGCCAAATCATTTTCAACATTAAAGAGATTTCCGCCATTAATAAGAGGCGAGGTATAGCCAGCCAGACGTCTACGGAACGCCGTAAAATTTTGATCCAGTTCACTGATTAAATCGCTTGCGGTTGTACTTGTAAAAAAGGCGGAGCCAACGATAAGTCCCACAACATATTCATATTGGGGGCCAGGATTAAAATGATCCGCATCTAACCATTCTAAACCAGGATTTTTAATTGAGCCGATTGTTTCGCCTAAGCTTACATATATTTCGCGCAGCAGATCCGCATCATAAGCTGTATAGTTGCGCGCCCCTGAAAATTCATAGAGACTTGTCATTAAACGGCCAAGCCCCGGAATCATTTGGTTTGGATCAAAGCTCGCAAGTTGAAATTCATCAAAAAGCTTACGTAATTTGATTGAAGCATCATCACGGAATCCGTCAAAATCAAATAATTTCGTATTCGTTTCTTTGAGTGCATCAACATAAAAATTTGTATGTTCATAAAAGTCAGCAGGTAAATCATAATTAAATAGGTATTTTATAATTTCTGAGACATCTTTTAAGCTCGAAGTCATACCTAGGTCATTGTATTTGTTTGCCGCCAACTCAAGCGCACGTACAGCAAGAACGTAGTTTCTAAAGCGATAAAATTGAGCCGTTTCGAGAGGATCGATTCCATTGCTGGTGGCTTCTGTTACTGGGATAACCGTGTCCAATGAAAAAAGTTGAATAGCTTTATATGTTAACTGACTGGCAAGAGATCGAATGACAACGCGTTCATAAGCGATTCCCATAACGAATTTAATTTTTGCATCCAAATTATCAAACCAGGAAGGAGGGATAAAAACTGAAGAGAGGGTATTTACACTAATTTGCGTCATCATATTAAGAAGAGCTTGAGCTTGATCTTCAAAGAAAACGCGCCCAATTTCGGTCTCTTCATTTTGGCCGTGAATTTTCTCTAATGTGACTTCGATTTGAGTCAGCGCAGGGACTAGATTCATTTTTGCGCTTTGTAACACTTCATTGGCGCGTAATAAACTAAGTGTTCCAACGATTGCAGCTATGGCAACTCCAATTTTAGCAAAACGCATCGCTGTCGTATTACCTAATAGTACACGAGAAACAGGCCTTGCTAAGCCTACTTCACGAAAGATTTTATTTTCGAAAAGATTATCAATAAAATAGATATTTCGAGTGCGAGACGCATCATCGTGCATATAGCTTAATGAAAGATCAGAAGCAACCTGCCGTACGCGGCCGGGTTTTTCAACGTGGCTATCCCCGACGAAATAGAGTCCTCTTAAAAAGAATGCTTCGTGGTAGCCGGAAGCTTTAAAAAGGTGGTTTGCATATGTTTTAAGCCCTCCTTTTATTTGATTAAACATGACCGGGAATAAAAAGACGCCGTCCCGGCCATCAATGGTCTTCCCATCAGCATAAATTTCCTCTTGAATTCGATAGAGTGAGGCATTTATTGAGGCAAAAGCTTCATCAATCCATTCGCTCGTATAGGATGAATCAACAGCACGATCATTAGACCAACCAAAAATATCGTGTCGGCTGTGATTTGGCAGAGAATTACAGAGACTGTGAAAGCCAGGAATCGTATCACACTTTGTCACGACGACATAAATAGGCACTCTAATGCCAGTTAAATATTGTACCTGCCATAATTTGCCATAGAGGTATTCTGCGCGAACCATGAGATCATCATGAGAAAGCATACCATCCCCGATGAGCTCCGTTGCAGGAATTGTTAAAACAATTCCGTCAAGAGGTCGTTTAGATCGATGGTGAACAAGAAGATTTAAAAAAAGTTTCCAATTGTCTTCATCAGAAGAGGCTCGCGTAGGACTCAAAACAATTTTACCATCTAGATCTAAAACGGTACCGTGATCATAAAACCACCAATCACAAAGAGGTTTTAAGAGGCCTTCGGTATCAAAATGAGGGCGACCAATGGGACGATCTAAGTTTAAAGCTTCAAGTGCTGCACTTTTCCCCGAGTTGCTTGTGCCAAGCATAACAATCCATGGAAGTTTATAACGAAATTGGGTTCCACCAATGAAGTTATACATGAGCTTGAGAGCATAGTTAAATGATTGGCTGAGAGGGGTTGTTCCAAAATATCCAAAACGTGCGGCGAATATCTGAAGCTTATCTAAAAGAGGAGAGGTCTTTTCGGGTGATGAACCATCTTCTTCTCCCTTTTTAATCGCACTTCTAAAAATCATAATGCCTATAACAGCAAAGATAAGAGCCAGCAATAGAGCAACAACAAGACTCCATGGAAAGTAATAAGTCAGGCGTGTCAAGCGTTCACTTATCATTTCTTCCCTCTACTCACTTCTACCGCTATAGGCAATAATTCTGTTAACGACGCGTGAAATCTCTGCGGTTGCAGAATACCACACTATGTACGAAGCTAGAAGATAACCGAACCCAATTCCTGCAAAGACGAGAAACCAATTGCGTAAATTAGGAAGTTCCTTTGCTTCATTTGCTTCTAATGTATGTGCGTAAGCATCAGGGAAAAGATGAATTTTTTGTCGAAATAAATAAGGCTCTCTGCGATTGATAAACGTGAATAATTTTGAACGATAAGAATTTAAAGCGCCCTCATCATTAAAATGTCTATATTTACCTTTAAAGCCCAAACCCAAAGCGTTTAGATAGAGAACTGCTAGATCTTTTCGAACAGGGTCTTTATTTCTGAGAAGAACATCAAGATTATCAAAAAAAACTTGTCCTGCGCTATGGGTGTCATAGAGACGTTGTTCGAGTAAATTAGATTCCCAGTAAGGTTTTCCTAGCCAATCAAGGTTTAAAAACACTTCGTCTGCAAGAGCAACCATTAAAAATTGAGCTTCCGCATAAAAGGTCTCGGCGAAGCTACTCCCACCCAAAGATGCGGTCAAAGACTGGTTTTCCAGGAACGTTTGTAATTTTGACAAGATAAATTCGGCTGTAGCATTAGGAGAGGAGTCTTTTTCACCTTTTATTTTTCTTTTATTGAGAACAAAGTTCTTATGTTTTAAAACTTCTTTATAGAACTCTTCAAAACACTCAACAATAAATGTTGTTCTTTGTTTGCTATCGTTAAATCGTGCCACGAATCTTACTTTCTTTTTATTTGAGGCCCTTGTTTTTTCAGCAGTACCTAAAGCATCCAATCTTAATGTCTAAAATTTTAAATTAATTTTTCTTAAAAATTCGTTAATTAATCCTTTGACAATGCTTGTTGATTTGAATTGTAAAGTACGACTTCCAATGGTCGAGTTAAGTCATCGTCAGAAATGTTAAATAAACACAAAATTCCCTTTGGATCAATATAGCGAGGATCAACATCAACAACAAAAAGCTGAACACCTTTGGTTGCAACAAGATTCATTGCAGGGACTTCTGATACAATTGTTCTCTTTGCCCCCAAGACGCGGTTGTCTTTCGCAAGTGTAATATACTTGTCGGTGACAATAACACAGTTATTAATCCAACTTAAAAGGTCCTCTGTTGTTGTATTTGGTTGAGCTCTAACACCAATGACAAGTCTATCTCCGACCCAAGCTGATTGGAGTTGAAGAGTGAAAACGCGATCATTTAGGGAGAATGGTATAACTGTGTAGCTTTCTTCAATTTCGTTCAAGACTTTTGTAATATAATCAATAACTTGAGAAAAGCTTTTGCTAATATCTAAGTGATTATAAGCATCAAATCGAGGGGGAAGTTCGCCATATTTTACGCCCGAAATTTGTCCTGCAAGACTGCATAACTCGCGATAAACAAGAAAAGGGTGAACGTTTTGAACAGATATTAATGCTTCAAAAGGTAGAAGACCGGCAATTAATTTTAAGCGAATATCTTCAATCTCTTCGAAAAAAGGATCCTTAGTAACTTGCTCTTGTACTGTTTGAACTTTTTGTTGCAAATATCCTAGTTTTAAACGTAGACGTTCTGAAAGTTGATTGCAGATCTCACCTATCCCCGATACCAAAGTTACTTTCAAGCGAGGGGGGAGATAATTCGTTAAAGAAAAGCTTTTTGCGTCATAGATAACTTGAGCAAGAGGAAGAGAGACATAATGGGGAGGAGGCTCAAGAGCTAACTGTAAGGAGAGATTGGGTAAAAGGCGTGGAATGTCAATAGGTTGTTCCCCTGTATTCATATCCATAACGTTTGTGCTTAAGGAAGAAAGATATCGTGGTAAATCACCACCCACTTCCATGGCTCCTTCTCGCCAAGGAGGAATACATAAATAGATATAATAGGGTTCACTTTGAAGTTCTTTTTGAAAAGGAACCAGATTCAATTGCAAAGGTGTTGTTGTTTCGGGGAGTCCAGAAATAACGAGGCCATCAGGCATAATAACCTCAAGTTCTAAAGGACGATAAATGCCAGATGTTAAAAGAGCTTCATCAATTTTAATGTCTACAATCCCCCAAAAAAAAGAAGACATTTGACTCATGTAGTAAGCCATCATATTTTCTATGCGAAAATCAGTTTGTTGAAAATGCTGAGGCATAAGAAGCATGCCTTCGTGCCATTGTATGGGGTTGAAATCTAGTTTTGCCATTTTTTCACCTTATTTCCTTTGGGCTTGCTTACGATTGCAGCTGGAGGGCACAGTGGACGTGTAAAAATAGGCACTGGTTTTGCTGAGCAAGGCTGAGTCGTAGAAAACACACATGGCTCTTGCTGAGGAGGCTGTTTCGTTCCTCGTGTCACTTTCTTGCAAGGAGCCATTAGCTTCTTTGTTGGCCCAAGCTTTATTTTACACGGTTCTTCTTCGTCTTCTGGCCCTGTGTCACTGGTTGTTCTGATAACATCTGACATGGTCGTACCTAGACGGGCATCGTTAAGGTCATAATTAGCTAGATTCTTCAAATCATTCTTTAAAAGAAGAACTTTGACGATTCCCGTTGGGGCGATTTTAATACGATGATCCCCGGGCGAGAGATAATTTGCGAAAACAAACCCTGCATAAGCGTCTCCTTGTTCCTGTGGAGGAGAAAAATCTTGTACAATTTGGCCAGGAACTAATTCCCAATGCCAAATATCTAAAAGTGTCGGGTTGTCTAAAAGAAGTTGTTTTGCAGAAGAAAAATATTTAGCAGCTGACATTTGACTCAAAAGCTTTGCGAGCTCTTGATCATAAACAAGAACGAGGTCAACAGCGATTGCAGAATTTTGATTAGTATCAGACTCTGTATAAATTGAAACAGTATCAATATAAAGTTCTGGTAGTAAATCATTTGTACAAGACGTGAGCCCTATAGCGGTAAAGAGAGAAAATCCGATTAAAAATTTTTGTCGAATCCAAGATGTCATTGTTATGCGTGTCATGAGGCACTCTTATTTTCTTCAGAAACATTCACGACCATTGCACCTGGAAGATTTTGGTTTGCAAATTGCGAAGCTGCCTCTAATGCTTGATTATAATCTTTATAAAGTCCGCTGTGAACAAAATACACAACGTTTCCCTCTGCACCCTTGCCCACAATTGTCCGTGAGTTAATATTGAGTGCTTGTAAATGGTTTACAAGAGCATGGGCATTCTCTTTTGATGCATATGCCCCAAGCTGAATTGTAAAATTCTGTTGTTGAGACTGTGACTTAGGTGCGCTTTGTTGCGTGGGTGAAGAGGATGATGGCGTGGTGGTTGCTGGAAGTGGGGGAGTTGCTGGATACATTGAAGGGGCTGGCTGCGTCAAAGGAGGGTTTTGCGTTGTTGGTTTTTGTTGAGGGGCTGCAGGCGCAGAAACTTGTAACCCTTGATCTAAATTACGGTTAACTTGCTGTTGTGCTTTATGCCCGAGTTGCTCTCCTACAGCTGTTTGTGTTGCTGTAACAAGGGGAGCTAAAAAAGATGGGACATGAGGGACGTGAACGTTTGAAACAACAGATTGTGTTGCAAATCCTGCCTGTCCGGCAGCACTTTGGATAGCATGGCTTCCCACAGCGGCGGCGGACGTAGGAGCAGTTTGCTGTTCAGGGCTTTGAGAGTGAAGATATATTGGATTATATGTGTCGCTTGTGGGAATTATATTTGAACCGCTTGGCCCAGCAAACCAAACCCCAAGTAAAAAGCCACTTAAAAAAGTCAGAGCGCCCATAATGATTAAACTAAAAAAGATACCAAACAAGGATACTTTACCTAAATTAACAATAAGCCCTTTTGGTTGCCCACCTCCAGGAGCATATTGAGTTTGGATAGGTAACGTTGGAATAGGTGGAGGGGGAGAATAACTCCCTCCATTCGCTACAGGGTGTGCAGAGTTTTGCGGACTTTGCTTCATTTGTTCTAGCTGTGTTGAAGGCACAGTTATCCTTCTTTAGTTTATTATTTTTTTATACCCTACAGAAAAATTTGAGGAAAAGATATAGTTTTTCTTCATTCTGATTGCATTCTGGACATAAGTGTGGCTTCTAAGCAAAAATGTCTTACCAGAAGATAAAAAAGAGGAAATGATGCAGCAATATATTATTGGCAATTGGAAGATGAACGGAACCAAAGCAGAAGCTCAGAAGCTTGCGAGTGGTTTTTTAAAGCGAATTCAAGAAGCAGAGCGTCCTCTTCCTAAAATAGTCTTGTGCCCTTCTTACCCTTATCTAACAACAGTTTTTGATATTTTAAAAAATTCCCCCATTGAGATGGGGGCTCAAGATGTTTTTCCTGAAAAAAGTGGTCCTTACACGGGAGATGTAAGCGCTATCCAACTTACGGATGTTGGCTGTAAATATGTTATTGTGGGGCACAGTGAACGAAGGCTTCATCATAAAGAAGATTGTGCCCTCATTCGGAAAAAGAATGACGTTGCTATTAAAGCAGGCCTTCGACCTATTCTTTGCATAGGCGAAAGTGCCGAAGAAAGAAAAAGTGGTAAAGCCCTTCATGTTATTTCTAGTCAGTTAAAAAGTGATTTACCAGAGAGCTTTTCTCCTCATGAAATGATCATTGCTTATGAGCCTTTATGGGCAATTGGTACGGGACATCTTCCTTCTCACGAAGAAATAGAAGAGGTTATGGGTTTGATTAAACATGAGCTTTCTTTACATGTATCCGGAGGTGGGCTTGTGCCCATTTTGTATGGAGGGTCGGTTACGGCGGAAAACGCATTAGGGCTCTTAGAGCTTCCCCATGTAGACGGTCTTCTTGTCGGAGGAGCGAGCCTAAAGCTGGATGACTTTTGGGATGTGATTAATGCGTCACAGCGATAAAATTCCTAACTTTTGATAAAAGTGGTCTTATTAAAAGAGAGGATTTATGATTAAAGTCAGCGCCTTTGAAGTGACCATCCATGAGGCTACTCTTGCCCCATCTATCTTTTTTTAGATGATACAATTTTGGTGACTGGAGAAATAATAAAAATAGCTTCACCCGTCGCAGGAACGTTTGGAGGATAAAACCAATATCCATCTTGGTGCCATTGAAAAGGAAGAGATTCGTGGGTTTTAAAGGTGCTTAGAGGATTGTCCTTACGAGGCTCTATAAGATCCACTCTTGAATAACGCGTCACATTTTTTTCTGTACCTAGCGTTTTTCTTGCAACTTGAAACTGACGGACCCCGGGCCGCGTTTCTTTAAAAGAATCTCGTTGCATTTTCAAGTAAGAAACTCGAATGTTTACATTTTGACCGTCTATAAATAAGGGCGCGTCTTCCATTGCGAAAGTCTCAGTACATGCTAACATTGTACCGATTAAGCCAACCATTAAATAACTTTTAATCATACCGTACTCCTGAAAAATTAAATCAATAAATTATCTTGATATGACTATAAAAACAAATTTAAAAATTTCAATGTAATTTATTCGCGAGGGTTTCTCGGTTTAGAAAATGTTTTATCGCACAGCTTTTCCACTCATGAGAGGATCATTGCTTATGAGCCTGTTTCATTCAAATAATAAGGACGTTTGATCATCTTATCCAAGGTAATTTGACTCTATTCTTCAAAATACCCTGGATATTTGTTTGTATAAAGAAACTTATCATCTTCAACCAGGGTCACCTCGTGAAAACTATTGAGGACTTTTACCTCTCCCCTTGTGGGCTAAT
>JAFECQ010000015.1 GCA_018242065.1 Pseudomonadota bacterium | reverse complement strand
TCACTTGTGTCTGAACTTATTCATTTTGTTGACTATTTAGTTTGACTTGTTGAACAACTAGCTAATGCAAAGATAGAGCTTGTCTGTTAGATAAAAGCTTTGAAAGATCATATGAGGGCAGGAGAACCGTCGTTACAATGTACGAATCATTTGAAAACATTTATGACTAAAGTTCTCGGTTCCTTCTTAATGGCTGTCAAGTTTTTATCAAGGCAAAATCCATGGGGGATATCTTTCACAAACGCTTATCACAAAGGGCTTCAATTCTCTCTTTTTTATAGTTAACATTCTCTCGGAGATTGTCTCAATTTCGGTCAATTCATGTGCTAACTAATTCGGTCATATCACTTGTTTGCGACACAAGATCATCCAAGAAGTTGACAATAAAACATAATTGATATATATTTAATAATAATAGATATTTTTTAATGGGTGTTGTTATGAAATTCCGTATTGCTACTTTATTATCATTCTTATCTGGGATAGCTCTTCATAGCACTCCTGCTATAAGTATGAAAAACGATGAACCAGAAAGTGGGAGGAAATCACCCTCTCTTAAGGTAAAAGCACCCACAACGAGAGAAAAAACTAGTTTAAAGGAATTCCTAAGCCAAAAAGATTATGCAGGAGCTTTTACGGCAACCAAGGCGGGCCTTCCACATGTCTCTGATGAAGAGATCGTGAATTTTCTTATGACGAGTAATAAGTATCCGGGATGGGATACAGTAGATCCTAACGATAAAGCGTGGGTTGTTGCCAAAATTACGAATGCGGCAAGAAGAAAGGACTTAGTGGGTTTCCTAAGCCAAAAAGATTATGCAGGAGCTTTTACGGCAACCAAAGCGGGCCTTCCACATGTCTCTGATGAAGAGATCGTGAACTTTCTTATGACGAGTAATAAGTATCCGGGATGGGATACAGTAAACCCTAGTGATAAAGCATGGGTTGTTACTAAGGTTACAAAAGCCGCGATGAGAAAGGACTTAGTGAGTTTTCTAAGCAAACAAGATTACGCAGGAGCTTTTACGGCAACCAAGGCGGGCCTTCCATATGTCTCTGATGCAGAGATTGTAAATTTTCTTATGACGAGTAATAAGTATCCGGGATGGGATACAGTAAACCCTAGTGATAAAGCATGGGTAGTTTCAAAGATCACTGGAAAGCCTTACGAGCCCGTAACAACTGCCTCTCCACCTGCTCCCCCCCCTTCTGGAGGTACAGCACTGAAAGGACCTCCTCCTCCTCCTCCACCTCCTGCTCCTGATGTTTCGGCAACAGCTCAAAGGGGAAATTTGCTCGCTGGAATCGCCGGCGGTGCTGGTAGGCTTAGAAAAGCTGCTACTCCTGATCCCGAAGCACAAGGACGTACTCCAACAGCAACACCACCCGCTGCAACAGCGAAAGGTCCTAGTGTGGGTGGTTTTGCAGAGCAAGCAGTAGCAGCAAGAACCAAGCTCAAGAGTCGGACCGCCGCGCCCCCCCCTTCTTCACCATCCGATGCTACAACCTCTGAGCCTAAAAGGCTGGTTACTTTAAAAAGTAGGGGGTCTGCTGATCCAGCGCGTTCACCCTCCGCCGCTACTGCAACTCCTGACGAACCTCAAAGGATGGTTACTTTAAAAAAGAGGGGAGACTCTTCACCACCCAAAAATGCTGATCCAGACCAATAAGAATGCAGAATGCTGCTCATCTAGAAAGAAAAATGGTGAGGTAAAGCAGGAAAATGCTCAAGTTTTGAGTTTTAAATAACCTCAAAAAATATATTCGACAAGCAGTCTCAAAGGAGCAGAATAGTTGCCATCCCAACTAGATACTCTGGCTCTAACAACACATAATCTTTTATTTTACATTGCTTAATAAGCTAATTTAATAATGATAGCGACATTGAATAATGTATAGATTATCTTGTTGAATCTTATAAACAAGGCGATGTTCTTCATCAATACGACGAGACCAAAAGCTTACCATATCAAATTTTAACGGCTCTGGTTTTCCAATTCCACTAAAAGGTATGCGCCTTATTTCCTTGATGAGCAAATTAATGCGTTTGAGCTTAGTTTTATCTGTATTCTGCCAATATAAATAGTCTTCCCATGCCTCTTCCAAAAAAATGAGGTCCATTTAATCCTCGATAAGTTCTTTTTTAAGAAATTCTCCCTTCTCCAGACGCTCTATTGAACTAAGCAACCTTTGTGCATTTCGAGGACTGCGTAAAAGATAAAGAGTTTCCTCAAGAGCATTATAATCCTCAAGAGAAAGCATCACCACTGGCTGGGCGTTTTGTCGTGTTATGATAAGAGGTGCATGATCTTCACAAACACGATTCATCGACCGTGTAAAATTTTTACGGGCTTGAGTATAGGTAATTGCATCCATATTTGACTCCATGCTTCTATTCTTTATATGATACCATATAAGTACTTATACGGTCAAACTCAGATCCAGCTCTTTCTCCTCAAGTCGTTTGATTTCATCTCGCAGTCGAGCGGCCTCTTCAAATTCAAGGTTTCCTGCGGCAACAAACATTTTCTTTTCAAGGCTTTCTTTATAGGACTTTCGCTTTTTAGGGTTCATTTCTACATAAGGATCCTCTTTCAAGGAAATCGTTGTATGATCTTTTTCATAAACACTATCCAAAATCCGATGAATGGAGCGCTTGATTGTCTCAGGCGTAATACCATGGGTTGCGTTATAAGCTTGCTGTCTTTCCCGCCGTCTGCTTGTCTCTTCTAGAGCTGCTTGCATAGATTTTGTGATCCGATCAGCATATAAAATTGCTCTTCCATCCACATTTCGAGCGGCACGTCCTATCGTTTGGATAAGCGACGTTTTGGAACGCAAATAGCCTTCCTTATCTGCATCTAAAATAGCTACAAGCCCACATTCAGGAATATCAAGCCCTTCTCTTAAAAGATTAATTCCAATTAGCACATCAAATACACCAAGACGTAAATCTCGAATGATCTCAATCCTTTCTAACGTTTCAACATCAGAATGAACATATCTAACTTTAAGACCTGCTTCACTCAAGTATTCGGTTAAGGCTTCGGCCATTCGTTTTGTCAATGTAGTAACAAGAACCCGATTTCCAATTTTAGCCACACGCTGACATTCCTGAATTAAATCTTCAACTTGATTTTCAACAGGCCTTATTAAACAAATCGGATCCATTAATCCCGTTGGACGAATTACTTGCTCTACAAAAACACCTTGAGTTTGTTGCATTTCCCAAGGGCCAGGAGTTGCTGACACAAAAATCGTTGCGGGACGCATTGCTTCCCATTCTTCAAATTTTAAGGGTCGATTATCCCGACAAGAAGGAAGACGAAATCCAAAGTCCGAAAGTGTCTTTTTTCGCGAAGCGTCTCCCTTGTACATTGCTCCAAGTTGAGGAACGGTCACATGGCTTTCATCAACAAATAGCAAAGCATCCTTTGGAATATACTCAAATAGGGTTGGGGGAGGTTCTCCTGGTGCACGTCCTGTTAGAAAGCGGGAATAATTTTCGATGCCCGCACACATACCGGTTGCAGAAAGCATTTCTAGATCAAACTTCGTCCGCTGTTCCAAACGTTGAGCTTCCAACAGCTTGTTTTCGTGTCGCAATTCCTCAAGACATGTTTTGAGCTCAAGTTTAATGCCTTGTATAGCTTGTTGTAAGGTAGGCCCGGGCGTTACATAGTGGGAGTTTGCATAAAGCTTGATAGCTTCTAAAGCAGAGGTTTTTTGACCGGTTAAAGGATCCACTTCAATAATGGATTCAACTTCATCCCCAAAGAGGGAAATTTTCCACGCTCGATCCTCATAGTGGGAAGGGAAAACCTCAATAATATCCCCTTTCGCTCGAAAAGTTCCGCGATAAAAATCTATATCATTACGCTTATACTGGAGAGCAACCAACTGACGCAAAAGCTCACTTCGGTCAATGCGATCTCCAACTCTTAGAGAAATGACCATTTGGCTATAGGTTTCAACAGATCCAATACCATAAATACAAGAAACACTCGCAACAATAATCACATCCCGTCGCTCTAAAAGAGCTTGAGTTGCTGAATGACGCATACGATCAATCTGTTCATTGATAGTAGCTTCCTTTTCGATATATGTATCTGTGCGCGGTACATAAGCTTCAGGCTGATAATAGTCATAATAAGACACAAAATATTCAACAGCATTATGAGGAAAAAAAGACTTCATTTCGCCATAGAGCTGAGCGGCCAATGTTTTATTCGGCGCAATAACAAGAGCTGGTTTTCCATGTTTGGCAATAATTTGCGCCATGGTAAAGGTCTTCCCAGATCCCGTTACCCCCAAAAGCACTTGATCGCGCTCCCCCTCACCGACCCCATCCATAAGCACACGAATAGCGTGCGGTTGATCGCCAGCTGGTTCAAAATCAGAAATAAGAGTGAATGGAGAAGTTGGCATGTTTTGGTTTTCTCATATTCCAAAGTCTTAAGTCAATTGCTGTTTGATTTTTTCTTACGAGGGGTATTTCTCTATAATTTCTTGATGGTGAAATATTTTATAAGGGTGACAGAATAAGCAATATCATAATTTAGTGGGAAATAATCATTTTCCCATTTATATATTTTCCTACTTATGCTAATATAAATGAAATAGGAGTATATGATTATGCGAGCATCTCAAACAACAGAGAAACTTTTGCGTCCAGATTCAAAAGGAAGAATTAGTCTTGGGAAAATGGCTGAGGGTGTTAGTGGCTTTAGAGCAATCTATAACAAAGGGTCGCATCAGATAATATTAGAGCCTTATGCTGAAATTCCCCTTCAGGAAAAATGGCTCTTTGAGAATGAAGAAGCCTTGAAGCGCGTTAAAAAAGGTTTACTTGAATCATCAAAAGGGCAGTTAAACGACAGAGGAAGTTTTGCTAAATATATTAAAGAAAAGTAAAACGTAGATGAAGTTTAAACTCAAGTTTACTGAAGAAGCTGCCTTTAATTTAAACGTGTTAGAAGAAAATCCCAGTTTTCAAAAAAAACTTAAATCCGTTAGAAAAGCTTTGGGGTATCTTGAAGAGAACCCTAAACATCCAAGTCTAAATACACATAAATATTCATCTTTATCCAAAGAATTTGGAGTTGAAGTGTTTGAAGCTTACGCTGAAAATAAGACACCTCAAGCCTATCGAATATTTTGGCACTATGGCCCCAGCAAAGGTGAGATAACAATCCTTGCCATCACACCTCATCCTTAACATTTAAACTTAGAGAGTCTTTGCCTTGCTTTTTTGTTTGAGCAAAATTAAGCTAAAGTTATTAGCGCGAAGGATTAATCAGAGAAAGGAAAAAATATGACACCACAAACAGCCCTCTCTCCTCAAACCCTCCCAGAAGGATTCGTTTACCTCCAAGATATTGATCCGACCATTTTACAAGAAGTGCGTTATGCCTTACACCATAATTTTGTGGGTAGGCCTATTCTTGCTTATAATGCACCCATTATTATCACAACGGAGCCAGTTGCTTTCGCCCTCAAAGCCGTTCAGAAAGAACTGCAACCATTCAATTTAACGCTCAAAGTTTATGATGCTTACCGTCCGCAAGATGCAGTAGATTCTTGGATTCTATGGGCTGAAGATCCTGACGACCAGGTTATGAAAGCTGAGTTTTATCCAACTATTGATAAGAAAGATCTCTTTAAAGAAGGATATGTCGGCAAAAGGTCTTCACACACACGCGGCAGCGCCGTGGATCTCACAATTGTGCCCCTTCCTGTACCAACCCAGCCCACCTGGAAACCTGGAGACTCCATCCTTGATGGCAGACTGCCTAAAGGACAACGTTTCACTGATAACTCAATTGATATGGGGACAGGGTTTGATTGCTTGGATGAAATGTCCCACACCATGAACCCAACCCTTCCTCCTGAAGTTAGAGCGAATCGCCTCCTCCTCAAAACCTTGATGGAAAAACATGGATTTGAAAATTATTGGAAAGAATGGTGGCATTTTGGTCTCATAGACGAGCCTTATCCTGATACGTATTTCAATTTTCCTGTTGAATGAACTTGCATAGAACCTACGAATAAGCTAGGAGTAATGTCAGTCAACTCTTCTTTATGATGAGCGATAGATGCCCACTCATGCACCTTTGCCTTTAATTCTTGATTGTGATCCCGGTATTGATGATTTTGTTGCTATACTTATGATTCTTGCTGCCCCCGAAAGAATTAATCTTTTAGGAATCACCGTTTCCGGCGGAAATGTTCCTCTTCACCACACCTCTCAAAATGCTCTTAAAGCATGCGAGCTTGCGGGGCGCCCAGACGTAAAAGTTTATGCGGGTTGTCCACGTCCGATACTCAGAGAACTGGTTTATGAGGTAGAGGTTTATGGAGAAACAGGGCTTAAAGGAGTTGACCTGCCAACACCTCAGATGTCATTGCAATCAACGCACGCTGTAGACTTTCTCATTGATACATTAATGACAACACCTAAAAAAATAACATTAGCGACAACGGGGCCCCTGACAAATATTGCTGTTGCCATTGTTCGAGAGCCTAGGATTCTAGATAACATCGAGCAGATCGTCACAATGGGCGGGTCCATTGAGCTTGGGAACATTACTCCAGCTGCGGAATTTAACTTTTATGCTGATCCGGAAGCAGCGCACGTTCTTTACACATCGGGTAAAAAAATTACCACAATCGGCCTTGATACAACCCACCAGCTTGTTACATCTTTAGATTGGTTTGATCGTCTTGATGCGCTTGATAATCCTGTCGCTCACACACTCACGCTCATGCTACGTGCTTTTTATGAGTATGACATGAAGCATTTTGGACTTACAGGGGGTGTCCTTCATGATCCAAGCGTTATTGGTTATCTTTTAAATCCCTTACTTTTTAAAGAAAAAGATGTTCATGTTGAAATCGATACCTCTTTTGGGATCGGACGAGGACGTTCAATTATCGACTGGTGGCGCAAGAGAGGCCTGCCTGCAAATGCCCACGTCGTCAACGAAGTGGATGTGAAGGGTTTTTTTGATCTCCTCACAGATCTTCTAGCGTCTTATGGAAATAAAAAACAAAAAGCTGAAGGGGCCCTAACATGAAAAAAATCCCCCTTATTATGGATTGCGACCCCGGTCTTGACGACGCCATTGCCTTGTTACTTGCTATTGCATCACCTGAAGAGCTGGATATTTTAGGAATTTCGACAGTTGTTGGGAATGTTACCGTTAGTCAAAATCAAGAGAATGCACGTCGCATTTGTGAGCTTACGAATCAACCCGATTTAAAAGTCTTCCAAGGTTGCGCTCGTACTTTTTTTGAACGAATTTCTCCTGCTGACTCCGAATATACAGCAGACATTCATGGAGAAACTGGCCTTGGAGGTTGCAAGCTCCCCACTCCTACTATGCCTCTTCAATCTCAGGATGGGGTGAGCTTTATTATTGAAACCCTTTTAAACGCCTCTGAAAAAATTACGTTAGCGCCTTCTGGACCTCTCACAAATGTTGCCTGTGCCCTTATTATGGAGCCTCGCATCAAGGATAAAATTGAAAAAATCGTCGTTATGGGAGGCGTTATTGGCCTTGGAAATATTACACCAACAGCAGAGTACAATTTCTATTGTGATCCACAAGCCGCCTATGTCGTCTTTACCTCAGGCGTTCCAATTGTTATGATAGGACTAGATGCTACCCGCCAAACACAAACCTCCCAAGAATGGCTTCGCACCTTAGCAGAAATAGGAACCCCTGTCGCACAAGCTGTTATTGATATGCTTTCGTTTTATCATCGTCCAAATGCTTTTCTAGAGCCAGGCGTTTTAGGTGGTGTATTGCATGATCCTAATATCATCGCCTATCTTTTAAAACCTGAGTTATACAGTGGCCGTAATGCTTACGTTGAAATTGATGTATCCTCAACGATCATGGCGGGTCGCTCCACTGTAGATTGGCACGGTAAGCTAGGACGAAAGCCTAACGCTTATATTATCAACAAGGTAGATGTTGATGGCTTTTTTGATCTTCTTACAAGTCGACTGAATCGCTATCCTATGACCACAGAAAAGGTACATACGTGCAACCACTGTTAGCTATCGAGTCAGCTCCTCTTGCCAGCCATACTACAAGCTTTTTAGAAATTGACACCCAAGCAATTGCTCATAACTATAAAACGCTTCAATCCAAACTACCCAACAGCACGTGCGCCGCTGTTCTCAAAGCGGATGCTTATGGTTTCGGCATCGAAGCAATCGTCCCGACCCTACAAAACCAAGGATGCAATACTTTTTTTGTTGCACATCTTGAAGAAGGGCTGTTCCTTAGGGCTTGTTTAAAGAATTCGCTTATTTATGTTCTTTCCGGATTTCTTCCTAATACAGAAGGCTTGTTTGTTGAAAACACACTAATTCCGGTTCTCACTGATTTTGAGATGACCAAAAATTGGGCTAAAGAATGCCAAAAGCGTGATCAAAAGCTCCCCTGTGCCCTTCATGTTGACACAGGCATGCGTCGCAGCGGCTTTGATCAAAAAGATTTCTCTAAGCTCTTGGAGTCTTGGGGATTATTAGGTGTTCTCGACATCCATTTTGTGATGAGTCACCTCGTTTCATCCCATGATCTCGTAGATCCATTAAACGAACAACAAAAACTATTATTTGATAGTTTGCGTCATCACTTTCCCAATGTAAAAGCCAGCCTAGCCGATACAGGAGGAATTTACTTAGGCTCTCCCTACCATTATGACCTTGTACGAGCAGGAAAAGGTTTGTTTGGCCTTTTCACTCCTCCCGAAGGTGCCCCTCCCCTTCAGCCTTGTCTTAAACTTTTTGGGCGTATCCTTCAAATTCGCCAAGCTCATAAGGGAGACAGCGTTGGATATGGAGCAACCTATACTTTATCTCGCGACAGTAAATTGGCTACTCTTGGTATCGGGTTTGCTGATGGGTATGATCGTCGTTTAAGCAACAATGCTTTTGCACACATACAGGGCTTTAAAGCGCCTGTCATTGGTCGCATTTCCATGGATTATACTGTTATCGATGTCACAGATATTCCAGAGTCTCTTTACTACGTGGGAGGTTGGGTAGAACTTGTAAACCAAGCCCTTACCCTTGATATCCTGGCTCATTCAATCGGGACAATCTCACGAGAACTTTCCACAAGATTCGGACAGAGGCTTCATCGCGTTTATAAGTAGTTCAACCAAAGGCAGGTTGTTCGTCAAGAACCTGCTCTGTGCTTTCCGAAAGCATCATAAGTCCATAGCTAACGCCCGCAATAAAGAGACCTATAAACCACGCATAGTGATAAAGAGGTACCAGAAATTCAAATACTGTGTGAGGGTTACATACCTTAATTTGAACAAGAAAGCCCGGAATATTAGGAAGAATGCCCAAAACAAGAGCTGCTATAGCTTTGAGATTATATCCATGCGAATAGCTATACACCCCGTCTCGTTGATAGAGAGCATTAAGATTTAAGGTTGTCCGGCGAATCAAATAGTAGTCGACCAAAATGATGCCCGCAATAGGTCCAAGCAATGCGGAATATCCAATTAACCATGTAAAAATATACCCTGATGGATCAGCCAGAAGCTTCCAAGGCATCATCACGATTCCAAGAATACCCGTAATAAGTCCGCCTCTTTTAAAGTTAATATATTTGGGGGCAAGATTGGAGAAATCGTTAGCGGGCCCTACAACATTCGCAGCAACATTCGTCGTTAATGTCGCCATCAAAATAGCAATGACAGAGAATATAACGATAAAAGGATTATCAAACTTTTGAATAAGCACAATAGGATCCCAGATAGCCTCCCCATAAATAACGAGCGTTGAACTGGTTACGGCCACACCAATAAAAGCAAAAAACGTCATTGTAGTTGGCAAACCAAACGTTTGACCAAGGATTTGAGCACGTTGATCTTTGGCATAACGTGTAAAATCGGGAATATTAAGACTTAACGTTGCCCAAAATCCGATAATGCCTGTTAAAGCTGGAAAGAAAAATTGATAAAACGCGCTTGAGGTTTCAAATTGTGAGGTTGTTTGAAAGACTTGGGTAATACCGTTCGCATTCATATAAGCCCAGTACAGCAAGGCTATTCCTCCCATGATAAGGAACGGAGCACATAATGTCTCAAGCCATTTGATGGAATCTACACCCTGCCAAACAAAAAACAAATTCATCAACCAGAAAGTCATAAAACAGGCAAAAGGAATGATACCAACGCCCAGCACTTCACCTGTAATAAGCCCTGCTGCTGGCCATAATTGTAAGACAAGCGTATGAATGGCAGTCCCGCCGATCCATGTTTGGATTCCAAACCAACCACAAGCGACAAGCGCCCTTGCAAGGGCTGGAATGTTTGAGCCCAAAACGCCAAAACTTGCTCGCGCAAAAACAGGATAAGGAATCCCATACTTTGCCCCCACATGACCATTAAGAACCATAGGCACAAGCACGATAAAGTTACCTAAAAAAATAGTGGAAAGGGCCTGCAACCAATTCATGCCACCCTCAATAAGAGAAGAAGCCATCATATAGGTCGGAATCTGAACAGACATTCCAACCCAAAGGGTAAAGAAGTTAAAAATGGTCCAATTTTTTTGTTTTTCTGTAACAGGAGCTAGGTCTTCATTGGCAAAGTCTGAATCCATTCTAAAAAACCTCCAAGTAAAATTTGTTTCTTTTAATATAACTTTGGCAAAATGTCGATATTTTTTTCTATCAAACATTAACATCTGGTGTTTTTATTTAAAGTGTCCTGTTTTTACCACCGTCCTCATTCCTGCGAAATCAAGAATGACGAACGAGAGAATACAAAAGAGAGAAACATCAAACAGTCGGGAGGGAGACACCAAACACATTTTTATTGACTTTTACACTATTTCCAGGGCAGGATGCGGGTAGTTTTTTAAGAATGATTCTTAATTGCGGTGTAATAAACAAATGCAAAATTATCAAAACCCTCTTCTATATAGTGTTTTTTTTCGTCTTTTTACGATGCTCATGTTCTTAATGGTTTTGTGGATGGGTGTTTACTGGGCACTCTAATTCATGAATCATCGACGCACCCCCTTCTGGAGTTTCTTTAAAGAAAGCCATAAAGCGATCCAACATACATCCCATGGACCTAGGGGCATCGAGATAAAAGATGTTTCAATTTCTTATCCGCGCAATTCTATCATTTCTGAGCTATCTTGTGTTTTTGAGTCTCCCTCTCTCTGGGCACTTGCGGGACCCAATGGGGCAGGAAAAAGCACACTGTTAAAGGCTCTTTTAGGTCTTTTAAAGCCTAAAACAGGCAAAATTATTTTTCATGGGTTTTGCCCTTGCGATGTCGCCTATTTAGCACAACAAAACCAATTAGACCGCCGTTTTCCTCTTACAGTGGGTGACACGATTGCCATGGGTCTTTTTCGGGAAGTGGGCATCTTTCGTAGATACACAAAACAACAATATGAAAAGATGCAAGATGCTCTTGAACAAGTTGGTCTTGCTTCGTTTTCAAAAACCTCTCTTCAAGCTCTTTCAGGAGGTCAATTTCAACGTGTCCTCTTTGCTCGTTTGATTTTACAGGATGCACCAGTTATCTTTTTGGATGAACCTTTTTCGGGTGTGGATGGGCGGACAATTGATGATTTGATGATTCTTATTCATTCATGGGTAAAGGAAGGGAGACTGGTTATTTCAGTTATGCATGACCTGGACTTAGTTCAAGAAAACTTCCCTCAAACGCTGCTTTTAGCCCGTCATTTTTACAAATGGGGCGCCACCAAAGATGTTTTAACAAAAGAAAACATGCGGGAAGCGGTCGCTGCTTCTCGTCTTTGGGAAGCAGAGGCAGGGGCATCATGATCGATTTTTTCATTACGCCCTTTACCGATTATGTCTTCTTAAGACGTGCTCTGATGGCCTGTTTGGCTTTGGCCTTAGGATGTGGCCCTGTGGGCGTTCTTCTCGTTCTACGTCGTATGAGCCTTATGGGAGATGCTTTGGCTCATGCTATTCTCCCCGGTGCCGCTGTTGGTTTTTTGATTGGTGGATTATCTTTGCCAGCTATGGGATTAGGCGGATTTTTAGTTGGTTTTTTTGTAGCTCTTTTGGCGGGTGCCATCTCTCGTTTTACTATTCTTAATGAGGATGCCAGCTTTGCAGGGTTTTACCTCATATCCCTTGCGTTAGGTGTGTTGATTGTGTCAACGCAAGGCAGTCAAGTAGATTTGATGCATATCCTTTTTGGGACAATATTAGCAGTTGATACAGTTTCACTGCTGATGGTTGCTCTCATCGCGACTTTTACCTTGTGTATTTTGGCGTTAATTTATCGCCCTCTCTTGATTGAATGTTTTGACCCTGGGTTTTTACGCGTCATTGGGGGATGGGGAAGTCTTTATCATTTTCTATTCCTTATCCTTGTCGCCCTTAATCTTGTGGCAGCATTCCAAGCTTTAGGAACCTTAATGGCCTTAGGTATGATGATGTTACCAGCTGTATCCTCAAGACTTTGGGCAAGGCATGTCTGGTCACTTTTTTTACTCTCAAGTTCATTCGCTGTTTTTTCCGGATATTTAGGGCTACTTCTTTCTTACCACCTTGAGTGGCCTTCGGGACCTTCAATTATTCTCGTTGCAGGCCTTATTTACGGGTTTTCTCTTATCGTGGCTCCCTTTGGAGCTCTTAAACAACAACAAGGAAAAGACTAATGCGCCTCCTTCTTTTTTGCTTTCTCCTCACATTTTCAACGTCTTCTCTAGCAAAACCTCTTGTGGTGACGACTTTTAGTATTATCGAAGACATGGTCCACACAATTGCTCAAGACAAGGTGGACGTTAAAAGTCTTGTGGGTCCAGATCAAGACCCTCATGTTTTTGAACCACGTCCTCAACATGCAAAAGAGCTCAGCACAGCCGACCTTGTGGTTGAAAATGGTCTTGGGTTTGAAGGATGGCTCGAGCGACTCATTGAAGCTTCGGGGTTTAAGGGAAAAATTATCATTGCCACGACGGGAATTAATCCTTTATCACGTATAAGTCACGGAAAAACCATACCAGACCCTCACGCCTGGCACAGTCTTCAAAACGCTCAAATATACGTGGATAATATTGTTGCAGGTCTCTCCGAGCTTCTACCACGTGATGCTTCTTTTTTTAAGGCTCAAGGCGATGCCTATAAACGTGAATTGGCAGTTCTAGAAGCCAAAACAGCCCAGGCTTTAGAAGCTATTCCAGTTGAGAAACGGAAAGTTATTACAAACCATGACGCCTTTGGCTATTTGGGCCGGGAATTTAATATTACTTTCTTTTCCCCTTTAGGCATAAGCACAGATGCCGAACCTTCTGCAAAAACTGTTGTCGCCTTAATTCACCGCATTCGCACAGAAGGCATTACAGCCATATTTGCTGAGAATATTTCAAATCCTCGTTTGCTAGAGCAAATCACAAAAGAAACTGGAACTCGTATTGGTGGCACCTTATATTCCGATGCTCTTTCGGCACCCGGATCTAATGCTGATACTTACCTTAAGATGATGAGTTTTAATCTTTCTTCACTAGTTAATACTTTAGGGAAGAAATGACGTTGTAGAAATATTTTTTAATATCATAATATTACAAAAATACACTAGACAGCAAAGATGCACCAGTCGTAAGACGCACAAAGCCTTTGACTTTTTGCACCAAATAAATTATTGATTCAGAATTGTTTCAAATAAACGCGAGTATTATCTTATGCTGTCAAATTTTCTTTCATTATTAACTATTCTTAATTTATCTTGCGCCTATGCCGCAAGTCACGAAAGTTTTCTAGATTTTAATGAAAGAGAAGCGCCAGTTAGAGTTATTAATCTTGCCTCACAAGAAAAAACAGTTGATCAGATCATTGAAGAGAATAGAGATAATCCCCCTTATATGAGTTGCGCAGAATGGCTAGCCCAAGAACGACCTGATTTTATTGTAGATAGTTTTGTAGATCATCCTTTGTTTACTTTACTACGTGAAGCCATGAGCCTTGCTGATTTTGAGGCAGATAACTTTTCTCTTGCCATCCATCACTTCATGCAACCTGATGTGCCAACCGCTCAAGGTCAAAATTTAAAGAGGGAATTTGAAAATTCAATGAACGCAAAGAACTGTGTCAATGATTTGATTACAGTAATTCAAGGAAAAAAAACCATTCAAGAATATCTAGAAGAATACTTTGAAGATCGCTTTGTAAGTGTTGTCCATTACCAATCAGACCTTCTACTGAGGAACCCAACTCTGATTGATATGTCCGGTGTAACCACTGCTAGACTGTCTGATGGAAGCCCGGATAAAGACGCGTTTCTTCGCTCATACAACACAAAGAATACAATTATGCGAGAGCTTCTTGACCATTTAAAGCGTCAAAACCCAAGACCTTTACATGAACAACTCTCTCCAAAGTTAATTGGTTTACTAAGACTTTCTGTGTCTTTGCATCCCTTTTTTAATAAGGAAAATGACGATTGGGTGGATTATGATCAAGCTTTAAAATCAGCCGAAGGTCGAAATTTTCTTGGCAATACGGCTGCGTTAGGAATAGATTTTAAAGCATTCCTTAGATTTCATAACATACAAGGTGTGAAATTTCCAAAAATCTATAAAGATCTTTATAGTTTTCCATTACCTTCTTTTTTACTTGACGAAGAAGTGAAGAAGAAAAAGAAGAAAAAGAAGAAAAAGAAGAAAAAACAAAGCGAGGCTGTCACTCAACAGATACCTAGCGATAGTCCAGAAAGCGAAGGCGATCACCCTATAGCAGTACTTCCTCCCTCCGCCGGAGCCGAAATAGACCCTATTCAGCCCGTAGCACCTCTCCCTCCTGTCGCCTCAGCCAAAACTACACGCCCTACTCCTGCAGCCCTTCCCGAGGCAACAAGAGTCCGCAATGCTCATGTTGATACAATCCATGAGATTTTTAGCCCTCAAGGCTATAAGCACATAGATGACGCTAAAATTATTGCCGCTTGGAACCATGTTTTAGAGGGGAGGGGTTTTCTCAAAGAAAGCACGGGGCGATCTCACCAACCCCTTTATGCATCTCTTACTGATGGATCTCATGTGGTCTTGGGTCTCTTTCGCAGCAAAGGTTATGGGCCACGCTACATGAAATACGTTCGGGAATCTTTTGATAAAATTGGTTTTGGAAGAGAATGGCTTGAGTCACAAGGCTATCGTCTGGATTAAAGTAAGGGAGCAATATTGCATATCCTTTCCATAGATTTTTATTTTTTCAAATGTATTAGTTGAATTGACAAATAAAAAAATGGATTTTATAGAATGGGCTCTATATTTTAAGTGTATAATTTTGTGAGGCGCTACTTTAATTCCTAATTTTGAGCAACGACTTGAGGATTGCTATCACTTACGAAGCCGGTCTTTTTAGCTAAAAGACATGGGGATCATCTAACGCTGTTGTTGTGAGCATTCTTTTGTTTGCTCCCTAAAATCTTTAGCAAAATCAGTGTGTGCATTAGGCGTAGTACCCCCGTCTGGGCCATATACTGCCTGCAAAACTTTTATAGCCACTTGAGTATCATTCTACTGAGTCTGGGCCATATACTGCCTGCAAAACTTTTATAGCCACTTGAGTATCATTCTACTGAGTCTGAACCATAATGTAAATTTTATTAACTTTGTATTAAAAATCTGATATTGCAGTTGACAGGAGACTTTAATTGTTTAAAAAATTTTTTACGCAACATATGGCACTAATCGGCTCCTTAGGCCAGTTACTATTTTATTTCCAGGGTTTCACTATTTTTTGGGGCAAGGATGCGAGTGGGGTTTCTTTATTAGGATTTTCAGTCGCATTAGTTTCCTTAAGTTGCTGGCTAGCTTATGGCTTATCAATTAAGGATAAGCCCCTTATTATAGCCAATATTACAGGCATCATCGGAGCTTTTTTCGTTCTTTGCGGAGTTCTTATGTACGGTCTTTAATGTTGCAAAATCAGAAAATTATAATATTGATTGGAAGAACATTAATTAATTTACTGCCTTTTTCAGCATAGGGCTTTCTTCCAATGTCTCAGAAATTACTGGAGGAAACCTCAACGTTATGGTCGTCCCCACTCCTTCTTCCCCTTCAGCATAAATTTCTCCCCCATACTCATGCATAATTCTTTGACAAATTGTCAGCCCTACTCCACTTCCCTCATATTCATGGGAGGAATGTAATCGACGGAATGGATGGAAAATGTGATTATTATATTGGGGTTTAAACCCTGTTCCATTATCAGAAATTTTTATTTCAATTCTTTGTGATTCGTTTATATTTACTCTAATGTTAATCAAGAGAGGAACGTCTTTTTTTCTATATTTAACACTATTATTTATAATATTTAAAAAAATTTGATGAAAATGAATTATATCCATTTTTATTTGAATTTTACACAAACAAGAACATAAAATTTTTCCTTCAACTTTTTCTACTATACTTTTATGCTTTTCTAAAGTTTCAGTAAGAATTTTATCGAGATCAAAAATTTGTATTTTTCTATCCTTTGAATAAAAATTAATAGCTTTTATCCCTTCAATTCTATTAGATCCTTCTTGAAGGGCATGAGAAATGCGTTCAATCAAATCAAGGGCATTTGCAGACAACTCCTGATGATGGTCTGATTTCAAAATTTGATTAAGCATTGATGCGGTACGAATTGGCTCTTTCAGATCATGTATCAGCATATGACTGAAATTTCTTAAGTCTGTAGTTAATTTATAAAGTTTAGAAAGTTCTTCTTCAGCTCTGCGATGTTCTTTCAATTGATGCAGTCTCTGCCGTAAAAGATAGTGTTCGCGCGCGTCGCTCAAATATTGTTTAGGTGCAATATAATATGAATTCGGAAAAATTTCCTTTTCAATATGGCAAAGTGGGTGTGATTCAATAGCCTTATTAATAAAACCGGGGTGAAACAGGTCCAAATTATATTGACATATAAGAATCAGTTTTGGTTGTGCACCTAATTTTTCTACTATAAGGCTTTCATATTCAATAACTTCATCAAGTGCCTTAAATTGGCTAACTCCCCAGTCCATATTTATAATGGCCTGAACAACCTCATACCCCTGCTTTCTTGCAATTTCTAATTGTTCATCCCAAAAATTTAAAATCTTGGCAGAGCTAAAAATACCATTTTGGTAATAAGCTTCCTGTGGAGTAAAAAGCACCATGTCGGTGCGAAAATTTGTGGATTCTAAAGAAGATGCTTTTTTTTGAAAGTGGTCTAAAAATTCAAAATCCTTTGCCTTATCCGTAATAAAAATAATTTTGTGATGTTCTTTAGAACCTTGATGAATAAAATCTAAAGCGTTTTTTCTGTATTCTTCTTCACTTTTATAAAATGTGCACATATGAAGTCCTTCATGGCACAAAGAAACATCATATAAATTTAAAAAATAAATATCGTTAACTTTTTGTTTCACACATCTCCCACTTATAAAAAATCATATCATTGAATCTTAGCATACCTAATTTTTTAAAATTCACCTAAGGCTTTGTAAAAAACGTAAGCAATTCCTCTTGACAAATTTTATTCTTCCGGATCAATATGATTATTGCATAATAAATCTTATGGAGAGATTTTTGATACAGAACGCCCTCTTCGTTGTCTCTAAAGTTGCTTTTCTTAATAAGCGTGGCTAAGCTGCGCATTTCTGTTTTCCCCCTTATTCTTTAATATTTTTTTAAACAACTTTGAGAGAGCTTTTGCATGTGTAGTATAGACCCCCTTTTTTGCATTTTAAGTGCCATTGAATCCTTTTATTGGAGCTATATTGGCTTTTCCGTTGTGCTTGCCGCAGGTATGTATTTTTCATTTCGATCTGGATTTTATCAACTTAAAGTCCTCGCCCATCCAATTAGAACAATTAAAGCCGTTCAGAAGTCCTCTGAAGGCGGCGGAGGAATTAGTCCTTTCCGCGTCTATTTCGCATCTGTGGGGGGTATGGTGGGCCTTGGCAACATTGTAGGCGTTGTAACAGCAGTAACCCTTGGCGGTCCTGGAGCCCTCTTCTGGTTATGGGTTGCTTCTCTTTTTGGTATGCTCATTAAATATGCCGAGATTTATCTAGGCATGAAATTTCGTATTAATGATGAAGAAGGCAGACACCATGGAGGCCCCATGATCTACCTGAGGAAAGCCTTCCGAAGTCCCTTTTTATCTAAAGTCGTTCCCATCATCTATTGCTCTCTTTTAGCAATTTATGGTGTCGAAATTTATCAATTCGTGGTGATTACGGATATCTTAACAGATACAACTTCCCTCCCTCGAATACTCATTTTACTTTCTGTCCTCACAGTCACTCTCTATGGAGGCTTTGGAGGAATTCGTCGTCTGGCTAATATTTCAACAGCTTTGATGCCACCTTTTATCGTCGGTTATATTGGTTTATCCCTCTATGTCATCGCTCTCCATATCACGGATCTTCCCTACATTCTTTTGGATGTATTTCGAGCAGCCTTCACAGGACATGCTGCCATGGGGGGATTTGCAGGAAGCACGATGCTGATGGCCTTGCAACTCGGAACGGCAAGAGCCGTGTACTCGGGAGACCTAGGAATCGGGTATGATTCCATCATCCAAAGCGAATCAAAAGCGCGTGATCCAAGCACACAAGCATGCCTTTCGATTTTTGGAGTCGCAACGGACTCAATCGTATGCACCATGAGCATTCTTGTCGTACTTGTTACCGGAATTTGGAAAACAGGCATTCAAGCATGTCACGCCGTATCTCATGCTTTTTCTCAGTTTTTTCCACACGTGGATATCTTTATGGCTATCCTCATTTTTATTGCAGGCTATACGACTCTTATTGCTTATTTGGCCGTCGGAGAAAAAGCTATGCAGTGGCTTTTCCCGCAATGGGGGAGACGCGCTTACTTCCTTTATGCAACGGTAGCCTTTACAGCGTTTTCTTTTTTGGATCAATGCCACGTCATGACTGTCATGATGCTTTCTGGAGGACTCTTAATGCTCACCAATCTTTTAGGAATTTGGCAACTTCGTCATGAAGTCGTGTTCAAGAATGAGTTCCTAAAACATTAAACCCTACTAGCACGTAAGAGAAAGGCATGCGTGAGCATGCTCTCTCTCAAATGTAACCACATCTCCTCTCTTAAGAAATGTCGTATGAGAAGGAATTACCTGGGTTTGTGTTGTTGAGGAAATATGGTGCACTTTGAAGTCTCCGTTTGTTCTATAAGCAAACTCCAGCGACCCCAAATGATATTGTCCAACGAGGGCATGTACTTTTAAAGAATCATTTATAATGGCAAGCGCATTGCTAAGATTTGTCAAAGATGAATTCATGTCTTTGTGTAGCTCGGTCTTTAAGATTCCATGAGCTATGCTCGCCACAATTTCTCCAGAAACGGGAGAGGGCAATGCATAAATACCTAGCAGAATAAGATGCTGAAAGTTGAGAGTAAAAGCATCCCATATCATCGTACCCTTCCATTGTAAGTCATTTAAGTTAACGCCAGCGGGAAAATCTTTTACTAATTGAAGTTGATAATTATAAAGAGAGGAGGGAAGGTGCGCATATTGTACCAAGCTACGTTCAATAGAATTTGCCAGCTCATTGAAATCAATTGGTTTTGTAACAAAATCAAATACACCCATGTTCATGGCAGAACGTAATGTTTTTGTATCCCCATAGGCCGAGACAACAATTGTTTTAATAGTGGGATTAAAATCTTTTAGTTTATCTAGCAGTGTCAATCCATCCATCTGCGGCATATTGACATCAGACACGACAACAGCAATGTCAGGTTCGAGGGCTATTAAATCTAAAGCTTCCTGCCCATTTTGAGCAAAAAGAATTTCGAAGCTGCCATCGGCGATTTGTTTACGAAATTTTTGTTTGGCTAAAAGCTCAATATCTGGCTCGTCATCGACAAATAAGACTTTTGCCATAAAATTCCCTCTATAGACTTTTGGGAATTATACACAACCCAGAATTCCAATGCCATCTTTCTTTAAAGAAAAACTGTTACCTATGTCCTCGGTATAATCTGTTACCTATGTGCCCAGAACGGACCAGCGAAGGCTGGAGCGGGTGAAGGGAATCGAACCCTCGTCTGAAGCTTGGGAAGCTACTGCTCTACCATTGAGCTACACCCGCTGATAGATCTGGGTTATACGAAATTCTAGCCCCGTAATCAAGAAATATCAAAACTATTGACTCGGCATTGGCGCTGTATAGAATCCTACTACCAAAGAACATTAGGATGAAATTTAGATAGAGGCATTTAATGAGAGAAAACAATAAAAGCATAATAAACTCAATTGTTTCCTCATCCATCGGCAACGTGTTAGAGTGGTATGAATATGCTCTCTATGCTTATTTCTCAACTGTCATTAGCACACTGTTTTTTCCTTCAAACGATCGTTTTGTTTCGATCATCTTAACATTTTCGACCTTTGCAGTGGGGCTTGCTGCACGCCCATTTGGTGGAATTATTTTTGGCTATATCGGCGATAAGTTCAGTCGAAAAAAAATGTTAACCATAACTATATTGCTGATGTCTATCCCCACTCTCTGTATCGGGTTTCTCCCTACTTATGAACAAATAGGGCTTCTAGCTCCCATTACATTGATCCTTCTTCGAATTGTCCAAGGAATCGCTCTTGGAGGAGAATTCGGAGCCTCTTGTGTGTACTTATATGAATCTGTTACACAAAATAAGCGGGGTTTTTTTGGCTCGTTTGCTCTAACGGGTGTCGGGATGGGATTGGTTTTAAGTGCATGCACAATTCTTATTGTTGAATCTTGGGTTACGGAAGAAACGCTTTACGCTTATGCCTGGAGAATTCCATTTTTTATAAGCGTAATCGGAAGTTTGTTAGCATTTTATATGAGGAGAAATCTTTTAGAAACTCCAGATTTCTTAGTTGTGAAGGAAAAACAAAATCTTATTCGTAATCCGCTTATGGAGCTCTTCCGCAATCACAAAGCTTCCTTACTTGGTTTATTTGCTATTTTCCTGACGACACAGATCTCATTTTTCGTTGTTTTTATCTTTGGAAAAACCATGATGATTGATTTTCTTCATTATGATTCACGCACGGCAGGACAATTTAATCTACTGACTATGGTCAGCTATACTTTATCCACAATCGTTTTTGGCTACTTTTCAGATAAAGTTAATAAGCGGTATATTATTCTATTCGGCACCATCGGAATTTTTGTCTCTGTAGCCCCTTTCATCCATTCTCTAGAGAGTGGGTTTTCCTCGTTAATCTTTATCATGTCTTTGCTTCTAGGAGCTTTTATCGGTATGACAGAAGGCACTTTGAACCCCATTGTGGCTGAAACCTTTCCGACAAACATTCGAGCCACAAGCGTCGCTTTTTGTTGGAATTTTACATCTATTGCCTTTGGAGGGCTTGCTCCCATTATATCAATGTGGCTTATCCAGAATGCTGGTGGTGTAACTTCTGTCGCTTATTACTTAATGTGTGCCTGTACTGTCACAATTGGAAGCACTCTTTACGCCCTAATTAGGGTTAAGATTGCCAAAGAAAAAACCATAGAAGCCATAACAGCCAACACCGTTTAGACCTACGTGTGAACCAACAGTAATAAACAGAGGGTCAAGAAACGAATTTTTTTGATCGGCCATGTTATTTTTAAGGCTTGCTAAAATATTAATAAATTCTTAATAATTATCACGAGAACAAGATTCTAAGATATAAAAGAAAGGTCTCGTTGATGCGTCATCTCCTGATTTTATTGTCCGCTCCTCTTTGCGTGGCTTTATCTTCTCCTCTTTTGGCAAAACAAAAGGTTTCTTTTGATGCAACGCCTCTGGTTGGATACCGTCAAGATAACATTAATTGGAAAACTAAGACTGGCAGCACAGAAAAATGGAAAAATCTTCAAGGTATCGATTACGGAATTAAGACAACTACAACTTTTAAAGACCGGTACAAGATGTATATCGATTTGGGGTTTGCAAACTTTTTCAGCGGAAAGATGACTGACTCCAATTATCTCGCTGCTCCAGGCAGCGGCAACCCTACCAACAATTCATTAAATGGAAAGGGATTTGCTTTTCGACCAAATATCGCCTTTGGTTTTAATATGAAGCCGCTCAAGTCTTTAGACCTTATTCCTCAACTCGGGTTTGTTTATGACCGCATTAAGCTAAACGGTAAAAAAACCTCTGATAATCCCCTGACCTCTTTAACAAACACATTGCAGTGGTATGGTCCTTACGTTGGGCTTGATTCAAAAACAAAATTTGGCCAAAGATGGACGATGACAGCTTCAGGCTCTATCAACCTTTCCTTCTACAATGGTTCTGGAAATTGGAAATTCACAGGAGACCAGACAAATAATACGATGAAACAAAATGGTCATGGTTATGGCCTTATGGGAAAACTAGGCGTTCAGTATCTTGTTGTAAAAACGGTCACTCTTGGCTGTGAAGGAGACATTCACTGGAACCGTGTCGCCAACAACGGAAACGATCGACGTAATTTTGCAAATGGCACAAGCATTAAAAGTAAGTTGAAAAATGTTAACTGGACATCATTTGCAGGGCGATTAACCTTAACAAAGACATTCTAAAGGCTCTTAAACCTTCTCTTTACACCCCCTTCCGACTCGGATAGGCTTTATTCTTATAAAAGCAATGTAACCTGAGTTTGATAAGGAGTTCGTTTTACTAAATCGTCATTGCGAGAAGAGCGAAGCAATCCAGTCTTTTACGAACCATCGTCTTAATGACTGATCCTTTTTTTCGTTCTATTTGCTGATTCTAGATTGCTCCTCTGCCTTAGCACTTCGTGCATCGGCGGATCGCAATGATGGTATTGTTTTTACAGACAAAACTAACTCCTTATCTTAAGCTTCCGTTATATAAACATGAGAGGAAAATTAATGGCACCTTCTTTAGGTCGCAGTTGGATTGTTTGGGCATGCGCAGCGCTCTTTTTTTGTTATCAATTTTTGCTTCGCGTTTCACCAAGTGTCATGACCCACGAACTGATGGCTGATTTTCATGTAGATGCTTGTGCCCTCGGAACTCTCACTTCTTTTTACTTTTATGCATATTCCGGACTTCAACTTCCCGTTGGTACTCTTTTAGATAAGTTTGGCCCTCGCAGGCTTTTAACGATCGCTGCATTGATATGTTCAGGAGGGTGTCTTCTTTTTGCTTCAGCTGAAACAGTCATGATTGCTTCAATGGGGCGCTTTCTCATTGGCGCAGGATCTGCCTTTGGCTTCTTAAGCTGTATGAAACTTGGAACCCTGTGGTTTCCACCACAGAAAATCTCCATCGTGGTTGGATTAACTCTTCTCTTAGGAACATCAGGCGCTATGTCAGGAAGTTATCCAATGTCATTTCTTGTAGATGCCTTGGGATGGCGTCATGCAGTATGGATTACCGCTGGAGGGGGTGTTCTTCTTGCGCTTCTTATTGCCTGCATCGTACGTGATCACCCTCCTCAAGTACTGCGCACCTACATTGAACAACATCACACGCACGGCAACCCATCTTTAAATATATGGGAAGGTCTCAAAGTCATTATAAGAAAAAGACAAACTTGGCTTCTGGCTTTTTATGGAATTATGATGTATGTGCCCTTAGCAGGATTCGCAGATATGTGGGGAGTACCTTTTCTAACGCACGTTCATCATATGGATAAGCAAGCCGCATCCCTTTCTACGTCCTTCCTTTATTTAGGGGTAGGATTGGGAACACCTCTCTTTGCCCTTCTGTCAGACCATTTAAAACGATTTAAATTTTCCTTACTCGGATCTTCCTTAGGAGCTCTCATCCCTTTTCTTATCATTATTTATGGCCCAGAGTTACCTAATTTCACAGTCATTTCAATCCTTTTTATAGCTGGACTCATGTTGGGCGGCCAGTTTATGGCATATTCAATTGTCTGCGAAATTAATCCTCTATCCGTCAGCGGAATGGCTACTGGCTTTCAAAATATGGTTTGTTTGTTAAGTGGTGTTATTTTTCAGCCCTTTATTGGTTGGCTTTTAGACCTTTTTTGGGCAGAAGCATATGACAGTGGAATAAGGTTGTATTCAACTGCGGCTTATCAAATCGCACTTACAAGTATCATCACAGCCTTACTTCTTGCCATCCTTACCAGCCTATTTATTCAAGAGGCTTATCCTAAACGAGAGTGATTTCTTAATTGACCCTTTGGCTTGAGATGGCTACAGTCTATTGTTTTTTTAGAAACAAAGTAGTACATGTCATGACAAATTTATCATCTTTAGCAACAAAAAAATCTTCATTTTTCCTTTCTAAAAGCTGGATTGTTTGGGGCTGTGCCGCTCTCTTTTATTGCTATCAATTCATGTTAAGAGTATCACCCGGCGTAATGACCGAAGATCTCATGATCTCATTTAACGTCGATGCTTGTTCTCTAGGAACCTTAACGGCCTGCTATTATTATGCGTACGCATTTCTTCAAATTCCTGTCGGCACTTTAATGGATCGCTTTAAGCCACGACGCATGCTTACCTTCGCAGCCATCACTTGTAGCCTTGGGGCCCTTTTATTTTCTTCAGCCGACTCACTCTCCTTTGCCGCAATGGGAAGAGCTTTGATTGGGGCTGGCTCAGCTTTTGCCTTTCTGAGCTGTTTAAAGCTCGGTACTTTATGGTTCCCTTCGCACAAGCTCCCTTTAGTTGTAGGAATGACCCTTCTGCTGGGAACAGTAGGGGGCGTTTCAGCAGGTTATCCCATGGGGTGGCTTGTTGAAGTATCAGGGTGGCGGCATTCTATGTGGCTTGTCGCCTTTGTTGGCTTTGCTTTGGCTGCTCTCGCATGGACTATTGTCCGAGACAAGGCCCCCTCTTCCCTAGAAGCCGAGATTTTAAAAAGCCACGGTGATGATGAAGCGCATACTTCTCAGCAAGGTCTTTTGACAAGTGTTATCGAAGTCATGCGCAAACCCCAAAGCTGGTTCATCGCTTTATATGGTTTTTTAATGTATGTCCCTCTTTCAGGATTCACAGATCAATGGGGACCTCCTTTCTTTATGTCTGTTTATGGTTTCGACAAATCAACAGCTGGAGCTATTAATTCAGCTTTACTCGTAGGAATTGGCGTTGGGGCTCCTTCGTTTCCCTTTTTGTGTGCTCGACTGAAAGCTTATAAGCCCACTATTTTTATTGCAGCTTTAGGGGCTTTTCTCTGCCTATCTGCCGTTTTTTATCTTCCGTCTCTTCCTTTTTGGCTTCTTATTACTCTCTTGTTTTTAGCAGGTGTCTTTTTGGGAGGACAATTTTTGGCTTTTTCAATGACTTGCGCTCTCAACCCCTTATCTGCAAGTGCCACAGCAGGCGGATTTCACAATATGATTTGCATGCTAAGCGGCGTTATTTTTCAGCCTTTTATTGGCTGGCTTTTAGATTATAGTTGGAATGGTAATTACATAAATGGCGTTCGTGAATATACGAGTGCAGACTTTTCTTTTGCTGTTAGTTCTATTAGTATTTCATTGGTGTTTGCGTGTATTATTATTTTACTCATACAAGAAAAATATACAAAATAAGGATGGAATAATGAAAACGAAAATTGCTCTTTTACTTACTGCTCTTTGTGCACTTAGTTCTACAGCTTTTGCAGAGAAGGCTCGCATGAACGAAAATCAAAAGATTCAGATCGTGGATCCTTGGATTCAGCCCACAACAAATGAAAATGCCTTGCTTTTTGGGAAAATTGCAAATTCATCCCCCCAGTCTGATGAACTTATCGCTGTTGCTACGAATTCTTCTGTTCGAAACGAGCTCCATGCTCCTGAAGTAGATAATAGCATCACGCATATAAAAATCGTTAGTTTTATCCCAATTCCTCCCCATGGCAATGCAGTATTAGCACCCAATGGGCATCGCATTATGCTAAAACAAATTAATCGACCCTTAAGTCCTGGAGATAGTGTTGAAGTTACGTTTACATTTAAAAATGCAGGAAATGTTCAATATCTCGTTCCCGTGAGGAGCCGATAACAAAACTATTTTTGTAACTTGATTAAAGGAATATTTTGCAAAACCAAGGACGTTTTTTGGATACACTTCGCTCCCGCCTTTCCATTGCTGAAATTGTGGGAGCAAAGGTCAAACTTACGCGCAAAGGGCGGGAGTTTGTTGGACTATGTCCTTTTCATCATGAAAAAACGCCGTCTTTTACTGTTAGTGAAGAAAAAGAGTTTTATCATTGCTTTGGATGCGGCGCCCATGGCGATATTGTGCGTTTCCTTATGGAAGCCCATAACTACACTTTTATAGAGGCTGTAAAAGAACTTTCTAGCAGAGCAGGTTTATCCTTACCCCTAGAATTTTCTCAGGGTGAAATAGAGCCTCAAGAAGATCTATCTCCTCTCCAAGATGCTGTACAAGAAGCGAGTCTTTGGTTTCAAAAAAATTTATTTCTTAGCAAGTATGGGGAAACTTTTCATTATATCGAACGACGAAAGCTTACGCGTGAAACTTTGAAGAAATTTTCTATAGGCTTTGCTCCTGAAGGACGTCACAATCTCCAAACGCATTTAAAGGAAAAAGGATTCTCAGAAGAAACTCTTTTAAAAGCCGGGCTTTTAACCCAAGGAGAAGGCAGCACAACCCCCTATGATCGCTTCCGTCGTCGACTCATGTTTCCCATCCATAATACAAAGGGACAAGTCGTTGCTTTTGGAGGGCGTCTTTTAGATAAGGGAGAGCCAAAATATCTCAACTCCCCCGAGACCCCCCTCTTTTCAAAAGGAAAGCTTTTATATGGCTATATATTTGCTAAAGAGAAAGAAAAAGCCGATCCTCTTATTATTGTTGAAGGATATATGGATGTTATCTCTCTGCAACAGGCAGGATATAAGGGAGCGGTTGCTCCCCTTGGAACGGCTTTAACAGAAGATCAAATTCTAATCGCCTGGCGATTAAGTCCCGAACCGATTTTATGTTTTGATGGAGATGCAGCAGGATATAAAGCAGCCGTTCGAGCGGCAGAACGGGTTCTACCGCTTTTGAAACCTGGTTACTCTTTGCGATTTGCTTTTCTCCCACAGGGAGAAGATCCGGATAGCTTGATTCAAAAAGGCGTTTCTTTTCAAGAGATTCTTCTTCAGGCAAGCTCTCTCATAGACACTCTCTGGATATTCTTAACTCAAGGCAAAACTTTTAAAACACCTGAGCAAAAAACAGCACTTCAACAGCAATATACCCTTCGAGCCCAAGCCATCAAAAATCTTGAGGTGCAAAAAAGTTATCTTTATGCCTTTAAAGATCTTTTTTACAAAAATATCGTTGGGAAAAAAGAAGCAACAATGCCAGCTGTTGCTTTAAAAATAAGAAATTTGAATTTATCGCTCATTCAAGAGCGTCTCCTTCTTGCAATTTTGCTTAATCATCCCAATTTATTAGATGAGACAAGTGATGATTTAGCTTTTCTAGAATTTAAAGAGACCAGGCTTCATGAAATGCGAGAAGCTATTTTACGATTCTATGGGAAGGGTATAGGTCATAAACAAAGCTTAAAGGATGCTCTTCTCTCTGAAGGATTTGAGAGGGAAGTATCTGAGGTTTTATCTCCTCAAGTGCTTATTCATGGGGCATTTGCTAAAATATCAGCTTCCTATGAGGAAGCACGCGAAGGTTGGAGAGAAATTTTTAACAGAATGCAGCACACTTTAGGGGGCAATGACCTCAAAAGTGCGCGAGATCATTTAGCTGATGAAATGTCAGTCGAGGCATGGCATCGGTTAAAAATGTTGAAAAAAAGCACATTTGTGCAGGATTGAGTTGTGTATTTAGCACTAAATATGGTTTAGTGTTTTATTAATTTAAAGGATGAATCTGATGGCTACAATGTCAAGTTCGACTGCAGAAACAAATACTTTTGAAGAGAAAGACACCAAAGAAACGTTGAGTGAAAAGGCGATTAAACACCTTCTCGCTCACGGAAAACAGCGCGGCTATATCACTTATGAAGAATTGAACGAAGTGTTGCCTGAAGATAAGCTAAGTTCAGAACAAATCGAGGATATTATGTCCATGATCTCGGATATGGGCATTAACATTATCGAAGATGAAGAAGCTGAACAGGAAGAAAAACCTAAACGCGCAGCTACGGATGATGACAGTGAAGATGAAGAAGCTGCTGAGGTAAGTGAGGCCGGTCGAACTGACGATCCTGTTCGCTTGTATCTTAGAGAGATGGGGAGCGTTGAACTTCTTTCCCGTGAAGGTGAAATTGAAATAGCCAAGCGCATTGAAGCTGGTCGAGAGATGTTGATAGGTGCGATATGCGAAAGCCCCCTTACCATCCGAGCAATCGTCACTTGGAGAGATGCTCTCAACCAAGACCAAATGCTTTTACGTGATATCATTGATATTGAGTCAACTTATACCCATGGTCCTTCCGATGAAGAAGCTAACTCTGAAGATTTTGAAGTAGACACCTTGATGGTTGATCCTCCAATTGTTGAAGACTCTTTGGAAGAAGAAGGCGGCTTTAGCGATGAGGAGGGAGGCGGTCTTTCTATATCTGCTATGGAAGACGCCTTACGTCCTAAAGTTGTTGAGACATTTGATCAAATTGCAAAGACCTATACGCAACTTAGAAAGCTTCAAGAACAACGTCTTAATATTCTTCAAGAAGGGAAAAAACCCACAGCATCAGTTGAAGCGAAGTATGAAGAACATCGTCATAAGCTTATTGAACTTATGGAAGGAATTCACCTTAATTCTTTCCGTATTGAACAACTCGTCGAGCAGCTTTATACGCTTAATCGTAAATTAGTAGGCCTTGAAGGGCGTCTTTTGCGCTTAGCAGAATCTGCTGGTGTTAAACGCGAAAAATTTCTAGAACAATATTATGAAAGTGAACTTGCCCCTGAATGGTTTAGTAAACTTGAAACCCTTTCAGGAAAGGGATGGCTTACTTTTCTAGAAAAGCACAAAAACGAAGCAATTGAGATACGCCAGGTTATCGCAGAAGTCGCTGCTGAAGCAGGACTTCCTATTTCTGAATTAAGGCGTATTGTAGGTACAGTTCAAAAGGGAGAAAGAGATTCCTCCCGCGCTAAAAAAGAGATGATTGAGGCCAATCTTCGTCTCGTTATTTCAATTGCAAAAAAATACACTAACCGCGGTCTCCAATTCTTGGATTTAATCCAGGAAGGAAATATTGGCTTAATGAAAGCTGTCGACAAGTTTGAGTATCGACGCGGCTACAAGTTTTCAACATACGCAACCTGGTGGATCCGTCAAGCTATTACACGCTCGATTGCAGATCAAGCACGCACCATCCGTATCCCCGTTCATATGATTGAGACGATCAATAAATTGGTGAGAACATCTCGCCAAATGCTTCATGAAATTGGTCGCGAGCCCACGCCTGAGGAACTTGCTGAAAAATTGAAAATGCCTCTTGATAAAGTTCGCAAGGTGATGAAAATCGCAAAGGAACCTATCAGCCTTGAAACGCCCATCGGAGATGAAGAAGATGGTCATTTGGGTGATTTTATCGAAGATAAAAATGCCGTCGTTCCTGTGGATGCCGCTGTGCTTTCGAACTTGCGCGAAACAACAACCCGCGTTCTTGCCAGCCTGACTCCTCGTGAAGAGCGTGTGCTTCGCATGCGTTTTGGAATTGGGATGAATACGGATCACACCTTAGAAGAAGTTGGCCAGCAATTCGCCGTCACACGTGAACGTATCCGTCAGATCGAAGCCAAGGCTTTACGTAAACTGAAGCATCCGAGCCGTTCAAGGAAGCTACGTAGCTTTTTGGATACATAAAACCCAGAAGACACGCGGATATGTGACCCCTTGTCTACGCAAAGGCTTGCTACAAAGCAAATTGCGTAGACTAAGTAAGGCCACTCTCACGAACCTCTATTATTGATCGCCGTTCAATAAGTTCCAAGAAGCATCCAAGTAAGTTTCAAGCATAGACCCCACAAGTGCTGCAGGAGAAGGATCCTCTAAGATTTCCAAATCCCCCAAAAATAGATTTCTTGTAAGCTCAAATCTAAATGAGCTTTTTAAAGTCAGATGAGCAAGAAGTGTCGCCACTTCCAATAGAAAATCTGTTGATTTGATGTGTTGTGTTCCAACGCCAATTATAACATTCTCCCTTATTGATGCTAAGGTCTTTGATACTTTACCTAACTTATGGGCATATAGTTTTGATTGCTTAAGAGCGAGCATGCTAAACATTTTTTCTATCTCTTTTGGAGTCTTGATAGTCAAAAGAGGATTGAATTTAATGTTCCGTTCTAATTCTTTTCTTATAAAGAGAATGCAATAAGCGACTTCTGGATCCCTTGCTATTTCTTCAAAACTAGCTTGTATTTCGGATTGTTTTTTACCGTAAGTCACTATTTTTTTTATCTTGGATAAAACACTCTTTCTTTTAACGATGAACTTATGTTGTCTAGTCTTTGATACAACTGCCATAACAAACTCAGCTTTTGCAGGTTCAGAAAACATCGCCCAATTGTCTATGTGCATCCCAGCAAGATAGTTGACTAGAATTTGAGGGGATACGTCATTCTCGCAGTCCCTAAGCTCGTTATATTTAGATACGACTGCATCAATTCCAGCAGGTAGCTTCGGCATCTCACGTACTGCCTTCTCTGGCCTTTTCACTTCATCTACTAGAGGACCCGTGAATCCCCTATTTACCTCAGTAACCGCCCAATCTTGAAGGACAGGAGTCAAATCTTTCCAACCTGAATATCCTTCGTTCTCAAGAACAAGTTCTAGGATGTCTCTATCAGAAGGCACAAGGCCAAAATCTTTAATATTAAAATAAGTTCTCCGAAGTTCTCTCGATCTTAAGATTTTTTCTAATTCTTGCTGCTTAGCTTTTGATACGACTACGTTAACAACCCATCTTTTAGTGTCAGGATCTACTTTATCCCATCCCGGATACTTATTACTCGTCATAAGAAAATTTACAATCTCTGCATCAGAGACATGTGGAAGGCCCGCCTTGGTTGCCGTAAAAGCTCCTGCATAATCTTTTTGGCTTAGAAAACTCACTAAGTTCTTTCTCGTCGCGGCTTTTGTAACCTTAGTAACAACCCATGCTTTATCAGTAGGATCTACTTTATCCCATCCCGGATACTTATTACTCGTCATAAGAAAATTTACAATCTCTGCATCAGAGACATGTGGAAGGCCCGCCTTGGTTGCCGTAAAAGCTCCTGCATAATCTTTTTGGCTTAGGAATTCCTTTAAACTAATTTTTTCTCTCGTTGTGGGTGCTTTTACCTTAAGAGAGATGATTTTGCGCTCTAGGTCTTCTGCTTGCATGCTTAAGGCAGGGGAGCTGATGAGAATTGTAGCGGACAAAAGAACTAATAAGCTTGTAACTTGAAATTTCATGACGCTTACTCCTTTAAAAAGTCATAAAAACTTAAAAAACTAGGTTTTGAAGATGTGATTACAAAGGAGAGGTTTTACGTATGGCTTCTTGTAATTGAGTTATCGTCCGAAGTCACAGCCAATGCTAAATTACCATGAAAAACTATTTCGAGTAGTAAAAATAGGGTGACGATATAATTAAAACTCATATTAAACCTCAATATTTGTAAAAACAGACGATAAACGCCTATAGGTCAAAGAAAAGCCTCAGCCTTCTTTTACCCTTATTACAAATAAAGAGTTTTTATCTAACGTCATTATAATTAGCATTTTGAACAATGTTACCAGATCATGAAATTATAGACTTTTATATAGTCATTGCAATCAAAAAAGTAAGAACACTTTTTCTAAGTTCTCATTTGACGAAAGGTTGGGTAAATGGCACAACTAAGATTCGATATGTAGAACTCAATTGATATAGCCATGACTCAAGATTACCGTCCGACCATATTCTTGCCGCAGACCGATTTCCCTATGAAAGGGGATCTCCCTCAACGGGAACCTGAGCTTTTAAAGCGATGGGAGGAAATTGGGCTTTACGAACTTATGCAAAATAAGGCAGAGGGTCGAGATAAGTTTATCCTCCATGATGGCCCCCCTTTTGCGAATGGTCATATCCATTTAGGTCACGCCCTTAACAAAATTCTTAAAGATGTTGTAAACAAAACCCAGTATAAATTAGGGAAAGCAACTCCTTACATCCCTGGATGGGATTGTCACGGGCTTCCGATCGAGGCCAAAATTGAAGAAAGATACAGGGAAAAAGGTATTCAAAAAGACAATATTCCAAGAGTCCAATTTCGCCAAGATTGTCAAAACTTCGCGCAAGAATGGATCGACATTCAACGTGAAGAATTTAAACGGCTGGGCGTAATGGGAGATTGGGAGCACCCTTATACCACCATGGACCCTACAGCAGAAGCAGAAATTATTCGTCTTTTTGGTGCGTTCTTAATGAACGGCAGCCTTTATCGGGGTATTAAGCCCGTTATGTGGTCCGTTGTAGAGAAAACAGCACTCGCTGAGATGGAAGTTGAGTATTATGATATCGAATCACCTTCTATCTTTGTACGTTTTCCACTGCACAAAACATCTCTTGCTATTTTAAAAGGTGCAAGTGCTATTATCTGGACAACGACACCTTGGACATTACCTGGGAATCGGGCCATTGCCTATGGAAATGACTTTTCATACATCGCCTTGCGTGTTGATGAAACAACAGATACTTCTATAGCAAAAGTAGGAGAAATTGTCCTTATAGCTGAGGATTTGAAAGAATTTTTTGAAAAGGAAACCGGCATAAACTCTAGCACGATTTTAGGTAAATTTAAGGGATCTGAGCTCAAAGAAACGCTTGCGCGCCATCCCTTTTATGGGGAAGGGTACGATTTTGACGTGCCCTTATTGCCAGGCGAACATGTTACGCTGGAAACAGGTACTGGTTTGGTTCACACCGCCCCTGGTCATGGTGTTGAGGACTTTATCTTAGGGAAAGAGTTTGAACTTGAAATTCCCGAAACAGTTGCAGATGACGGACTTTTTTATGAACACGTGCCCCTTTTTGCTGGGAAACACGTTTATAAAGTAGCCCCTGATATTATAGCAAAGCTTGAAGAACGTAATGCTCTCTTAAAACACGGGAAAATCACCCACAGTTACCCCCACTCATGGCGCTCAAAAAAACCTCTTATTTACCGTACCACACCTCAGTGGTTTATTAGCTTAGAGAAAAAAGAGCTTCGTGAAAAAGCATTAAAGGCGATTCAAACTGTTCAATGGATTCCTGAATCTGGCAAAAATCGAATCCAATCCATGATTGAAAATCGACCAGATTGGTGCGTTTCCCGCCAGCGTGCCTGGGGCGTTCCTCTTCCTCTTTTCGTGAATAAAGAAACAGGAGAAGTTTTACGCGATCATAAGGTTGTTGATCGCATCGTTAATGCCGTAAAAGAAGAAGGATCCGATGTATGGTATACAGCCGATCCAACGCGCTTTCTTGGCCCGGATTATAATCCCGCAAACTATGAACAGACGCTTGATATTATTGACGTGTGGTTTGATTCTGCCTCAAGCCAAAGTTTTGTCTTACGTCTGCGCCCAGAAATGAAATGGCCAGCAGATCTTTACTTAGAAGGCTCAGATCAACATCGTGGATGGTTTCAATCATCTCTTATGGTTGCGTGCGGTACAGTTCATGCAGCACCATATAAGCAAGTGATGACCCATGGCTTTATCGTTGATGAAGAAGGCCGGAAAATGTCCAAATCCCGTGGAGATGCGGTTTCACCACAAACCGTCACAAGTACGATGGGAGCTGATATCCTGCGTTTATGGGTTGTAAGCAGTGATTATTATGAAGATTTGCGCGTTGGACCTGAAATTCTTAAACGCCAGCAAGATATTTATCGAAGATATCGGAATACTTTTAAATACTTACTTGGTGCGCTTTCTGAGTTTTCTGCTACAGAGGAAATTGGCTATGCTCAAATGCCTGAGCTAGAAAAATGGGTTCTTCATCGCCTGTATGAAATTGACCAAAAAGTACGGGAAGCATGCCGCTCCTACGAATTTCAAGCTCTCTATGCAGAGATTCACAATTTCTGCGCTGTTGATCTTTCTGCTTTTTATTTTGACATTCGAAAAGACTCGCTCTATTGCGATGATCCACAAAACTTTAAGAGAAGAGCAACGCGTACCGTCATGAATGTCACATTCGAATGTCTTGCCAAATGGCTCTCCCCCGTCTTATGCTTTACGACTGAAGAAGCTTGGCTTTCTCGTTATCCAAGTCAAACAGGTAGCGTTCATTTAGAAAGCTTTCCGGCCCTTCCCTTTAATTGGAATACACCAGCTTTGTCAGAAAAATATGAAAAATTACGTCTCATTCGAAAAGTGATAACGGGTGCTTTAGAAGTCGCGCGTGCTTCAAAGCAAATTGGGTCTAGCCTTCAAGCTGATGTTAAGGTCTTTCTCTCTCCCTCTTTAACATCTGCTGTTCAAGATATTGATTTGGCTGAATTCTCAATCGTTTCAAGTGTTGAAGTCATTGAAACCTACCTCCTTCCAGAAGATGGGTTTACGCTCGAGGATGTTCCAGGAGTCAGTGTTAGTGTCTCTCTTGCGCTCGGCGAGAAATGTGGGCGCTGTTGGAAAGTTCTTCCCGAAGTCGGTCAGGTTAAAATACATCCTGATTTATGTCACCGCTGCGCAGAAGTGGTACAGAAAATATCATGAAACGTCTCATCTGGGCCTTAGGTATCATTCTTGTTGTTATCGCTCTTGATCAATCTTCAAAGGCCTGGATCCTCTATGACTTTATGAATCCTCCGAGAGTTGTTCCCGTACTACCATTTTTGGATATTGTTTTGACCTGGAACAAAGGTGTTGGGTTTGGTTTTTTAAAAGCAAATAATTTTTGGGGAATTTTTGGACTTGTTTTTTTAGCCCTTGCTATTTCAACAACTTTAGGAGTTTGGTTATGGCGAACAACAGATAAACTTTTGCTCATCAGCTTAAGCATGATTATTGGTGGTGCTATTGGAAACATTATCGACCGACTGCGCTTCGGTGCCGTAGTTGATTTTATTTATGTTCACGTCTACATTTTAGGATATCGTTTTCCAGCGTTTAATGTTGCTGACAGCGCCATAACCGTTGGAGTAGGACTTTTACTTATAGAAAGCTATGTGAGGAAAAAAAGTGACTAAAAACTCTCGTCTGATGACCATTGCTCTTTTATCCGGCTGCATCTTCATGCAAGGCTGCAGCTCTGTCAAGAAAACCTTAGGTATAGATCGGGATCCTCCTGATGAGTTTGCCGTCACGCCCAGCAATCAACCGCTCGATATGCCGCCTGATTTTTTTGTTCTTCCCAAACCGGCGCCTGGCATTCCACGTCCTCAAGACGTAAAAGCGGCTACTGCCAAGCAAGAAAAAATCTTGGGAAAAACATCGCAAAATGGAAATATAAGCTCAGGGCAACAAGCTTTACTTGAGATGGCTGGTGCTGAACAGGGACAAGACGATATACGTCTGAAGATCGACGAAGAGTCACATATTCAGCATGCTAAGGGTAATTCAATCCTTCAACAACTTGGAATTAAAAAGCGTAATACGGGTGAAGCCATCGACCCTTATGAAGAATCTTTAGAGCTTCAAAACAAGGGAATTTCTCCAAGTTCATCTGCTGCTCCTTAATAAAGGAAAGATAAACTTAATGATAAAAAAACTTTTTTTGGTGGTCATCCTTTTATCTTGGGCAAAGTCTCTTTGCGCGAGCCCACTCCTACCTGCAGAAACCTTTACCCTAAAGAATGGGGTGCAGTTTATTTTGATGCAAAACAAACGGGCCCCAATTGTAAGCTATAGTACATGGTATAAAGTTGGTTCTGCAGATGAAATTCCAAAGAAAACTGGACTTGCCCACTATCTTGAACATCTTATGGAGTCTGGCTTACCTGAAGTCCAAATGGGGCAGTTTTTAGAAGATTTTCAAGCTTCTGGAACTCATAGTAATGCCTCAACCGCTCAAGATTATACCTTCTATTTCAAAATGGTTATGACAGATCATCTCGAGCTTCTCATGCAATATGAAGCAGGTCGTATGAGAGGCGTTGCATTTAACAAAGACAAATTTGAAACAGAAAAAAACGTTATTCTGGAAGAACGTCTTATGCGGACGGAAAATGAACCAATAGAGCTTTCCAATGAAAAATTTAATCGTCAGTTTTTCACCGTTCACCCTTATCAAAATCCAATCATCGGCTGGGAAAACGATATTCGTAACTTAACGCTAGAAGATATTAAAGCTTTTCACGCAAAATGGTATCATCCTAACAATGCATTTGTTATTGTTTCTGGAGATTTCGAGCCTGCACAGGTAAAAGCCTGGGCTGAAAAATATTATGGCAGCATCCCCTCTGGCCCAAAAGTTATAAGATCTAGATCCGAAGAACCCCTGGATCAATCCAAGCTCCCACCTGTCATCCTGGAACATCCGCGTGCAACTGAATTCTCTTATTCTCAGATTTATCATCTCCCAGAACTCAAACAGAAAAAGTATACGGACCTTTTAGCTCTGTTTCTTTTAAGTGAATTTTTAGATGGAGATTTTGAGGGCAGTCTTTACGAAATTCTTGTTCATAAGAAGAAGCTGGCTACCTCATTTAATAGTCAATGCCCCTTTTATTCTTATTTGGATCCTTGGAGTTTCGTCATATATGTATCGGCGTCTTCAGAATCGAGAATGCAAGAGATCGAAACAACCATCAATGAGACTCTCGCACACATCGCAAAAGTAGGGCTAACGCCTGAAGATTTAAAACGCGCACGCAAGTACCTTTATAACAGTATTATAGTTTCCCTCGATGATATCTTCCAAAAGGCTGTCTTTTTAGGTGAAGCTTTAAGCTCGAACTTAACACTTGAGCAAATTAATGCTTTGCCAAGCGATCTTGAAAAAATTACTTCGGCTGACATACAACGCGTCATCGCTACTTATTTAACAAAAGACAAGGCAGCCATAAATATTTTGAAAAAGCCTTCTTCCCCTCTTTCACAGGAAAAGGAGAAGTGATGTTAAAATGCTTGAAGATGCCTGGATTGCTTCGGAGCTTATGCTCCTCGCAATCTTTAGCCCCGGCCTTGAGCCGGGGGACGAGGCGTGGTTCCTCGCTTTCGCAAGGACAAGCATTGCGAGCGGAGCGACCCAGGCTACGCCGAAGGCTTCGCCGAGGCGAGAGCAATCCAGTGAATAGGGTTGGTTTCAGTATGAGAGGTCTAGTTCATTATCTCTTCATTCTCTTATGCTTAAACTTTTCGATTGCTCACGCAGATGTTTTGCCTATCCAGAGTTTTAAAACGCCTTCTGGACTTGAGGTTTGGCTTATCGAAGATCGATCAACACCACTTGTCTCTTTGGTTTTAAAATTTGAGAGAACGGTTAATGAATCACCTTATCAACCTTCGACACTGCTCTTTCAAAGGGCCCTTGCCGATGGCGCGGGAGTTTTAACTCCCCTTGAAATGAATCGCTTTGTGAAAGAAACGCCATCCACTGCCTCACTTGATGTTGGTTTTTCAAAGACATCTTTGACCCTTCAAACCACAAAAGAAGGATTAGCGGCAACTCTTCAATTGTGGGCTCGTTTGATAGAAAATCCCGAATTTCAAAAAGCAAATTTAAGCCACAGTAAATCTCAAACAATCACGCGGCTCTCTTATTATGAAGAAGATTTAGGATTGATTGGCTTTTTAAAATTACTCCAAGAGATTTTTCCTGACATCACAATCAACATTGATTTTGAGAATGCGGCAAAAAGCATCGAAGCGATGACAGCGGATGACTTAAAAAAAGAAACAACAAAGCAATTTTTAAGTGCTAAGCCTAAAATTGTTGTCGTCGGCAATGTAAATAAAAACGAATTAACCGACCTTCTCGACTCAAGTATGGGCAAGATTTCTATCTTGCCTTCTTCTAATCCTCCGCCTTCACCAAAGCCAGATTGGCACAACAAAGATCTTATGATTCATAAGGACGTCCCCCAGTCAGTTGTCGCTTTTGCTCAACCAGGACTTAACCCGCATCACAAAGATTATCCTAAGTATGTACTCCTTCAATATGTTCTCTATACGCGTATGTTTGATGAATTAAGAGAAAAGAGAGGCATGATCTATTCGATCCAATATTCAGACTTACACTACAAAGGTGTTGACCTTTTATTTGGTAATTTTTCTTGCGAGTGTTCTAATTCTTCTAAAACTGCCAAATTTATTCGCTCAGAATGGGAAAGATTAAAGGACTTTGGAATTACACAACAGGAACTAAGTGCTGCTATTTTAGCCTACAAACGGGATAAGGTTTTAACTTTGACAAGCACTTTACAAGTTGCCAATGAATACGCTTTTCCCATGGCTTTTAACTTAGGTCCTGATTCAGCAAAAACTCTTTTAGAGCAAACCGAAAAAGTTACATTGGAAGATATAAATCAATTTGTGAGCGAAATTCTTAAACCTGAATCTTTAAGCTTTGTTCTTCTCGGTTCTTCCGTTCAAACTTCAAAACCTAGGGGCAACAAATGATTTACACACAGCATCTTGACGGTTGCTATCTAGAAGAGGGAGAGAAAATCCTTCATCAAAGTAATGCGAGTAAAAACGCGCTTAGTAAATTTCGTGATACCTATAAAAAGGAAGAGCTCCCTCCCCTATCCTTGGTCGAACAAACAGAAGATATTAAGGCCTTCATAAAATCAGCGGCTTCTCATCAGTTTGAGGATATCCTTATCTTAGGCACGGGAGGATCGAGCCTTGGAGGACAAGCGCTCTACGCCCTTTCAACGCAAGATAAGCCCCGTCTCCATTTTATGGATAATATTGACCCTTTTACCTTTGATGCGATTTTCAAAAAAGTTAATTTAAAAACGACAGGCGTTATCGCCATTTCTAAATCAGGATCAACTGTTGAGACCTTAATGCAGCTCCTCACTTGTTTGGAGCGATTTCAAAAAGAGAATCTGAAAAGCCACTTTTTGGTTATTACGGAGCCCACAGATAATCCGTTACGAAAGATTGCACAAAGTCAAAATTGGACTTGTCTTGAACACCCCACCAGTGTAGGTGGCCGCTATTCATGCTTTTCCATTGTTGGCTTGCTACCTGCAATTCTTGCAGGAATTGATGTGTTTGCTTTTCGAAAAGGAGCACAAAACGTTTTGCATCAACACCTTACGGAAGAATATCCTCCTGCATTAAAAGGTTCCGTGCTCACTGTTCATTTACACAAAAACCATCAAAAATCTCTTTCTGTAATGCTGCCCTACTCTGATCAATTGCAACTTTTTTCGCTATGGTATTGTCAGCTATGGGCCGAAAGCCTGGGTAAAAAAGGTCAAGGCACAACCCCTATATCTGCCCTAGGTACAGTTGATCAACACAGTCAACTTCAACTGTATCTTGACGGCCCAAAGGATAAATTTTTCACAATTATTGCTCCTTCTTGGAAAGGCAAAGGCGATAAAATCAACCTTTCTCTTATCCCCGAATTCACGGGTAAAACAATGGGAGATCTCTTTGCGGCTGAGCAAAAAGCAACTTATGAAACATTGATTCGTCATAAGTGCCCCACGCGCCTTATCACTATTGATAACATCGATCCTCAAACTTTAGGAGGGCTGATGATGCATTTCATGATCGAAACGATTTTAACTTCGTATCTTCTGGACGTGAATGCGTTTGATCAACCTGCGGTAGAAGAAGGAAAGCGTTTAGCTAGGGAGTTTCTTGCTGATGAAAATTCGTAAACTTGAACCTCATCTCGTTAATCAAATTGCAGCAGGAGAAGTGATAGAGAGACCTGCATCTGCTGTTAAAGAGCTTGTCGAAAACGCTTTAGATGCTGGCTCAACATCAATTACCATTCACCTTCGAGATGGTGGCCGTAGTCTTATCGCCATTACAGATAATGGCTCAGGAATGAGCCAAGATGATCTAGAATTAGCCGTTGAACGTCACGCAACCTCGAAACTTCCTTCAAACGATCTTTTTAATATTCAAACGCTTGGTTTTCGCGGAGAAGCCCTTCCTTCTATTGGCTCTGTCAGCCGCGTCCAAATCACAAGCCGTCTCAAAGAGGCAACAGAAGCTTGGTGTTTAAAACTAGAAGGAGGTGACAAAAAACCACCTATTCCTGCGTCCCATCCACAAGGAACACACATCGAAGTCAAAGATCTTTTTTACGCCACTCCTGCACGGCTCAAATTTTTGAAAAGTCCCTCAACAGAACTTTCACACGCCGTTGAATTGTTAAATCGCCTAGCAATGAGTCACTTTTCTGTGGCCTTTAAACTTCTTGCGGATCAGCGTGTTGTTTTCGATTATAGCGCTTGTGATGCTCTCCAAGACCGCTTGACGCAAGTCATGGGAGTAGAGTTTTCACAAAACGCCCTGCCTTTGGAGATGGCGCGCGGAGATATTTATTTAAATGGATTTATTTCTCTTCCCACCTTAAGTCGCGCGAATGCTGCACATCAATATCTTTTTGTGAATGGCAGGCCAGTTAAAGATAAACTACTGCATGGTGCTATTAGAGCGGCCTATCAGGATTTTTTAGCTTCAGATCGCTATCCTATGCTCGCGCTCTTCCTAAAAGTTCCCCCTGAAGAAGTGGATGTCAATGTACATCCAGCTAAAACAGAAGTTCGTTTTAGGGACAGCGGTTTGATCCGCGGCACGATTGTAAGTGCCCTCAAGCAAACCTTAGCTGGTGCAAGCCATAAGACAGCCACAACAGTTAGTTTTCAAGCTCTCCGCTCCTTGAGGCCCGCATCTATCCAGCAACCTTCTCTTTCACGATATGCTTCACGCCTTGAAGAATCGGCACCTCCTCCTCTTTCCCATGATTATGTTGGATTGCCGCGACCCTTCGGGCCTTGCAATGACGGCGAGGCTCATCATTACGAGCACAGAGAGACAATCCAGGAAACTCCCCTCGAGACACCTCTTCTCGGATTTGCAAAAGCACAGCTCCATGAAACATACATTCTTTCACAAACACAAGAAGGGCTCGTCATCGTAGATCAGCACGCAGCCCATGAACGCCTCGTTTATGAACGACTTAAAGCTGAAATGGGGCATGTAAAGAGACAGCCTCTACTTATCCCTGAGGTAATAGAACTTAGCGAAAACGACCTTGTTTGCCTTAAAGAGATTTTACAAGACCTCTTAGCTTTGGGGCTTGTTGTTGAACCATTTGGCGAAAAAGCTCTTTTGGTTCGCGAAACACCCCATCTTTTGGGTGAACTTGACCTCAAGGGGCTTTTACAAGACATTGCTGACGAATTGAAAGAGCTCGGTGGCCCCCTAGGACTTAAAGAACGACTTGCTGAAGTCTTAGCAACTTGTGCTTGTCATCACAGCGTTCGTGCTGGACGGAGACTTTCCATCGAGGAAATGAATGCTCTTTTACGTCAAATGGAGAAAACGCCCCATTCTGGACAATGTAACCATGGTCGCCCAACCTATGTGGAGTTAAAGAAAATTGATATGGAAAAATTATTTGGCAGACGCTAAGGAACAAAATCCGTATGAATGATAATTTTCTTCTTAGAGTAAATCTTATTTTTACTTTCCTTTCTCAAAGCTCTCTTCAAGCAACTGAGTTTATTGTCGATTCGCCTGTTCCAACCCCCTATGAACAGGTAATGATGGATATCAACGCGTCTGTTGACCATCGGAAGTCTGGAACGGGAACACGACTTCCTGCTTTAGAAACACAGATCGGAGCTTATCCAGACGTCCAAATCCGTACTGTCATTCCAGTCGCTGTTCTTAATGCTCCTAAAGAGAAACGTTCTGCATACCATTATGGAGATATAGGGATTGGCTTTAAGTATCGCTTTCTTCACGAAACCAAATGGTGTCCTCAAGCTGCTTTCTATCCTAAGTTTACACTTCCCTCAGGAGTCCCGGAACTCGGAACAGGAAATAAATCGTGGACAGGAACCGTCCCATTTTGGCTCCAAAAAAACTGGGGGTCATGGAGTCTTACAGCGGGAGGAGGGTATTTATTTAATCCTGCAAAACATAAATATAATTATCCATTTGGAGGAGCTCTTCTTACAAAAAAAGTTACAGAGAGACTTACACTCGGAAACGAACTTTTTGCACAAGGTCCCATCAGCCTCAACAATGGCTCTAGGTTAATTTATAACTTTGGAGGACATTATTACTTTACCCCGAATACCTTTATTCTATTTAGTACAGGACATAGCATCGCTGGGGCCAAGACATATGTCGCCTTTTTTGGAGTAGGATTAACCTGGGGTCCTAAAAATCCCTTTTAACCTTCTGTTTTGCATAAGAACACCAGATCCCGGATCCTAAGAAAACCTGATCCCTCACTATGTTCGGGAAGGTTTTCATAAGGTCCGGGATGACGACTTTTTTCTATTATTATAGGCCGCGTCATCCCGGGAGCTAGAAAATCTTGCTCTCTTGAGAGCGTAGATTTCCTTGCTACCCGGGACCTCAAGACGAGTTTTCCTTATCTAAAATGAGATTCTTTAAGAAGCCTGTGGTCCAGGATAAAGTTCCGACGATCTTCCCAAAAGATAGTTAATAATCATGCCTAACCATTCACGAGAACAAGCGGCCCATGCATCAAGGCTTAAATTAAGCCCTAAGCAAAATAAGGGCTCATAATTTCCTGGGGTATGATAATCCACAGGATAAGGAATGACATTAAAACCAGCTTTACGGAAAAGCCCGATTGATCGAGGCATATGATAAGCCGACGTGATAAGAAGCCATTTTTCTGTATGACTAGGATTTAAAAGCTGAGCGGATCTTGCTGCATTTTCCTTGGTATCCTTTGAACCTCCTTCAAAAAGTACTAATGAAGGATCAATACCAAGGTTTTTAAACACTTTCTTAGCCGTTTCGACTTCGAATTGATTTCCAGTAAAAGCCAATTGAAACTGAGGATGCGCTTTTGCAAGCTCAACAAACTCAATAAGCCGACCCGCCGTCAAATTGTAAGCGACTGTCTTACGGTCAAGGCTGGTTCTTTTATCAAAGCTTCCACCTAAAAGAATCATCCCTTTGGCATCGAGCGGAATTTGATCAATTTTCGGGAAACGGTTCTCAAGATTTTCGACCATCCATAAGCTGAAAGGTACGACGCCAAAAAACCCAAAACTAACACAACTAATAACAACGAGCCTCTTCCCCCACTTCACCTTTCGAAAAAACAAGAGAAGGCCACCCACAGCAAGAGTCAGTAGCAGCAGGAGATCAATATTGATGATCCACCATCCAAAAAAGCGATATACTGTTTCAAATATGGCCATTTTTTACTTCTATTATTATATGTGGAATTAAGAAAGACTTGCATGCGATCATCACGGTGTCAAGGATAGAGTGACGCAAAATATTTACTTATTAATATTTCATTAAAACAATAACAATATAATTAAGGTGTACAACAGGTGAATTTTCATGAAAAAACTTATTCTTGAATTAATAGCAGTAAATTTTATGCTTAACCCTTCCTTAGAAGCGTCATATTTTATCCGCAATGGTGTTCCTGCCGAAATTCAAGTACAAGATGCTAAGCAGAATCCTATTGGAACACTATCAGCTGATAGCAAAGATGCCTTGACAATCTCTGCCTCTTCTTTTCCGATTACGATGACATCTTCGATCGACGGAGTCGTATCTCCTGATGTTACCTATACAATTAAAAAGCCTGGTTGCCACATAATTTGGTATAATATGGAGACGGGAAGCTCAGCAAAGCTCTACTCCACGCCTTTAGTTTGTCCCTAAATGTAAGTCTCTCAATGAACCGCCTATATAGCTTCTGTTTAGTTTTTACCACTAAACAGATTTTATTATTCAGTTGTTTTTACCTTAGGGCATCATTCCCGCGAAAGCGCATTAGTGTCCGGGGAAAATTTTGTGCAAAGCAGAGAAAAGGAGGCTATGGTTGGTTTGAGAAAGAAAGTAGGAATAGGAAGGCTTAAATAACACATTAAGCATTTTTTCTATTCCCCACCGTCGTCATCCCGGAATTTAGAAAAGCTTGCAATAGCTTAGTTTTTCTTAATATCCGGGACCCAGGTAGTATTTGAATCAAAGAATTCCTGGGTCCCGAGTAGTAAGGAACCTTAATGCTCGTAAAAACTCGCATGAGGTTCCTAAATCTCGGGATGACGAAGTTTTTATAATTTTTCCACAGACGCTACTGCACTTTCACGGGAGTGACGCTGAAGAGTGAAAATGAAGAGATGTCAAATAGTAATTTTTATTTTTAACGCCCCTTGCCCTTTTTATATTTAAGAATAAGATATTAAGGGTTCACAACCACTTTTTTGAATTAATAATTTATAAGGAGATGTTAAAATGTCCATAAAAAGCCTTGTTTCTGTGTCTACTTTTCTATTACTATATAGCGGTAGCTGCTATGCGATGAATCCTGATCTGCAGCCGGAGGAGATATCTCACTCCCCTTCTAAAATGCTTGTTAGGGAGGGAGAATCAGAAACTCCAGCAAGTTCTTCTCCATCAACAATAAAACCTGAAGAAGGCCCGCTGAAGGATGATTCTTTTTCTGCCTTAACGATAGGAGAAGCATCTGCTAAGGAAGAAGAAGTTAAGCCTTCATCAATGGATTCTTTAACAACTCCAAAAGAAGGAATGGAGCTAGAAGAAAGCCCCCTTGCCTCCGAATATCCTAAGAGACCAAGCACTCTATTCAATGAAGATGAGGGGCCTGTGTCTTTTACGTGGGAAGAATTGAAGGAAACGATAAAAGCTCAGAAGAAAGCGGCAGAGCCAGATAGCGCCGAAGAAATAATGGTAGCGCTAGATGAGGAAGAACCAAGCACTGTAGAACCCCAACAGCCTAAGTCACGCGAGCAGGAGCTCCACTTCTATCTATCGGAATTTCATAATTTTAAAGGAGGAAGCATTCCTCATCAAAAGTTTACTTTCCCTTTTGATCCTAAACGACCTGACCGTTCTATTTGTCAAAGAGATCTAGATGGCGCTCTCTTCGATTACAAGCGGAAGAAAATAAAACTGCTAAAAAAAGTTCAGATGGCCCTTGGTAAAAAGATTACGGTTGGCTCTACAAAAAAAATTTTAGACCAACTGTGCGACAAGTTAGGAATATCAAGAGACGATTATCTATTTTACACTTCGCATGAAGGACTAAAGCACATCAAAAACCTCCTCTCTTCTTTCCTAGATAAAATAGATGAGCAGCAGGCAAGATTCAAAGAAGTTGCAAACGCATTGGGCATAGACACCACACCTGAATTTAAAGTTATCGGCTCTCATTTTCTTGACATTCCTCCTGACTTCTCTGAACGGTTAAGTAAGAAAACTCCTCTTCTCAAGATGGAACTTGAGGAAGGAATAAAAGCAAAAGCTCAACTTGCAGAAATGGAAATAAAACTCAAAGAAGCTAATGAAGCTGCTAAAAAGAAAGAGGAGGAGCTTAACACAAATTTTGCAACCATTCTGGCGGAAGCAAAAAAAACACATGAAGCTTACGTGGCAGAAGAAGCAAAAAAATTAGTGGCTAGCGAAACGACAGCGAAAATGTTGAGAAGTCAACTTGAAGCAGAATCAAAAAAATCAGGTGATTTAACAGCTCAACTTGACTCAGAGAAGAATCTAGCAGAGAAGTTAGCGGCTCAGCTCAAAGCAAAGGAAAAAGAGCTGGAAGATAAAGCAGCTGAAAACAAACGCTTCAAGGACGCAATGGACGGAATCGAAAAGTACATTGCAGGTTTGAGGACAGGGGCTTCTGCCACTCCTTAAGCTTTTAACTCCCCCTCTACCATGGTGGAGGGGGGACGGGCAAACTTAACTCGAACTGTGGATGATTAAGTACGAGAACAACTGCTTCTACGTCATTGTGAGTCTTCGGAGAAGGCGTGGCAATCGAGAGCGCTGGATCGGTAACGCTGCTTCCCACGTCGTTACGCTCGCAGTCGCAATGATGTAGAAGCAGTTGTTTCCTTAAACATAGTTAGGCGTAAGTTTAGTTTCATTTATTTATTTGATATTCCTTACTTGTAACAATCGCCTCTAGCTTTTAGAGCGCTTTTTTTCTAGAATCCTTCGATAAAGAAAAAAAGGTTAATATGGCGAAAGCTGTTGTTTTATGTATTTTAGATGGCTGGGGACACCGAGAAAACGGGTCCGATAACGCAATTTCGCGCGCAAAAACGCCTCATTGGAATGATTTGCTCGCTCACTCTGCTCATAGTCTTTTGGAAGCGTCAGAGTTAAACGTAGGGCTTCCCGAAGGGCAAATGGGAAATTCGGAAGTGGGGCATATGAATATGGGAGCAGGCCGTGTAATTCTGCAAGATCTCCCTCGCATTGATGAAGCCATTGCCCAACACACTCTCGAAAATTTAACTCCACTCAAAGATTTTATAGAGACGTTAAAGAGAACTGGTGGAACTTGTCATCTTTTAGGTTTACTTTCGCCAGGTGGCGTTCATTCGCACGAGCGGCATATCAAAGCTCTCGCCACAATCCTTTCTGCTCAAAGCGTTCCGGTAGCTATTCATGCCTTTTTGGACGGCAGGGATACCCCCCCGAAAAGCGCTGAGGCTTATTTAACTTCCCTCTTATCTTTTATAAAAGAAACCCCAGGCGTCACATTAGGAACCTTAGGAGGACGATATTATGGGATGGATCGAGACAAAAGATGGGATCGCATCCAAAAAGCTTATGAGAGCATGGTTGAAGGGACTCCCCTAACCCACTCCCCTCTCGCCTATCTAGAAAACAGTTATCTGAATGGAACGACGGATGAATTCGTTCTTCCCACAGCGATCGAACCTTATGCTGGTATGAGGGACGGAGATGGGCTTCTTATGGCCAATTTCAGATCCGATCGCGCACGGCAGATTTTGACAGCTTTATTAGACCCTACTTTCGACGAATTCCAAAGATCTCATAGGATTCATTTTGCACAAGCTCTTGGCTTGACAGAATACTCAGAAGCTTTGAATAAGTGGATGAAGACTCTGTTTCCACCCATATCACCCCAAAATGTTCTTGGGGAAGTCATTTCTACGCATGGTCTAAAACAACTTCGTATTGCCGAAACCGAGAAATATGCTCATGTCACGTTTTTCTTTAATGGAGGACGCGAAGATGTTTTCCCTGGAGAAGATCGTATTCTTATTCCATCCCCCAAAGTAGCAACATATGATTTAAAACCAGAAATGTCCGCTTATGAACTAACGGACCGCTTAGTTGAAGCAATTAAAAGCCAGAAATATGCCTTAATCGTCGCTAATTATGCCAATACAGATATGGTCGGCCATACAGGCAACATGGAAGCAACTCAAAAAGCCGTTGAAGCAGTTGATACATGTTTGGGACGCATACAAAGCTCTCTCAAATCCTCAGACACCTGTCTTTTGATCACCGCTGATCATGGTAATGCGGAGATGATGTATGATGAAGCCTTAAAATCACCACACACAGCCCACACTTTAAATCCCGTTCCCTTTGTGATGTATAACGGCCCTCACACGCCGCTTCACCCAGGAAAACTTTCAGATATTTCTCCTACAATCTTGCAAATTTTAAATCTCCCCCAACCCTCTTCCATGACTGGAAAATCCTTATTAGAGAGAGCACATGATTAGAAGATATTGGCTCCTATTAATTTTTCTTATCGGTTGCCCCCTACACGCAGAAGATACCGAGCAGGAATTCAGTGATCTTAAAAAACAAGAAATTCAGCTCTTACTTGAAAAACGTCGACTTACAGAAGCGATTACTGTTTTTCAAAAGAATCTTGAAGAACTTTCCCACATGAAAGCCGAGAGAGAAGAAAACATCGTTAAGAAACGGCAAGAAATCGAAAAGAAGCTTCCTCTTATCGCGCGACTTGGACGCACAAATCCGTTGCGCGTTTTGGTAGATGCCTCCACAGGCAAAAATACGCTACGGGGGATTACCCTTATTCGCGCTTTCTCAACTTCTCTCAAGCGTCAACTTCTAGAACTTCAAGTTGAACTTGATCAAATCGCAACCTTTTCCTCCGATTTATTGGAGAAACGTCAATCACACGCACAACTTCTTCAAGACGTTGATTTTCAACATGAACAGGTTGTTGCCTTTCAAAAAAAGTTGATGGGGTATATGACTCAAGCTGAACTTGAACGTCTTAAAGACGAAGAGGATGTAAATGTGCTTCTTGATGAAAGCAGGGCCATTTTTTCTAAAAAAAGAACGAAAGCCAAAGCCGCTTCAGCGGAAAAAGGATTGCCCTTTCGTTGGTTAGAACATCCAGTTGTCGGAAATATTCTTGATGATCTTGAACTTCAGAATAAATTTAGCCCAAATGGCCAAGGAATTATTTTTGAAACAAAAATGAATGCCGAGGTGTTATCTCCTTCTGAAGGTACGGTTGTCTTTAAAGGCCCCTTTAAATCTCAAGGAGACATTTTAATTATTGATCATGGTCAAAAAGTACATACTGTTTTCATGGGAATTCATAAAATTGATGCAGAAGTGGGGCAAAATGTATATGCTGGTCAAAAATTAGGAACAATGGCAGGATATGGAGCCAAATCTCCAAAGCTCTATCTGGAGCTAAGGCATGAAGGCAAAGCAATTGACCCCCATCCCTATTTTGTCGAATAATGCGGAGCAATAAATGACTGCTAGGACTTTTAAACTATTTAGTTTTATTCTTTTTTCAACCGTTGCAATTACCAGCTTCTACCCTTCAGCACATACCCAAGAAGAAACAAAAAAACCTGCAGCAGCAGCTTCCAGCACGACTTCAACCATAGATTCTCACATGTTTGACAATATCCTTGAACGTATCAAGGAAGATTACGTTGAAGAAGTCAATGATGACAAATTACTCGCTGGCGCTCTTAACGGAATGCTCTCTTCACTAGATCCTCATTCAGCTTATCTCGATCCTAAGAGTTATGAAGAGCTACAGATCAAAACCACAGCCGAATATGGAGGCTTGGGAATGGAAGTCACTATGGAGAATGGGCTTGTCAAAATAATCTCTCCTATTGATGATACACCTGCGCAAAAAGCAGGACTTCAAGCAGGGGACCTTATTGTCGCTATTGATAAAAAACCTATTTCTGGAATGACATTGAATGAGGCTGTTGAGCTTTTGCGCGGTAAAGCTGGAACGCCTGTTAAGTTGCATATCAAACGTGAAGGGCAAGATGTTTTTGAAAAAACGCTCACTCGCGAAATTATTCACGTCAAAGCAGTCAAATGGCGCGCAGAAGGTAACGTCGGCTACATTCGTATCGCAACCTTTAATGAAAGTACTGTTCCTCTTTTAAAGGAAGCCGTTATAGACCTTAAAAAGAAACTTGGGAAGAATCTTAACGGATTTGTATTGGATGTTCGTAACGATCCAGGAGGGCTTTTAGACGCTGCTATTGCTGCTTGCAATCTTTTCCTCAATAAAGGCCAAGAGATTGTTTCCACACGCGGACGCGATCCTAAATCGGATATGCATGCTTATGCTGACGGTCAAGACCTTGCGGATGGCCTTCCTATTGTTGTTCTCGTTAATGGAGGGTCAGCTTCAGCTTCCGAAATTTTAGCAGGAGCCCTACAAGACAATCACCGCGCATTGGTTGTTGGTACAAAATCCTTCGGAAAGGGATCTGTCCAAGTCGTTATGCCTCTTACAAATGGTGGTGCAATAACACTCACCACGGCACGATACTATACACCATCCGGCCGTTCCATTCAGGCTAAAGGAATTGAACCGGACATTATTGCTGAACAAGCTCACAATAAGCTTGAGAAAGTTGACGAGGACGACTTCTTCCGTGAAAAAGACATTGCAGGAGCACTCGATACACCTAATTCCAAAACACCTTCATCTGCTGAAGATCAGAAAAAGCTAGATGAAGCCAAGTCAGCAACTGATGCGAAAGATAAAAAGAAGAAAGAGATTGAAGATTATCAACTCATGCGTGCGATCGACATTCTGCGTGCCATAGCTCTCACTCAAAATTATGAAAAAAAGAAATAAACAGCACGCATAATATGGTTACAAAACAGACCGAACTCACTCACTGTGGGTTCGGTCAAATTATTTTTACCATATTATCTAAAAGCAAGATAGTAGACAGCAATCATTCATTCGTTTTAGAATCTTGAAGTTTTTTAACCTTCTTAAGGGATCTTAAGAGCACAAGGAATGAAGTAAATTTATGCATTTTACTGGAGATGAATTTGGAGATCCACTCTATCGTGCCGCTGTAGGAATGATGGTTTTGAATGCCGACAATAAAATATTTGTTGGTCAACGGCTCGACAGCAAAGAGCCTGCTTGGCAGATGCCCCAAGGGGGGATTGGACCTCACGAAGATACAGATCAAGCAATGTTGCGCGAACTTCAAGAAGAAATTGGAACACGCAACGTAGAAATCATTGTAAAATCAAAAACTTGGTATAAATATGATTTGCCCCCAGATCTTGCTCAACGCCTATGGAATGGTAAATTCAAAGGCCAGAAGCAAATTTGGTATGCTTTACGTTTCCGGGGAAATGATAAAGACATTGATATTCATACATATCATCCAGAGTTCCGAAGTTGGAAATGGGTTGATAAAGAAGAGCTTTTAAATCTCATCATCCCTTTCAAGCGAGATCTCTATGAGCATGTTCTGCAAGATTTATGGGGTTATGTCTTAAAACACACATAAACCCCTCTCCCCTCCATAGGCAATGAAGTTGGTCTTAATGAAACACTTCTCTTGTGAAAAATTCAATTTTATGCCTAAATATTACACATGGAGGCATACGAAAATTTAATAAAAAACGTCGCCCTATTTCTATTTATAGGGGCCATCCCATCTTTATGTTGGGCCGGTGGACTTTTTCCTGCATTTTCCTTACCTTCTTTTTTTCTTCTTCTTGCCGGTTTTTTCTGCATTTTATGGTTCAAATCTCGAACCACTTCTCAGCTACTTCGAAAATTAATTTTATCCCGAGGAGAAGCATGGGCATTATGTGAAGGAGATCAAATTATTGATCGATCACCTTCTTTTCCAACAGATTCTATCGACGCCCTTAAACTTTTTTTGCATCCAAACGCTCTTCAAAGTATAGACTCTGCCCTGAAAGCCCTCATTGAAGATAATGTTCCATTTCAACTCAAAGTTCATGCTGCAGAAAGTAACGCTACTTACTCTCTTGAAGGCGAGCTTTTGGAAGGGAAAATCGCTCTTTGGCTAAAGAACATCACAAATATCGTTCATCAAGAACGCCTTCAGACGGAAATGCTACAAAAGAACGAGACTCTACTTGCCACCTTGCAAGCAACTTTAGATTCTCTCCCCGCACTTGTGTGGCAAAGAGATGAACATCAAAAAATTAATTATTGCAATCTTACTTATGCAAATGCCGTACAAAGTACGCCTCAAAAAATTTACGAAGAAGGGATTGAACTCATCCAGCCTCGCTTTGCAAAGGTGCTTGCACGCAAAGCCTTACATACAGAAGAATGTCAAGTTCTTGAAAGTCCAGCCATTGCTAATGGAAATCGCCAATACTTTCGGATTTTAGAGATCCCGAATCCACGAAATCCAGGCGGCACGATTGGCATTGCTTATGATATAACCGAGCTCAATGATGTTCGTTCTGAAATCAAACGCCTTATTAGTGCGCATGATGAAGTTCTAGACCATCTCTCTACTGCTATTTGTGTTTTTGATGCAGAAGGGAATCTTCAATATCACAACCAAGCTTATATTACTCTTCATAACTTCAACGAAGATTTTCTCAAGACTCAACCACGCCTTGATGAAGTCTTAGAAGAGCTACGAAACCTACGTCAACTTCCTGAATATGCAGATTTTCCTGCTTACAAAAAACAGCGATTACAGCAGCTTAAAGAACAGGTAGAACCCTTAGAAGATCTTATGCATTTACCTGACGAACGAACATTAAGGATATTCAGTGCTCCTCACCCTATGGGGGGCCTCTTATTTATGTTTGAAGATGTTACAGATTATCTAGCTCTTGAGCGAAAAAACAAGACGTTTTTAGAAGCTTATCAAGCAACCCTCGATAATCTTTTTGAAGGTGTGGTGGTCATCAGAAGTGATAATCGTCTTAAAATTTTCAATCCTAGTTTTGTGCGCTTATGGAAACTTGAGGATAAAGATATCACACCAGATCAACATCTAAATACCATTATAGATAAATTAAAAGACCTTTTAGACTATGAAGAAGAGTGGGAAACATATAAAGCACAATTTATTGAAAAAGTAACAGATCGTGTACCGAAAACAGGACAATTGCGAAGAAAAGACGGCCTTGTGATCAACTTCAGATATGTCCCTCTACCAAACGGGGATCATCTTTTAAGCTACACGGACGCAACGGATACATTCCGCATTCAACATGTCCTTCAAGAAAAAAACGAAGCCTTAGAGACAGCAGATAGACTTAAATCGGAATTTATTGCAAGCGTTTCATATGAATTGAGAGCCCCATTAAATACGATCGTAGGATTTAGCGAAATTCTCTCCCATGAATATTTTGGAAATCTGAATAAACGGCAAATCGATTATGTTAACGGTGTTCTTGATTCTTCGACTGAGCTATTACATCTCGTAAATGATATTCTTGACTTAGCTTCTATTGAGGCCGGTTATTTAACCCTTCAACCAAACCGTTGCAATATCCCAACATTACTGAAAGATGTCATTACGCTTGTTTCTAAAAGAGTAGAAACGAATAGGCAATACATTGCTCTTAAGTATGACAAAGCCGTGGAAGAATGGCTGGTTGACGAAAGACGCCTTAAGCAAGCTATATTCAATCTTTTAAGCAATGCTGTTAAATTTACACCTGCCGAAGGTATGATCACGGTTGAAGCAATCATCGAAGAAGATGAGCTTAAAATTTCCATTGCGGACACCGGCGTTGGAATTACACCCGAAGATCAGACTCACCTCTTTAAAAGATTTGAACGGGGCAAATCTGGAATGCAAGTTGGTGCAGGTTTAGGCCTTTCTCTTGTCAAAAACCTTATCGAGCTTCACGGGGGTTACATTCTTTTATCTTCTGAACTTAATAAGGGAACAAAAATTACGTGTTGCCTGCCCAAAATCATATCACCAGCTTCTTCAAATGTGGAAAAAGGATCGGGTCACGTTGTTTCTAGCACTTAAGCTTATGATAGAAGCAATCCAGTAACTTACCTTTTCTTAATTAACCTGAATTTTGGATAAGAGCACCAGATCCCAGATACCCAGCCTGCCCCCACGAAAGTGGAGGTCTTAATTTAGCCTAGTTCCCCACTTTCGTGGGGATAAGTCTAGGTTCCGGGATTGATGAGGGTGTGTGTATTTTTTTCCTTTAGATGGAATTACTTTCTAACAAAATTTAAAGGAACTGACTGGCCGTTAATCGTAGCTATCCCAGATAATGTCCCATCATGGTTTACCTTTAAATGTGTCTTTGCCACTGCAGCTGCGAGTCTACTTCTTGAATCTTGGTCAACGGTAGCTGTAGATCCGTCAGTAAGCCCGTATGCGCAAGCATCTTTAGCTGGGCATTCAGATTTCTGTATTTGAATCGGATCATCAGGAAGAGCTCCCTCTGCTTCAAAATTCAGGAAGATGCTTAACCCTAATGCTACTGCAACGACTAGATATTTCTTATTCTTATTCATTTTCTGTTTGCCTTCCTGTTAGGTGGGTTAATAGCTCATAAGACAAGCTAACTTATGAATAACTGTAAAAATTCATCATTGCAAGTGAAGCAAAGCAATCCAATTACTTACTTTTTCTTAATTATTTTTTGTAGATGGTACAATATACCCAATACTTAGGAAAACTTGTCAGTTAAGTACCTTTTTACCGAACCATCCTCATGAAAATCACGGGGATTATTTTTTCTTTTTTGAACGTTTGCTTTCCTTTTTAGATTGTCTTATATCTTTTCCTTCGCCACTCTGCTGCCTCTCATCATCATTTGAAATTTTAGCTGCTGCTTTAAGTTGTGATGCGCTTGCTTGAATGGCAGCAAGTTGTGCTTCTCTCTCAACGCGCACTTTCTGCACCCGTGAGAGTTCATTTTCTGTTTGAAAGCACAAGGATTTTGATTCTTCTATTGCTTCGTTTAACTTTTTCAACTCTTCGAGAGTTTCTAAAAGTTTCTTTTGGATTTGTGTATGTGTAGATATTGCCTTCTCTAGTTCCTTTTGAGTCAAAGCTTCTTGAGTCTGAGCGGCTTTCAAGCCTTGCCGCGCTTCACAAATTTCCACTGCAAGTGGTACGCCTCGCCCTGCCTTCAAGTGCGCGACTAAGAACTCTGTATCTTCTTGAGTCATGGCCTTTGCTGTGAAAATTTTATTTGAAAGAAAAAAGCTTATTAAAACAAGAGTTAAAGAACCAGTTTTAAATTTTAACATATACCATCTCCAAAAATTACAAAATTAAAGTTAAGCAGGTACACCACTCGTCGTTGAATATTCAAAGTGGTACACCTCACCTGGGTGAACATAAGCGCGAATAGCATGCGCCGCTTGGGCAGCTTCAGCAAAACCCGTCAAAATTAACTTAAGTTTATGCGGATATGTTGCTATATCCCCAATCGCATAAATTCCGGGAACATTCGTTGAGCAATCTTTCGGGTCTACCATGATATGAGTTGTATTAAGCTGAAGTCCCCAATGAGCAATAGGGCCCAAGTTCATAGAAAGACCATAAAAAGGGAGTAGAATATCAGCAGGAATTTCCTTGAGTTCTCCCTCTAACGATTTAAGAATAACGCTTTGAAGAGAAGCATTTTCTCCAACAAGTCCTTCCAATTGAAAAGGGATCGCAAGGTCAATTATCCCTTCTTGGGCTAATCGGTGGAGTTGAGCTTCGCTTTCAGGCGCTGCTCTAAATTTAGGACGACGGTGAACAACCGTAACTTTTTTGGCAATTTCAGAAAGAGAAATCGCCCAATCTACAGCGGAGTCCCCTCCCCCCGCTATAACAAGAGATTTCCCTCTAAAATCTTCTCGATTTTTAACATAATAAAAGACACTTTTACCTTCAAAGTCTTCGAGTCCTTCAAGAGGAGGGCGATTCGGGCCGAAAGCGCCAACACCCGCTGCAATAAGAATTGTTTTTGCTACAATCTTTTGCCCCGCCGATGTTTCAAGGCACCACGTATCATTTGAAGTCTTCTCAAGGCTCAGAACTTGTTGTCCCAGATGATATACAGGCTCAAAGGGTGCAGCTTGATTCTTAAGGTTTTCAATGAGATCTGCGGCCAAGATTTTAGGGAAACCCGGTATATCATAAATGGGTTTTTCGGGGTAAAGAGCTTGACACTGCCCACCCACCATATCGAGAGAATCAATAACATGGCATTTGAGTCGCATCATGCCACATTCAAAAATGGCAAAGAGACCGACAGGCCCAGCACCAATAATCGCAACATCTGTTTCTTGAATTGTCATTTTGTCCTTTTCACTCGAGCTTTTCTATAAAAGCAAAAATCCCTGACTTTCTTGGAAAAAGCAAGAAAAAATCAGGGATTGTGAAAAGTTATGCTGCTTCTAAAATCGTTTCGACTTTTTGAATAGCGTTTTCTGTATCAATATTTTCAACAGCAGCGATCTCTCCTGCCAAACGCGTAAGAGCATTTTGATAAACTTGACGCTCGCTATAAGATTGTTCAGGTTGAGTTGCCGTTCTATAAAGCTCACGAACCACCTCTGCTAAGCAAATGGGATCTCCTGAATTAATTTTTGCTTCATATTCTTGAGCGCGTCGACTCCACATGGAACGTTTCACACGACCACGCGTTTTTAAAGTGTTAATAGCATTCGCCATCTCTTTAGAGGTGCAAACAGGGCGTAGTCCAGATGATTTTGCCTTAGCAACAGGGAGGCGCAAAGTCATTCGATCCTTTTCAAAAGAGATCACAAACATCTCAAGAGAATGCCCACCAATCTCATGAGACTCTATAGACTTAATTTTCCCAACGCCATGTGCTGGATAAACCACATGATTGCCGCATGAAAAAAGAGACGATTTTGCCATTTTCAACCCTCCGCTTAGTGTTGCATAAAGAGTTTTTTATTCTACCTAGCTATTGTAGAGAGGATAAAAAAATCTAGTTGTAGGTTTGATCGAATGATCAAATTATTTACTCTATATAAGTATCATTTTTTTTGATTCAAGGCCACCCCCACACAACGACTTGAAAGTCTTGTATTCTTTTTAAGTCAAGCAAAAATAACTCTTTAAAATTGGCAGGTTAAAAAAGTTAAAAAAGAGTTAAAAAAGATTAGTTATTTTTCAAGGGCATAGTTATATGAAATTTGACGAGGGAAAGCCCCAGGAATTTTATTCGCCTCAAGGTACTGTTTTAAAAGACGATTAAAGGCCCACCGTACTTTATAGTGCTGTCCCGGCTTGGTTCTTAGAACAGCTCTAATTTCAAAAGCATGCTCATTAACTTCATTCACACCATCAATTTCTATTGGGCCTGCAAGCAGAGAACGCGTTTTTTTATCCTTTTGAAGATCGGCATAAATCTTTTCTAGAATCTCAAAAACTTGATTGATATCTGCATCAAAGCCAACTTGAAACAACATAAGAGCCGCAGAAAAGTCTCTATTTTGATTACAAAGGGTTGTTATATTCCCATAAGGAAAAGTAAACAGAGATCCATCCGTGGCGCGAAGTCTCACAACTCGAACTGTCAGGGATTCAATACGTCCCATTTGACCATTGATGACAACCAAATCACCAACTGCAAAAGCATCCTCAAGCAGCATAAAAAAGCCTGTTACAAGGTCCTTGACGAGAGACTGCACACCAAATGAAAGCCCAACCGAAAGGATACCAACTGTTGCCAAAATAGGAACGACATCAACTTCAAGTTCAACGATAATAAATAAGATAGCCGGCGTCCAAACAGCAATCCGAAGCACATTACGACTAACGCTTGAAATCGTTTTATAACGAGCGGCTCTTTGTTTTTCTGCGTCACTAACCAGCTCTTTTTCGCTACTTAAATAACGCGTTAAAAGATCATTTCCCATACGCGTAATGAAAAGCGCCACCACGATAATAACAAAAATGCTGAAAGCCTTTTCTGCGATCAACCGACCTGCATGGGAGAAAATAAAAAAAGTTGGATTGAAACCCCACACATCAAGAATAAAAATAAGCGCTGAAACATTCAAAATAACGATTGTTATAAAGTCAATTTGTTGCCCATAAAAAATCATGCGCTTTGCAAAAGACGGAGCAACACCCTGTACTTTCCTTTGAATACATAAAATTCGCAATTTACGAATCCAATGAGCAGCAACACGTAAAAATGGGAAAAGAGCTAAGGTAAATAAGCACTTCCAAACAATAACATGGAATCGATCTAACTCATGAGTTACCCAACTAACATAACTAATAACAATAAAAACGATCACAGGAATATAGCTGTATTGAAGATATGGCAATAATGCTCTCTTCAGACTTGATAGCTTTGGATGTCCCCGTTGCTGTTGAATCCAATGACTCACCTCTTCATGAAGAGAAAGCATCATAAGAATCGCACAAACAGCAATAATAAATCCTGATCCTTGAAGCAAAAGCCTCTCTCCAGCGATCGGTAAACTAATTAAAGAGCCCGCTTCGAGGGCGAAGAAACCAAAAAGTGCAACAACGCCCATCCGTCGAATCCAAATATAAGTCGTTGCAAGAACTTCACGAGAAAGGGGAATATGCTGGTGCTCAGCGCTTAAGGGCTTTAAAAAAATGTGAGCTACATTCAAAAGAGCCCAAATGATAACCGCCCCAGAACTTAAGATACGGACAACCTCGAGATACACACCATCGTGAGGACTTATAAGCCTGAAAATAGTATACAAAAAGAATCCAAAAGTAAGAGGAGGAACGAGAGATAAAATAGTTGCAAAGGTAATCTTTTTTTGCTTATGAGGAGAAGGATGCTCAACGCATTTTAAAAGCTCATGAATCTTTGGTGTCAGCCAGGAAGAAAATCCTTGAGATACAGCAAATGCAATCAAAATTGAAATTAAAAGACGTACGCTGAAGGCTCCCACCAAATTACGCATTTCAGGCGTTTGGAGACTTATGATAAGCCATTCTCCTGTTTCGACAAAGTCTTTTAAGGAAACAAAGCCCTCAAAAATACCCGTTCCAGCTTCTTGCATAAAATCATAAATAGCAGAAAAAAGATTAGCGTTAATTTCGCTAACTTTGATCGTTTTAAGGGGAGGAGATACAGAAGGTTCCTTTTCACCTGTTATTAAAGGCATCTGCACAGCAAAAGCAACGCCGCTTAAAAACAAAAAGCTCCAGATTGCTAATAAAATGCGCTTCATTTCTTTCTCCTTGTAGAGGAGTTTAGCGTGAAAAGATTAAAGGTGAAATAGGGGATTAACTTCTAAAAAAAATAATATATGAAGTAGCCGCGTGAGTGGAGTTCACACGGCTCTTTTTACCTCATTAAAATAATCTTTTTCCATTCCCAACCTTCGGGTCAAGAGTGGCGAGACAAACCGCCCCATGTAAATCTTCACAACCTACCAAAAGAAATTGGGACTCAAAGCCAGCAATATTTTTTGTCCCTAAATTTGTCACACCTAAAATTTGACGTCCAATTAGGGATGAGGGGGTGTAGTGAATTGTTACTTGAGCTGACGTTTGTAACACACCAACTTCGGGACCAAAATCAGCCCATACTTTATAGGCGGGCTTGCGGGCTCTCTCAAAGACCTCTGCCTTTATGATTGTACCTGAAAGTATGTTCACTTTTGCAAAATCATCATAAGGTATCGTCATCATATTCGTCTCCTCGTTTTGTAAAATTCCGTGTGGAATTAAAAAATCATATACATTTTAAACTTGATTGTTAGGCAATAGCCTAAGATAGCCATCAGATAATGGCCTTAGAAGAAACGAGGTCGTTTATATAAAAAAGCACTTTTTGTGAATTTGCTAAATGTCATGTATTCTATGTAAGAGCTAATTTCAAACAAATCAAGAAAAAACTTATACAAAACCCCGACAAATAAAAATATATTTATCTCCTTTTTAGTTACTATTAATTAACGAGAAGGTCTTTTTCAGGAAACAACCGATGTCCTTCAAAAATCGTGAGAATAAACACTGTATCTTTTTGAAAAGAATACACTATTCTGTACTTTCCTTCAATAATTTCGCGAAGATTTTCAGAATAAAATTCTGGGACAATGCGCCCCATATATGGAAAACTTGGCAAGTTTTCAGCTCTTCTAATAAGGCTTTTAATTAACTTAGCTGCTACCCCGGCTGAAGTATTCCCTTCAACATATTGTTGAATTTCTAGAAGTCTTTCTAATGCTTGTTGGGTCCATAAGAGCTTCATTAAAAGAGAATAATCTATGCAAGACGTTCTTTCAAATCTTTAGTTGAAAAGACACGTCCTCCTTTTATATCTTCAAGCCCTTGCGCAACTGAATAAAAAAATCTCTCTTTTTCTTGGAAACGATCAAACTCCTGTGGAGAAAGCAACACACCAGCCGGACGACCATTTTGCGTTATTATTAAAGGATGATCCGTTTCTTTAACTTGCGCAAGCCATTTTGCCGCATGAGCTTTAAATTCACCAATAGGGACAACATCTTCAGAAAGTAAAATTTCTTTCACAAGCACCTCCTGTTTTTTATCAGATTAGTCAAAAAACAATACTTTTTCAAGACTAAATTTAGTCACAAACAGCGTCGCTCTCATTTAAATCAACTATATATAGACATCCAAAACAAGAAACTTCGATTGTTTTTCAAAAACTTAAATCCATTTTAACAAATACTCGTCGATTTTTCTTTCATCCATTAAAAAGGATTCTTATACTTTTTACATGATTAAAAAATTTACCCACCTTACTAAAATTATTTCATCATCCATCTTGAATGTGGGCGGCTAGCTGCCCAATTCCCCTCCCCCAACATTATTATAATAAAAAAGAAGAAATGTAGATAAGTCGTACTTATATATCAAAGGATGATAGAAATGAGTAGTAATAAAATGTTAAAATTAAATTCAAAAGAACTATTAGCTATTGTTACAGGTGGTTTTGCTGTATTTGCGATGTTTTTTGGAGCCGGAAACTTAGTGTTCCCCCTTTTAGCAGGGAAAAATGCGACCAGCGCTTTCTTGCCTGCTTTTGCAGGCCTAACCCTAACAGGCATACTTGTCCCGTTTCTCGGGTTGGTTGGCATCCTTCTTTATAATGGAAATTACCAGAATTTTTTTGAACGCTTTGGAAAAGTAACTGCTTTTACTCTTATTTTTTTAATGCTCTTGCTATTAGGGCCATTTGGGGCCTTACCTCGATGCATTACAGTTGCTTTTGGAAGCTTTTCAATATTAGCCCCTCACTTTCATTTAAGTGGTTTCAGCTTTGTCATGAGCTGCATTGTTTTTCTCTTATGTATCAATCAAAACCAAGTTATTCCGCTTTTAGGTGCCATCTTAGCTCCCGCAAAAATTTTATCTGTGGGATTTATTCTCATTTTTGGACTTCTCTATGCACAATCTCCTGCGCTAAGCCTCCTCTCTCCTGTGGATGTTTTTCAAGATGGCTCATTCAAGGGATATCAAATGATGGATTTGATTGCGAGTTTCTTCTTTGCCACTGTTGTTGCGCGCCATTTTAAACTTAAATTCTCAAAAGACGAAGAAGATAACACCCTTTCATTTAATCTCTCTCTGTATGCGATACTTCTTGGATCAAGCCTTTTGCTCATTGTCTATCTTGCTCTTGTTTATTTGGGTGCCACATTTGCAGAAGCTCTGAGTCAACATGCTCCTGAGCAATTTTTAAGTATCATTGCCTATCTCACACTCGGAAATTTTGGCGGACGCATCGTAACAATTGCTATTATACTGTCGTGTCTAACAACTGTGGTCGCTCTGACAACCGTCTTTACGGATTATCTTTACGAACAGATTTTTAAGAATACTCTTCCGCGATTTATATGTCTTTTTATGACTGTTTTGACAACATTTCTTATGTCAAATTTAGGTTTCAATGGAATAGTAGCGTTCCTTGCACCTATCCTTTACTATCTGTATCCTCTACTCATTCTTCTAACAATGATTAATCTTGTGAGCTGGGTTTGGAAGAGACGTAAGGTCGAAAAGTCACAGCTATCTTAAAAAATAGTTTTTTGACTCTTGTTTTCTATTATTTTTTGAAATAACTTCTTCAAAAATAGGAGCTTTTCATGTCTGCGCCCTCCTCTACAATTTCCCTACATGCTTGGATGGTCCTCATTTCAGTTGGCGTCTTAATTTTTCTTTTGAACATTGACTACACAGCTGTCAATTTAACCCTTGTTCCTATTGCTGAGGAAATTAATGCAGATCTTAATAGTCTTCAATGGCTTTTGAGCTCATACGTTCTTGTCTGGGCCGCTTTTGTAATTCCTGCTGGCCGCCTTGCCGATTTTTATGGCAAACGAAATGCTCTCATTGCAGGGTTAATTCTATTCATGGCTGGTTCTTGTCTCACAGGGGCAGGACATTCTATTGAAATTCTTATTTTAGGAAGAGTATTACAAGGATTAGGCGCTGCTGTTTTTTCAGCACCTGCCTGGGCTGTGATCTTTACAACTGCTCCTCCTGAGAAACAGGGTTTTGTCATGGGTATCATTTTATCTTTTGCCGGCTTTGGTCTTGCAGCAGGTCCTAGTCTTGCTGGATTGATTATTGAAGAAGCGAGCTGGCGCTGGATTTTTTATATCAATATTCCATTAGGAATTATCGTTATTGCAATCCTCAAACTCTATGCAGCAAAAGACATCTTGCCCGTCATTAAGGAGAAAATTGACTATATTGGTGCTTTTTTGCTAAGTGCGGGTTTATGTATCAGCGTTTATGGGCTCAACCAAATCGAAACTTGGGGGATAGCAAGCATTACATTATGGGAAGTAATGATCTTTGGACTCCTTTTGCTCGGGCTTTATATCCTTCGAGATCGAACTCAAAAACTTCGCATGATTCCATCCCATCTGTTGAAAAACAAAGCCTACATGGCCGCAACTGTGGGAGAGTTTTTTATGGCTATAAACTTTTCAATGGTTCTTGTTTTGATGGGGCTTTACCTCCAAAACACCCTCCACTATTCGAGCTATGAAACAGGTTTAATCTTTATTTCCATGACCATTAGTATGGGCCTCCTTTCTCCCATTGGCGGCAAAATGATTGATGTATTTGGAATTAGAGGTCCTATGGTCTTTGGAGCTCTCGTCACAGCCGTTGCTCTAGGAATGTTGATATTTTTAAAGGCGGATTCTTCTCTTACATACGTCATAACAGCTATGTTCCTTGTCGGAACAGGACTAGGAGCCTATTTTACAGCATGCAACACAGCCATGATGCGCGCCGTTCCAGCTGAAGACTTGAATGTAGCCTCTGGCGTTTATATGATGTTTATGATGGTGGGCAATACGCTTAGCATTGTTCTTTCCACCAGCTTTGTGGTCTTATTTGGACGAAGTTATCTTGTTAACATCAGCCAAGCTCATGGAATGATGCTTACGCCTGACCAACATCAAACTCTTGCAGAAGTAATCTCAAAAGTTGAACATTCTGCTTCTCAACTTAAAGGGTTTCCATCTGAGCAAATTCCTCAGCTTTTAAGTTGGGTTGATCAAGCTTTTGTGCATGGGCTCTCTCTTAATATGATGTTCGGTTGTCTTTGCGCTCTTGCGGCTGCAGGCCTCACGGTTTGGGGAATTGGCTCAATGAAAGTTACAACTCCCCAAGCACATGCTCCAATCGCATTATAGGTCTATAAGAGTTTCTTAGTGATGGTGTCCGCCATGATGGCCATGACCACCGCCATAGAAATAGTCATAACCGTAGAAACCACCGTCATAACCAGGCCCATAATAAGGCTCATCAACCCCGCCATAATAAGCACATCCCGAAAGGGTTAAAGAGACGGCTCCTATTGCACATAGCATTAGAAAATTTTTCATTCATTTCCTCCTTTTTCTTACAAATTTAATAATAACATCTCCTTGTTAACAATTTATTTAAAAATTAGGCATATTTTTAATAGAAGATCAAAAAGGGAGGAAAAAATGATCCAGGTTTCAAATAAGCAAAATGGCAAACTTGTTCATCTTAAATACGAAGGTGTCGTCACACATGATGACTATCAAAAAATTCTCATCCCTAAACTTAAGAAGGCCATTAAAACATCCTCTCCTCTCCGCGCTTTCTGTGACATGCGCACTTTTGAAAAGATTGAGAGTAAGGCCATGCTTGATGACTTTAAATTTGGCATCCACCACATTAAAAACTTTGAACGAATTGCAACCGTAGGTGACCAATGGTGGATGAGCCCTCTCATAAAAGTTTCAAACCTGTTTTTAAGGAAAATGGAGCTCAAGCATTTTAAAAGCAAAGAATACAAAGAAGCCCAAAAATGGCTCGATAAAAAGCAGTCTTAATATTTAACAGGAGATCATAATGGGAAAGCTAGAAGGAAAAGTCGCACTGATAACAGGTGCGGGAAATGGGATTGGCTACAGTCAAGCACTCTTATTTGCTCAAGAAGGAGCAAGTGTTATTGCAACAGATGTAGATACAGCCGCAGGAGAGAAATTAATCCGTGAAATTCAAAAAAAGAATGGCAAGACAATGTTCTTTAAACATGACGTTGCCCGCGAAGAGGATTGGAGTGAGATTATTGCAAAAGTAACAAAAGCTCATGGCAAATTGGATATCCTTGTTAATAATGCTGGAATTTTGATTCAAAAAGATCTCGAAAATACAAGCGCAAAGGAATGGGAAAAAGTTTTTGAAGTCAATGCAAAGGGACCATTTTTAGGGTGTAAGTATGTTGCTGGCGCTATGCGCAAAGCGGGTGGAGGCTCCATTATTAATATCTTATCTATCGGTGGCCCTTCGGCAGCAGCTTATGAAGCGTCTAAAGGAGCCGTTCAGCTTTTAACAAAAGCTGCTGCTATCGATTATGCTAAGGATAATATTCGTGTAAACTCCATTTATCCCGGGCTTATCGAAACATCTATGACCGAAGAAATCTTCAAAGATCGTGTTCAAAGAAATTACTTCGTTTCAAAAATACTCTTGGGGCGTGCAGGCTTGCCCATAGAAGTTGCAAAAGCAGTTCTTTTTCTTGCAAGCGACGACGCATCATATATGACAGGGTCTGAACTTGTTGTTGACGGCGGATATATTACTGAATAATTTTAAATATATGATGAATAAATATTTTTTATAATAATATTTGAAAGTTTTCCATTCTAACGCTATATTGATACCTTCAATGTTCAATTTAGGAGGATAGGATGGGAAAGCTAGCTGGTAAAGTTGCTCTTATTACGGGAGCAGCCAAGGGTATGGGATATACGGAAGCCCTCTTATTTGCTCAAGAAGGAGCGAGCGTTATTGCAACGGATCGAGATACAGCTGCTGGAGAAAAAGTTGTTCAAGAAATTCATCAGCAAGGTGGAAAAGCTTTCTTTCTAGAGCATAATGTTTCTGAGGAAGAGGGCTGGAAAAATGTTATTGAGAAAACGCTACAAGCCTATGGAAAGATTGATATTCTTGTAAATAATGGAGGTATTTTACTTCAAAAAAGCCTCGAAAACACAACTTCACAAGAATGGGATCAAGTTTTTGATGTGAACGCCAAAGGTGTTTTTTTAGGGTGCAAACATATAGCTCCTGCCATGCGAAAATCAGGAGGTGGCTCAATTATTAACATCTCTTCGATCTATGGCTTGATCGGAGGGCCAAATGCAGCAGCCCTTGCCGCTTCAAAAGGAGCTGTCCGCCTTCTCACAAAAGCAGCTGCAGTCGATTATGCAAAAGATAACATCCGGGTGAATTCCGTTCACCCCGGACTTATCGAAACACCTTTAACATCCGAAATTATGAAAGATCCAACCCAAAAAGATTGGTTCATCTCCAAAACGCTCCTCAAGCGAGCTGGCCAACCGATAGAAGTCGCAAAAGCCGTTCTCTTCCTTGCTAGTGATGATGCTTCTTACATAACCGGATCTGAACTCGTTGTTGATGGCGGTATCACAGCTCAATAAATACTGTTGCTGGTATTTTCATTGAACTTATCCACAATCCATGCTACCCCTCAAAATAGCGATGAGTATTGAGAGACATTATGTTAAGACGTACCTTTGATTGGATTATGAGTTTTGCTAATCACCCATATGCTGTATGGATTTTGGCGGCTGTCTCCTTTGCTGAAAGTTCATTTTTTCCCATTCCACCCGATCCACTTTACATTGCAATGTTATTGGCTAGACGTGAAAAAAGTTGGCAGTTCGCTTTTATTTGTACAATTTCATCCGTTGTTGGGGGATGGTTAGGATATGCGATTGGATATGGTCTTTATGAAACAATCGGTGAATTTATCCTTCAAACCTATGGCCTACAAGCAGCGTTCGACAAATTTCAAGATAGCTTTAATGAATGGGGTTTTTGGATCGTAGCACTCAAAGGGCTTACACCCATCCCTTATAAAGTAGTCACAATTGCTTGTGGGGTCACTGGACTTGACTTTACATCTTTTACGATTGCGTCTTTTATTGCGCGCGGCTTTCGTTTCTTTTTACTTGCCGCATTGTTCTGGTATTATGGCCCATCGATGAGACAATACATTGATAAAAATCTTACTCTCGTCACACTTGCCTCTTTAGGGGCTCTTATAGGTGGATTTGGTCTTGTTTATGTTTTAGGCTAAGATAAGTTAAAAGGGAGGACAAATATGTGTCTTAAATTTCTTACATGCTTTTCATCTCGCACACTATTGGGCGTTTTAACACTTATCTGTGTTGGTGTTTTAGGAGCAGCATATGTCATGGAACATTATTTTGCTGTTCGTCCATGCCAGATGTGTCTTTATGAAAGAAATGTTTTTATGGGAGCTGGAATTTTCTCACTTCTATCTCTCCTAGTTCTCCCTCAACGTTTTCAACACTATGCTCTTTTAATTCTCGGTTTTATCTTTGCAGGCGGCGCTCTTCTTGCGGGATATCATGTTGCCATTCAACAGCATTGGGTTAGTTTACCTTCTTTTTGTAGTTCAAACGATTTTAGTGCCTTTGAGTCTGTCGAAGCTCTCAAAGAACAGCTTCTAAAAACACCTTTGGTGCGTTGTGATCAAGTAACCTGGAGTTTATTTGGGCTCTCGCTTGCAGCCTATAACGCCATCCTTTCTTTGGTGCTTGTGTGTGTATGTTGGGGTTGGTTCTGGAAGCAAAAATGAGATCATTCCCCGGCCAACCTTCGCTGCAAAAACAAGAAGCTTCTATGTTGCGCGTGAATTTAGCTGGTGAATATGGAGCTAAGCGAATTTACGAAGGTCAATTGGCCATTCTCAAAAATAGCTCTTCAGCCCCCATTTTAGAGCATATGAGGGACCAAGAGTTAAACCATCTTCAAGTATTTGAAAAATGGGTTGCGAAAAACCATGTTCGCCCTACCCTTCTCCAACCTTTGTGGCATGTGGCAGGCTATGCTTTAGGAGCGGGTACAGCCCTTTTAGGAGAAAAGGCAGCAATGGCTTGCACTGCCGCCGTCGAAGAAGTCATCGATGAACATTATGAAAAGCAGTTGATTCTCCTAGGAGATGAAAATCCTGAGCTCAGTAAAGTTATCTATACCTTTCAACAAGAAGAACGTGAACATAGAGATATTGCGCTTGAGCATGGAGCCCAAGAAGCTCCTGCCTACCCTCTTCTTTCACATGCGATTAAAGGAGCCTCGCGTTTAGCAATATGGCTCTCAGAGAGAATTTAAATTGTAACGCAGTGTGCAAATTTCTTTGGCTTATGGATCCTCGGCAAAGAAAGAAGAAGAATGAAAATCATGCATAAAATTCCCCATTTTTAGGAAAAGCAAATTGGCTACGTGCTACAATACAGTGCTTCCTCATCCTCAGCTTTTTGGTTGTAGGCCAAGGTCAAAATAGCGCCTTTGGGTGCGCTTATCAGTGCCCGGGGACAACCGGCCCAAAGAATTGTGTTGAGTGTAATCAGAATAACCCTGTTACTTGTCAATGTAAAAACCAACCAGCCTGCACTATAGGGTGCGCTTCCGGGCAGAATTGTCCAAAGGGTTCTTACCAAAACAGCTGTGTTAACTGTACGTATAACCCCACAAACGACCAACTTAATTGCACCTGTGCTACCAGCAACGACCCTTGCGCAGGCCAAACGAATCCCGCGCTATGTTGCATAAGATTTTGGAATTCAAAGTTTAATGCTGCCACGCTCAACAACGCTTCAACTTGCAAAAAAATAGAAAATAATAATGGAACTTTAACTTGCGCTAACTAGAAGTTTAGTTCCCGCGTGTGATGGTTATCGTAATAACGTCGTTTTAAAGTTTGATTCTTCTGTTCAACTTAACAATTCTTCCGTAAATGCCTCACTTTTGCGAGGCGATGCTCAATGTTATACTTATGTAAGATGCGATCAAAAGTAAGAGCCCGAGCATATTCACGGGTCTTTCTGCTTGCAAATTAAATAACTTTGTCAGCAAGAACACTGGATGCTATATAAGTCATACCTTTAGTATGAGTAGGTAAAGATTAAGTTGCATCTACTTTACCGTTCATTTTCAAAAGTGCCACATAAACAAAATTTGAAAGTCCGTTGATCAAATCATTAGTTATACGTATCTTTTAATTATCGTGGGTATGCAGTTGACTTCCATGTTGAATGACATGGGCGAGTTATACAAAAACCGTCATCGCGAGCCCTCGTAGAGGGCGTGGCGATCCAGAAGCCCGCGAAAATGGATTGCTTCACCCTGCTTTTGCAGGGTTCGCAATGACGAGATGGGTAAAACCACCCTACCTATTTGTTTTACTTGCTTCTCATCATCAGGGGAATCAGCTCCATAGCCACATTAATTATTTTTGTCCTAACTATTTTGTTCTCTTTTCTTTTGAATTGCAGCTTTTAATTTCTCATGAAAACCTGGTTGCTTCAGTAGCACCTCCAGTCGTTTCCTTTCTTCAGCAAGCTCCCTTATTCCTTGGTTTAATTTCTCGTTTGCTGCTTGATTTTTTTTAATCGCTTCTTCAAGTTCATCATCGGCTTTTCCAAATTGAATTATGGAGTTGTGAAGCCCATTGCATGCTACAGCAATTTTCTGATGGTCTTCCTCACTCCAATCACTCCACATTGCACATGTTGGATTAGTATAAGCTATGCTTAGTATAGAAATAGAAAAGAACAGTCCCATTGATTTAATATTATTCATAAATTGTGTCTCCTTTGATACGAATTTTTAAAAAAGTAAACTATAAATTACTAGGCTGTCAATATATTATCTATAACTTATCTACCTATCTAGGATAACCCTAAAGATATTTATCTTTTTTCAAAAAAGCACACACCGTATCAATAAATATTAATCGTAATTTATCCAATAATTTAACAGTCGAAATATATCAATTTAATATCAATATCTCATACGATTTGATGTTAAATGGATTGTAAAAACGATTGCTTCACACTAAGTTATGAATAGATCACCCTCTCATTGAAAAAGGAAAATGAAACATGAGCGTACTTGTTGGAAAAGAAGCCCCACACTTTAAAGCAAAATGCGTTGTAAAAAACGAATGCAAAGAGATTCGTCTCACAGATTATAAAGGAAAATATGTAATTCTCTTTTTCTACCCCTTAGACTTTACATTTGTTTGTCCCACCGAGCTTCATGCTTTCCAGGCCTGTTTAGAGGAATTTACAAAAAACAATTGCGTTGTGCTTGGTTGCAGTGTGGATAGCCATTTCTCTCATATGGCATGGCTCAATACACCAAAAGAAAAAGGCGGCATTCAAGGCATTACGTATGGTCTTATCTCTGACTTGGGCGGTCACATCGCAAAAAGCTATGATGTCTTAAACCCAGATGGGATTGCTTATCGCGGCCTTTTCCTTATCGACTGTGAGGGTATTGTTCGCCATCAAGTTGTTAATGACCTTCCTCTTGGACGTAACGTTGAAGAAGCGCTCCGTATGCTTCTAGCCCTCCAGCATACAGAGGAAAATGGCGAAGTCTGTCCAGCCAATTGGAAAAAAGGATTAAGTGCCATCACAACAACAACTGAAAGTGTTGCGGACTATTTGGTTAAGGTTGCAAGGTAAAAGACACTTAGTTATTATCTCTTTAACGTCATTGCGAGCCCCCAGAGGGGCACGGCAATCCAGAAAGCAACTTTCTGGATTGCTTCTTCAGGCCTTCGGCCCTCATCGCAATGACGAAATTTGGCAGTTTTCCTTGACCTCAAAAATTCCGTCGGGTATTAAGCATTTCACCTAAATTCCCAGGTTATTTTGTACCTTATTTATCCTTCGCATCCTTTAGAAGCTTACGAATTTCTTCTCGTAGCTCGGGACGCTTTTTTTCTCCATGACACTTCACCGCATGGTCCACAGCAGCGTCAAGAACCTCATCCTCTTTTCCTGTAATAGCGAGTGTACATTTTGTTTCACTCGGAAACCAACGACAATCAAGGACTTTTCTTGATTCAGACATACTTCCTCCCACAAGTTAGAAATCAACATCTACTGTAATACATTAAACATTAATATATTATGAATAATTTTATTAAATATAAATAAAAACAATTTACCAGATATTAACTTTTTTTATATAAAATAAAAATATGAATACATATAGGTAAAAAAATGATTGGGCTCGTCTTTTTCTTTCTCATTTTGGCAATTATTGCAGGCCTCCTTGGTTTTACAGGTATTATGAGCGCTGCAGCTGGAATTGCACAATTTTTCTTTGTTATTTTTCTGATCTTATTCGTGATTGCTTTTCTTCTTCATTTTCTAAGGAGAATGGATTGGTTTATCGCAACCACCTTAAATGGGAGAACGAGCATGCTGGGATGGACTGTAGTATTCTTAGTTGTGGCTATTATTGCTGGCTTGTTGGGTTTTACAGGCATTATGAGCGCTGCAGCTGGAATTGCAAAAATTCTCTTTATTATCTTCCTTATCTTGTTCGTGGTGTCACTTATCATGCACGTGATCAAGCGATAGAACATCCTTAATAGATAAGAAAAGTAGAATATTCTTCTTTTATTAAACTTTCACACCTATTGATGAAAGTAACTTTTTCTTTTAAAATAATTAAAAGAAGGAGTAATTTTCATGCCCTATAAAAAAATCTCCGATCTTCCCGAAAATATCATAAACGTACTCCCACAACATGCGCAGGAAATTTACTTAGCTACCTTTAACAACGCCTGGAAGGAATATAAAGATCCTCACAAAAGAAAAACGGACAAATCTAGAGAGGAAACCGCTCACAAAGTTGCTTGGGCAGCGGTCAAAAAGAAATATGTCAAAAAAGGAGATAGCTGGCAGAAACAATAATCCTTGCATCTCACTCCTAACGCCTTTAGGTTACCCTTAAGTTGTTTTTACTAAGCTGTCCGGAATGGATTACGAATCCTTTTTTAAGCAAAAGTTGCAAGATATCAAAACCGAAGGTCGATATCGGATCTTTGCAGATCTCGAGAGATGCGCCAAGGACTTCCCTTATGCCTATTATTACAATGAAGGCGATCCTCGTCGCGTTATTGTCTGGTGTGCAAATGATTATTTAGCCATGGGACAACACGAGAAAGTCCTTAATGCGATGAGAGGAGCGATTGATCGCGTAGGAGCGGGCGCAGGCGGGACTCGCAATATCTCTGGGACAAATCATTACCATGTGCTTTTAGAAAAAGAAATTGCAGATCTCCACGATAAAGAGTCGGCTTTGATCTTCTCTTCTGGATATGTTTCAAATGAAGCTTCTATCAGCGCCTTAGCCACCCATCTACCTGAATGCGTCATTTTCTCTGATGCACATAATCACGCCTCTATTATTCAAGGCATTCGAAACAGCCGCACACCCAAGGAAATTTTTCAACACAATAACCCCACACATCTGAAAGAACTTTTATCTCGCTACCCCAGAGAAAGAGCTAAGCTTATTATTTTTGAATCTGTTTACTCCATGGATGGAGACATCGCTCCTATCGAAGCATTTTGTGATTTGGCAGAAGAATATAAAGCTCTCACCTTTATAGATGAGGTTCATGCTGTCGGCATGTATGGTCATAAAGGCGGTGGCATTGCGCAAAGGGATAAACAAGACCACCGATTAAGCATTATTGAAGGAACACTGGGTAAAGCGTTTGGCGTTGTCGGAGGTTACATTGCTTCCTCTTCCTACCTTGTCGATTTTGTGAGGAGCTTTGCCTCAGGCTTTATTTTTACAACCTCCATGCCTCCTGCCGTAGCTGCTGCTTCTCTTGCGAGCATTCAGCACTTAAAGATGAGCCAAGTCGAAAGACAACGGCACCAAGAAAGGGTTCAGAAAGTCAAAAAAAGGCTTACGCAAGCAGGCATTCCTTTTATGCCGACATCCTCTCACATTATTCCAATTCTTGTACGAAATGCTCATCAATGTAAGCTTGCCTCTGATCAACTGTTGAAAGAGCATAATATATATGTTCAACCAATTAACTACCCTACAGTTCCTCGTGGAACCGAAAGGCTTAGAATCACACCATCTCCTGTGCATACGGATCAAATGATCGATGATTTAATTGATGCTTTAAAAAGCGTATGGGATAACCTTTATATTGAATATGCGGCGTAAGATATTATGACAGCCCCCAAAAAAACATGTTGGACGATTACAGACGTATCTCCTGGAATGAAAAGCCAGGTCATAGGCTTAGCAGAAGCTATCGGTCTTCCAACCCTTCATAAAACTTGCAAACGACGCTGGCCTTGGGGATGGTTAAGTCTATCCTGGGGAAATCCTCTTGCGCAACTCACGACTAATAGTGATGAACTCTCCCCACCTTGGCCTGATCTTGTAATTACATGCGGACGACGTTCTGCACCATTAGCTCTTGCTATCAAGAGACAAAATAAGGGCAAAACATTTTGCGTGCATATCCAAAATCCGATTCTAAACAAAGAGGATTTTGATCTTATTGTTGCTCCTGAACATGACCATCTCAAGGGCCAAAATGTTATTTCAACAAAAGGCGCTATTCATAAAGTCACTCATGAAAAGATTGCAGAAGGCGTCAAGACTTTTGACCATCTCTTTCAAGATCTTCCACGTCCTTATAACGTTGTTCTTCTTGGCGGAACCACCAATCGATACAAAATGTCTCGAAAGGCCCTTGATAACCTGATTCAAGTAATTTTGAGGATTCGCGATACAACAAAAGGGAGCGTCATTGTAACGCCTTCTTTCCGTACTCCTTTTCGAGAACATTTAACGCAATCACTTAATCATGAGGCTCATATTTTTTTGGCGGATATCGAGAAAATAAATCCTTATTTTGCCATGCTCGGGATGGCGGATGTGATTTTTACAACCGATGATTCAGTTAACATGATCTGTGAATCTTGTTTCACAGGAAAACCCGTCTATATTCTCCCTCTTTTGGGGCATGGAGATACAAAACCTAAAAAGTTCATTCAAGAGCTTACCCAAGAAGGAATCGTTCGCCTTTTTGAAGGTGAGATTAGCGCGTGGACATATGTTCCTTTCAATGATACAGAAAACGTTGCTCGCGCAGTGCGTAAGACGATGAAACTTTAAAAAGGAGATGACGATGGCTCTAAGGATTAAAACATTCGCGAATCAAAAGCCTTGTACTTTTTTTAAAGCTCTTGGCCATCCAATGATTGCTGAGCGTCTCGAGATTTTTAAAAAGTCTCCTCTACCGGCGATTTATGATCCTGAAGGACATTTAGACGATTTTCTTTCCATGACGGGACTTTCAGCACCCTCCCCTATTTATGTTCAAGCAATTGAAGCTTCAGGACCAAATGCGGCACTTATTTCACACATCTCACATGATAAGCCTAACAAACTACTTATTCTTTCTTTTGATCCTGAAAAGCATTTAACGCAAATAAAATATCTCCTTCCACCCTCTTGTGAAATTATGAGTCTTAAAGATTTGCGTTTACCAGATGAAATGCTTCAAGATTCAACAAACTATTTATCGGATTTGAACTTTTCGACCAATTTTGCTTTCTTTCGTGAAGAAAATGGCTGGCACACAAGGGTAAAAAGCGCCAATTGCTGGGCAAAATATGGCTCAAAAGACTCTAAACTATGGGCGATTCTTTTTGATGAGAACGGAAAGAAAATCGCAGACTGGGAAGAAAAAATCGCACCTACCGTTCACTCAATTGTTATTGACAGCCGTGAGGTAAAAAAGCGCTTTAACTTACCAGATTTTACGGGTCAGCTTTTTATCCACATTACAGGAACAAAGGGACACAGCATTGTAAAATATGCTCTCGATACCTTTCATGATAGTGGAATGATTTCCGCAACGCATGATGCCAATGCGTGGCCTCCAGAATATTTTTCAGGCCTCCCTGCTCCACGGACAGGAGAAAAAGTCATTCTCTGGCTTCAGAACAGCCATTCTTTTACTGTTCCTGCAAAAGGTGTTAGCCTGAACCTTATGGGTCAAGCGGAAAACGTGTACCTCGATCGAGATATTCCTCCTTTTGGAACCTATGCCCTCGATGTCGCCACCCTTTTTCCAAAGGCACGTTGGCCGCAACAAATTGAACTTCATGCAAACCACTATTTTGTTCGCCCTCGTTACGAAGTAATCAACAAAAAGGGCTACCGCTGCATGGCGCACATGAACGTTGAGCGAAATGATTTAAAACCAGATTTTAAAGTGAAAGAGCTGAAAGATCTTCTAGGGAAAGCTTATATCCTTCCTGCTCCTCTTTTCCCGACAGAGGATTATACAACCTCCGTACTCCCCACACCCATGAGCCGAGAGCTCCAATTCATGCCTGTCAAAGCTCTTGTTTATGATAAGAATGGAAATTTTAAAGGAACCTATGCCTTTGGTAATCTTCCTCGTCATCATGAAAAAGCTTTGGTACTCAATGATCTTGTCCAACTTGGTAAAGATTATGGGCATGTTGAACTTGTCTATGATTTTGAAGCAGGGGATGAGGTTGATGGATGGCTTCACGCCATCTTCCGTTATGAACATAAAGACCTGCCCGCTCAAGCTGAAACAAGCTTTGGAAGCCATATTTTCAATACGGCTTTTACCTATAAAAACGAACCCCAATCTTATAAAGGTCCGGCTCCTGGGTTAACAACAGGACTATTCTTGAGAGTAGACGATGATATTGAGAGCTTTTGCCATCTGATTTACCCGACTTCTACTTCATGGCACGAAACGTCAGATACAAAGCTCATCCTTTATACAAAGGATGGAGCCCCCATCGCTGAAGCTTCCTTAAAAATTCCTCGAAGTGGCTCACGTGTCTGGGTTTATCAAGACACTTTCTCTGCAACCGATCGAGAAAAAGCACGTGGCGGATATGTGATCATTAATGACGCTACCTGTCGCCTGTTTGGTTACCATGGCCTTCGCCAGAAAGATGGAAGCTTCAGCTTGGATCATATGTTTGGGTTTTAATAATATTTACCCCCCCTCTATGTGTCATCCTTGGGCAAGAAAAACTTTGTTTCGCGTGAGCGGAACATTAGATTTTCTTGTCCCGAGGATCTATCTATGCACAAATAGTTTCATATAAATCCTTCCAGTGAGGATTTAGTTCTTCTATTATATTTATTTTCCACTGCCTCTTCCAATGTTTGAGGTTTTTTTCTCTTTGAAGGGCATTGTAGACGTAATCGTGCGTTTCGAAATAAACAAGCAGCTTGATCTCATATCTTTTTGTAAATCCATCGACTAACCCATTTTTATGCTCATAAACTCGTCGTATCAAATTATTTGTTACGCCGATGTACAGAGTTCCTTTAGGCTTACTTGCCATTATATAGACGTAATATGGCATGAATGAACCTGTTGCATAGATCCTCGGGATAAGAAAAGCTACTGCCACTGCTTTGCAGTGTCAAAGCTTTTCTAACCCAAGGATGACACACGAAGGTTAAATGGCCTCAAATTCCTATGCAGAACGAAGCCTTTTTATAAATTTTAGTTTGGATCATATGTTTGGGTTTTAGTCCCAGCCCACCAAAAGAGCTAACTTTGAAAGGGCTTCGTGAACTACTTTTTTTGAGACTGTCGTTATTTTTTGAGCATTTCTCATTCTCCAATCAACAGAGCGCATATGATCCGCTAAAACAACGCCTTCAACTTCTTTGGAATCAACAAGAACTTCAAATGGATATCCCTTGATTTGACTCGTTATGGGCATAACTAACGCAAGGCTAGTTTTCTGATTATACGATTTCGGTGAAATAATAAGAGCAGGTCTTTTTTTCTTTATTTCATGCCCTTTTTGAGGATCAAACTCAATCCATACAATATCTCCCCGATCAGGCACGTAAGTCACCATATTTCCTGCCCTTGTGGAGCATCGTCTTCAAAAATTTCACCATGAAGATTGTCAGGCGTAATTTGTAGCAAAAGGTAGTCAAGTGTCTCTTTTTGAGGTTTGATGAGCAAATGATCATCCTCAAGAGAAATATCAACCATCGTCCCTGGCGCAAAGTGAAAGTGACGAGAAAATTGAATAGGAATTCTCAAGGCTAAGCTATTTCCCCATTTTTGAATATGTGTACGCATGACTTTCTCCTTAATATATATACATTGTATATACTTTTAATGAAAAAATCAAGACGATCCTTTTTTAAAAGTTTATTTACACAACTCACACAACCATCATGATGGGGTTCTCGATCAAATCTTTAAATACCTTTAAGAAACGAGCTCCCACAGCCCCATCAACCACCCGATGATCAACGGAAAGTGTGCACGTCATCATCGTAGCTGTGGTCAAAAGCCCGTTCTTTACAACAGGTCTCATTTCACCAGCTCCCACCGCAAGGATGCACCCTTGAGGAGGATTGATGATGGCTGAAAATTCCTTAACCCCGTACATACCCATATTAGAAAGACTAAAGGTTCCACCTTGAAATTCCTGAGGCTTTAGCTTGCCTTCCCGCGCACGAACTGCAAAATCTTTCATTTCTTTTGAAATCTCGACTAAACCTTTTTTCTCTGCTTGACGCACAACGGGCGTAATAAGCCCTCCTTCAATCGCAACAGCGACCGCTACGTCTGCAGACTTGTACTGATAAACTTGATCATCAATCCAAGAAGAATTGGCCTCTGGCACTTGAGTTAACGCCAACCCACACGCCTTAACAATAAAATCATTGACAGAAAGTTTATAAGCGCCATCTGATCGAGCATTGATTTGTTGCCGGGCTTTCAAAAGCGCATCAATTTCACAATCTACAGTTACGTAAAAGTGAGGGATGGTTTGTTTTGCTTCAACTAAACGCTTCGCAATAACCTTCCTTATATTGGACGGGTTAATAATATCATAAGCTGGCTCATAACCAGAAAGAAGCGTTGAAGAGGCAAATGATGGTTTAAGCGCTGGCTGACTCACCGCGTGCTCGACATCAGCACGAACAATGCGTCCATGAGGCCCAGACCCTGTCATAGCATTCAAATTAAGATTCTGTTCTGCAGCAATGCGGCGCGCCAAAGGCGTCGCAAAGACACGCGATTCAGAAGATATTGCTTGCGTAACAACTTTTAACTCTGGCTTTTTCTCTGGTGTTGGTTCTTTCGCTGCAGTTTTAGGTTCGGGAGCAACATCTGTTTTGACTTTTTCTAAGGCAGAGGCATCTTCACCCTCTTCAAGCAACAGCGCGATGACTTGGTTAACTTTTACAGCTTCCGTCCCTTCAGGCACAAGGATTTTCCCCACGTGCCCTTCATCAACAGCCTCAACTTCCATTGTTGCTTTGTCGGTTTCAATTTCTGCAATCACATCTCCAGCTTTAACCTTATCGCCCTCATGCTTATGCCATTTAACAAGATTACCTTCTGTCATTGTGGGAGAAAGAGCAGGCATTAAAATTTCAATGGGCATCCCTAAAATCCTTTTGTTTTTATGACCGATAACACACGCTTTTCGCGGCCTCTACAATATTCTCGACCTGTGGCAACGCTAAATGCTCTAAATTCGCAGCATACGGCATCGGCACATCCACGCCTGTAACTCTTACAACAGGCGCATCCAAGTAATCAAAGGCATGCTCCATCATCTGGGCAGCAATTTCTGAACCAATCCCAGCATATGGCCAACTCTCTTCAATGGAAACGATACGATTTGTTTTCATTACCGATCGAACAATTGTTTCAACATCTAAAGGACGAAGTGTTCGCAAATCAATAACTTCTGCTTCAATGCCCTCTCTTGCCAGCTCTTCAGCAGCTTCAAGCGCTTTGCCAACCATAATAGAAAAAGCTGTTAAGGTAACATCTTTTCCTTCGCGTCGAACAAGTGCTTGTCCTATGGGTAAAACATGTTCTGGATCTTGAGAGACATCGTCAAAATGTTGACCATACAGCAGTTCATTTTCTAAAAAAATAACAGGATTCGGATCACGAATAGCTGCCTTTAAAAGAGCTTTTGCATCACCTGCACTATAAGGGCTCACAACCTTTAAGCCAGGACAATGGGCATACCAACTTGCAAAACAGTGAGAATGTTGAGCACCGACACGAGAGGCCGCTCCATTTGGACCACGAAAGACGATGGGACAGCCCATCTGTCCGCCAGACATATAAAGAGTTTTGGCTGCAGAATTGATAATTTGGTCAATAGCTTGCATTGAAAAGTTAAATGTCATGAACTCAACTATAGGACGTAATCCGCCAAAGGCAGCCCCCACGCCAAGGCCTGCAAAGCCATGCTCTGTAATAGGTGTATCGACGACACGCTTTGACCCAAACGCATCTAAAAGACCTTGGCTTACTTTATAAGCGCCATTATATTCAGCGACTTCCTCTCCCAGTAAGAAAACGCTGTCATCGCGTTGCATTTCTTCCGCCATAGCATCTCTAAGAGCTTCTCTAACGGACATTGAGGTGAGAGATTGATGGGGCATAGGCTTCTCATTCTGGCTTAGGGTCATGTGATGGATATCTCTTCTTTTAAAACATCCGTATAAAGTTCGGAAACCTCAGGTTCAGGCGAGGTCTTTGCAAATTCAACCGCTTCTGCAACAACACCTTTAACTTTATCTTCAATCACTTTTATTTGATCATCCGTGATCTTGAGATTTTTGACCATATAATCCTTAAATCGATCAATAGGGTCACGCTTTTCTTTTATTCCTTCAACTTCTTCTTTAGAGCGATACTTAGCAGGATCGGACATTGAGTGCCCTCGATAGCGATAGGTATCCATTTCAAGGATATAAGGCCCTTTCCCCGAGCGTGCATGATCGACTGCACGGCGTGCGGCAGCGACCACTTCTAAATACTCCATTCCATCAACTTTTTCACCTATAATACCCCATCCTTGACCACGACCATAGTAATTTGGACCAGCAGAAGACCGCTCCACAGACGTTCCCATTCCGTAATGATTATTTTCAACCACATAAATGACAGGAAGTTTCCAAAGTGCTGCCATATTATAAGATTCATAAACTTGACCCTGGTTTGCAGCGCCATCCCCCATTGAGGCAATACAAACACCATGATCGCCCTTATATTGATGGGCAAACGCAAGGCCGGTGCCGATAGGGATTTGAGCCCCCACAATACCGTGACCACCAAAGAAGTTTTTTTCACGACTAAACATGTGCATCGAGCCACCCTTCCCTTTCGAGTAGCCACCTATACGACCTGTAAGTTCTGCCATCACACCTTTTGGATCCATTCCACAAGCAAGCATATGCCCATGATCACGATAAGCTGTAATGACCGTATCTTGAGGTTGAAGAACGGATTGTATCCCAACAACAACAGCTTCCTGGCCAATATAAAGATGGCAAAAGCCAGCAATGAGCCCCATACCATAGAGCTGAGCAGATCGCTCCTCAAACCGACGGATAAGAAGCATATCGTGATAGACCTTAAGGGCCTCTTCAACAGAGATCGACTTTGCCAATATTAATCCTCTTTTTAACACATTAATGAGTCATGCTTACCTAGAAATGGCGCAATTGACAACCCGGTTTCTACCGTTAATAAAGGCTAGAAGAGATCTACTCACTTACGATCACTATCTCTAGCAACTCCTAGTTGGGCACGACGACTCTCCTCTAACTGTTTCTCTAAACAATTAATAACCCCATCCTGACGCATTATTATACCAGTGAAATATCGTGCCCTTTCACCCTCGAGTATGGCTAGAGTATGCTTATGCCGAGCCACTGCTAATCGCTGCTGCAAATTTTGGATCACACCCATCTGACGCCTTATGATGACCTCGCAACGTTTCATCACTCCATTAACTAGTTGGTCCTCACATCCCAAAATCTCTTGTCCTACATCAACTCGAAGTTTTGTTACTATACCTTCTATAGTTACAGGGCTTGCCTGATCATCAGGAGAAAGTATGACCGACTGTATTGGTTCATCCTTTGCCTTAGGCTCATGACTATTTTGTTTCTCAATGACTCCCCTAAATTCTTTTTCGGAAGCATCTAATATAGAATCAACATTACCTTCAAGAAGACGAAATGCAGTTCTTAACTGACCTAGAGCTTTGAAGAATAGCTCCTTAGGATCCATTGTATATACAGAGGATGCTTGCGTTGAAGAAGGATCGTCAGCCACAAGAAGGGGCGACGTTGACGGCAACACTCCATGAGGTCCTGGAATGTCTAATTCTTGCATAGCATGACTATGATTACTATATAATCCAAGTAAGGCAAAAAAAACAACAAAGCTTCTTTTATTCAACTCTAAATCTCCATTACAAAATTAAAGAGAATTGCCCCCAAAAGACTCATTAATAATGATTTCATGTGATTTTAATTGGGTCAAGAAAAAATCATATTATTAGATTCAAATAAGGCTTAACAACATATATGCGGAAAAACCAAATAACATAATACCAGAAGAATAATTGATCCAAAGCAGTTGTTTATCTGAGAGTTTATGGTGCATGACTTGTACAGCTGTACTCAAAGATAGCCACCAAGCACTTGCACCAACAAATACCCCTAGCACCAGAGCATAAGCTTGAAAGAGAGAATCCTGTACGGGAGAAATACCCATAGCCGCAAATGCGACAGCAAATACAAGAAGCGTTACCGGGTTAGAAACGGTTAAAAGAAAGGCTGAGGTAAATCCATGTAATAACGTTCCACCGTCCATCTCTTCTGCCGTGTTCATACGAGGAGGAGCTCTAAAAATAGTAAAGCCGATCCAAGCCAGAACAATTCCCCCAAAAAAGCGCAAGTAAAAATCATAATGCTTAATAAAATCTGCAATGCTAGCAAGGCTAAAACCTGCCACAGCCCCATAAAACGTATCTGCGAAGGCTGCCCCCAGTCCTGTAAACAACCCTAGGGCATAGCTCCCCGCAAGCGTTCGTCGAATGCATAAAATCCCAATTGGCCCCACAGGGGCAGCAATCACAAACCCAACAAGAATCCCTTTTAAAAATAAGATAAAGAAAGTTGGAATAAACATGGGGTAGAAACCGCTTAATAATTACATCGATAAAAGGCTATTTTTGATTTATGAAGCATTGTTTAAAAATGTCCAGTGAATTCTGTCGTAGCTGTATCTCCTTTAAATTCATAAAGGGCTATAGGAAGAGTTTTTTATAAACTCACTTGGGGATTCCCAATGAGTATTATGAAACAGAATAATAGGGTTCATGAGGTAATTCCATATCACTGCCCAAATTTGATCAGTACGCGCTAATCATAAAACTCAAACGAGAGAAACAACAGCACATATAAACATAAATCCAAGAATATTTACAATTTCAGAATTGAAATCTGAAATTGTAGGATTATAGAAGCTTCTATGATTCCTTACGAACTTGACTCAGGAATTTAAAAAACATTTTTCCAGTCCCTGCTACATAGCATCAATAGCTGAAATTTTTTGGAAATCCTTACCAATCGTCCGAAATGAAAACGACTTGTTTAATTATGCTAACTTGCTCTTTTATATCTCCACGATTGAGATACAGAGTATCTGACTCTCTTGCAATATGATCAATCTCACCTGGGTCTCTCGTTAACAGGGCTTCAGTAAGGAGAGCTCTATGATTATTATCATTTATACCCCTAAAAAGAAGCCCTGCATTACGAGAAATGGCCTCCACACGAGGTCCAATCTCTTCAGCTTCAATTCCAAGTGCCGCTTGAATGATTGTTCTTTTAGCTACCTTTTTCATTTCGCCTGTAAAGACTTTGTGTATATTCTCTTGAATGGCTTCTTGATGAGCTCTACCTGCATTTTTCACTAGCTCAATGATCAAAGCATGATCACCTACTACATCACCTAAAGTCAGTACGGGTAACGGCACCATCTGTACGGACGGAAACACAGGCACCATCTGTACGGACGGAAACACGGGCACCATCTGTACGGGCGCGGACACAAAAGTCTCGATAGCATTAACTTGCTCTGCTGGGCTCAGGTGAGCATATAAAGTGGCAGCTTTACGTGCAATGGCCTTGATGTCACTTGTAGATCTCCCTAAAAGAGCCCCGGTAAGGTCAGCTATTTGAGAATGACTTACTATACCCTTAAAAAGAGGACCTGCATTACGAGAAATGGCATCCATACGCGGCCCAATATCACCACGAGCCTTAATACGAAGAGCCGCTGCAATAATAACATTCCTATCAGGCTCATTCATAGAACTTGTAATGACCTTACTTATATTTTCTGCAACAGTATCTATATGAGGACTTACATCTACCCCTAAATCTATCTCATCTTTAAGAACAACATCAGCCATGCGTGATATATGATGTGTCGCCAAATCTCTAAAATTATCAATCACCCGAAGCTCTTGTTGTACAGTCATTCCACCAGGAAATACTGTGTTAAGATGACTTGCCATAGCAAGGGTTTGTTCAACCGTTTTGTTTAAGAATTTTACAATGTACTCAGCTCTATCATAATCATTTGCCTTTGGAGGAATGAGGTTGCCTTGATGTGCGATAAGAACCTCCATGCGTACACCTATTTCCTCACTGCTAATCTTAAGAGCCTCTTGAATAATAAAGGCTTTGTCATCTTCGGTCATACCTTGTGTAAAGAGCGGAGGTAAATGCGCCATAATAGTCGCCACACGAGGCTCTATATCTTTTTCATCTATTTGGGAGGCTACATCAAGGATTCCCCTTAATGTACTAGGCGCCATACCTTCAGTAAGCTTTTCTAGCTTACGAGCAATAGCAGCACGTTCCTCATCCAATATCAAGCCAACATCAGCTTGAGGAAACGGCATGAAATACCCTCTAGCCACATGAGAAACTACAGCAGGGCGAACCTCAGGCGGAAGATTATCCCAAAACTTAAATCCCTTCTGCTCAAGGATCAACCTTACAACGCCCTCATCTAAAGGCAAGGCTTTAGATGCTTTGAGAAAATTATAGGCTTTCCAAAAAGCAACTCTGTCATCAAATAAATAGAGCGATTGCACTGGGTCTTCGCCTGTAATTGAATTAACAACCGCGCTTTTAACATCTTCTCGCAGGCGGTCCCATTTTGTATAACCGTTGCTCGTAAGAAGAAATGCTACAATCTCTTTATCAGAAGCCTCATTCCCTTCTCTCATAGATCGAAAAGCACTTGAAAAATCCCGTGCCTTTAGCAATTCTTGAAGATCTTTTATGTCTTCTCCTAGTATAATATGTTCGAAAGCCATACGACGGGAATCCTCTTCCAGCGATTCCCATCTTTTGTACCCATTGCTCGCAATCAGGTATTCTGCAATCTCTTCATTAGAAGCTGTATTCCCTGATTCCTTCATAGAACGAAAAGCGCGGGGGAAATCTTGTCCACTTAGAAACCCTCTTATATGATCTATTTCTTCTTCTCTTGTGATTCTCTCAACAACCCAAGCACGCTTGTCTAAAGACAGAACAGGCCATTTTGCATAACCATTGCTCGTAAGAAGAAGTGCTACAATCTCTTCATTAGAAGCCGTATTTCCTGATTCCCTCATGGAACGAAGTGCCAGTGGATAGTTTTGTTTACTTAAAAATTCCTCTAGCTCATCTCTATCTGCTTCATAAGCAATTCTACCAACCACACTCGCCCTCTCTACAGGCGATAACATCGACCATCCTGTAAAACCGTTGCTCGTAAGAAGAAATGCTACAATCTCTTTATCAGAAGCCTTATTCCCTTCCTTCATGGAACGAAAAGCCCGGGGATAGTTTTGTTTACTGAGAAACCCTTCTAATTCATCCAGCGGGCTAACTGCAACTGTTGTATCAGCCCCAGAGAAGGCCGCTAAGTCATCATAAGAGTCTTCCTCTGAATCATCGGAATGATCGGAACTGGACGAAAGTTTACTTCTAACAAAACCAAAGCCATCTTCCTGCATACTTAAAGCCGGAGAATTAACAAATGCAGTACTCGAAAGCAAAAACAATAAACTTGCAAAATATTTATTCATAACATTCCTTTAATATTTTATAATGCAGTTTACTTATATTATATAATTTATATTTTAATTTTGTCAAGAGCGGAAGGCACTTTTTGGTAGCTAAAGAAAGTTCTTTAGCTCATAAAATAGAAGTAATTGTACGTAATTTTGATTGAATCCTCTGACGATGAGGAGAATCTTCAGGAAAATGGGTTTCAAGAATTTCAAAGGCTTGACTCAAATAAGCCTTGGCTAACGTTTTAAATTCCTCTGCTTGCAGTTTATTATCTTGTTTCTCAGATCTAAGAGATTTTTTTAAGTAGAGCTCAGCCAAACTTTCTAAAATTATATACTTATCTGGATGTTTATTTTTTTGAAATATACGGAACGCTTCTCCTATAATTTTTTCCCCTCCTTCAAAATCTCCTTCCAACACATAAACTTGCCCAAGATCTTTCAAAATAGTGCCAACTTCAGGATGATCTTTTCCATAATTTGCTTCGAAGGCTATTAAGCTTTTCTTAAACAAGCTCTTCGCTTTTTCATATTCTCCTTGTTCACGATATAACACCCCAAGATGAACGAATGCTTCAGCTACATATACATGCCCTTCAACAAAGTGTTCATTGCAAATTTTGAGGCATTCTTCAATAAATTCTTTAGCTTTCTTAAAGTCTCCCAACTTTAAGTAAGTATCCCCTAAATCACCAGAAACCCATGCTGCGCCCACGTGATTTTCAGAATATTTTTTATATAAAAGGCGACTTTCCTCAAAAAGTTCCTTTGCTTTTTCATAGTCACCCAAACTTAAATATACACTTCCTAAATGTGCTAAAGACCAAGCACGTCCAATGTGATTTTCTGGATATCTACGATAAATGACAAGACTCCTCTCCAAGAGAGATCTCGCCTTTGAAAAATCACCTAAAGCTTTATAAACAACACCCAAGTAGCCCGATGCACGCGCCACCCCAACATCATTTTCTGAATAGGTATTATAAATACGAAGACTGTTCTCAAACAACTTCTTAGCCGTTTCATATTCTCCTAAATTTCGATGAACATTACCTAGGTACACCATAAAATGAGCAATTTTGTTATGGTTTTCATCAGGCTTTTTCTGCAACTTTAAAAGGCTGTCCTCAAGAAGGATCTTTGCTTTTGTCAAATAACGCAAATAGTAAAAAAAACAACCAAGCTCTCCTCCCAAAGATCCTTTGATATTATCAGACATCAAATCTTGATGATTCAAAAATTGTTCGACATGCCGATAAAGAAGTTTCATTTTTGTAAAATCTTCCTTATCGATAGCGTCACTCATATAATTTTCTAATGTATTAGCAACACGCTCAAGTAACGACTTAGATTCAGCAGGCCGTAAATTTTGCTTCAAATAAGCAGATATAATAGCTTGGGTGCTTCGATGAATTGAGATATCAGAACTCAAACGATCTATTGAAGAAAAATCATTTGCAACAAGCGAATATTTCTTTAAATGATATATAAAATTATCAACAATAATATTATTGCAAAATTTAACAAGAATTTCCCTCGGAATGCTCTGAGAATCAAGTACACTAATGAAATACAAAAGATCTCTAAAATCTTTGTTCGTCTCAATAAGATGTTTTAAAGACAATGTAATTATTCCGTAACGTGTTTCTGTGTAATCTCCTGTCTCTTGCAAAATTTTTTCCTGAACGATCGAAAAATCATTGTTATATTTCAGCATGTTGTCGAGATAATTTTTATAAGAGATATTCGTTGCTTTTAAATAATAAGCCGCAACCGAAACATCTAACGGAAAGGGAGGAATCTCAACTAGAAATTTTTTAGCTTCTTCAGTTTGCTCTGGCGTATAAGAAAGAGCGCCACCGTTACTCATAATTTTAATAAAAAGATTTAGCTTTTGCTCAGGACTCAAGGCTTTGATCTGAATGACATTATTGACGCGGTTACTATTTCCGATGTTACTATCTCTTGTTGTGAGAATGATCCTTCCTTGCCCCCAATTGCCTGGATCCTTAGGAAAGTGCTTTTGAATATCTGTGAATTTCTCCACGTTATCATAAACTAAAAGCCAATTTGAATGGAGCCGTAATCTTTCCTTAACAAATTGGACAATATTCTCTTCTTGCTGCGTTACAATTTTTGCCTTGAGAATTCCCCTTAATATTTTTTGATCTTCTTCTGTTCTTGAAAGAGCTTGCGCGAGTTCTTCAAAAGATTCGTTCAGCGTTTCCTTTGTCTCTGCGTTAATGGCCCAAATGACAGGAAGAATTTGAGAACTTGCATAATAGTGGGCAAGTGTCGTTTTTCCTGCGCCTCCAACACCAACAAGCGCAATAGCTTGAATTCCTCTCCAACCTTTAAATCGTTCCTCTATTTGAGCAATAACCTCAGGTCGATCGAGAAGAACAGGATCCGTCGGAACAAGTAATTCAGAACGAATAGGGACAGTTCCTGCTAAATTTTTATTTGTATGAAAAGTCTGGAGAGAAGTCTGCCCGCCTGTCACATAGACAAAGCTAGAAATCAGCACAAGAATTGTCAGAGAACCTGCTAAGACATATTTTTTGTTGCTTAAAAATTTACTGGTCACAGGTCGAGAAAAATCAGCTTCCGCGATTTCTTTAGTCAATTCTTCAATCGGAATTTGTTGAGAATTAGGATCAGTGATCCCCTCTACACCTTCGTATTGATTATTAAATTCAGAATAAACTCCATCAAAATTATAGCGTGGAAACAGCATTTTTAAAATGTCAAAAATCAATAGATAATAGTTTTCTTGATCGGTAAGATTTAAAAGGTTTACGCTCTTCTCATCCGTAAATATCTCTCTTAAATCATAGCCTTCAGGAAAAAGGAAAAGAAGACGATTTGTGCTTTTAGCCAATGCGTCTAGATCCTCTTTATTTTCCGTCGGATCTTTTGGCATAATATAGATCACATAGTGATTCTTACAAATCGCCTGCAATGGACGAGAAATATTACGAACTTCCGTCAAAACACTAACACCAAGAAGTTTTAAAGAGGACTCTAGATGATAAATAAGAAGGTCCTGTGAAGATTTTTCAGAACCATAGGTGATATAACAAGAGGTATTTTCTTCTTGTAGTAATTTTGAAATGTCTTTTAAACACTGTTCAAAAGCAACTTCAGCTAAAACTGTTGCATAGTACTTTCTTAAGAAAGGCAGTCTATCTGATCGTTCGATAAAATCAATAATACTCTCTCGCGAATGACAGCCAAGCTTTAACATAATATTGTGGGTGTGATTTTCAACTGTTTTAGGAGAAATTGCAAAAAAGGAAGCAATTTTCTTTGCGGAGCGGCCACAGATAAAAAAGGCAATGACGTCTATTTCTCGACGTGTAAGTTTCACACCATTTATTGATTGCAAATGTTCTAAATAGATACTGTGGAGAAGATCAAATTTTTTTTGCATATCAAATGGACTCTTCTTCCTGTTTTAAAGATAAGAAAGTTTCCTCGTAAATTTATCTTAGAATTAAACTCAACTCTAGATAGATTAAACACAATCTGCTTTTTAATATCCCTAGGTGATGTTCCCCTAGGGGACCTTCCTAGTGGTACTTCCATGATATATATATGGAAATCATTTTTCTAGAATGACATTCACGTTGGTTGTTCATCTGTTCGTCAGTTGGTTAAGGCTAGTTGTATGGTACGTGCGTGATAAAGCCTGGATATCAGAAAAATATTAAGCCTCTCTCAAAATTTTTCCAAATCCAGGCACCTTGTCCCTTTTAAATCGACATGCCCACCATTGGCTCAAAAGCCCTTAAATCTTCTGGTGTACTTATATGAAACCAGTCTCCCTGATGGACACATCCATAAAGACGGCCTTGAGTCAAAGACTTGTTCCATAAAACATTTAACGAAAAGGCACCTTCTGGAGCTCCATCAAAAAAAGCTGAATGTGTAATTTGAACCCCAATATAAACATAAGGAGCCTCTTGACCTTTTTCTGGACGAGCTAACTGCCCATTTTCACTTATAGAAAAATCTCCCTTTCCTATATATCCGTAAGCCTTGTCGCGAGGAATAAGGAGCAAAAGAGCATCCATTTTTATTGGATCCCACAATTTTTCCATTGCAATTAAACTATTAGCGCCGGTCCAGATGCTATCACCATTTAGAGAGAAAAAGGCCCCTTCCCCTATAAGAGGAAGAGCCTTTTTAATACCGCCCCCTGTCTCAAGAAGAATTTCTTCATGAGACACCAAAGTGTCAGGATAATTTTTTTTAATAAATTCTTCTATCAAAGGAGCCAAATAATGACTATTCACCACAATTTTTGAAATGCCAGCGCTCTTAATATGCTCAAAAGCTCGCTCAAGCATGCACTTTCCTGCAACAGAAACCAATGGTTTGGGAATTGTGTTTGTTAGCGGGCGCATGCGTTGTCCTAAGCCTGCCGCTAAGATCATTGCTGTTTTAATCATGGCATAACTTTCTTAAACCAAGTTTTAAGAGACCTAAGAGATGGATGTTCTAAATCGCTTTTTAAATAACCCCAAATACGCGGTATATGTGCAAGGTAATTTGGTTTTCCATCTCTTTTGGCCAAGCGAGAAAAAACGCCTAAGATGCGCGTGCTTCGCTGCGCTCCCCAAAGTGCATAACTTTTCCAAAAATCTTCCTGAGAAAGTTTAGGAAATATACCAAAATATACATTTAACATCTTCTGAGCAAAATGTGGCTGAATGTCCCGGCGGGCATCTTCGAGTAACGAAACCAAATCGTATGAAATCGGCCCCCACAAACCATCTTGAAAATCAATAAAGCCACAACGATTCATTCCCTTGCGGTCAGGCAACCATAAAAGATTATCCACCATAACATCACGCATGATAAGGCTTTGAGGAATTTGAGCCTGATTATTATAAACTTCTGTCCATAATTCTATGAACTCATTCTTAGCTTCCACAGGAAGAAAATGATCATACCATTCAAAAAAAAGACAAGCACGATCAATAAAAAGTTCAAGGTCATAAGAAGCTATACTTTCTGTGTTATGGGCCATGTTGGAATGAAGATGAGCGAGAGATTTTATCGTCTCCCCATAAAGTAATTCTTCGGAAAATCCTTTTTCTATCGCTCTACGATAGGGTAATTCTCCCAAATCCTCGATCAATAAAAAGCCACGATCATGGTCTGCCGCAAAAATATTTGGGATCGTTAGACCTACACTCTGTAAATGTTGAGCTATTAAATGAAACCGTCTCGTATCTTCATAAGGAGGAGGAGCATCCATAAGCAAACAATTTGAGAGACGAAAATATCTACGCTTAGAAGCATCACAAGGAAGTGGAATGAGCAACTCTTTTTCAAGCCCTTCTCTTTCAAGAAAAGAGTATCGTTGGCTCAACCGTTCTTCTTCAAGAAAATCTGTTGTCCCAACCTTTAAGGGAGAGGATACGTTCATTCTCGTGACTTCCATGTGTAAATTCGATTTCTATGTAATCCTTGGGTAAAAAATTACCCAGGCGCTCAGGCCATTCAATTAGGGATACACCGTGAGCATAGGCTTCTTCAATCCCTAATTCATAAACTTCTTCAGGATGTTTAAGCCGATAGAGATCAAAATGCCAGAGAGTAAGATGAGGAGCTTGATACGTTTGTACCAATGTAAAAGTCGGACTAGGCACTTCCGTTTCTTGCCCGCACAAAGCCTTTATAACAGCACGCGCGAACACAGACTTTCCAACACCTAGCTCTCCCTTTAAAAGGATAACATCACGTAAATGCAGTTGAGAGGCTATCTTATGAGCAAAGTTCACCGTCTCTTCCACACTATGAAAAGTATAAACATTTTCCTGTTGCATGTTCACAAGTATGCCATTAATTTCGACCCATCCTCAAGGGGTCATAGCTCAGTTGGGAGAGCGCTACAATGGCATTGTAGAGGTCGGGGGTTCGATTCCCCCTGGCTCCACCATATATTTCCGGGTCCATGCCGGATACATAGATAACAGATTATGCCGGGGACATAGGTAACACTTTTTTGAAGGGGTTGTCTAAAGGTTTAACCCTAACAGAACCCTCATCAAAGTACCCTATATCGAACTGCATAAAAATGGCTAGTTATAAAAATATTATTAATTTTTTAGTAAGGGTAATTTTTAATGAATCAAAGTATTTTATTGTTAACAACGACCTTATTTTCTTTAATTGAACCTGCGTTTGCCATGAAAGAAGATCCAGATGACCTTCTTCTCAAATCCCCCTCAGCGATAGTAAAAGAGGACCTACATGAACGTGCTTCACGGATCTTACTTCAACACGCCAACGCTCCATGGTTTGATTCTTCAAAGGTTTCAGAGGTGCACACTTTCGTAAAAGATGGCATTAGGTTTACACGTCAGAATTTTCAATCCTGTAATCCTTTTTCTAAATCTAAGTATTATTTAGGACCTGCAAGTACTCTCCCTATCCTTACATTACAAGTGTCTGTACATGATGTGCAAACCCCTAAAAACCTCACCAACTTAAAATGGCGCTTTTACTACGAAGCGCTGGACAAAACAGATAAGTCTACGCTGCATACTCTCGCCTCACAGGCCCTACTTAATCACTATAAGGACTCAAAGAAAGACCCTAAGGAAACACTTTGCAGCATGGAAACAAAGGTTTTTTCGCAAGGGAATTATAGTTTTTGCCTGCTTGGACGAGAAGCACGAGAAGCACATTATATGAAGTTCCCTGATTATCCGTATTCACCTATCGAAGAGCCCAGTATTGAGCCAACACTTACTGTTGAATGGATCGCATCGTTTTCACCGCATAATCCAACAAGGTACCGTATTTCTCAAGCAACCTTTTTATACCACCCAGTGGAAAAATAAGAGCTCTTAATACAAAGACATGCATGAGTTGGGAGAGAAGCACGTTATATGATTTTAGGTGATTAAAGATTCAAGATCATGCTTCTAAGTCTAAACGATAGATCATGGAGACAGTGTTAAATCTAACACTAGGGCTTAAACAGTTCGATACGGCTAAAAACATCTTATGATTATATGTGAAAGTAGCAGACGCTGTACCGCCGTAGGTAGGGTAAGAACTTATTATATCAAAGGCTTTCCCATTCCACAGATAAATCAAAGATTTTTGTTGAGTAGTAGGTGCGCTTCATGAATGTTGTTTTTATGGCTCATCAGTACGATGACCTCATTTTCAAAATGTTTCTATGGCGTACTGAGCAAACGCAATTTCTTTCATACCACCTTCTTTTTCAGCACCCTGAGATATCCGCATATTCAGCCAATCAATTCTATCAGAGAGAATCTTTTTTAAGCGAGAACGTTCTTCTGAATTGAGCTTGTCCGCACTAGTTAATATTTGAGCTTTGAGACAGGCACGAATCTGACATCCTAGGTTGTAATAATGTGCTATATGGGTTTTCCTTTCTAGCTCAAAGTACCCGTGAATTCTTGTAAAATGATTTTTGCAAGCCTCTGAAAATGACTTGGTTTCAGCTTTGTAATCTACTCTATACTTAAAAATAATTCTTAAGCAAAATGAAAGTGTGTTGTATTTATCCTTTATAACGCTCTCGTCTTTCAAAGAGGGAAGAACTTCTGTAATTCGATCTATCTTTTCTGTCAAATACTCAACAATTTGTGATTTTTCCGAGTGTGATTCAGTTGAATATTTTTCTAGCTCTATATTAGCCGTGGCTCTTAAAGTATTGGCAAGATCATTAAGTTCTTTGTTATCCCTAACTACGAAAAACATTTTTGATAAATTATAGAGTTGGATAATATCTGCCAGAGTTTTATGCTTTAATGCATTAATAATTTTTGCTTGTTGTTGTATATCCCACAAAGCTCCTTCAATGGCAGTATCTCTTATACTTTCATTTATATTTTTTGAATCAAGAAGTTGAGCATGAAAATTGATCACATTCTCAAGATACTGAAGAAGCAAATTTGCCACTTCTTGATCTAGATTACTTGAGTGGGCAATGATTTGTTGACGTATTTTATCTCGAATAGCAATGGATTCTTCTTTCTTATTATTTTCAGCTAGTTCTTGAAGCTTCTGCCCTTGGTGCACAATCTGTTGCAAAAAATCTTCATACTCTGTTTTATTCATTTTACCCTTCTTTCTATTATGATCTCGACTTCATTTATTAATTTTAAGCAGATGTTTTTACTCACTAATTTCCGGAGATTTTTCTGGATACGCGCTGAATCCTTCAGGTAAACCATGAGTTAGGCCCGGGATATCCATTTTCTCTACCTCCCAGCGTTTTTCTGAAGCTTCTCCAGCAATCCAAAATCCAACCGTATTGGACAGCATTTGGGTAATGTTTCCTGTAGAGAATTTTAATCGCCTAATAAAATCATCTATTTGATCAGCTTTAGTATAATCATAATCACCCGGAAGAGCTGGTTGAGAAGGCACCTCTATATCAACTATCCTTGAGAAAACTAAATTCGCCGTTTGAGACCGCGCATAAAGCGCTCCCCAAATGCGATTTGCGAGCATGTTAAAGTCATCTTCACTCAACTGCTCATTCCCCACAGATGCAGGAATAGTTGCATAAGGAACAATCATAATACGTTCCTTACGTAGTCGTGCACCTGCGAGGCTTACAATGGTTGGGTAAATCCAATTAGACGCCGGAGTTAATCCCGCGCCATAGTTCGTTCCAGCTTGATTATGTATAAGGACTTTAGCGTTTTCCCAATCGATCTTTTTATCAGAAAGAACATTGTAGATTCCATAAGCTGCTTGGAGAGCGGCTAAGGAAAAGGTCCCAATCATAATTGTATTATAAGGAATCGGGTATTTTTCATCAGAAATCTGCAAAAAATTATCAAACACATCTTGTGAAGAAAAATGGTGTGGATTTTTTTGTATTTTCACTAAGTAGTTCCCAGCTAAAAAACAAGAATAATCTATTAGGTTCTTTATGGATTGCTCTCGCCCTCTCCACGCAGGACAATCTAGCCTTGTCAACCAGTGATCTTGTATAGACGCTGCATTGATATCGCGCACCTGCCTAATATGTGTGAGAAGTGTATTGATATGCTTTTCCCAAGTGTCTTGTCCGAGTTCCTTAAGAGTGGCAAGATAAGCAATAGCTGGTCCAATGTGAGAGATGCTTGTAATTTCATAAAATCCACTATCTTCACTTGCACGCGTTGAAGCACCAGCCACCAATTGATGTCCTTTGTTGCTATCATAAATGTAAACGCCTGTTTCTGTCGCAACAATCAGGGGTCCATTTTCTGTTTGAGTTGAGGTTCCTAAGGCAACAGCTAAATCTTGGGCAATAGCCGTGCGATCTTTTGGATAGCCTGGATGCATATAGCCGGTAAAGTCATAATAAAGATCTTTAAATGCGGTTGGTGTAACATAGGGATCCATATGTTTTCTCTTAATAAATATTCCCCTTTATGAGGATCATAAGTTATTTTTATGAAAATACCGTTAAGAAGTGGGAAAGATTAATTCAAACGGGAAAAATCAGTTGTCAAAAAGTCATTTCAAGCGTCTGTAAATATTTCTGGTGGAATTGGATTTCTTGAGATGATAACTCAGCATGGAATGAGAGAGGGGCTTAGAGTAGTGAGTGACCTTTTTAAAGGAGAGGAAGAAACCTCAGCTCTCTTTTCTAACTTCATTCTCGTAGGATCTTCAAAAGTAGGATCTTTAGAATTGCATGAAAAATCTGTAAAACCTGGAAAGGGGCCTGCACAAAAACGCTTTGTCTATGCTGATGCAGATGAGTTAAAGACCTTTTTTGATGACGAACCCTGCTGGGGAGGCACATCAGCTGCAGCAGCTATGGTTAGCGGTATATTAGCGGATCTTTGGAGTAAGATCCAAAAGCCTGATGAAAATACAGCAGCGCGTGTTTCTCGTGCTCTTATGGGGATGTTGCGAACTGAAGAATCATTGATCAATCAGCTAGAACTAAGCAGCGGATAAGTTATAGATCTATCCAACATTTATTAGCTCATTTTTTTCAGTTGGCATCAGACCCTTAAACTGGACAAAGTCTTATTGTGACGAAAGTCATATTATATATGTTGCATATTTATAAACTCATTATAAAATGATACAAATAACACAATCTATTTGTTGGAGATATTTTATGAAAAGAAAACAAATCTTATTGAGTACTATGTGTCTTTTCTCGTTGTCAATGTCATTAGCGCATGCAGGACAAGGAAGAACAGCTGAGGATAAAGAAGCCACATCAAAGGTATCAGTACGAGGCCCTAAAAGAGATCAGGAAATAATAGGGCAGCCTCAAAGTGTAATTCTCAAACAATTTCTTGGCTTTCATCTAGGACAGTCTCAAAATGTATTGCCCAGATTATTTCATAAAAATCAATATAACCTAATAAGAGATAATTTGCAATTATATACCCCAATAAAGAAGCTTCCTTATACTCCCACCTATGCTTCTCTAATGGATTCAACTCCAAAGAACCCCAAAAATGAATGACATATAATATACACCATTACTCATTGGAACTAAACACCTAGTCTTTTTGGATAATCAAGTATTTTTCTTGTTTTTCTCTTCTTCTTTTAAAGATATAAAAATTTCATATATCAAATTACGAGAATTATATTCAGAAAACAGATGCGGTCTTTCACCGGAATAAAAGCTTAAAGTTAAGTATTTTGGATCGTCACTTTTTGCGCCGCTCCTGATACGATCTTTTACCATATCTAAAGGCATACCTTTAAGCTCGAGTCCATTTGGCTTGCTCACAGTATGCCTAACCTCTACGAAGGAATAACCATGCTCAGCTCCGTTTTGCTTTATATTGATTCGTCGGCCTATTGATGTGCTCTCTAATATTTTTAGGGTTGCTGCTGGTTTGTTACTGTTAAAATCTTCATCAGATAAAGTAAGAATAGAAGCCTGAGCACTTGCGGCAAATGCTCCCCATAGAATGAAACTTGATAAAAATATTTTATAATACATCTCTGATTCTCCTATATTTCAATGTTGCTGATATGATATCAGTTTTTTTCGTATAAAGGCACCTGCATACAAAAGTTTATTCATGCAAATTTTTACAGAATGATATCCCTTTAAATTTCTTGCTTCAATACCATCGCTTTCATTTTGTTTTGAGGATCTTTTGTCTTGCTCCCCCCTTTACTGGGAATTTTGCGTTGTCTCTTATGACCCTGTTGCGTGGTGTCTTTGATCATGAAGTTTGCTATAAGGGGGTGAGCATATTTGGGAGGTCTATATGGATCAGATAGAGATGGTGAGTTTGGAGCAAATGGTACTGCCGAACCATCGCTATCGAAGATTCCTGAAAGTTTGGGACTTTAGGGAGGTTGATTCTCTCTTGAGTCAAGCCAAGAGCCGTAATCCTCATAAAGGCTATGGACTTGAGAGGGTTTTCCGTTGCCTCTTATTGCAGTTTCTAGAGGATCTAAGCGATCGGGAGCTTGAGGTATTTCTCCGAGAGAACAGCGCAGGTAAATGGTTCTGTGGATTCTTGCTAAGTGAGGATACACCTGATCATACAGTCTTTACACGAGCTCGCAAAAAGATTGGTACGACTTTATTATCCAAGCTATTTGAGAACTTACGAGATCAGCTGAGAGCTCAAGGTTTTATGAATGAGGTATTTACCTTTGTCGATGCCAGCCATCTTATTGCAAAAGCAAGTTTATGGGAGGAAAGAGACGAAGCTCTAAAACAGAAGTATGAGAAACTGAATAACGAAGTTCTCCCTATTGTCGCTCATGATAAGCAAGCCAGAATCGGATGCAAAGGCAAGAACAAATACTGGTACGGGTACAAGAAGCATATCAGCATGGACATGCAGTCAGGCATGATTAATAAAGTAGCCATTACCCCTGCTAATGTTACAGATGCTCAAGGGCTAAAGCACATATGCCCTAGCCAAGGCGCTGTTTATGCAGACAAAGGCTATTGTACGTTCCCTGCGAGGCAAGCTGCAGTTTGCAAAGGATGCCACTTAGCAGCTATTAAGAAAAACAACATGAAAAACAAAAATACAGACCTAGATTGCTGGTATTCTAAGATAAGAGCCCCTTATGAACGCGTCTTTGCAAGCAATCCAAAAAGGGTTCGTTATAAGGGCATAGCTAAGAACCAGTTTACTGCCTTAATGCAAGCCATATGCTTTAACCTAAAGCGTTTACTGGTAATCACTCTATCACCTCTTATGGCGTGACAGGACAATTCTGTCTAAATTTAGGTAAAAGACTAGAAAACCAGATAAAAACACAAAAAACCTCTCTAGAGACACCAATTCATCTCCTGCCTTATTTGTAAAATCAAAAATATCGCTGCTAGAAAGCACGTCATCTTATGAAAAATGCGTTCGCAACACGCCCCTTGTTGAAAATACGGATATTGCTGAAACCATCCCTGTAAAGAAAAGAGGACGGGGAAAAGTGAATGCAGAGAAAGCTTTAGAAAATTTGAATAAGTACTAGGTACTGTCAGTTCATCCTGAGGGAGTTATTCTTGAGGTAGTCTACCCTCTCTCTCTCGAACATGGCTTACAATAGCTGACATGCACTTACTTAATACAACTCGAGCGCTCAGCTCAAACCTAACTCGACGCCTTGGGCACATAAGGTTATAAAGGATAAAGTTAGCTAAAACATAACGGAAATGCCCACCATAAGAACTGATTCACTTGTTGACTTTCCTTTCTTATGAAGGATCTTTTTTAGGTTTCCATAATCTTGGGTGAAGTCAAATTCTGTATAAAGGGCAACGCCTGGTCTTACCATTATATAAGGCCTGACAATGTATTCTATGTAATTTAATCCTCGGCCAATCTGATCCTTTTTCACGGCATGCGTAGCAGCAACTCCCCGAAGTCCTGTCCTTAGATAAAGGTTATGGGCGAATTGAGTGTCCCTTGAAAGTTGGAGGTCAAATTTGACGCTTCCCTCGTGTAGATAGGTTCTGAAGTTTGTATCAATAAAATAAGGAAACATTCCTTCAATCCCAATCCCAGGTTGCCAATAAGGTCTGTGAGAGGGCTTATAGAAATAGTTAGCACCGCCTTTAATAGCCCAAAACTCACTCAGCAAATGCCAGTAGAAAACATCGAGATCAGCACTTTCAACCTTACCCTTTCTGATCTCAGCATCCTCACTATAGAACTGAAGTCTATGCTTATCCCAGCCCACGAGAACATCGAGGTTTCCCTTCTGAACATTATGATAAGGATCATATCCCATATCGATAAGGGTTGATTGATGCATGTGTGGGTGATGAGCCATAGGATGCATCACAAACTCTGGCACAGGGCCTGGGCATTGGAGACAAGGATCTTCAGACTCAACTTTTTTATAGTCCTCCATAATGGTTGAATATCGAAAGACTTGGGCCATGCCCGCCATCATATGATAGAGGTGATGGCAATGGAAAAACCACTGGCCCCCATGAGCATCCGCATCAAAATCCGCCACAACCGTTGCTCCAGGGGGTACCTCAATCGTATGGAGGAAAGGATCATACTCACCATGGCCATTCCGAAGGATAAAGAAGTGGCCATGAATGTGCATAGGATGATGCATCATAGAAGTATTAGTAAAGACAAGACGATACCGTTTCCCCGGCTCAATACGAATAGGCTCCGCTTCATATTCAGGAAGGCCATTAATAAACCACATAAAGCGATTCATATAGCCTGAAAGTTCCACCTTAATTTCTTGAAAAGGCCTGTTGGGATCATTCGTCTTAACAGGAGATTTTAAGTTTTGATATTTTGTTCCCATAGTGAAGGAATGTTCTGAAGATCCCTTCTCTTCATGAGACATGGAATCCATATTCATTGGTGTATTCTCTGAGCTCATATCCATTTTCATAGATTTCATGGAAGGGTGTAGCGAGTTCATATCCATTGAATGGGTTGAAGATGCAGTATGCATAGAATGATTTTGTGGCTTAGAAACTTCCTCAGGCTGAGAAGCACTTGATTTCATATTCATTGACGCATGTTCTGAACTCATATCCATCTGATGCCCATCATGGGACTTCATATCCATATTCATCCCTGAGGACTCGTGATCCATACTACCATGTCCCATCATCCCATGGCCCATCATAACGGGCTGAGGTGTTGGAAAAGGATCCACCCTATAGTCCACAGCTTGCTTAAGATGGGTGAGGAGAGCTCCATAAGCAGCGCCTAAGGAATCTGAGGATTCAGCGTAAATGACATAAGGACAATCTTTCTCAATCTTCACAAGGACATCCGTTGTTTCTCCAGGAGCTATGGTAAAATCTTCAACGAAATAAGGGACAACATCATGTCCTTGGATGTGAACGACTTCTATGGAGGTGCCTGGGATTTTAACGCGGAATATGGTACTTCCCCCCGCTCCAACAAAACGTAATCGCACTGTATCCCCCACCTGAACAGGTGCCGTCCATGGATTTGTTTGGGGATGCCCATTGAGTAAGAAGGCATCATAGGCCACATCGCTGATGTCATAGATGCTCATGCGCATCTTCTGCATCATCTCATAATCATCGATAAGCTTTTGGCGTTCTTTAGGAGATCCTTTTTTATAATCGCTAATGAAGCGAGCAAGTGAGGGCTGCAAAGGAAAGTCTGGCGTATAATAATCCCCATCCTTCTTCAGGTTTGCAAAAATTTGATCAGGAGCCATATTGCTCCAATCCGACAAAACAATAACATAATCCTTAGTATAAGGATAAGCAGGAGGTTCAAGTGGGTCAATAATAAATCCACCATATATTCCTTGTTGTTCTTGAAAACCAGCATGGGAATGGTACCAATAGGTACCGGATTGCTTAAGCCTAAACTTATAAGAGAAAACCCCACCTGGCGGGATAGCTTCTTGGGTGACGCCTTCCACCCCATCCATATTCCATGGGAGAAGGATGCCATGCCAATGGATCGTTGTTCCTTCCTGTAGGTGATTGTGAACGTTAATTGTGACCTGATCCCCCTCTTTAAAATGAAGAGTTGGGGCTGGAATTTGATTGTTAACCGCAAGCGCCTCAACACATTTCCCTGCAAAACCAACGGTTTTATAGCCCACATTTAAATCAACGACTTGCTCTGCAGCATATGCATTTGTAAGACAAATGAAGGTTAAACGTGTAAAATGTACAAAGATAGGATGCAAATTGGGAATTATTTTCATCACTGCCTGTTTCCCTTGCATGATCAGTGTTATTTGTTTCGAGAAGTGTATAGCAACTCAAAGACTTAAGGAAAGAGATTTTCTTTTTAGGCAAACCGTCTCTACCAGAGAGAGCAAGATCTATAAGCTGCTATAAGCCCCGCAAGGCCAGCATCTATCACAACACATTGATACGTCCGCTACCCATGCTCGCTTATCATCATGCTTTGAAATGCGTCATTTTTAGATGATTTCAGCCATTCAGGAAGGAACGTTTTTAGAGGCTCTGGACGAAAGTCAATGTACTCAATCTCTCTAAAAGGAAGCCATAGAAGTTCAATATGATCCTCTAAGCGAGGTAAGGGTTTCTGAATCTTTAAAATGTCCGATTCTACTTCAAAAAAGAAATTATATTCATGATTATGGCATATGCTGCTATGACCAGGTTCAAAGCTATACTCCAGACACCCTAGAAATCTGTTAATCCTGGATTGAGCCCCACTTTCTTCAAGAAGTTCTCGCATAACTGCCGCTTCAGCACTTTCTCCATGTTCGATATGCCCCCCTGGAAGAAAATAAAAAGGAACGGGTAGATCACGGGTTTTGCAAACCAATATATGATCTTGATCCAAAACAACCGCCCGAGAAAGAACATGAATGTTATTTTTATGACTCATCAGCATGACAATCTCATTTTACTACGTCTCAAGTCCTCTGTTTCTTCCATCTTAACCATGGAGCCTACATCATTATCTCCCAACAATTCATCCTTTTTATGATTCCTGTCATAAATAAACCTCTCCCTTGTGTCTTTAAGGTATAAGATGTATCTAAGATTTATACATAACCTCGTTTTTAAGGACCAGCCCATGGCACAATATCCCCTTATTGGCATCACCTTTGATACCCAAGCCTTTAATGATTATCCTTGGTACGCTCTCCGCAAAAATTATTGCACCGCCATTGCTGATGCAGGGGGAATTCCTTTTCCCTTAACCCATGATCTACGCCTCACTGACAAATACATCTCTCTCATTAATGGACTGATGATCACAGGCGGTGAGCACGATGTTGATCCCCTTCTCTATGGCGTTAGGGAACGTCATCCCACCGTTAACTTAAAGCCCCATCGAACGGCATTCGAAATGGAAATAGCGCGTGCTGCACTTAAAAAGAACTTACCTGTGTTTGGAATTTGCGGGGGACAACAATTGATTAATGTGGTCCTTGGAGGCACATTGATTCAGCACATCCCCGACGAAGTGCCTCAGCCTCTTGAACATGTTAAGACAAGACATCTTCCCTGTCATACCATTCAGGTTGCTAGAGAAACCCTTCTCCATCAAATCGTTGAGAAAGAAGAGTTTTCTGTCAATAGTGGCCATCATCAGGCCATTAAAGAAGTTGCTCCGGGCGTTATTATTAATGCAGTCGCGCCTGATGGTGTTATTGAAGGGATTGAATCCCCTGCTTACCGTTTTTGCCTCGGGGTACAATGGCATCCAGAATTTATCATCACGCCTCATGATGCATCCATTTTTCAGGCATTTATCGAGGCATCACGTGAATAAAGGTGAAAGAATCGCTAAAGTCATGGCTCGCGCTGGCCTTTGTTCGAGACGAGATGCAGAAACTTGGATCCTTGACGGACGTGTGAAGGTCGACGGTAAAGTTTTAGAAACCCCAGCACGTTGCGTAACGCCCCAAAATCACATCCTCGTAGATGATAAGCCCCTTCCCCAAGCTGAAACGACCCGTTTGTGGTGCTATTATAAGCCAAAAGGTCTTGTGACAACCCATAAAGACGAGCTTAATCGACCAACAATTTTTGAAGCCCTAAGCAAAATGCTTCCCCGTGTTATCTCCGTGGGTCGGCTTGATCTCAATAGCGAAGGCTTACTTCTTCTCACGAATGATGGTGAACTCGCTCGTCATCTTGAACTCCCTTCAACCGGTTGGGTACGTCGGTATCGTGTCCGTGTTCATGGTCAAATTGACCCACAGGAGCTTAAAAAACTTGAAAAGGGAATCACCGTTGAGGGCATTCATTACGGCGCCATCACAGCGACCCTTGATCGCCAAAAAGGCGATAATGCTTGGCTCACCGTTAGTCTTCAAGAAGGAAAAAATCGCGAGCTACGACGCGTTTTCGAATTCTTAGGGTGGCCTGTGAGTCGCTTAATTCGAACAAGTTATGGCCCTTTTCAGCTCGGGACTCTTGAGCCAGGCGGTATTAAAGCTATCCCCCCAAAGGTACTTAAAGACCAATTGGGTAACGCGCGCGGTCGTAATGAAATTAAGAAAAGAAGAACCTAACTATTTGATCCCGGGTAGCAAGAAAATCTAGGCTCTCAAGAGAGCAAGATTTCCTAGCTCCCGGGATGACGAATCTTTAAGAAAAACAAATACATACAACCGCGTCATCCCGGGATATAGAAATTCAATGCGAATATAATGAGCATATGAATTTCTTAATACCCGGGACCCAATTGTTCGCCCTACAAAAGACCCTATTCCCACTTTCTTCAAAATTTGCTATGAAAGATATAGATAAAGGGATTTTTATGATTTAAATAAAGGAATAACTCAGTGGATTCTGCCTCTTCTCTCTTCTATAATGCTCTTAAGCAAAGAAGTGTTCAAGTTATCCTTATTTTATTAGCCTACATTCTTCTTGCAGAAATGCTCCCTCTGACGGCTCACCGTTTTTTTTATGCCGTGAGTTTGCTCATTAAAGATCTTCTTATCTGGGTTATGCCCATCACGGTGGGGCTATTTATTGCTTATGCTGTACGTTCTTTTGAAAAAAAGGCCCCTCTTTTTGTCATTGCACTTCTTATATTCGAAGGACTCTCTAACTTTACAAGCGTATGGTATGCCTATGGCTGTGCCGCTCTTTCTTCGGAATATCTTCCTTCGTTCGGGGTTACGTCTCTCTCCACTGACTTTACCGCTTTGTGGCGTTTACCTTTAGAAAGACCCACTTGGTGGTCTGCTGAGAAAGGCGCCATCGTGGGTCTTCTGTTGGGTTGCCTTAATGCCTTTAGTACAAACTCATTGCTTACAAAAGTCGTTACCCGTGGAAAAGAAATTGTCGAATTTATGCTGACACAGATCTTTTCACGCCTTATTCCTCTCTTTATTCTTGGCTTTGCTGTTCAAATGTATCAATCCAATTTATTAACTCATGTTTTCACGCACTATACCCTTCTTGTTTTATGGCTTATTATCTTTTTATGCTTTTACCTTTTATTCTTATTTGCTCTAGGAACAGGTTTTTCGCTTTGGAAGATATCAACAAGTATCAAAAACATGCTTCCCGCTGGGGGTATTGCTCTCACGTCTGGTTGTAGTCTTTCAACCATGCCATGGACCATTCAGGGTGTTGCAAAGAACCTTGATAACCCTGCTCTCGCACAAGGTATCATTCCAGCCACAACTAATATTCAACAAATTGGGGATTGCATCGCACAAACTTTCCTTTGTTTCCTTATTTATCGTCATTTTTATGGAATAAACCCTGACCTTTCGACTTGGGCAACGTTTAGCTCTATTTTTGTTTTAGCCCGTTTTGCAACAGCTGCTGTCTTGGGGGGAGCCATTTTTATTATGCTTCCAATTTATGAAACCTATCTTGATTTTAATCCTGAGATGATTGCAATTATCTTGGCTCTTAATGTTTTTCTTGATCCTATTATCACAAGCAGCAACGTAATGGCAAATGGTGCCCTTTGCCGTGTTTTTGAGCTCGGCTGGAGCCATATGAGAAAGGTAGCTTATACCCTTTCTTTTAAGCTTATTAAAAAATAAAGGCTCACCATGAGCTCCAATAAAATAAGTAAAGTAGGTATAAAAGTATGGTTTTTCGGTTTACTTTTTTATAGCAACCCTTTAGTTGGACAAACTCATATGACAGAACTTCCCTCTTACGTCGTGATCAACAATCCTCAAGAAACACGCGCAGATGTTTTGCGAAATCCAGCAGAGCCTCTCTCCTTTCCACTCTCAGAGTTGGACAAAAAGATTATCGAAACTCTTGTTAAGAAATTTGATCAAGAAGAAAATTGTGCAGGCCTTGCCGCTCCTCAAATTGGCTTTGGAAAACAGATTATTGTATTTGCTGTTGATGATGACCCTGACCTTAAAAAGTGGCGTCCAGATTTAACTGATACGATGCCAAAAACAATATGGATTAATCCGACTTATGAACCTGTTGGAGTCGATAAACATACAGACTACGAAGGGTGCTTTTCTGTCGATGAAATTACAGGTCCTGTTCCTCGATTCAAGACAATTCAATATTCAGCCTATACACCCGATGGGACGCACGTTGAAGGCACGGCGGAAGGATTCCTCGCGCGGTTAATTCAACATGAGATAGATCATCTGAATGGCCACTGTTTTATAGATTATGTTGAGGAAGATAAGTTATTATCTATAGAAGAATATAGAAAAAAGCGCAAAGCGGCGATGGAGTCGTAGGGACCTAGCGGGGATTAACATTAAAGGAAATATCCCGAAATCTAGCGTTATTTACTGCAAAAAACATTAGATGGATCCCGGGAGCTAGGAAATTTTGCTCTCTTGAGAGCTTAGATTTGCTTGCTACCCGGGACCTAATAATTCTACTGCAAAACGGTTAGATTCTACTCTCCAGCAGTCTTCTCTTCATCCGATAGTTTCTCTGCCGTTGGTCCTGAATCTTGACCTTTTGCAGATAAATCACGATCAACAAGTTCGATAATCGCAACCGGTGAGTTATCTCCAGGGCGTGTCCCAGCCTTTATGATGCGCACATAACCACCTGAACGATTTTTATACCGTTCAGCAAGTGGCCCCATAATTTTGGCAGCAAGATCCTTATCACCTAAATAAGAGATTGCCTGACGACGGCAACTAAGCCCCCCTCTTTTACCTAAAGTGATCATTTTTTCCACGATAGGACGAAGGTCTTTTGCTTTAGGCAAAGTCGTTTTAATTTGCTCATGCTTTAAAAGTGAAGCAGCAAGACACTTAAAAAGGGCTTTTCTTTCATCCGAATGACGATTGAGCTTACGCCCACTAACACCGTGACGCATGTCCTAGATACTCCTTATTCCTTAAAACGGCTCATCGAGCTTTTTAATAAGCTCTTCAATATTTTCTGGCGGCCAACTTGGAACTTCCATTCCAAGATTTAGTCCCATTTGTGTCAACACTTCCTTGATTTCATTCAAAGACTTACGACCAAAGTTTGGTGTACGTAGCATTTCCGCTTCTGTCTTTTGAACGAGATCACCGATGTAGATGATGTTATCATTTTTCAAACAATTCGCTGAACGAACGGAAAGTTCAAGTTCATCTACTTTCCGTAAAAGAGCGCGATTGAAAGGTAGAAGAGAATCTTCTTTCTCAGTATAAGCCTCTTTTGGTTCTTCAAAATTGATAAATTTCTGAAGTTGATCCTGCAAAACACGCGCTGCCAAAGCAACTGCATCATCAGGCCGCACTGATCCATCAGTTTCAACACGCATAACCAACTTGTCATAGTTTGTTTGTTGTCCCACACGTGTATTTTCAACTTTATAAGAAACTTTACGAACAGGACTATAAAGCGCATCAATGGGAATAAAACCAATTGGCGCATCCGCTTTTTTATTGCTCTCAGCTGGAACATACCCTTTTCCAGAACTTATGGTTAATTCCATGGAAAGCTTTGACCCTTGCCCCAAGGTGCAAATGTAGTGATCCTTATTCAAGATCTCGAGGTCAGCTGGTGCTTCTATATCACTTGAGGTTACAACACAAGGTCCTTCAACCTGAAGTTTAACACGCACAGTCCCCGATTTATGAAGTTTTGTAACCACTCCCTTAAGATTGAGAATAATATCTGTTACGTCTTCATTAACTCCAGGCAAGGTTGAGAACTCGTGCAGCACGCCCTCAATTTGGACAGAAGTAATAGCTGATCCTTGTAAAGACGAAAGAAGCACACGACGCAGAGCACTTCCCAAAGTCATGCCAAACCCAGGTTCTAGTGGATCTGCTGTGACTGTCGCAACATAATTCGGATCTTCACTATGATCCAAATTTAACTTGTAGGGCTTTATCAATGCCTGCCAATTTTTCTGTATCACGAATTTACCCTCTCGGTATCAAGATTTCAATTAAACGCTCAGTTTTATACACGGCGCCGTTTTTTGGGTTTACATCCATTATGAGGAATGGGTGTAACATCCCGAATGGAGGTTATGACGAACCCTGTTGCTTGCAATGCACGAAGTGCCGACTCGCGCCCTGAGCCAGGCCCCTTTACTTCAATCTCAAGGGACTTCATCCCGTGCTCTTGAGCCTTTTTCCCCGCATCTTCTGCTGCAACTTGAGCAGCATAAGGTGTTGATTTACGAGATCCTTTAAATCCTTTCGTTCCCGAAGAGGACCAAGCAATCGCGTTACCTTGAACATCCGTAATAGTTACAACCGTATTGTTAAAAGAAGCGTTCACGTGGGCTACACCTGAAACGATGTTTTTTCTCTCTCTACGGCGAATCCTTTGTGCTGGTTTCTGCGCCATCTATATTCCTAACCTTTACTTTTTCTTACCTGCAATTGCAACAGCTTTACCTTTACGCGTCCGCGCATTGGTATGTGTTCGTTGCCCCCGAACAGGGAGCCCCTTTCGATGACGAAGGCCACGATAACATCCAAGATCCATTAATCGCTTAATATTCATAGAGACTTCTCTACGAAGATCACCTTCAACTTTATATTCATGATCAATCGCTTCACGGATTTTCAGAACTTCTGCATCCGTCAACTGATGAACACGTCGTGCAGCTGGAATCCCCAACTTGTCACAAATTTCTTTTGCTTTACTAGGGCCAATTCCAAAAATTGACCTTAACCCTATTTCAACTCTTTTTTGCGTTGGTATGTTAACGCCAGCTATACGAGCCACTCGTTTCTCCTTAATGCACTTCTCTTAAGATTCCTAAATATCCTGTGCGGAGTATAGGCATCCAGATTTTCTTGTCAACACTTGCGTTGCTCCTAAGAGGGCTTCAATTTGAGCATTTACCTCCGCAACGGGCTTCATTCCATCAACAACCTTTAAAAGTCCTTGATTTAAATAATACTCAACCAAGGGTTTTGTCTGGTCATTGTAAACCTTAAGGCGTGTTTTAATGGCCTCAGGCTCATCGTCAGGGCGGCGAATAAAATCTCGCCCCGAACACTCATAGCAAACACCCTTCGGATGGAATGAAGAATCTTCCATGTAAGGAGTGCCGCACTGTTTACAAACAATTCGAGAAGAAAGGCGCTTTATAAGCTCATCCTCATCGACAGAAATTTGAATCACAATATCAACAGTTCGATCAACACGCTTAAAAATTTGATCAATTTTCTGAGCTTGATTCAATGTCCGAGGGAGCCCATCCAAAATAACGCCTTGTTCTTTTACGTTTTCTAAACATTCTTCAAAAATTTTTAAAATAATCTCATCAGAAGGGAACCTCCCCTCCGCCATTACTTGTTCAACTTCAAGGCCGAGAGAAGATTTTTTTTTTATTTCTTCTCTTAAAATATCCCCTGTGGCTATCAATGCCAATTCATGACGCTGTTTGATAAGATGCGCTTGTGTTCCTTTTCCAGCCCCTGGTGGACCAAAAAGAATCAGGTTCATTTCCTTATCCCCTTAAGCCGGGTCTTCTTTAATAGCCCTTCATATTGATGCGCTAACAAATGAGAATGAATTTGCGCAACTGTATCCATCGGAACACTGACTGCAATCAAGAAAGTCGTTCCCCCCAAATAGAAAGGCAATGAATAAGCTGCGTAAAAGAATTCAGGAACAGCACAAACAAAAGCAAGATAGGCTGCACCAACAACAGTCAAACGTGTTATGACGAAATCAAGATAATTAGCCGTATTTTGTCCAGGACGTTGACCAGGCACAAATCCACCCGCTTTTTTTAGATTCTCTGCTGTTTCTTGAGGGTTAAAAACAATGGATGTATAGAAAAAAGCAAAAAATACGATCAAGAACAAGTAAAGACTCAAATACACAAAACTTCCATGGTGGAAAAGCCCCGCAATTGATTGCACCCATTCCGGCCCATGACCTGCAGAAAATTGTGCGATTGATACGGGAAGCAAAATAAGAGAGCTCGCAAAGATTGGAGGAATAACACCCGTGCTATTCAACTTGATAGGCAGATGGGAGCTTTCCCCACCATACATACGATTGCCCACTTGTCGTTTAGGATATTGAATAAAGATCCGACGCTGAGCGCGCTCCACAAAGACGATAAAAGCGATCATGCCAACGGAAAATATTAAAATAAACAGAATAAAAATATAAGAAAGCGCACCTGTACGCCCTAATTCGAGGGCGTTCACAATCGATGAAGGGAGGTTTGCCACAATACCAGCAAAGATAATAAGTGAAATACCGTTCCCGATACCACGACCTGTAATTTGCTCCCCTAGCCACATTAAAAACAACGTCGCTCCCACAATCGTGATTACAGTTGTTAAGCGAAAGAAAATCCCTGGATCAATAACAGCCGAACCTGACATCCCTTGCATGGATTCAAGCCCAACGGCCGTCCCATAAGATTGTAAAACAGCAATCAAGACCGTTAAGTAACGTGTATATTGATTCAATTTGCGTCGCCCGGACTCACCTTCCTTTTTAAGGGCTTCGAATTGGGGAGCGATCGCCGTCATCAATTGAACGATAATACTCGCAGATATATAAGGCATAATGTTAAGCGCCATAATAGACATACGACTCAAAGCACCACCAGAAAACATATCGACCATACCAAAAATTCCCCCTCCATGAGAGCGAGCAAATTCGGCCATAACAGCAGGATTAATTCCCGGCAAAGGAATATAAGTTCCTAATCGATAAACAATAAGGACGCCTAAGGTAAACCATATACGCTTTTTAAGATCTTCTGCTTTTGCAAAAGCTTTAAAGTTTATATTAGCTGCCAGTTGTTCTGCGGCTGATGCCATGATGATCCTTTATTTTTTACTTTTTTCTTCTTTTGCAGGTTCAGTTAATAAGATTTTAACCGCTCCTCCCGCTTTTTCAACAGCTGCAATGGCCGCTTTCGTAGCTCCCGCAACTTCGAGTGAAACTTTTTCTTTAAGTTCGCCTTTTCCAAGCAATCGAATACCATCACGCTCACGACGAATAAGTCCTGCTTTCACAAGAGCTTCCCCATTAATGAGTTTTTTAGCATCTATTTTGCCAGCTTTGATTGCTTCTTGAAGTCGCCCTAAATTAATTTCAGCAAATTTCAAGGCAAATATATTGGTAAAACCGCGCTTAGGTAAGCGACGGTAGAGTGGCATTTGCCCTCCTTCGAACCCATTTATAGCAACACCTGTGCGAGCCGTCTGGCCTTTACCGCCACGACCACCCGTTTTTCCTTTACCCGACCCAATACCACGGCTAATCCGCATTTTTGCACGACGGGCTCCGGAATTATCACGAATTTCATTCAGTTTCATCGTTTGCTTTCCAATCGGCGAAGGATCTTAGAGACCCTCTTCCACCTTTACCATATGTTGAACTTTTCGAATCATTCCACGTACTTCGGGTGTATCTTGAAGTTCACGTGTCCGACTTATCTTATTAAGACCCAATCCACACAAAGTCGCTCTTTGCTTAGCTTCGCGACGAATAGGACTCCCGGTCTGGGTAACAATAAGGGTTTTCGTCTTTTTCTGCACCATAATTTACACCTCACCTTGGGTTCGGCGTCCGACAAGTTCGCCAACTTTTTTGCCTCGACGGGCAGCAACTTGACGTGGTGCACTAATCATTTGAAGAGCCTTAAATGTTGCTCTCACCATGTTATGAGGATTGGAAGATCCTATAGATTTACTAACCACATCCTGAATTCCCAATGCTTCACAGACAGCACGCATCGGTCCACCTGCAATGATTCCCGTTCCAGGAACAGCTGCCCTCATGTGAACGTGTCCAGCCCCATAAGAAGCTGTTACGTCATGATGAAGTGTACGTCCTTCACGAAGCGGAATGCGTACCATATATCTTTTAGCTTGCTCGGTTGCTTTTTGGATAGCTTCAGGAACTTCACGGGCCTTGCCTGTTCCATGACCTACGCGACCTTTTCCATCCCCAACCACAACAATTGCTGAAAAGCCAAAACGTTTTCCGCCTTTTACAACCTTCGCAACCCGATTGATTGCAACCAGCTTTTCGACTAATTCAATCTCTTCACGATCTGATCGTGAGGACCGGTTATTTCTTCCTGTCTGTGCCATTTTCTCTACTTCCTAAAATGAAAGACCACCCTCGCGAGCTGCATTCGCGAGTGCCTTTACACGACCATGATAGAGATACCCACCACGATCAAATACGACTTCTTTAATACCTGCCTTCACAGCACGCTTTGCTACTAGTTTTCCCACTTCTTCCGCCGCAGCGACGTTTGAGGTGGCTTTAAGCTTACCTTTCAAATCCTTATCTATCGTCGAAGCAGCAACTACTGTGCGACGTGCCTCATCATCAATAATTTGAACATAGATGTGCTGATTAGAGCGAAAAACAGAAAGTCTTGGCCTCTCTGTTGAAACACGAGCGATTTTAAACCGTGTACGGCGTTTACGTCGCTCAAAAAGATCTTTTGCCTGACTCATGATTACTTCTTCTTACCTTCTTTACGGAAAATATATTCGTTCTCATATTTAACGCCCTTACCTTTATAAGGCTCTGGCTTACGATATGCACGAATCTCTGCAGCAACTTGCCCTACACGCTGACGATCAGCTCCTGAGACAGCAATAGCTGTTGGTTTATCGCATTTAATGTGTATCCCTTGTGGGATAGGGTATAAAACATCGTGGCTATAACCAAGTTGTAACTTTAATGTATTTCCTTCCACAGCAGCACGATAACCTACACCGTTGATTTCCAAGCGCACTGTAAAACCTTCACTCACGCCTTGAACCATGTTTCTGATACGATTCTTCCACGTTCCCCACAACATACGGGCTTGCTTTGAATCATCGCGAGGCCTTACAAGGATCGAATTATCCGCTTGTGTAACTTCAACTTCCTTGCTCGTTTGAGCAGAAAGTTCACCATTTTTGCCCTTTATCGTGATTTCTTGCCCATTAATCTGGCAAGTAACCCCTTGGGGGATTGAAACGGGATTTTTTCCAACACGTGACATCGTTTAATCCTTAGAATACATTGCAAAGAACTTCGCCGCCTACATTCAACTCTCGTGCTTTTCCATCGGAAAGAACACCTTTTGGCGTTGAAAGAACGACAACTCCTAAGCCATTGTTAATCGATTTTAAGTCTTTAATTTTAGCATAGACCCGACGACCTGGTTTCGACACACGATCAAGGCTACGAATCACAGGCTGATTTTCGTAATACTTTAACTCTATCTTGAGCTGCTCAATACCCTCAGAAACTTTTTCCTGAGAATATCCTCTGATGTACCCCTCTTGCTTTAAAACTTCAAGAACACTCGTTCTAAGTTTTGAGGCTGGAGAAATAATGGCCGCTTTTCTTGCTTTTTGGCCATTACGAATTCGGGTTAACATATCACCTAATGGATCTGAGAATGACATCTCTGTTCCTCCTACCAACTTGACTTTGTCATACCGGGAATAAGCCCAGCAGACGCAAGCTCGCGTAATGCGATTCTTGAAAGTTTAAATTTACGATAAACCGCGCGGGGTCTACCTGTCAGCTCACACCGTGATCGAACACGACTCGGAGAACTATTCCGTGGCAACTCCGCCAACTTAAGACGTGCTTTAAAGCGCTCTTCAAGTGGCAGCGTTATATTATTTGCAATATCCTTTAAACGGGCTCTCCGCTTTGAATATTCCTTAACCATCTTCTGACGACGGAGATTCTTTTCAATTGAACTTGTTTTTGCCATATTTCTCTCCTGCCCTACCTTTGGCCTGCAAATGGTAAGTCAAAACCTTTTAAAAGAACAAGGGCTTCCTGATCTGTCTTTGCAGTTGTAACGAGCGTAATATCCATTCCTCTCATTTGATCAACTTTATCATAGTTAATCTCAGGAAAAATGATATGCTCACGAATACCGAGTGAGTAATTACCACGGCCATCAAAACTTTTCGGGGAGATCCCTCTGAAATCTCGAATGCGTGGCATAGCAACATTCACCAAGCGATCTAAAAATTCGTACATTCTATCCTGCCGCAAAGTCACCTTTGCTCCAATATTCATCCCTTCACGCAATTTAAATCCTGCAATGGACTTTTTTGCTTTTGTAAGGATTGGCTTTTGTCCAGCAATAAGAGCCAACTCATCAAGCGCACCTTGCACCTTACGGTTGTCTTGTGCTGCCTCACCTAATCCCATGTTGATGACAATCTTTTCAAGACGAGGAACCTGAAACGGGTTTTTATACCCAATCTCTTTTATCAACGAAGGCTTTAAAACCTTCTCATAATGAATTTTTAAGCGTGCCATATGTTACCCCTAACTTTCAATCGTTTCGCCAGAACGCTTAGCAATACGTACTTTACGTCCATCTTTGAGAAACTTAATGCCTACGCGCGTTGGCTTTTTAGAAACCGGATCCACATGAGCAACGTTGGAAATATGAATAGTAGATTCTTTTTGAATAACTCCTCCCTCTTGAGCGAAGGTTTGCTTTTGGTGTTTCTTCACAAGGTTAACGCCTTGAACAATAAGACGATTATCTTGACGCAATACTTTCAAAACTGAACCTGACTTGCCCTTATCTTTTCCAGATATGACACAAACAGTATCACCTTTTTTAATACGAAATTGCTGTGCCATTAGAGGACCTCCGGCGCAAGAGAAATAATTTTCATGAAATCTTTTGCACGCAGTTCACGCGTAACAGGCCCAAAGATACGTGTACCAATGGGCTCACCCTGTTGGTTAATAAGAACTGCCGCATTATCATCAAAGCGAATGGCTGTCCCATCAGGACGTCGGATTTCTTTCGCAGTCCGCACAATAACCGCACGACGCACATCTCCCTTTTTAACACGCCCTCTAGGGATCGCATCTTTGATGGAGACAACAATAACATCGCCTACGGCTGCGGTTTTGCGTTTTGAACCACCCAAAACCTTGATGCACTGCACCCGACGGGCGCCGGAATTATCGGCAACCTTCAGGTTGGTTTGCATCTGTATCATTTTAACTTCCTTTCTTTCTAGCTAATAGCAATTAGACTTTTCTAATTACTAACAACTAAGTCCTACTCACTAATAACAACTTCCCAGGTCTTAGATTTGGAATAAGGTTTACATTCTTGAATGCTGACCTGGTCTCCTTCTTTGAACCGATTTAATTCATCATGAGCTGCAAATTTTTTCGACCTTTTGATGAACTTGTGATAAAGTGGATGCTTTATGCGCCGCTCAACCTGAACAGTAACCGTCTTATCGCATTTCGCACTCACAACAGTTCCTCTTAAAACACGTTTTGGCATATTTAACTCCTTAAACTGCTTTTGTGCGCTGATTTAATAACGTTTTTATACGAGCAATGGTGCGTCGCGCAACTTGAAACTGATGGGTTTTCTCAGCTTGCTCCGTAACTCGTTGAAAACGAAGCCCCATTAATTCTTTTCTCAATTCGACACACTTTGCCTTTAGACTCGCGTCATCCAGTTGTTTGATATCTTGCCACTTCATTATTCAATACCTCTTGTCTCGCGGGAGATAAATTTTGTTGCCAAAGGTAATTTAGCAGCAGCGAGTTCAAAAGCTTCTCTCGCAAGCTCTTCCGGCACGCCATCGAGCTCAAACATAATTCGCCCGGGTGCAACTCGACACGCCCAAAATTCAGGGGATCCCTTACCGCTTCCCATGCGAACTTCCGCAGGTTTCGTTGATACAGGCACGTCTGGGAAAATACGAATCCAAACACGACCCGCACGCTTAATGTGACGTGTAATTGCTCTTCGAGCGGCTTCAATTTGACGAGCCGTTACCCGATCAGGCGAAGTTGCCTTTAATCCGAAAGCACCGAAATTTAACTTGGTCCCGCCCTTAGCGTTTCCATGGATGCGTCCTTTAAAGGCCTTCCTATATTTTGTTTTCTTAGGCGCTAACATGTACCGACAATCCTTTAACTAGCCGTTCGATTAACTGTGTGCAGAGCGTTTCTCTTATCAAGAGCCATGGGATCATGCTCCATAATATCGCCCTTATAAATCCAAACCTTAACTCCAATAGTTCCATAGGTTGTTTTGGCAACCCCTTCCCCATAATCAATGTCAGCTCGGAAAGTATGCAATGGAACTTGACCCTCACGGTACCATTCCATACGTGCAATTTCGGAACCACCAAGCCTGCCACTCACGTTGACACGTATACCACGTGCACCAAGCTTCATCGCAGCTTGCATGGCTCTCTTCATAGCTCTTCTAAACGTGACTCTGCGCTCAAGCTGCTGTGCAATCGAGTCTGCAGCAAGTTTCGCATCAAGTTCAGGCTTACGAATCTCTAATATATTTAAACTAACTTCCGTTCCCGCAATTTTAGAAAGCTCATTCTTTAATTTTTCAATGTCCGCCCCTTTTTTACCAATTACGATACCTGGGCGTGCTGTATGTATCGTTACACGTGCTTTTTTTGCAGGACGTTCAATAACGATCTTCGAAACACCCGCTTGTGACAGACGTTTTTGAATAAATTCCCTTAGCTTCAGGTCTTGGTGCAAAAGCACATCAAAATCATGGCGTGCATACCATCTGGAATCCCATGTGCGGTTGATTCCAATGCGCAAACCTATTGGATTAACTTTTTGACCCATTACGCAACTTCTCCAATCTCACTGACGATAATACGAAGATGGCTAAATGGCTTTTTGATTCGGCCTGCCTTACTCCGCCCTCTAATATCCAATCTTTTCATAACCAATGCTTTACCAACAGTTGCCTCTGTGACAAACAATCTGTCAATGTCAAGGCCATGGTTGTTTTCTGCATTTGCAATAGCTGACAATAATGTTTTTTTAACATCATTTGCAATTCTTTTCGGTGAAAAAGTAAGAGCGTCTAAAGCTTTGCTGACTTTCTGTCCTCGAATCATTTGCGCAACCAAGTTTAATTTACGCGGGCTTATGCGCACCATGCGTAAATTAGCGATGGCAGAATAATCCGGCAAGCTTCTTGTCGTTTTAGGCTTTGACATCTCTAACCTCTTTTCGCCTTCTTGTCCGCAGCGTGACCATAATAAGTCCGCGTAGGTGCAAATTCACCAAGCTTGTGTCCAATCATATTTTCGGTCACTAAAACAGGAATAAACTTTTGGCCGTTATATACGCCAAAGGTAAGTCCCACAAACTGAGGCAAAACGGTTGAGCGTCTTGACCATGTTTTAATTACTTCCTTTCGACCTGATTCACGGCTTACTTCTGCTTTCTTGAGAAGATAACCATCAATAAAAGGTCCTTTCCAAACTGAACGTGCCACTTACCTTGCTCCTCTTTACTTTCGACGTCTAACGATTTGACTTGTCGAAGCTTTCTTTCGATTTCTCGTTTTCTTACCTTTTGTGGGCTTGCCCCAAGGTGTACATGGATGACGACCACCAGACGTTCGCCCTTCACCACCTCCATGAGGGTGATCAATAGGGTTCATGGCAACACCACGCACCGTTGGACGAACACCTAGCCAACGTTTCCGTCCAGCTTTTCCAAGATTAATGTTCTTTTGATCAGGATTTGACAAAGCACCAACTGTTGCCTTGCACTCACCATTGACTTTGCGTACTTCACCTGATGCAAGTTTCAAAATAGCTTCCGGCCCATCACGGCCTACAAGTTGGATATAAGTTCCTGCTGATCTTGCAAGCTGCCCACCTTTACCAGGCTTCATCTCAACATTATGTATAATTGTACCGATTGGCATACTCTTAAGAGGCATTGCATTTCCAGGTTTAATATCTGCTTTTTCAGCAGCAATGACTTGAGCACCAACCTCTAAGCGTTGAGGCGCTAAGATATACGCTTGTTCACCATCTGTGTATTTAATGAGCGCAATAAATGCGGTCCGATTTGGATCATATTCCAAACGCTCAACAATAGCAGGAACATCGTACTTTGTCCGCTTAAAGTCAATTAAACGATAACGCCTTTTGTGACCTCCTCCAATGTGGCGTGTTGTAATACGCCCATGATGGTTGCGTCCACCTGTTTTCCGTAACCCTTCGGTTAAGGTTTTTACAGGAGCACCTTTCCACAACTCACTTCGGTCTATAAGAATAAGACCACGTTGAGAAGAGTTGACTGGCTTATAATGTTTTAAACTCATGTCTATAATCCTGACGCCATATCAATTGAACTACCTTCAGCCAAAGTGATAATCGCTTTCTTACGATCAGATCTTTGACCTACTCTTCCACGGAAACGCTTTAGTTTTCCCTTGACCCTCAAAGTATTCACAGCCGTAACCTGAACCTTAAAAATGTCTTCAACAGCCTTTTTAATTTCAGGCTTAGATGCGTCTAACGCAACGTTAAAAGTGACTTTGCTTTGCTCTGTCCCACGTGTTGACTTTTCTGTCACAACTGGAGACATGAGTACCTTATAAAGCCTTTCTTTTCCAAGGCGAACATCTTTCATAGCAACCTTACTCATTTTAATCTGCTTTCTAGATTTTCAACGGCCGCTTTTGTGAGAACCAAATGTTCATGACGTAGAATATCATAGACATTGATTCCCTGTTGAGGCAACACATCTACACCTGGGAGATTAGCCGCTGTCCGTGCAAAGTCTTTATTAACTTCTGCGCCATCAATAATCAAGGCTGATCGCAATCCCAGCCCACTAAATTTTTTTACAAGCTCTTTTGTCTTCTTTGCACCAAAATTTAAATCCTCAACGACTAATAATTCGCCGCTCGCTACTTTTGAAGAAAGAGCTGTTTTAAGAGCCAACTGACGCACTTTTTTGGGTAAATTATATCCATGATCTCTGGGTTGAGGCCCAAAAATCGTAGCACCACCTCGAAATTGAGGAGACCTCAAACTTCCTGCGCGCGCACGACCTGTTCCTTTTTGGCGCCAAGGTTTCTTGGTTGTTCCACTGATATCACTAATTCCTTTAGTGGAATGAGTCCCGGCACGGCGTTTTGCAAGCTGCCAGTGTACCATGCGCGCAAGAATATCTTGCCGGAGTGGGGCGGAGAAGATATCCGGGTTTAATTGAATTTCCCCGACCTTCTTATTATCAAAATTTCGAACTTCGTACTTCATAACTATTCTGCCTCAACCGTTTCTGCATGTGTTTCGGGAGCCGATTCTTCAGAAACTTTCTTTTCTACTACTTTCTCAACAACAGGCTTTGACCCTTGGAGCAAGGCCGCTGGAAAAGGTAAGTTTTCCGGAGACTTTTTCTTAACAGCATCCTGGATCAGGACATACCCCCCTGGATTTCCAGGAACTGCACCAAGAATGCCAATTAAACCGCGCGCTGGATCAGTTAAAACCACTTTTAGGTTTTGAACAGTAACACGCTCAGCACCCAGATGACCTGCCATTTTCTTTCCTTTAAAGACTTTACCAGGATCTTGACGTTGTCCTGTTGATCCATGACTACGATGGGAGATAGACACACCATGACTTGCCCTTAGACCACCAAAATTATGTCTTTTCATAGCACCAGCAAAGCCCTTACCAATAGATGTACCAGTGACGTCGACATATTGTCCATTAAGAAAATGTTCAACCGACAGATGATCACCAACATTTAAAAGAGCATCTTCTGAAACACGAAATTCCACGAGCTTTTTCTTTGGTTCAACTTTTGCCTTTGCGTAATGGCCTCTCATCGCTTTTGAAAGACGCTTTACCTTTGCTGTTCCAACACCGAGTTGAACCGCTGAATAGCCATCGTTCTGTGTGGTTTTTGTCGCCACCACCTGACAGTTATCAACCTTCAACAAGGTAATGGGAATATGTTCACCTTTTTCAGTTAAAAGGCGACTCATCCCTAATTTTTCAGCGATCAGTCCAGTTCGCATCATCTAAAACTCCTAGAGTTTAATTTCAACATCAACACCTGCAGGAAGATCGAGCTTCATCAAAGCATCGACCGTCTGTGGTGACCACTCGGTAATATCCAAAAGCCGCTTATGCGTTCTCATTTCAAACTGCTCACGTGACTTTTTGTCAATATGGGGTGAACGCAAGACTGTATACTTTTCAATATCAGTTGGAAGCGGAATGGGACCACAAACTTTTGCGCCTGTTCTCTTCGCTGTATTTACAATCTCACTTGTTGACTGATCAAGAACTCGATAGTCATAAGCCCTGAGACGTATACGTATATTTTGGTTTTCACTCATTTCTTACTTCCTTTTCGTGCACCCCAATTGAGCACGGATAACATCATTTACTTCAAAATTGAAGCGACGACACCTGCACCAACTGTTCGACCACCTTCGCGAATCGCAAAGCGTAATCCTTCGTCCATCGCAATCGGCGCTATCAGCTCTACTTCCATCGTCACATTGTCACCGGGCATCACCATCTCTACCCCATCCGGCAACTTCACCGTACCCGTCACATCCGTCGTGCGAAAGTAAAACTGCGGACGATAGTTCTCCAAAAATGGCGTATGTCGACCACCCTCTTCCTTCTTCAAAATGTACGCTTCACACTTGAAATTCGTATGCGGCGTTATCGAACCAGGCTTTGCCAATACTTGACCACGCTCAACGTCTTCTCTCTTCGTCCCTCGAAGAAGCGCTCCTATGTTATCTCCAGCTTGTCCTTGGTCCAACAACTTACGGAACATCTCAACACCCGTCACCGTCGTTTTCTGTGTTGGCTTAATTCCTACGATCTCTACTTCCTCACCAACTTTTACAATCCCGCTCTCAACACGGCCCGTCACAACCGTTCCACGGCCAGAAATCGAAAATACATCTTCTATCGGCATTAGGAATGGCTTATCAAGGGCTCGCATCGGTTGGGGAATATACGTATCAACCGCTGTCATCAATTCCATAATCGCGTTCTTGCCAATTGGATCCTCACGGCCTTCCAATGCACACAACGCTGATCCCTTCACAATCGGAATATCATCCCCAGGGAATCCATAGTGAGACAACAATTCACGAATCTCCATCTCTACCAATTCTAATAATTCTGGATCATCAACTTGATCTACCTTGTTCATAAATACAACAAGGGCTGGTACTCCAACCTGACGCGCCAATACAATATGCTCACGCGTCTGGGGCATAGGGCCATCCGCTGCGCTCACAACCAATATCGCTCCGTCCATTTGCGCAGCTCCCGTGATCATGTTCTTTACATAGTCCGCGTGGCCCGGACAATCAACGTGCGCATAGTGACGATCCGCTGTCTCATACTCAACATGCGCTGTCGATATCGTAATACCACGGGCCTTTTCCTCTGGCGCCTTGTCAATCTGGTCATACGCCGTAAACGTCGCTCCCCCACTCTCCGCCAATACCTTCGTAATCGCCGCTGTCAACGTCGTCTTACCATGGTCTACGTGACCTATCGTGCCTATGTTACAGTGCGGCTTCTTTCTCTCAAATTTCTCTTTCGCCAT
>JAFECQ010000014.1 GCA_018242065.1 Pseudomonadota bacterium | reverse complement strand
TAGCCCTGTTGCTTCTACCCCAGATTGGCCTTGAATAACGCCAAGATTATGAAAAGAATTCAGCCCACCCATCACTAACTTTCCGAGAGAAACAATCTTTCCATCCACTTTATTCAAAAATAATGTGGTAACATCTTTGAAGGTAATGCCTTGTTCAGAGGAAATCTCTCCCTCATTCTCGAGGGTCGGCAGTGTAAGGGTGAGATCTTGGATACTATGCAACAACTTTTTATTCTTTACAGCTCCACTTCCACTTAGCGTTAAAGCTTTTTCGGCTGTTATCTCTCCCTCATTGGTCAGCTCTCCAATCAGATTAAACACAACATCTGCTTTAGCTGTAATGAAGGCATGTGCTCCATTGAGCCCATTCTTAAGAGTTAAAACAATTCCTCCGTCAGATATAATTCGACCCACGTTTTTCAAATCAGAAAGAGTCATCTCGATAAGTGAGCCTGCTTCTACTTCTCCCTCATTTTCAAAAGTCGTACTGTTCCATATTGTCAAAATTCCATCTGAAGAGATTTTGCCCGTTGCAGTATTTTCTAACTTCTCTCGCGTTTCCTGGATCGCAACTTCATGTTCGGAATGAACCTCACCTCTATTCGTAAAGGAAGGAAGCTCAACGGAAAGCTTGTTACGTCCCTTTAAGAATTTGTGATTTATAAATCGGCCTTCTCCAGAAAGCGCCAAAGTTCCATCTGCATATATTATGCCTTCATTATAAAAATATTTTTGAGCATTAAACCCTATAGCCTTTTTAGCTTTGACTTGACCCGTTTCTGCATTCACTCCTTCTTGACAGGCCAAGCGAAGAGACCCTTCAGGGGATAAAATCATTCCTCGATTTAAGACACTCAAAGCAAGAATATCGGCACCCGTATCTCCCTGCACATGGCCAAAATTATGAAAAACAGATAATTCTCTTAAATTTAGGATTCCAAGAGAATGAATGCGACCAGTAGCGCCATTTACAACCGTCTCTCTCAAACGACGAAGGTTAATCAAGGTGGATGACTCAAGCGTTCCTTCATTTTCAAGATGGATGTCTTGAATGATGAGTTCTTCATCTCCCTTCACTGTTCCAGCACTTGCATTCTTTAACTTTCCTGTTCCATGAACATCGACAACTTTTGGAGATAAAATTTGGCCTTCATTCTCTAACGTTTCTTCTATGCTTAACTCAACCTTTTGTTTCCCGTATATGGTACCCGTGTTTTTCCCAGCTTGAATGGTGAGCGTCATATCTTCGGTCGTTGTAAGAAGAGCCCCCTCATTTTTAAACTCTCCCATCGTTGTGAAAGCCGCTTTCGCCCCTTGAATGTGCCCTCTGTTGATGAGGGATTTTCCATTGGTGAAGCTTAGGGCTCCATCCGCAACAAAAACACCTTCAGCTTCATTTGTGAGTTGCTTATCTCTTGTAATAGAAACAATATGCCGACCTGCGTGCACCTCTCCATGATTCGTAAGGTCAGTATCAATCTGTACATCTTGATCAGAGGTGATGAAGGCGTGGTTTGTAAATGATCCTGCGCCACTCAATCGTATCAAACCAGAACTTCTCAGAATACCAAGCTTTATAGTTTCTTTCGCTTCTGGGGCCTCAATTTTATGGTTTGCAAAAGAGTCTTCAAACGTTAAATCAATTCCCACATGTCCATAGAACGTATTATGATTCTCTCCTCTCGTGATATTCAAAGTTAGCAAACCCTCAAGAGCGTTGATGAGTCTGCGATTCACCAACTCCTGTGCCGTAATTGTGAGAGGCCCTTTTCGCGCCTCGATAATTCCTGCACGTCCTCCATTGAAAAGGCTCGATCGAGAGGTTATCTCCACGCCAGCTTCGGAAAGAATCAGACCAACGTTTTTTAATTCCTTCATTAAATGATCAAAAGTAATCCCTCGCTTGGCCCTTATGGATCCTGCGTTTTCAACTTCTGGAAGATGAGATACAAAAGTCCCTTCGCTTCTAATGTCTGCTTCTTCTGCATTCTCAAGCTTTCCAGTCCCCGTTAGAATGAATTCGCGAGCAACTATAATAACCGCATCTTTTGCATTTTTAAAAAGATGACGAACATTAATAATCATGTCTCTTGAAGTGCTCATCATCCCACGATTCTCAATCACATCCGCAACAATTTTTGTTGTTTCAGATAAAATCCCACCTTTATTTGTGAGTTTCTGAATCTCAATGTCCACTTCTTCTGCACGTATATTTTCGGGGGAGAGATTCGAGAAAGTATCACCTTTTATCTCAAGGGATTTTGCTTTTAGGACGCCACGATTGATACCTTCACGCCCTATAGCGAGTGATAACTTACGTTCAGCTTCTAAGGTTCCAAGATTGGTTAAATCTCCTGTTGTAAGGTAGAGATCTTCACCAGATGAAAGTTCTCCCGTGTTCTCAATGGATTGAGCTGTAATTCTCGTTGTTACTAACCCATGAAAGAATCCCGTGTTCGTAAAACTTTCCCCTAAAGTCGCTGTTAAGATTGCGCTTTGAACGTCACCTCGATTGGTAAGGAGTCGTCCTTTAAAATCAACAACGGCTCCTGCGTTAAGATCTCCCTCCAGAACAAATTCATCTCCAGTAAAATGCAGAGCTGTCGTGGAAGACAGAAGAGAGTCTTTAAATGTTAAAGCTCTTCTAAAATTTACGGTTGAATCCCGATCAGTTTTAACAACACCGTGATGTACAAGCTCATCTCCCGCCAAAGAAGCTGTTTTGGCTAAAAGAGTACCATGGTTTTCGGTTCGTCCTTTTGATTTTAGGGATAAATGATCAAGCGTTTCAAATTGACCTTTGTTAACAATCTGGCCCGCCTCAACTGTTAAACCTTGTTCACCGTAAATCAAACCTTCACTATCCAATACCTCTTGAATGTCCGCTACAAGTCGTCCTCCTGTAGCAATCACAGCATCTTTTGCATTTTTGAGAAGTTTTCGAACTTTAAGGACCATACTTGTTGACGAGCTAAGAATGCCGATGTTCTCAATTGCATCCGCAACAATTTTTGTTGTTTCAGATAAAATTCCACCTGTGTTTGTGAGCTTCTTAACCTCAATATCCATTTCCTCCGCACGTACATTTTCAGTGGAAAGATTCTCGAAAGTACTACCTTTTATCTCAAGGGATTTTGCTTTTAGCGTTTTATGATTAGTGCCTTCATGTTCAATAGCGAGGGATAACTTACGTTCAGCTTCTAAGGTTCCAAGATTTGTTAAATCATCTGCTGTTAGGTACAGATCTCCATCAGATGAAAGTTCTCCAGTGTTCTCAATGGATTGCGTTTCCACGCGCGTTGTTGTTAATCCATAAAAGGACCCGATGTTCGTAAAACTTTCCCCTAAAGCTGCTGTTAAAACCGTACTTTGAATGTCACCTCGATTGGTAAGGAGTCGTCCTTTAAAATCAACAACGGCTCCTGCATTAAGATCTCCCTCCAGAACAAATTCATCTCCAGTAAAATGCAGAGCTGTCGTGGAAGACAGAAGAGAGTCTTTAAATGTCTGAATTTTCCTAAAATTTAAAGTTGAATCTTCATCGGTTTTAACAACACCATGATGTACAAGCTCATCTCCCACCAAAGATGCTGTTTTGGCTAAAAATGTACCATGGTTTTCTGTTCGTCCTTTTGATTTTAGGGATAAATGATCAAGCGTTTCAAATTGACCTTTGTTAACAATCTGGCCCGCCTCAACTGTTAAACCTTGTTCACCATAAATCAAACCTTCACTATCCAATAGCTCTTCAATGTTCGCTACAAGTCGTCCTCCTGTAGCAATCACAGCATCCTTTGCATTCTTAAGAAGATGACCCACTTTAAGGGTCAAACCTTTCAATGATCTAAGTGTCTCAAGGTTTGTTAAACTTCCTACTGTTACAGTAAGATCTTCATCAGAAGATACTTCTCCTTCATTCACAACGGCTGGCGCTTCAAGTGTTGTCGCTAACCCATGAAAGAATCCCGTATTCGTAAAACTTTCCCCTAAAGTCGCTGTTAAGATTGCGCTTTGAACGTCACCTCGATTGGTAAGGAGTCGTCCTTTAAAATCAACCACGGCTCCTGCGTTAAGATCTCCCTCGAGAACAAACTCATCCCCTGTAAAACGCAGAGCCGACTGTGAAAAAAGAAGAGACTCTTTAAATGTCTGAATTTTCCTAAAATTTAAAGTTGAATCTTCATCGGTTTTAATAACACCATGATGTACAAGCTCATCTCCCACCAAAGATGCTGTTTTGGCTAAAAATGTACCATGGTTTTCGGTTCGTCCTTTCGACTTTAGGGATAAATGATCAAGCGTTTCAAATTGACCTTTGTTAACAATCTGGCCCGCCTCAACTGTTAAACCTTGTTCCCCATACATCAAACCTTCACTATCCAGTACTTCTTCAATGTCCGCTACAAGTCGCTCTCCTGCAACAACCACAGCATCTTTTACATTTTTAAGAAGATGCTTTACTTTGAGAGTCATATTTTTTGAGGAGCTAAGAATACCGAGATTCTCAATCGCATCAGCAACAATTTTTGTTGTTTCAGATACAATTCCACCTGTGTTTGTGAGTTTCTGAACCTCAATGTCCACTTCTTCTGCACGTATATTTTCGAGAGATCGGTTTTCAAAAGCACCACCTTTTATCTCAAGAGATTTTGCTTTTAGAATTTTATGATTAGTGCCTTCATGTTCAATAGCGAGGGATAACTTACGCTCGGTTTCGAGAGTCCCAAGATTTGTTAAAGTCCTTGCTGTAAGAGAGAGATCTTCACCAGATGAAAGTTCTCCTGAGTTCTCAATGGATTGTGCTTCAACCTTTATTGTTGTTAACCCATGAAAGAATCCCGTATTCGTGAAACTTTCCCCTAAAGTCGCTGTTAAAACTGTGCTTTGAATGTCACCTCGATTGGTAAGGAGTCGTCCTTTAAAATCAACAACGGCTCTTGCGTTAAGATCTCCCTCCAGAATCAACTCATCCCCTGTAAAATAGAGAGCTGTCGTGGAAGACAGAAGAGAATCCTTAAACGTCTGAATTTTTCTAAAATTTAAAGTTGAATCTTCATCGGTTTTAACAACACCATGATGTACAAGCTCATCTCCCACCAAAGATGCTGTTTTGGCTAAAAATGTACCATGGTTTTCGGTTCGTCTTTTCGATTTTAAGAACAAATGAGCAAGTGTTTCAAATTGCCCACTATTATAAATAGCACCAGCATAAATTTTTATCCCTTTTGCACCAAATACCAATCTTTCATTCTCAAACCATTCGTCAACTTTGGCTGCGAATTTTCCTCCAGCATAAATCACATCATTATGAGAAAGCCTCTTAGCACGTATTAGAATATTTCCTTGGGAAAAAAATTCCCCTTTCTGTGCAAGAACGCCATTTCCTTTATAAACTAAGTTTGTTTCAGCTTTGATTTTTCCTACGTTCTCAAACTGGCTTTGACTATCAATTCGGAGAGAGTCAAGGCTCGTTATAGAGCCATGATTCAGAAATTCTCCTTTTGTTTCAATTTGTAAAGCAGAGGATGCTTCAATCGTTCCTTCATTCGAAGAATCCTTTGTGGCAACAATTTTGAGTCTATTTTTTGACTGAATTGCTTTTGCGTTTTCAAATCTTTCCAAAGTTAAATCTAAAAAATGAGACGAGAAAAACGTTCCTGTATTTCTAAAAAAGCCTATGGTCCCTATAATACTACCACTTGAAGAAAAGTTTCCTAAGTTAGAGAGTTTCTGTAATTCAAATGTAGCATCTCCAACATCGATTTCTCCGTTGTTAACCATATGAGACGCCGTAACCTTCAAGTCTCCTAAAGATAAAATATTTCCAGAGTTTTCCAGCCCCTCTTCTAGACTATCAAAAGTAAGATTTGCATAAGAGCGAACAAAACCACTGTTCTTGAACTTTCTTATATGTGAGTCGAGCTGCCCCTCTGTTTCAAGTCGTTGCTCATTCTCAAAAGTTCCTTTCCCTTCAAGAGTAATGCGATTCTGTCCAAAAATATGCCCTCTATTGAAGAAAGCTTCGCGCGTTGTCAAATGAAGCTCATCTAAGGCCAAAATTCCTGTTAAGTTTTTTAGATTTGAAAGATCAATCGTCTCATTAAGTGGTCCATTATTTGACCCTTGATCTACAACAAAGGAAAGTTGAGGAGCAATCACAAGCCCCGCATTTTCAAACTGTTGAGCCTCAACGTCCATTCTTGCCTCAGAAATCATCTGAGCATGATTATGGAGTTGGCGCAGGTTGATTTTAACATGTTCTTTGCTTGTTACTTGTCCCTCGTTCAGAAGTTCTCCGGCCCCTTCTATCACCAATTTCCTAAGAGATAGAAGGAGAGCATTCTTTCCATTCACGAGAGACGTTTTAATACCCACAAAAAGATTCTCTAGCCCAGAAATACTCTTATAATTTTCAAGAATATCGACCAAAAAAGTAAGAATTTTTCCGACAATAGATCCTTCGTTAACCATGGTTTGAGCTGTAACGATTCCTTCTTTAACAAAAGATAGGGTTCCCAAAGCTCTATTAACTAAGGAATTGGCTTGAAGGTTTCCTTGTTCTTTAACAACAATTGTTCCTTCATTTTCCATATGGGATAAAATAGTTTGAAGTTTTTTAGCTTTAATCAGCCCTTTGGCTCCTTCCTCTCCTTGATTCATCAAAGTTTGGCCCTGAATCATGAGCTCACCTTCAGAGGATATTTTAGCCCCTTTAATGTTATAAAGCCCTTTGCCTGCTTCTTTTTCTTGGATCTGACCTTTTTCACGAACATTAATCTCGTTAAAGTTAAACAAGCTTCCTGTCTCTAAAGTAAAAAAGCGAGATGAAATAAGACCTTCATTTCTGGTCATTCCCATGACATCAATTTCGGTGTGCTCACCCTTTAATTGCGCCCCCTTGGCATTAAAAAGCAACTGACCTACCTTCAGCTTTAAAATATGTTTACTTTCTATAAGGTCGAGATTGGCAAGCGCACGAGCAACATCCAGAGAGACTTGATGTTGACCTTGAACAGTGCCCTCATTTACAAAATCTTCTTCACAAATGATCTCAAGATTATGGCTTGAAAAAATGCGACCACGACTCTTTAAAAGCGCGTCATTTCGGTTCCAAAAAGATCTTGTTTCAATTTTTAAATCGCACGCTTCCGCTTCGCTCGGCATCCGAAGACGCTTGTCACTAGACATAGTATGTTGAGGGCAAATGTCCGAGTCATTAATAAAAGTATTTCCATTTAAAATGGAAAATTGACCCTCCCACGTTAGTTGCGTTTTAAAAACCTCGCTTCTGATCTGTCCGATATAGCCGTTTGTAAAGTCATTTCCACATAGGTCCAACACACCTCCATGTGTTCCCAGAATTCTTCCTTGGTTTTCAAAGTGTCCTTCAAGGATTTTTGTTTCCCCACTAATAATAATCCGCCCTGAAGATGCATTGATAATTTTTCCAACTGACTCAGGCGTTCCTAAAGCTGTGAGACTTAAATCATCCACACTCATCAGGCCTTGGTTACGAATATTTTTTCCCGTAAGAGTAAGTTTTTCTGCTTTTATATCTTCGGCAACGTAAATATCCCCAAAAGTTTCGACATCAAGGTGTCTTGATAGCTCCATGGCCTGAAGTAGCGTGCGCCCATCTGGATATAAATGAAGTGAAAAATTATCTCCTTTTGACGTTAAAGAGAGATGGATGGTTTCACGAGAGTGGCTTGTTTTAACCCGAATATTTCGCTCTTTAAGTGAATCGAATTGAACAACTCCAAATTGGCGAACACCTTCAACCTTAAAGAGTTGATTAAAAAACTCTTCTTTTCTCCCAAACTCATCAACCTCTCTGAAGAGTTTTAACCGCCGTGAAGAAAATGGTTTTGATGGAAGTGATGCATGCGATGATTTTATTTTAAGAGACCTTGAAGGAGCTTCTCCTTCAAAAATGACTTGAATGTCGCCAAACGAAGCCTTTAGAACATATACATTAAAATGCTGTATTATTAAAACCCAACACAAAACTTTTTTCAGCATACATGTCCCCCCTGTTGACACATAAGTTAAGTCAAACAATCTATACAAAATTAAACGATTGGCTTGTTATATAATTTATCCGCGCCTGCACATGCATGTTGATCATGCTAGCTTTATAATTTTATAAACTTAACTATATTTTTGATATTGTCAATCTTTTTATGTAATTAAATATATATAGATTTAATAAAATTTTAGGATATTGGCGTTTCAACTCTTTCAGACGTTTATGTGCGGGTTTCTTTCTTTAATACACTTAGTAAATTCTTCCAAGAAAAAACGAAGGATGATTTAATTTTAGTATTTATTGAATACATATATTACAATCTTCTTCTCATCCATTTACAATATGCCCTTGTAAAATTTTTATTCATTTGCAGAAGATGCAACGGACGCAAAAATAAGCCAATCAAAAACCGCATTTGTTTTATAAAAACGCTATAAATGCATCTATACAATGAACAAATTTAAGAAATAGCCCACATATCAGAGGATTAGGAGTTCGAATCTTCTCGGGCGCGCCAATTTGAGCCCTTAAATTTCCTTTCCAGTCCTTTTTTTTGGCTCCCAATTTTATTGGGGCCTTCTTGAACACTTTTTGAATTATACTTCGAAATTGATCCCTTTTGGTGACAAAACTGAAATGGAATGATGCTGTACCTTAGCAATACAAGGAGAAGGTAGTGTCAGAGTTTACAAAACAATTCGTGGAATCCATAACTCCCGATCTTGAAAAAACTCTAAAGTTTTCTATTGAAGCTACAAATAGTGATATAAGGTACCGTCTTGTCGATTTCATCGTAGATTGAAGGTCACATTCCGCAGGCCAGAAATGGTAGAAGTTTCTCTTCTCCTTTTCCACCACCTTCAATCCAACGATATTCTCGATTCTCTCTCCAAGAATCTCTTGCCGTTCTTTAGTTAAGTGCCTCAGAAATTTAAAAATTAATTAAGAATAGGAAGTTTTCCTTTGGTAAAACGAAAAATCCGAGTAAATTATCACTAATTCTTTTCTTCGTGACGAGGGGTGATCGTCTATTTTTTAGGTGTGGAGGAGGAGGAACACAAATATTCACACCCGCAGACACAGTTCGTACCCCCAGGGCATGCCCAATTCCCAGTCCACGCTTTGTAGGTGCACATATTTGGACAAATCTGTTTTGCAGCATTTTCGCTCGTAATTGGGTTGTTGACGCCGGTGGGACAATTTGTCTCACTTTTTACAGGCAAGCCCACTACAAATAGGCAGAGTATCGGAAATCCTAATATCTGGAAAAATTTTTTCTTCATGGTTAAGTTCCTCTATAATTGATGTTGTTTTTCATCTACAATAAAGAATTATGGTTATTTTTGCCCTTATCCTTTATTCAATTTTCCTATTATGCAGAGTAATTGCTAAAAAAGTATTAACACTATTACGTTATACAAGATGCGAGAGTTGAGAAGACTTATGAAGATCAAAAGGGAAATGATCCTACCTTTATAAACCTGCTGATAAACTAAGACGTACTATAGAGTTCTACCTTTCATACAATCATCACCCATTTTCATCGCAAGGGGCAGCAATTTCATAATCGGCAGGAACTTTGGAACGGAATGTGCAGTTAGGCGACGGGTTCCATGTATTATAGGAAGAGGAAGTCTCTTCCTCTTCCTCTTCCTCTTCCTCTTCTTATTTATTAATTAATTTTATTTTATTATTGTATGGTACATTCTTTTATACAATTTTTGTATTTTGTATTTGATCTTGCGATACATTCTTCAGTATCCTTTGTAGTATTAGGGTGTTTGAGGTAAAACTCTTTACAACTCCTTACGTCATAGTCAAGAGTATCTACGCAATTTAAAAAACAACTATCTGCTCTGCTTCCTGCTTCTAAGCCAGCCAAGACCACAGCGGAAAGTACAAATATTTTAATTTTTTGTTCGAATGATTTATTCATTTTAAATTTTCCTTTCGATAATTCTTTCTAATTTTTTATAAAAAATCATATTCTTCCTTCTATCATTGGTAAGAACATACTCAAAAAAGTTTAACGTTTAGTAAACAAACCTTCTTGTCTATTTTCATAAGTTAACCACAGATCTCTACTCAAAATTGCTCACAAAGAGAATTCACCAAATTAAGGTTATTGGAAATTATAAGTTTTTCTTTTCAAATCATTTTATATACTTGATATAAGTATATGTAAAAACAGATAAAGCAATGGAAACCTTAATAAGGTAACTGCGGGAAGCCAGAAAGAACAAGGGAATGATATAAAAAAGAACATGAACTTAAATGCAAAAATAATCTCTGATATTGATAAAACGTTTATCAACAACAACTTTATAGATAGGCCTCTGAGAGCAGAAATTTTTTCAACAAAAATTAGAATTGCTAAAAATTTTTCTTCTGGTGACAATTACGAAATAGAACTTACAAAAACAATTATAACACATTGGTATATAATCATAAATTTTAAATCAAACATTAGACTATGGATCAGACGATTCGGAGTTCGAATCTTTTCGGGCGCGCCAGGAAAAATTAAGGAATTTTAAATTTCAAAAATCAGGAAAACTTATTCGGGCATACTTTCGAATAAAGAGCCACTCCCTACTCCTCACAACCTCCATCTGCGGTGCTCGCACCAAAGCACTATTGCTATCAGCAATACATAAACATGATCTCTTTTGTCGTCCAGCGGATTTGGATTAAAAGAAACTTGGCTTATCGGCCCTCTTAGCCGAGATTTCTACTGGGAAAGCTTTTTGTAAGCATCAAGGGCAGCTTCTTTATAGATTTCTTCATTTTTACCCTTCTTAACTCTTTCCTCGTGGTTCTTTAAACCCATCTTATCCGCAAAATTAGCGCCTGCTGTAAAACCTGCAACATAATCATCTTGACTTCCTGCAGAAAGGTCAGATGCAGCAATGAATAAAAGACCGGAAATGATGACTAATGATAAAATTTTCATTTAAATCTCCCTTATATACATGTTTTAATATTTTAATTTACAACGCATTTATTGTAATTTTTATTATTTTTATACGACTCTATTATTAAGCCATTTTTTCCTCACCTCCCACATGAGTTTATTATATATGAGACTCCAGAGGCCTAGGATTGAGACTATCATAATAGCCTGAGAAAGAAAAACTTCTCAAGCTAAAATGTGATACAACTTCAAGAATAAGGAGTATACTTATTCCCAGCTTCCTTAATCTGGGTTTTAAATAAACACTGACGAAAATTCAACAAAAGAACATCATTGCGAAAGGTGCGCAGCACCGAGGAAGCAATCTAGTACAATGATTTATTGCGAAGCAATACACCTTTAAAAATAAGAGTATCCTCATGTTCTGAGGACATGAGGTTATTGGAACTGGATTGCTCTCGCCACGCTTCGCTAGCACAGCGTGTTGTCGAGCCTATGGCTCTCCTCGTAATGACATTAATTGTTTGTATTTAAATATAAAATTATTTTTCTTATCTAAAACTCAGCTTCCTTAATCTCTTTCCCAGCTATTATTGTGTCTTAACTGCAACCGTACAGGTTAATTTTCCATCATTCTCTGAGATAGAAGCTATATAATCTGTGCTTACTGATTCAATGCTACCTTTACAAGAAACCGTGCTCAGATCATCGGATTCAACCGCAAGTTCAAGGAACGTGTATTGCTTGAGAGCCCGAACAATAGAGTGTCTATCTAAATTATAGGGCTTACTAGTGGAATAGATATGTATAAAATGATTTGCTGACATTCCTATATTTAAGAGTTCTGCTTTTAAAATTTTTGCTGGAGGAGTAATGTCAAATGTAAGCGTTCCTGAACCGGTTGCATATGCACCTGTCTGTGAAAGAGTGCCAATGAGTACAGCTATTAATTGAATTTTTTTCATAGTTCTCTCCTTTACAATTCATCTTTAGTTTAAAAGATAACTATTAAAAAATAGTTAACCCTATAATTACTCATATTATTTACCAACGTGCTGCTCTATGATCGTTTATCGGGGCTTCTGGACAGAATTGCTTGGTGATTTCATGGTCAAGGCTCCTCACCACATGCTCCCAGGGAAACTGCACTTAACTGTTGAAATCTGCGTGCGCTCTCTACGTGGCATTCCCAAGCAGTAGGCACCAAACAACTTCTCTCCCAATCCTGCAGCACGTCCCAGGCTTTGGAGACCCCTCCTCCCTTCTGGGTTAGGTAAGCACAACTTTGCGGACAATTTGACTGAGTACTGTCCTGGAGCATTTTTTCATACGCACCCGTCAACGTATTCCATGCAGTTTGGCACGCCGCCTTGGTTGTACTGGTATTTGCATTCTGGCACGTATTTAACACGCCCTGCGTCGCCGCCAACAGGTTGTTGGCATCGGTCACACAGGCAGCAGTCTGTGTACTCTGTCCATTTACAGAGATTGGCGTCAGGAAAGCTAAAACAGCGATTGATGTTTGGAGAATGTTTGTAATCATGATGACTTGCTTTTCTTGATGAAGCCCCGTTTCCCACATAAAGACATGTGGAGTTGGGTTAGATAATACATGACCTGGATTAAAATCAAATTAATTTCTTATCAAATACAGATCTAAGACAATTCTCATATCTCCCATAACTTCGATACAGGGGGGCTATTAAGTGCGTCGCCCTATCTACTTTTTTTTCTTCTTTTTACTTTTTTCTCCTTCTTTCTTGAGATCTTGAGAAGAAGAAGGAGGGGCGCTTCCTCGAGGGCCACTTTCCTCTGGCTGAACGCTCATCCTATATCCCGCGTATGATTCAGGCGTAATACCGACTGCGCAGAATGATTTGAGAATGTCTCTCATTTGTTCTGGTCGTAAGGTACGCGTATTATGTCCTCTCTTGTCCGTACGACTCACTGTTCTGAATCCCGTCATATCAGACGAAAGTGATGTCTCATCAATCTGATAGATCTCAATAAAGTCTCTATCAAATAACTGCACAAGCGCATGAGACCCTGCTCCACGGCTCTTATCAAGATTCCCGCCCAAAGCGTTTACGAGACTTTCAAACTCACTTATACTTATTTTTACTTTGCGTGAGGCCTCAAAAATATCTTCAAGTGTTCTTACGTGCGCTGGAGCGAGACGAGACGTCAACTTATCCCATCGGAACTGAATTTCAGGTTCTGGGTACCCTTTCAACGGAGTTTCTGAAGGAAGTAGAACTTCAACAACTGAGCCGGTACCCTCCTCAGGTCGCGTTTTAATTCTTTCTCTCTTTATACTAAGAGATTCTCTAACATCTGCTTGACTCGGCTGGTGACCATCTAAAACTCCAAAACTCGGATCTACATGCGTCCATTGCTCTCTGGCTGGTGCCGCAGCTTTACCAGCAGTGGCCAACCTCTTTTGCTCTTGTGCAAGACGTTCTTGCTCACGCATAAGACTTTCATTCTCCTCGCGCGCGCTTTCACGAAGAGCTTTTGCCAATCTTTCAGCCCGTCGTCTTTCTTTGTCCTTTTTCTCTTTACGCTTATTTTCTCTTTCTATTTTCTCTTCAGTAATAGCTCCCTTTAAACCTTCGGTCCCCTCAAGAAAAGAAGCAAGAAACGCGTTCACACGTTCAAGCTCGAGATCATAATCTTCGTGTTCTAGGTCTGATAATAATTGCAAGTAGGCTTCAAGTTGATTTTTGAGAAAATCAAACCGGAAAGTTCTCTGTCCCTCTAAGGCTTTAAGCTGTTGAAATTCATTTGCAATTTCGCACAAAGGTTCAAAGTTTCCGCCTTTAAAAACGTTTAGAATTTTATCCAGTTTACCTACATCCCCTCCAAGGGTGAAGTAGATCCCTAAATAAAAACTTGCTCTTCTCCAATCTTGTAAGAGATCAGCCTTAAATGGTTTAAATTCAGCCACATCAAGGCTAATTCTCCTAAATTCGTCCCCCTCTTCTTTACGTTTATGTGCATACTTTTTGGAGGCAAGGTCTGCACATACCTGAGCAATACGATCTATAAATAAGCTCACGTTTTCATTAAACTCGGAGGTTCCATACTCAGCCAAGTACCTCATCCCTCTAAACACGCGAGGAGCCAAACGAAAAAAGGGAAGAGCATGATTATCGTAAACAGATTCTTTTAAGTCCTCTAACCCTTGAAAGTCCTCTTTAGCGGAGTAAGTTACATTCATAAATGCATTAAGAGCATAGTTGTAAGCTGCTGAAGCATACAACTCTTTCCCATCCTGCTCGTACTCTTCTGCACGCGTAAGAAGAAAATCACAGGAAACCATTGTCATCTCAGTCAAGAGATTATTATCTTCCAGACGCTTACCTTTTCCTGCTTCAAACATCGTATTACTAACTAAAGGAGAATAATAAAGCAGCACTTTTAAAAGGTGTTTATACTCTGCATCTCGGAAATGAGGGGCTAATTTATCGTTTAATCTGACAAATCTATCGATTAATACTTTATCGATTAATACATCTGGGTTCTTAAACCTAATTTTGCGAGCAGACGATCCCTTCTTGCAGAGTGTCGTGTTTTCGCAAAGGGCTTCCATTATGGGGCCATCTCCTCTGGCGGTGTGGTTCAAAGCGAGTCCTAAGGAACTTTTTTTCAGTAGAACGATTTGATCACGCGTCACGTACCCATACGCCCATGTTGGAAGTATTCTTTGAAGTGTTCCTATGGACTTTAAAAAAAGCTCTCTGCCGCTTTCTATAACCTCTTCATGTTCAAGATATAAGGTTTCTATCAATGGATAAAGAAGCACAATATCGTTTTCAAGCTCTTGCGCACGTTGAAGGAAAAGATTATACGCCCCCTTTCGTTCTAACGATGGTTCTTCAGTGTCTGAGAAAAGCTCTAAAAATGCTATAAAATTAAGTGCATTTTGGAAAGCATGAAAGGCTCCATTTAATGAATTTTGTAGCACCTGTACTCGGCTTAGGGCTTCATAGTGTTCTTCGATAAATCTCATCTACCCCCATGACGATAAAGAAGCGCACTGTCCTTTAAGGTGGCGTTCAAGAGTTTGAATCTCAGGGTCCGTAATTTTCGAACCACAAACGGCTGCGAACGCTTCACACTCATCATGTCTTCTTGTCTCATCATGCCTTCTTGTCAACCCGCTCGTATATGCGTCGTCCGGGGTATCTGTTGCAGCTTTAACTTGTGGTGGTAAACACATGAGAGAAAGAGCTAAAAAAGAAGATGTTGAAAGTACAGTGTATTTATTCACAATTACCATTCCATTTTTTAAATTAAATAATCACATACATTAGATACAATATATTTAATAATAATTTCAAGAGAAAAATAGATATTCCATCTATAAGTGAGGAATAGCTGCGTTTAGTTATTAAATTCATCATCCTGTTTACAAGAGTTGAACGATTTATTGGGTTCAGCGATGTCATGATTGATGTCGTTAGACATATTTTTTTCTGTTGCTTGCTCAAGGTAGGTTCGCGTTGTACCAGTTTAAGCCTTCATATTGCCTAGCCCTAATACATGGAGTGCAGAAACATGCTCTAAGAACTTTTGGAGTTCTTATTCATATTTTGAACAAATTTCTCTAACTCCTTATTTTCCATAGGAGGCCCAAAATAAAACCCTTGAATAACCTCACATTTTTTATGTTTTAAAAAATCAAGTTGTTTCTGTGTTTCTACTCCTTCAGCAAGGACCTCATAATTTAAACTGTGAGACAAATCGATAATTGCCTGAATGATCACTTCATCACTGTTGTCTATACTAATGTTTTGAATAAAAGAACGATCTATTTTTAATCGATCTACGTGAACTTTTGTAAGGCTTGATAGAGTAGAATTTCCTGTACCAAAATCATCTAAAGCAATTTTGACACCTAATTTACTCAGAGCATTGATCATATGAATGACTTCCGGATTGGCGATAATTACATTTTCGGTAATTTCAAGTTCAAGATATTTGGGATCCAATCCTGTCTCTTTTAGGATTTTTTTTACTGCGTTTGTAAATTTGCTATACTTTAATTGCTGACTGGCGACATTGACGCCAATTTGGAAGGTTGCAACGCCACTTTCTTGCCAAAGCTTATTTTGTTTACAGGCTTCTCTTAAGACCCACTCGCCTATGGGAATAATAAGCCCCGTCTCTTCAGCAATAGGAATAAAATCCATCGGAAGGAGGACGCCGTACTTTGGATGATTCCATCGAATCAAGGCTTCTATAGCGATAATTTCGTTATTATTGATGTTAAACTCAGGCTGATAACATAAGTAAAATTCATTGTTTTCAATGGCTTGCCTCAACTCACTTTCTCTTTCTAATCTTTGTAGAGCCTCATCATTAAGGTCAGAGGAATAAAAATGGAATTGATTTCCCCCCAAACCTTTGGCTCGATACATTGCAAGATCAGCATTTCTCAGAAGCACTTCTGGCGTTTTGCCATCTCTAGGATAAAGAGCAATGCCAGCACTTGCTCCAATAATGATGTCTCGCTTCGCAAGCTTGAATGGTTTTTTAAAGGCACTTAATAATTTTTTAGCAACCCTTCCAACCTCTTTCTCCTTTTTTAACGTGTTAGCAACCATTACGAACTCGTCTCCGCCTTGCCTTGCAATGGTATCTTCCGCACGAATACAGGTTATTAATCGTTTGGCAACAGCTTGAAGAAGTTGATCTCCAATTTTATGACTTAAGCTATCATTGACGAGTTTAAATCTATCCAAGTCAAAATATAATACACCCATGATATTGTCATTACGTTTTGCTTCAGAAATGGCATGTTGAATACGATCAAATAATAAAGCTCGATTCGGTAGCCCTGTTAAATGGTCATGTGTGGCTTGAATTTCCAATTTTTTTTCAAGCAATCTCCGTTTTGTAACGTCATGAAAGCTCCAAACGCGCCCGATTGTTTTTTGATCTATTTTTTGAGGCTGAGTATATTGCTCAAAAATGCGGTTATCTTTAAAATTGACTTGGAAAATATCTATTTCTTCCGGATGCTGTTGTATAATTTTTGATTTTTCAATGTATCCTTTAGAGTCGTTTACCTGACCAAGCATGTACTCTAACACTATATTATAGTCTTTCGTTTTTATGATTGAATCTGGAATTTTCCATAAATCAACAAATCGATTGTTATAATCAATAATTTTCCCTTCTGTATCAACAACAACGATGCCATCAGTTGAAGATTCAAGAGTGGAACGTGTAACGGAAAGAGATTGCCTTAAAGAAGTAGTTCTTTCTTCTATATTCTTTTCCAGAAATGCTTCGTGTTCTTTAACTTCCCGCATCAATTCCCATTTTCGCGTAAGTGCCGCTGCAAGTTGGCGTACAGCAGTATTATCAAAAGGTTTTTTCAAAATAAGAAGATTATCGCTCATTCCCAACTGTTCAATTGTCTCTTCCCAGGTATAATCAGAGAATGCTGTACAAATCACGACTTGAATGTTTGGATCAATTTTCCAAATATGTTTGATGGTTTCAATCCCATCCCATCCTGGAGGCATGCGGATATCTACAAAAGCCAGGGCATAAGGATTTTTAGAATCCAGGGCCAACTTAATTTTCTCAACACCTTCTTGCCCTTGGGTAGCCGTATCAATCTGAAATCGGGGAAGAGAAATGTTCATTTTATTTTTATCACCAAAAACTTTCTCTTTTAAAATATCCAAATGACTTGTTTGCTCAATTGGTGTTAAGATTTTAACGAAATCTTGATGGATAGCCGTATTATCATCAATAATGATGATCTTAAAATTGGTCTCTTGGGTATTTACATTTTTTTTCATTTTCCACCCTCTTTAATTCACAAGGCATTCCGTTTTAAGTTGTCATCAACGGAGGGGGAACCTCAACTTTTGGAATAATGAGATTGAAAGTTGCTCCCTTTCCAATCCCTCCACTTTCCACCTCTAAACTTCCGCCCATTTCCTTAGCATTGAGAGCACTCATATGTAATCCCATGCCATGCCCTCGTTCCTTTGTCGTAAATCCTAGAGTAAATATTTTTTGAAGATTTTCTGCTGCAATTCCTATGCCATTATCTTTAACTTTTATAATCAGCTTGTTATTCAGGTTATCTTTTTTAAGAAAAATCGTTATAATTTTTTTCGCATCCACTGAATTTTCCATAAGCGCATCTTTTGCATTGCGAATTAAGTTTACCAATATTTGGAGAAGCTTCACCTTATCTGTGAGCACAAAAGGCGTTTTTTGATAATTCTTCATAATATGAATATTGTGCTCTTCAAAAGCAAAATCTGTCATTTCAAGCGCCGTATCTATGGCTTCAGGAAGAAATATGTTTTCCCTCATTCCAGACGCTCTACTAATGTCGTTTTGGGACACGATGATATCGTTAACGTGGGTTATATGTTTACTAAGATTGTCAACTTCTTTTGAAATAAGGGTATATTCTTCTTTTATTTTCTGAAGCAAGACGATTATGAATTCGGGAACAAACTTTCCTTGGGGATCTGTCGCTATGTACTCTGGCAGTCGAGACAAATTTTCTTGTAGCAAAAGAGTAATAGCATCGACTTCTTTTATTTTAGATTGACCGATAAATTCTTTTAGAAAGTCAACGGAAACGGTAGCGCTATTGAGTACATTTCCCACATTATGAAGAAGCGACGAAGCAACATCTGCCATTCCAGCTAATCGAGATGCTAAAATAAGCTGATTATGCAATGAAGTGATTTCTTGTTCTGTCTTTTTACGCTCGGTAATATCAAGTGAAATACCTCTGAGAATATGCGCCCCGTCCTTTAAAAAACTTTGAAACATTACATGAAACCAGCGATATTCTCCACTAGCAACCCTAATACGCAATTCAGTTTTATACGTTCCTTCCTTAGCAAGTGCTATTTTAATCAAACTTTTTATATGAGCACGATCATCTTCGTGAACGCTCTTTAAAAATTGATCATATTTTGGTGGGGGTTCTCCAGGGGTTAAACCATGAAGAATATAGAGTTCTTTTGACCAAAAAATTTTGTCATTTACAATGTCTGCTTCCCAATAACCAAGATGGCCCATATGTTGTGCCGTTTCTAAATTTTTATTTAACTCAAGAAGTTCTCGTGAGGATATCTCCATCGATCGTTCCGAAAGATAACGCTCTTGGTCTGCTTCCAAATATGATTTATTCACGAGTTGAAGGAAGCCTTCCAATTGTTCTTTTTGTTCAGAAGAAAAATCAGTTAGCTTTAGATTTAAGCGATTCATCTGCCTTTGTAATAATCTATGGTATTCCATAAAATATTCATCTCTATGTAGTTAATCCTCAGAAAACGTTGTGAGCGTCATCGTTTGATTATGTAAGTCACACGTCCCAAAGACATTAGGAGAAATTTCCCCATAGGAATAAAACCCAATCTGTTTTGTTCCTTGTGGTAACGTCCCTAAAAGAACTTCCGTTTCTTCCTCAGTCCGTTCTCCAAGAAGAAGTCTTCGCCCCACGCAACTGATAGCCACAGCAAGAATCGGACCTTCCTTGGTTCTTTGGATTTTGTTGGTGACAGCTTCACCTGCTGCTCCAGCACTATCAATTAAGCGATCAAAATTCGCACGCATCAATTGAGCTAAGTATCCTATGGGCATATCCCCAGCGAAGGTAAGAGATTGTTCCTCTTCATTTACAGCTAAGATCGTTCTGACAAGATGTTTTGTATCAGATTCATTCTTTCTAATGGCTAAGGGAAAGAGGAGCCCCGTTGAAGGAAGCCCGTTAGATTTTTCACCCAGGTATTCTTTATAAAGCGCAAGAGCAGGTTTACTATCAAGTTCATAAAGGATGTTATTCTTTGATCTCGTAATATAACGTTCGGGGCCAAAGACATCCCACCCTCCTTGAGACGCGTAACCAATTTGGACATTATCTCCATAGAATCCAACAGCGACAACGCTATTTTTAAAAATCTTATCCTTAAATATAACCCAAGTTTCTTTAAACCGAGGCCCATCACCAGCAAGCCCTCCCGTGATCACGACATTGCCATCCATGGCCGTGTTTAATCCATTTACTAGCTCCGAACCATTAGCAGACAATCCATCGGATAATACAAGAATTCCTCTAAGATTTTTTCTTTTAAGTTGTTGAGCTATTTCTCTACCTGCATTGAACGAGTCCTTCATCGTAAGAAGATTAGATTTTACAATTTCAAGTGGAGTGCTTTTAAAGCGCGCAACAGCGACGGACAGGCTTTTATCACGAATATTGGCTCCAGCAATTTCACCTGCGCTTGAGCATCCTATGATTTTGGATAAGGGATAATGCTTGGATAGTTCCTGAATTGGGGAAGGATCGTCAATCAGTTCCGGCGCTGCGAAGATCAAAATTAAAGTCTGATCTGAATCTAAATTAGGAAAGTTTTTTACAGACCATCCCTTACCAATTGTGTATGTGAACGTCTCTAATTCCATTATCCATTCTTTCTCCTCACACCAATATTAAAATCTTTGGATTTTTTTATTGTAATTTAAAGATTTTAATAAATCTTTAATAAGAGAGAGGTTAATAGACTTCGAATACACGCTTCTATGAATTAGGAATATTCTTCAGCTTTTATCTGCCGATTTGTCCGGCATCCACTCACAATATATCGTTAAACGTTCAAAAGTTGCTCATTCCGTTCTTAAGTGAGATGAGGAGGGATTGTAACAAAAATTAACATCTCTCAATCCCCCCTCTTTTTCGGCGGCATTTATGAGCAGGGAGGCTAAGCCGCCAAAGATTTTTCCATAGGAAATTTTATTATTCGATTCTCGCGGTGGTTTTTTGGTGAATTCCTTTTAAAAGACAAAACTCCGTGAAATAAACCACTTGAAGACTCTTGAGGTTTAATTTCAAATACGTAAGGCCAACATCCCATAATTTCAGTACAGAGATACTCACCTGGTACTAACGTCATATACAAAAAATCTGCTTTTTCGTTTGTTCCAAAATCAATAATCTTTTTATAGAGATTTCGATAATAGATATCGAAAAAGAATTCAGTATGACATGCAAAATAATTGTTTTCTTCCTGAAGAAAAAGGGTACATGTCCACACTTCCTTCTTCTTTAATGCAAAGGCATCTATGCTCTTTTGAACTTTTTTATGCAGGACACTCGCATTCTGCTTAAGAAGCAAAGCACCTCCGCAAACCCTTTGTGATTCATTCGTATGAACAATAAATGTTGCATTTGTAAGATCTTGGAAAGACTCTTTAAGAGTCGGATGACCTTTGAAAAATTCTTGCGTTGAATCTAATAGCATCGGATACAAGCGATGATCATTTGGCTCAATGAGAGTAAACATAAAACTCCTTTGCTAATTAAACTTCACCCACCTTAAGAAAATAGATATTTTCTATAAAGCTTGTCTCCGTCACTTTACTCAAGAAAAGTTCCACTCACCTATCCTGGAAATACCCCTAAGGAGACGATAAGGGAAAATCCCTTAGATGAAAACGAAACCAGAAATCACTTGAATATTTTATGTAAGCAGCCTACTAATGAGATAAAATGCATAAAGGGTATATTTTTTATTATTATATTAAAAATTAAATAGGATTTGTGGCTGATGAATTTGAATAAAGTGATCTTGCCCCAAGATATCTACGCTTTGCACTTAGAAACAGTGAATAAAGTGAAGTTCACGCGTCGAGAGATAGACATTATCGCCTATCTTCTTAGCGGAAAATCCGCAAAAACTATTGCCTCTTGTTTGTCCATTTCTCCAAAAACAATCGAAGCCCACATGCGCAACATTACAATGAAAATTGAGTGTAATTCGCGTGATGGTATCATAGATTTTATAGAGAAATCTGATAAGCTTTTCTTGTTAAAGGAACACTATTTAAACTTGTTAACACGAGTTACATTCGAAAATCATCTCCTAACAGTTTCTAAAATGCTTGATTCCGAAATCACAGACTGTACTCTTATTTCTTGGGAAAGAGAGGAGGATCATACTTCCCTCATTCATTCCCTCGAAAATCATTTAAAACTTTGCGGTATTAAAACATTTATCGAGATCAGAGAAAGACACTCACTTATAGAGACTCTCGACAATTACAAAGAATCCTGGAAAACCAAATTCGTCATCTTTGTCATTCCAGAAATAATGCTCGAAGCACTTGAAAAAGTGGATAACATAAAAAAAGAAGAGCTTTTTTCACTTATACAAAAAGTAGGCCGCTCTTCAAATTGCATCATCACATTTTTATCAGACGCCAACAGTGAAAAGAACAAGCATCACGTTCAAGATGGCATTGATCTTTGGCATTCTTTAGAACAAGAAGCTTATTATAATTTCTTTTTTGATCTCTTAAAAAAGCTATTACCAAAAATTAATATTAACCAAGTTTTTTTAGATTTTAAAAAGCAAGATGAATTGCTTCATGATCTGCCCAAAACAGGAAATAAAATTCTTTCACAAAAAGGTTTATCTTCTATAGAGAAAAATTTTTTAAAGGACACCTTTTTGCATTTGAAAAGATTTTTTCCTTTCCTGAAAGGAAAAAAATTTCAGTTAGGTTTCGTAAGCGTCGTTGGAGTGTGTGTATTTTGCATTTGGCTCTTGACGAAAAAACAAGGAATATCGATAGAAAGTCAAAAGTATCAAGAGAATACAACAATAAGCGCTGACTTCAAAATTCCTACTAAATCTATTCTCTTAGATCGTTCCTCCCTCATGACAAAGATACAAAACAGTTTAGAAGGATCGAATGAAATTCAAACTGTTGCTCTCGTTGGGATAGGAGGCGCCGGCAAGACAACGATAGCTCGGCAATATGCTCGCCAACAAAACGCAACCGTCGTATGGGAAATTAATGCAGAGTCAAAAGAGAGCCGCAATGATTCATTCAAAAGTCTCGCTGAAGTTTTATCAAAAACGGAAGGTGAAAAGAAGCAATTAAGAGAAATACAAGATATAAAAAATGCTAAAGAAAGAGAAAATAAGATTATTTTATTTGTAAGAGATAAATTGAAGCAGCTTTCAAATTGGTTTTTAATTTATGAAAATGTAGAAAAATTTACGGATATTCAAAAATATTTTCCTCATGACCCAAAGGCATGGGGGAGAGGGAAGGTTATCGTCATTACGAGAAATAATAATATCGAGAATAACAATCTTATAGATCGCACAATTCAAGTAGGAGAGCTCGTTCCTGAGGAAAAATTAGCTCTTTTTACAAGCATTATGAATAACGGGGCAAGTAAGTTGAATGTCACAAACGGGCAGACAATCGATTTTTTAAATAATATACCTCCTTTCCCACTAGATGTATCTATCGCTGCCTACTACCTAAAAGCTACAAACGTGTCATACAAAACATACCTTGAGAAGCTTACACAGCACGATAAAGACTTTGAAAGCGTACAACAAAATCTATTAGAGGAAGCAAGCAATTATACCAAAACCCGCTATGGCATTATAACGCTCTCCATACAACACATTATAAATTCACACAAAGATTTTCGGGATCTTTTATTATTCATAAGTCTTCTCGACCCTGAGAACATTCCAAGAGATCTCTTAGATCAATACAAAAACAGTACTGTTGTTGATAATTTTATCTATAATTTAAAAAAGCAATCTCTGGTCACAAGCGAAGCAGTTCTTTCTTCTAGATCAACTCAAACTTTTTCTATCCATCGGAGCACACAAGCTATAGCTTTAACTTACCTCACAAAATTACTGAATGTAGAAGAAAACAAATATTTTATAGAACCTATTGGAACGACCTTTAAGAATTATATTGCTGAAGCAATAGACAGCGAAGATTTTACAAAAATGAATCTTTTGCTTATACATAGTGAAGAATTTTTGAGACATTCCAATGTATTAACAAGTTTTATCATAGCTTCTATAGGCGATGAGCTAGGAAGCATTTATAGGCATTTAGGCAACTATGAAAAAGCAAAACAGCTGTTTGAATACAATATTGCGCTTTACAAGAAGCATGGATACGAAAATCACTTTTGGTTTGCCCATGCTTTGGGGCGTATTGGATGCGTTTATATTGATCAAGGATACTATGAAAAAGCAAAAAAACTCCTAGAACAATGCATTGTCATTCATCGAAAAAACGCCCATGAGCATAATCCTTGGTTTGCTCGAACAGTAGGATGGTTAGGAAATGTGTATAGAGAGCAAGGTGACTACAAGAAGGCGAAGCAACTCGTTGAAGAAAGTCTGACAATTTACAAGAAAAATTCTTATGAAAATCATCCATGGTTTGCTCAGGCTTTAGAACGTCTAGGAAGTATTTACAGAGAACAATGCGATTATGAGGAAGCAAAGAAGCTCCTTAAAGCGAGTCTTGTCATTTATAAGAAAAACTCTTATGAAAACAATCCCTGGTATGCCCGGTCTTTGGCGTGGCTCGGCAACATTTATAAAGACCAAGGCAACTATGAAAAAGCAAAGCAATATCTTGAAGCAAGTCTTGGAATTTATAGAAAAAACTCTCATGAAAACCACCCGTGGTTCGCTTGGACCTTAGTATGGTTGGGGAACGTATATAAAGATCAAGGCAACCATGAAAAGGCAAAACAACTCATTGAACAAAGTCTAGACATTTATAAGAAAAATTACTTTGAAAATCATCCGTGGTTCGCTCTCGCCCTTGCAAGATTAGGGGGAATTTATAGAGAGCAAGGTGACTTTGAAAAAGCAACACAACTTTTTGAAGAAAGTCTTATGGTTTATAAGAAAAATTCCTATGAAAATCACCCTTGGTTCGCGCGGACTTTAGAGCATTTAGGGAATGTATATAAAGACCAGGGTGATTATGATAAAGCCAAAAAATTCTTTGAACAAAGCCTCGTGATATATAAAAAGAATTATTTCGAAAACCATCCATGGTTTGCGCTCGCTTTAGCAAGACTAGGAAATGTTTATAAAGAAGAAGGGAACTATGATAAAGCAAAAGACTTACTTGGGCGTAGCCTTCAGGCTTATGAAAAAACATCCGGAAAGGATCATATTGATCTTGCTCCAGTTATAATGAGCCTTGGGCAAATCCATATCTTAGAAAATGACATGGAAACTGCTGAAAACCTCATTCATAAAGCTTTAAAAATATTTCAAATTAAGAAGCATGCAGAAAGTTATGTATGTTTGGAAAGTTTATCAGATCTATATCTAAAAAAAGCTATCCAACTTAACAATCAAATAGATGCACGACAGTCTGATAACTTTAAAAAGAAAGCCGTCGCTTATTTAGAGCAAGCAAAAGAAATTATTAAAACCCACTTTCCAAAAGACTCTCCTCATGAGGTAAGGATTGAGGCTAAACTTAAAGAACTCGTTTCCACAATATAAGAAACTTAACACGCTCGCCGAGAATACCCTATCGCGGTAAAGCTATTATTCAATTTGAATTGAATGAGGATTTAAAGCTCTTTCAAGAATTTTTTCATGATCATCTGGGATATTTATATTACCAATAATAAGCCTTTTGTGTGTCGTGTCTTTTTGCTTATCCCATTCTTCATTCATCGCTATATTAGGTACCCAAGCCAAACCTTCGGAATCGACAAACATATAGTTGCCCTTCCTTTCTGCTTTAGCTTTAAACTCTACATCTGTGTTTTTTAGAAAGAGTTCTTTTTGATTTGTAATCTTCTCTTTTAACAAGAAAAATTTTTCATCACTAACTTCGTAGGTTTCTCTATTTTTATATCCTAATGGACCTATGGGCATAAATTGAAAGAGTTGCCACCTCTTAATTCCTTCTAAATCACTGAGTATTGGCAACATTTTTTCTATATGGTCAATGTTTCCTTTGTGAACAACCGTATTAATACAGATTTTAGCCTCTGCGGCAGAAAGCATTTTTAAAATAAGAGTTTGTTCTGCAAAGTGATTGGGTCGTGCTGTCCTAAAAAGGCTCGTGACTTCATCCGAGGTACCATCTAATGGGATGCCAACCAAATCAACATATTTTGCTATATCAGCAGCATCAATTTTGTTTATTATAGCGCTTCCATAAAAAATGGTTTTTGCTTCGCCAAGGAGCGGCGTTCCAACTGTATCGAGAGAGATATAAAATCCTAACGATTTTACTTTATCTAATAGATCGATTATGTTTGGTCGAGATAAAGGATCACCCCCACAAAGGGTAACTTTAGTAAAATTTCTTTTTTTTGCAACGGCTAAAAAGAGTAGAATATTTTGTGTACTAATTAAATTAGGAGTGTTTCCAAAATGATTGTAACATCCTAAACATTTAACGAAACATGACCTCGCGACGCTTATATTTAAACTTAGTCGCTCACGCATAAACTATCTTTGTTTTCTCGGTTCTTATGAATTTCATAGAAAAACAATGTATATACTTAGAGGGAAAGTCAAGCTAAAATTATTTAAAAAATAATCTGAGTCCATATAATTTATAGCTTTTCAAATTAGTACCCATCTATTATTCGAATCACAATCTTAGTTGGCAGTTGAATTTGTTGTAAGAAATGGCTCATTACTTATGAATGAGGAGAGCTTAAATGCAAGAATCAGAAACAAAAACCAAAATTCGCTGCTTTGGTGGCAGGCCAGGACAAGAATTCTATGCCGATTATCATGATCATGAATGGGGAGTTCCCTCGCATAATGACCAGCATTTGTTTGAGATGCTTATCCTTGAAGGGGCGCAAGCTGGACTTAGCTGGGAAACCGTCCTTAAAAAGCGCGAGGGATATCGGAAAGCCTTTCATAAATTTGATCCTGTCAAAGTCGCCACAATGAGTGATGAGGCTTTGGAAAATTTGCGTCAAAACCCTGAGATTATCCGCAATCGACTAAAAATCTATGCTACCCGGCAAAATGCACGCGCGTTCCTTCAAATTAGCCAAGAATTTGGAACTTTTGCTCAATATTTATGGGAGTTTGTAAATGGGGAACCTCTCAAAAATCATTGGCACCAATTTGCAGACGTTCCCGCTCGAACACCTGAAAGCGATGCCTTATCCAAAGACCTAAAAAAAAGGGGCATGACCTTTGTCGGTTCAACAATCATCTATGCTTATATGCAAGCCATCGGAATGGTGAATGATCATATGACAACGTGCTGGTGTTACGAGCGGCAATAGGACAAAGAATTTAAAAGCGCCTCTTCTAAAAAGAAGACTCACAAAAGGCTTGCAAAATCACACCATTTTTTATTAGGCTAACACAAGCTAATTCAAGGAATATAAGGAACTCTCTATATGAGCCAAGATTATTCACAAACCACAATGGCATCTCTCACGAAAAACGACCCGCTACATGATCATCTTGAGCATGAAGAAGAAGAACACCAACATCATGCAGGATGCCTGCATAGCAAACAGATTTTTCCTGCGATCCAAAAAGTTAAAATTGGACGAAATGATCCTTGTTCTTGCGGGAGTGGTAAAAAGTATAAAAAATGCTGTTTAAAATAAAGCGAATTCGCTAAAATTTTATGAAAGATAAATCCCCAATTCAAAAAAGACTCTTTCTAAGGCTAATAACTTGGAGGTTGTTCCTTTTGTTTATTTTCTTCGTTGGTGGCCTTTGCGAATGGCACAGCTTAGCTTTAAAACAAGAGCTGCCGCCCCTCAAGCTCATGTACACTAAAATCGATGCATCTGGAGAAAGAGATCTATTTTCAGCTCCGGAAGTTAATAATCAATACATTGTCCCTGTCCACTTCCCTCTCTTATATGACCGTGTAGATTATATTATAGATACAGGTGCTTCCATTACGTCAATTCCGCTCTCTCTTTACAATAAAGGAATTACCAACAATAAACCCACTGGACAGAAAGTTGAAATAACAGGTGTAGGAGGAAGCGCCGGGATGGGTGACGTCATCCTCTTAGAGTATATCGAAATTGGAAACATTAAGCTCACGGATGTTGAAGCCGTCATATGTGAGAAATGTCCACCACTTCTAGGCCAAAACGTACTAAAAAGATTAAACCTGAGAACACAAAATAGAGATGGAAAAAATTTCCTAATCATCAGCCATTAGTAATTAACGCAGTGTGCAAGTTTTTTAAAAAGAGAATTTGCTGTGGATCCTCGGGACAAGAAAGACTTGCTCTTGTAAAGCAAGAGCTTAGACTTTCTTGTACCGAGTATCCACACAATCAAAAAAACTTGCACACTGCGTTAAGTCGTTTCTTAAGCTTCAAGACACTGATGGAGATCACAATAAAAAATGAATGCTTGAATTTTGGGGTCGAAAGTTTAGTGATACAAAAATATCAATGCCACGAGGCCCCTTGCAGGGCCTCGTGGCGCGGAGTTATTCCACTGAGATTACAGTTCACTCGCGAGGAATTCTGCTGTCATTTTGATTTCAGCATTTCCAAAGTTCTCAAGTGTGCCAACATTTACAGAAAGAACTGGAATCCCAAGCCTCTCAAAATGTTTTGCCACCGTAAGATTGTTAGAAAGATTATCATCCAGGAAGAATAGTTCGCGTCCTTCAGCACACCTCTCAACAAAATTCTGTTTTGTAGCGTCCTGTGTTGCGTAGACTGCTCGATAATGTTCGCCGAGTCTAATGCCAGATGTTGCCAAATCACGCTCTACGTTTTGAGCTTCACGCCCACTTCTGGCAGTTACCAAATCAACAATATGTCCTGCCTCCTTCAAAGCTATTAGAACGTCAGGCCATTCAATATTCGTAAGCCGTGTTCCTGCTGTATTACGGTCATCAAGGAATGCATCGTCACGTGCCCATAGAGTGTTATCAACATCGAATACAACAGATTTTGGACCATCACCTAAGCGAGAGAGGAGGTCAAAAACAACCGCTAGAAGATTACCTTTTGCTGCCATTGTTGGGTAATGTGTGACAAACGCATGATAAGGTTCAGCACCAAACATACCCGTAGGAACGTAAGAGGTTAAAGGTATGCCACCAAGAGGAAGGACATCCACAGGTTCATCTGCTGATCCTGGAACAGGGCTTGGACTACGAGGCGGTGTTGAGCTCTTAGGTGTGGTATCCACAATGATGAGAGAAGCAACCCACTCCTTCTCAATTGCGCTTAGCGCATCATATTTTAAATACCCATTACTGCTCAGGAGAAATTTTACAATATCTTCATCGGGACAAGTTGCATGGACAGTCCCTCTCAGAGAAGTAAATGCCGCTGGATAGTTTTGCTTGCTGAGCAAGATGCCTAGCTCCTCTTGTTCTACTGAACTTCCGGAGGTCGCACGTGCAGCGGATGTGTCTTCCCGATCATCGCCTTTATCACCACTTTGCAATGAAGCGGCCATTGCGGCTTGAAGCATCGCTTCATCGTCATCACCAAACAGTGCCAAATGCTTTCTTGTTCTTGCTTGTGGGTCCTCGATTGGTGCAGGAGCTTCTCCGGTATCTCGTAATGAAGCAGCTATTGCTGCTTGAAACATCTCTTCATCTGGATTCATTGCGAACAATGGCCCTGTACCCAACACAACACTTAACGCTAAATAACTTGAAAATGTAGAAAAATTAAAAAATCCGTTTGCCATCATAACTCCTTAAATGTTTAAGTATTTAAGCATTTAGGTATTTAGAATAAATATTTTTATTTAAACAAACACAAAAAGCTTAACCTATTCTTTATATAGTTAATTAATTAATATTGTCAATGTATTTTTTCTACAAAACCCTTTCATTAATTATTGAAAACATCTGGAAGAGCTCCCTACTTTGCCTCATTACACTCGAGGTAACTCCACAATTTCACGATTCTTGATGACAAAAAACAAGGTAATAATCGTAAAGAGAATGAAGACTGCAATAATAATCCCGATATTTTGAAAAGATCCCTCATAAAAATAGCCAGCGATTTGAAGACAAAGCGCCGAGAAAACAAGTCGTCCACCTTGAAGAACGGCGTTTATTCGCCCTTTGGCCTGTGGCACAAGACCCAAACACAGCGGGTAAAGAATTGTCCCGGGAGCAATCTGACCGATTATAAAAGGAAGAAAAGCAAGCGTAATATAGAGTGGGTTTGAGCTGTCTGTTATAGTAATCAAGCCAATGCTTATGAAACCCACAATGAAGATTTTGTTTGAAACACTAAGCATTTTCTTTTGGTCATAGCGGGCAACAATCAGGCCAAAAATAAGGCTTCCCAAGGCAAATACGAAGGCTAATACACCCTGATAATACCCAAAATGGGCGAGGCTTACCCTCAAACCTTCCATGTAAAGTAAAGGAGACATACCTACAAACACCCAATAGGGAACAAAATTGAAAATAAAAAATACCATCAAAAGCATCAAAGGTTTTGATTTGAAGAGAGATGTATATCCCCTCAGCAGGAAAGGCTCTTTTTGTACAGGTAATTTATGTGCTGGAATAAAAAAGAAGGTCATGATAAACGCCAACAATCCTAAAAGAAGAAGGGTCGTAAAATTCCCCTGCCAATGGAAATAAAGAGTAATATAACTCCCAAGGACAGGCGCCACCCCTGCAGAGATATTGAACAACCCATTCAGAATGGCAAATAAGGACTGTTGCTTCTTCAACGGATAGGCATCGGCAATAATTAAGAAGCTGAGAATTGCAGGGGCTGCTATCCCTGCACCCTGAAAAAAGCGACCGCCCAACATCACTCCATATGAGGGCGACCATAAACAAGCGATACTCCCAATAATAAATGTCGCAAGGCCAATTAATATGATGGGTTTACGGCCATAATGATCTGCAAGACCACCCACAAAAAACAAGCTTAAAAAATACCCTGCAAAATTGACGGATAACAAGGCTTCAACCCAAAAAGCCGAAAGGCTAAAATGACCTTGTAGCTCAGGAAAACTGGGAACAAAGAGATCGAATTCCATCCCGGTTAAAATATCCATAAGGATGATGGTTACTAAGACCATGCCTTTTGAAAGTGCTTGTTTCATGTTTATAAGTTATCCGGTGATGTCTTACGATTATTCTATGGTTAAGTCTTTTCTATGGCAATCTAGCCACTAGCCTTATGAGCTCATACAATATGCTAGCGTTATGTATGGGACTTTCATAGTCCATTCGGCAACTTCATTTCTGAAAAAAGAGAATATGTTTTAAGCTCGGCCAATTTCCCATCTTGTCTGGGCCAACCTCCTCTTTGAGTATACTCAAGTTCAAAATTGAGCTTCTCCGGGATTTTAGTACTAGCTATATTTTCAGCGTCACAGTAGATTTCAACCTTTTTTGCGCCCAGAACCTGAAAGGCTAAGAGCGTCATCGCGTGGGCTGCTTCTGTTGCATAACCCTTCATGCGCTGACTACGCCTAATAAAATAAGAAATCCCAAATTGTGGAATTAACCAATTTGTTTGAAACGAAGGGAATGCGCAGCGCCCCATCACTTGATCACCCGACTTATCAAGAATAATGTAACGGATAAACTTTCTTAAGATAAACTCAGCATGATGATATCGACACTCTTCCTCTACAGATTGTATTGTGGGAACCACAGACATCCAATTTAACCAGGCAACATAATCTTCATATCCATCTATTATCGCTTGATGGAGCCTTTCTCCATAACCAGCTTGAGGCATTTGAAGAATAAGTCTTGAGGTTTGAATTCTTTCAGGTAAATCAATTAAGATAGGGTTCATATCAAAAACCATCTCCTTTTTGCCACAGTTGATTCTCGAGCAATAGTCGTTACATTTACAAAGTTCTCTTCATTAAATAGCACGCCAGACCATACTTCCAATGAGGAATCACAGCCACATCTTGAAACCCACAAACATGTGTAGTCTATCAGTTTTGCTTTTGCAAAATAGATTTAAAAAGTTTGGACGACAATTGCGGGATAAAAATAAAAAAGGACTGCAAAAAAGATATATCCAGCCAAGAACCCACCAGGCACAAACATCTCTTTCACTGAAAGGGCCCCTCCTTCACTTTTTTGAGCTGTCAGAGGAACAGAAACTGTGAAAATTTTAGCCGGGAAATATTTCTCAAATTGAATAAGCATATCATTACGAATCTCAACGCTTTTTTTAATTGTGGAAAGATAACTTAACCAAGAAAATGATAAAACTACTCCTAAGAATATAATCGTCCATATAAAATAAGTTTTTTGTCCTATTTCTAAGTTACTCGTATCTCTTATATAAGCAATTGCGGTAATTAGGGCACCGTTAATCCCTGTCCAAAAAGTATTTGCTATCTCCCGAATTTCATTAAATTTATTCAAGGAATCAACAACAATTTTATATTGATCAAATAAGACTTTCTTATCTTCCTCTTGAGCGATATGAATAAATTGATCTAGGGTATTTTTTTCCATAACAAACCTTTCTTTTAAGCTATCTTAGTCTTCTCTCTGGCTGTTCTCGTTTTTACCAGCCAGCATTTACGGTCTATAATATTCCTTGCTATATTGCTTTCTAAGTTTAAATTTCAGCTACTTATCGCCTAACAAGTTCTCAAATCTTTCAGAGAAAAGATTTGTTGAACCCTTTTGTAAGCTTTTATAAAGAATTTTCTTAATAATCAGTTCATCTTAATTGCTTCAATAACTGTCTATTTAAATTTTATAGCTACTTAAACTTTTCAATAACGGAATTAAGAGCCACCATATAAGCAAGCAACCAAGCAATATGGTTGTAAGGCAAGCCGTAAATGAAAGGAAAGAAAATGAAGTTAGGAAAAAACACAAAAAAACTCTTTTTATCATCCATTGCTATAGCGGCATTTTTGACAATTAATAAGGCCGATGCAGGGATAGTAAGGGTTGTTAATCATTCCCATAACAATATCAAAATAAACGTCATTCCCGAGCCTTCAAGCGAGCTTTTACCCTACTGCTGGAAGTGCTTCGACGGATGCGTTAACCCAAATGGCCGTCAAATTCGAGAAATAGAAATTCCTTTAGATGCTTTTAGAGGCAATGAATATTACGCGGTCATAGGAACAGAAGGTGGGTTTTTATTTAATGGAAAATGCAGAAATCTAAATGTTCTAAAAAATTATGAAGTTGCCTTTTATGAAACTTCATTGGGCGTCAGTTGTAAAAGCACAGAAATATAACACCTGAAGGCATGGAGGAGACATAAAATGAAAGTTACCTATAAAACAGCAAATGTCATGATTGTAGTAGCTATTCCATTGTTTTTATTTGGATGCAACACAATGGAAGGTGCGGGAACAGACATAAAAGAAGCTGGAAAAGCATTAGAGAGATCTGCAGATAAAAACAAACCCTCATCTTCTCCATGCCATTCTTGCCCGCGGAGTCCATCCTCTAGACCAAATTAAAGCAAACGAACAGCTCAAACGAGTGATTTTTAACAATATCTAATGAAGGAGAAAAACAATGGATACAAAAGAGAAGTACATTGAGAAAGTTGAAAACAACATAAATATGTATAAAGAAAAAATATCTAAAATAGATGACCTTTTAAAGAAGTACAAATTGAACAACAGAGATCAATTATTACTTCAGAGAGACAGCTTAAAAGATAAGCTTGATCAAGGTGAAAAGATGCTTAAGAAGGTAAAATCTTCCTCAGAAGAAAATTATGAACAAATTAAAGAAAGCGCCTTAGAGGTTTTTGATAACGTGAAGGAGGCTTTTCATGATTTTTCAAACGTACTTTCTCTCGAGCATCTTAATCATGCAAAAGATGAAATTGTAGATTATAGCAATGAAAAATTAGATGAGATGCATACTCTCATCAAGAAGCATCCCCTTACGATGGCCGCCTGGGCGGTTGGGGTTGGCTTTATCATTGGCACGTTATTTATGCGCTCAAAATAGGAGGAGGTTATTATGTATTTTTTCGACCTTCTTTTTAAAACACGCGAAGCAACTTCAGCTTTAGGGAGCAAGATTTTAGGATACTTTTTCTTACTCCTCGCTACGGCGGGGGGAGGATTTTTTCTTTTTCAGATTCTTGTTCCACTTATTGGGTATTTAGAAAGTGGAATCACAGTTTCTGCCACATTTGCAATTCTGGGAGCAGGGCTCCTCTTTTTCTCTCAGGAAAAAACTTCACCACAAGAAGAAGCAGCCCAGAAAGCAATTAACTTCCTTAATAATTTCGATTTAGAAAAAACCCTTAAGGATAATGCTCTTATGATCTCCCTGCTGTCATTTGGAGTTGGAATTGGTTTATCCCAACTTAAAAATGCCACGCTTATTTCTGAAGCTTATAAGTTTTTAACAGAAAAAAAATGACTTCTAAATTTATTAATACTAAGGAAAGGAGAAACATTATGAAAAAAGAAAACGATATAAAAAATAATAAATCATCTAAAAATTTGAAAATAAGTAAGAATAAGAAACAAACTTTCGAGGAAAGAAAGAGAATCGCCTATGCAGCCATGGGTCGGCTAGGAGGATTAGCACGTGCCAAGCAAATGGGAGAGGAGGGATTTACATCTAATAATACTTTTAAAGAAATTCAAAAAAAAATAATAAAAACGATATTAGATGCAACTTCAACAGGAACAAGTAAAAAAACGAAAAAAGAAGTTTTAAAGTAAATTTTCTATTCAGTAGAACAGGACAACGTAGAAACAGTTGTAACAGCTATAAAAGGAAAAGCATGAATAAGATATTATGTCATTCGCTTTACTGAAAGGATCGGATACAAGAATACACGAAGATCGCGACCACCCGCAATTTACAAGAATTACCTAAGTGCCAATAGAGTTACTTAAACGCAATAATTTCTCCCGCATCGGTTAATAGGTAAAGTGTTTCTTGTGCAACAAAAGGTGGTAATGAAACAGGTGAGCTCAATTGGCGTTCGGAAAGAGTTTTGCCATTAGCTGGATCTATTGTGACAAGGCCACCTCGTGTATTCACAAGGTATAGCTTATTGCCCGCAGCAATTGGTCCTTCCCAAATTACTTTATAAGGATGTTCCGGATCAGAATCTAATTTCCTTATCCACACAACTTGCCCGTAATCACGCGTCAAACATAAAAGCTCATTATGAGAATTTATCATAAAGATAAATCCACCCAGAACAGCTGGTGTACGCGTTCCTCCAATGCTCCGCTCCCATAGTTTTTCTCCACGACGTAAATCATATGCAGCCATTTTATGATTGTGGCCAATCACAATAACGGCACTTTGATCAATCACCGGCAAGGCACGAATATGCGAAAGCGCAGATAGGGAATCAGGACGTCGTGTAGCACTCAATGTTTCGGTCCACAATTGATGTCCATTTTCAGCCTTCAACGCATAAACTTCACCAGACGAATAGGTTACAATTGCAACACCTTTAGCCACAGCAGGGCTAGCCGTTCCTAAAAGACCAGCATATTCGGTAATTCCTGCATGATCCCAAAGTCTTTCGCCTTTTTCGGCATCCAAAACTTCTAATTGATTACTAATTGTCAAAACAAAAAGACGGCCATCTACAAATGTTGGCGCGGCGCGCACGGGGCTTTGAGTTGGGAAACGCCATAGTATTTTACCCGATTTCGCTTCAAGAGCTAAAACCTCAGCATGAGGAGATGTTACAAAAACCTTGTCTGCTCCATAGGCAAGACCTCCCCCAATAATAGACGTTTGTTTTCCTTCTGGAGAGATGTCAACTGACCAAAGAGCCTCACCAGAAGCAGATTGAAGAGCCGTAATGTTCCCAGAGGTATCCATAGCATATATGACTCCCTCGTTTACAACAGGAGAAGACAGGAATCTTCCTTCTCCGCCGCCTGATCCAATCGACACTGTCCATTGTGGTTCTAGAGTGTCTTTTAAGGAACAATGAGGCATGACATGCGCTGCACCCCCTCCTGCTTGAGGCCAATCTCGTCCTATCTCTGAGATGGGAAGGGTTACTTTTGTGTCTTTTGCATCCTCATCAACCTTAACCGAACTTTCATAATCCACGACAGAGACACGCGTTCCCGTAATAGGAATTTTTTTTGCATCACATGCTGCTAGAGCAAGAGCAGCCAAGCCCAATCCCCATTTTTTCTTCATCACTGATCCTCTTTTATTCATTCTTGCTCAAACAGATAGGCGGGAGCGTCAATTTGCGATAACATCAGACTTGCACGCAATTCCTCGGTTGGCGTCGAATAAGGTTCTTTCAATATACGAATATATTTTCCAGCGGCCTCTACCGTATCTCCTTTTTTCAATGACGCTAAAGCCAGCAATTCAAGAGAAAGAGGCGCCCAAGCGTTGTTTGGAGACGTTAAAGACTCAAGAGATTCTAAGGCAATTGGATTATCAAGTTCGCGGGCTGCTCTTAAAACTTTTGGCAAATTTCCTAAAGCCGGATTGGCGAGAGCAAGGCGGCTCAGCCTTTTATAAGCATCTTCAGGATTAGATAGAAGAGCCCCTTCATATAGTAATGATAGTTTTCCGTAGCCTCCGCTTTCTTGAGATAGTATTTCAAAGGCTTTTAAAGCTTCTTCTTTTTTCCCTAGTTTCATCAAGGTAACTGCATTTGAAAAAGACACATGCGATTTAACCTGACTTTTATGCTTAAAATATTGCCAAAGGGTGTAACTCACCGTTGCAAGCACAATGGCGAGAGCGAGGCCAATAATATAATTTCCATACTTACGCCATAGAATGAAAATTCTTTCTTCGCGTATATCCTCTTCAAGTTCTCGTAAAAAATCAGACATGTTCCGACTCCATTTCCTGATTTTACCTTAATTTAAGATCGTTGTTTGGTAAAGAGGGATGATCATACTTTATAAGGCCGTGTTTGGTTATACCGTTTGATGAAACTTTGTGCTTTGTGTATACTAAGAATCAAAAATCACATTAAATCATGTTTAGGAAACTTTCCCTATGTCTGAGATTCCTCCTCCTCTTGAGCAACTTACTCTACGTGTAATTGCGATGCCACGTGATACAAACCCTTCTGGAGATATTTTTGGAGGTTGGCTGGTTTCCATCATGGATATGGCCGGCGGCACGATCGCCATTCATGAAGCTAAAGGACGTGTCGTGCTTGCTGCGATTGATAAAATGTCTTTCTTAAGGCCCGTCTTTGTGGGTGATGAAGTTAGTTGTTACTGTCATATTGTTAAGAGAGGGAATACATCAATGCAAGTGAGTATCGAATCTTGGGTAAGACGGCCTAAAGATGGCATTATTCACAAGGTGACCGAGGGTCTTTTTACTTTTGTAGCTATTGATGACGAGCGTAAACCAAGGTCTTTACAATAAAGTATACCAGGCACCACGACCAGCCCCATTTAGTACTAAATATCCTTTTTTTATAAGCAATCGAAAATGTTCTTTTAATGTATTACGGCTTATGCCAGTAAACATTATCATGTCTCCAATAGTCACGCGACCATGCTCACGCGCATATTCTAAAATCTGCACAGATAACTCTGGTAAAACTGATATAATTAATTTTTCTCTTTCAACCGTCTTGGCAAGTCTTTTCATCTGCTGTTGCAGGGCGCGCAAAAAAAATAATATCCATGATTGCCAATCAGGGTGATCCGTTCGAATTGTCTTCTGTGTTTGACGCAAAGCAAGATAATATCCTTCTTTATTTTGTTCAATAATACTTTCTAGAGAGCTATACGGCACATATTGATAGCCTGTTCGAAGTAATAACAGTGTCGTTAAAATACGACTTAAACGTCCGTTTCCATCTTGAAAAGGATGAATCTCTAAAAAAACCACAATAAAGATGCCTGTAATGAGGAGGGGGTGCATTTTCTTAAGTTCAAATTCGGAGTTAGTCCAGTTTATAAGTTCGTTCATCAAATTCGGCGTATCAAAAGGTGTTGCCGTTTCAAAGATAATTCCAATTTGCTTGCCTGTAGTATCAAAAGCTGCGACGCTGTTTGGCGATGTTTTATAATTTCCTCTATGCCAATCATCTTTTTCACTGTATTTTAGAAGGTCTCGGTGAAGTTGTCTAAGATGATTTTCTGTCACATTAATACCTTCCCATGAATGGAAAATAAATTCCATAACTTCAGCATATCCGGCTACTTCCTGCTCGTCTCGCGTAGAAAATGACTTTACTTCTAAATTAGCTAAGAGTTTTTGGATATCCTGATCAGAGAGCTTACTTCCTTCAATCCGTGTTGAAGAACCTATACTTTCAATGGTCGCTACTCGCCTTAGCGCAGACAATCGCTCAGGTGCCAATGTCCCTAATGCCCGCCACGCGCCTTTGAACTCATCAATATCTGAAATGATACTGAGTATCTCTTGTGTGATATATAAAGTTTCTGTTTTGATCATGACACCCAACAATACACCCAATTACACCTAAACTGCAATTCCAATTGAATGTTTTGGATTTCTATGACGCACGTAAGCCAAGGTCTTTAAGCTAAAATATACCCAACGCTAAGACTGACTCCCTGCCGAGACCATGCTCTCGTCCTAAAACCAACCTAGCCGATGTTCACGTGATAGTGTACAAGGAAAAATAAGTTGATAGAAAATAATGAAAAAAACTTTCCTATCAGATTTTATTATACATACTCAACTCTTAAATAAAGAAAAAAGTGATGGAATTTCCCGCCTCAGCTTCTGACTTAAGCAGCTTGCGAAAACAAGGAGTAGATTATCCCCATAAAAAATTTCTATACGTTTCTCATGACTTGGATGCGCTTATCGTGTAATTCACCATAGATACTTGCTTTACGTTAATTAACCGGATACTGTTAACAACAAAACCTATAAAAACAAGAAGATAATAAATGAGACGCAGGGCATCACTTTTTTTATTTATTCTATTGATGTGTTTTGTAACCCAAACTTTTTCTGCAGAATGCACAACTCCTGCAGAAACCGAAGACTCATCTACGATAAATGCAACAACCGATCAAAGTCTAAGTGATCTTCCAGATTTAAGTAATTTACCAAGTCTCAAAAATTTGAGTCCATCAAAGACAGAAGGACTCTGTTATGACTGCAAAAATTATTGCTATGCTTGCCAGTATTGTACCCCTACGGGTGCGTGTAATACGACGTGTCAACAACCTAATCCTCCTAAAGAATGCTCGCATTGTTTCAACTGCTCAGAGTGCGGCAATTGCAATACCACGGGTCTGTGCGGGGAGCACTGCGGGGATAACCCTCCTTATTGTCCACCACCCGGCAAACCAACAACAACTTGCTATACTCCTGACTGGAATTAAAAGGTCCTCCCCTTAGAAGGACCTTTCACAGCTTAAGCTACAGGCCCCAATCCTTGTTTAAGATTTTGTAAAAAACGATCCCACCAGGAAGTTTCCGTATTTTCATACTGAACTTTAACGTCTAAATACTCTGGTTTAAGAATACGCATCCCTGCTCCCGGCGATGATGAAGCATCATTTCTTCCAGAAGGAGGCAATTTAGACTTGTCAGCATCAAACCCGTGGCGCATTAAAGAGGCTTTTTCAATTGCTGCAGTAGCTTCGTCTTCTTCACTTTGCTTTTCTTTTTCGAGCTCAGCTTGATGGATGGGATCAACGTCCGGTTTATTTTTCTTTTCATGGGCGTCTAAACGACGCGGAGCAGACACAGTATGCTCTACCCCTTCATCCATAGAAGTTGGTGTAAAATCAGCATGTAAATCACTCACCCCCCACCAAACTAAAAAAACGATAGATGTCCTCATCATATAATCAATCTTTCAGCTATGATGATTGATTATACACCATAATACATCTTAAATTCAACGGGCTGAGGTGTTGTCTCTAACATTTTTACTTCTTCTTTCTTTAATTCAATAAAACAATCGATTAACTCGTCTGAAAAAACCCCTCCTCGTTTTAAAAACCCACGATCCTGATCAAGGGCCTCAAGAGCCTCTTTCAATGAGGAGGCAACGTGTGGAATATCACAAGACACATTCGGATCATAAAGATTTCCTTCGTGAGAATCTCCTGGATGAATTTTATTTTGAATGCCATCAAGGCCTGCCATTAACATCGCTGCAAAAGCAAGGTAAGGGTTAGCAGCTGCATCGGGAAAGCGCGTTTCAATACGCTTTGCATTCATACTAAACGTATGGGGAATCCTAATCGAAGCAGACCGATTTCGTGCAGAGTATGCCAGCATCACAGGCGCTTCATAACCGGGCACAAGGCGTTTATAGCTATTCGTTGTTGGGTTCGTAAAAGCATTCAATGCACGCCCATGCTTAATAATTCCTCCAATGTAATAAAGAGCTGCTGGAGAGAGCTGCGCATATTCTTCTCCTGCAAAGAGCGCCTTACCTTTAGACCACAAGGATTGATGAACATGCATCCCTGAACCATTATCTTGATGAATAGGTTTAGGCATAAATGTGGCCGTTTTACCATACATGCGGGCAACATTTTTAATAACGTATTTGTATGTCTGCAGATTATCTGCAGTTTTAGTGAGGGTGCTATACTTAAATCCGAGCTCATGCTGCCCTGGTGCAACTTCATGATGGTGTTTTTCAACCTCAATTCCCATTTCTTTTAAAGTGGAAAGCATCTCAGAACGCATATCACAGATTTGATCAATTGGGTTAACGGGTACATACCCGCCTTTAATACCTGGACGGTGGGCCAGGTTACCTTGGGGGTCCATTTTGCCGGAATTATAATCCCCTTCCTCCGCATCCACATAATAAAAGCTATGCTGCATTGCCACATCATAACGAACATCATCAAAAACGAAGAATTCGGCTTCTGGACCAAAATAAGCTGCGTCCGCCAACCCAGAATCTTGAAGATAAGCTTCAGCTCTCTTGGCAACACCTCGTGGATCACAGGCATAAGAAGCACCTGTTAAGGGCTCTAAAACATCACAGCTAATAATAAGAGTCGGTTGTGCAGCAAAGGGATCCAACACAAGTGTCGAAAGATCAGGTTTCATGCACATATCTGAATCATCAATGGTTTTCCAACCAGCAATCGATGACCCATCAAACATAATTCCTTTCTCAAGCACTTCGTCATCTACAGCATCTATATGAAGTGTTATATGATGCCAAGCACCCCGAGGGTCTGTAAAGCGGAAGTCAATATAAGAGACGTCATGCTCTTTTATATAAGCCTTAATTGGATTTGTTGCAGGAAGTGTCATGATGCGCTCGCGATGTTAGAGTTTCCAGTTGGCATTTACACCGCTCCCAATACTTAAGCCAGAATTAGCCAATTAGCAAGAAAAAAACTCTAGGTTGTATAAGTTCAGTAGATGTGAGACTCAAGCGGCCAATGGATAGGAGTCGTAAATATACTGCAAAGGAGTGAGCCCTTTCAAACTAAAATGAGGCCTATAAGAATTATATTTCTCAAGAGATTTAGAGAGATAAGAGCGAAGAGAATAGACAGACTCAAAAGGAATATCTTTTCGAGCATAAAATTCCTCTCTAAAGGTCCGATTTCCTCTTTCAACGCCACCATTATATTGAGGACGCTTTGGAGGGAGAACAAAGAGTAAGATTCCAAGCTCAGAGCAAGCTTCTTCAAATTCTTTCATAAACTCCGATCCTCCATCAACTTGTATTGATTCAATTGTAAAAGGAGCTTTTTGAATCAACTCCTCTAAGAATTTTCTAGCTGTTCGACTTTTAGCATTGGAATAAAGTCCAGCATGAATAAACTTGGATATAGGATCCCAAGCTTGGAAATGCTTAGCCAAGAAAGCATTTTTAGAAATGGTCATGTGATCAATTTGAACCATTTGGCCTGGCTTTGTAATTTTCATGCCATACTTCCAAGGCTGAGCATGGCCTTTAAATCTTCTTTTTCTTTTCTGGCGAGGCGCTGAGAGAGATTTTTGAATCAGGCCTTTATGCAGGAGATATTTAAGAATTCGCCCAACTGTGCTCTCACTTAAAGTAAGGCCATGATCACGCCTTAAAATAACAGCGATTTTGGCTTTTCCGTAAGTGGGATTTTCTCTGCGAAGTTTCAAGACAAGCTGCTTTTCAGATTCTCCCCATTGAGGTTTTCGAACAGATGTAGGCCTTTTTGAAGGAGGGAGGATCCCTTTTGCAAGTTGATCTAAGTGTTTTTTGTAACGATAATATGTCGCTTTGCTAATTCCAGAAATCTCTTGGCAGGTCTGGTCTGTGACTCTTTCAGATTTTAATCTCTCCCAGTTTCTGGTTGGCTTTTCATATTTTTTTCGATGAAGTTCGAGTTTTTCTTGTGACAAAGAATAAGAAGAAAGTTTATAAATATTCTTGTGCAATCCTATGATCTGCATAAAGGCCTCCTTTGGATTAGGGTTTTGAACATTCCTATCCTAGAGGCCTTTTTTGTTGCAGAGAAGGGTCTGTAAATTAGAGCTAACGCTACGCGTTACTCACCAATTCACAGACCTCTACAACAAATCCTATTTCGTCTCATTTGTTTCTGAACTTATTCAAGGTTCTGTGAACAAAATGTATACCATTTATTCAGGATCTTCATCATCTACAACGCTTCGGGATGGCGGTCTACACCAGACTGAAGGGCTTTTTTGTCTTCTTTCTCGTTCCAATCATGTAGCAAACTCTCAAAATGTTCAGAAGATATTCCTCCTCCATAATAAACACCATAATAAAATGGACGATCAAGAATAATAACTAGTAATAGCATAAGACCAATACCTAAAGCATACAAACTTTGTAATAGTCCGTGAAAAGTGATCGGGCCTTGCGCAGCCAAAGCAAGAATAAAAAAAGCAATGAGATTACAAGAAATTAAGATAATCCACATGATCGGTGTTAAAGACGAATGCGCATTTAAAATACGTGATCGCCTTTTCTCAGTCAGATGGGTTGCAATTTTATTCACTTCTGAATGAACAAACTCATCTAATTTATCTGTTATTCCATGTCGATACAAAATGTCAAAGTTGTGAAAAAGAATTGTATCCGCCAATTTACTATACTTTCCTTGAGGAAGAAGAGGCCATTCTTCCTCTATAACGTGAGAAACATATTTTTTAAGATTTTGTTGTAGCTCAGCTTTTTCCGAATCGTTAAAGTAATTTGACAATCGATAAAGATCATTTAAATAATTCACTTCACTCCTCACATAGTCATCTGTTTGATCATAAGAAGTCCAAGCAGAAACAATGATAAGACCTAAGAGGATAGCAAATGCAATGCCAAAAGCATCACTGTAGGTTTCTATTTTAAATTCAGCGTCCTCTGAATAAGCAATTTTTATAAAATACCTACAAAACAGAACGCAGAGCAAAGAAGCACTAAGGGTTCCTGCAAGAACAAGAAGTGCAAGCATGACAGGATTTAAATTATAAATAAATTGAGCCAGCATGTTTTCTTCTCTCCCTGCAAATAAATATCCTTCATTTTATAGACATATAAGAGTTATATAAAGGTTAATAAAAAACCCCACGGATAAATCCACAGGGTTCTTTAGGAAAGCTATTTCTTAACAGTACCGGCAAACGCCGCCTCTCATCACAAAAAAGCGGCGTTCATCTCATTAATAATAACGGCCGGGAAGGTTATTAATAATAACTTGAGCTCGGGCTCTGCTGTCTGCTTTACCATCAACAGTCGCATATACTGCAGCAATCTTAGCGATACCTTTATCAAGCTGATCTCTTTTAACCTTGATCACAGCTGCCATAATCTCAGCTCGATTAGCATCGTCGTTGATTTCTGGAGGAAAGAGAACATTTGCGTAATGATTAATACCCTCCCCTCGAGAATCAATTTCGTTTGCAGGAACTGCAATTAAATTTCGGAGAATAGCATAAGCATCATAGGTGCCTACCAGACTCTTAGCAAAATGCGCACTCATAAAGGTAGGTACATTTCTTCCAATGGCTGCTTCCAAAGCCTCGATCTCTTCAACACTCTTCCCTAATAACGCTGGAAGATCATACCTACGTAGATCATCTAATGCTCTACCAAGTAATCTTGCAGATAAATTTCCTGGCAAAAGCAAGTTTGTTATAGCATGAATACGGGAATCAAGCTCCTCAACACTTAATTTAAGAGCTGTTTCTAAGATCCTATTCAATTGCCAGTCACTCACGTCCTTTAAAAGCATGTCTTTATGCTTGATTAAGGCTAGAACTCTATCTGGTTCCGCCTTCAAGAGAGGGCCAATCCCACGAACACGTGATTCACTATCTCTTATGTTCTGTAAAAGTACCTTTAGACTTGGTGCAAGCCCATCAATTCGGGGTGCATCAGCGTTTAAAAGAACGGCGGTAAGCCTTCCTACATTTTCCTTCTCTATTCCGGTAAAGTATGCTATTTCATTTCGGCGAATAGCCTCTGCACGAGCACCTATCTCCCCTGCCTCAACGCCAAGCGCGTTTATAAGAACCTCAGCATAATCTCTGCCCTTCATATCCTTAAGGAGCACTGGCGCTTTAGCTTCAATGACAGTTACACGGTTATCAAGCTCTACTGCATCGCACCTAAATGCAGCTTCGATGATTTGAGCTCGGTCTTCATTATCCAAATCAACTGGAAAAAGAGTTGCCCCATGCATCGTAAGAACAGCACCGATCAGACCAATACCATCAGCACTAACCTCAGAAGAAAGAATGTTGAAAACTATTCTAGAGCGAGTATTTTTATCCATTGTGTCTGTAAAAAGAACATCTTTTTGTTGTACCAAAGTTTGAGTACGCACGACGCCTGCGTTCATAACGAGACGAGTCATGTACTCACGATTGTCTGGATCCACTCCTTCAGGAAAGAACACCTCTTTGTTCTTAATGAGGATTTGCAGTGTAGCTGCATCGCTTCTAACAAAAGCGTTTTTGAGACCTCGACGGTAATACTGATCCATATCTTCTGGAATAAGTGTTTTCACTGCTTCAACAAGCGCTTGAAGCTTAGCCATATCTTGTTGAAAAATTGCTAGAATGTCAAAATCTGCAGAAAATATATTTGCATTTTGAACAACAAACTGCACACGTGCTACATCACATTCCAAAAGCAATGCCAAGAAGTCAAGGTATCCATAACTAGTTGATGGCATCAATTTAGCACCTAATGCAGCCGTTTTTATCTGACCTGCATCACCCCGCATAAGCGTCTCAACAACCGAAACAATATCCCAACTATCCATCTCTGGTGTAATAAAAGCATCTTTATGTTGCACAATGGCTTGAACTCTCTGTATGTCACCTCCACTTAGAAGTTTAACTTTCTGGCGATTCTCCCAGACAGATAACCCTTCAGGCAAAAACATACTTTTATTTTGAGCTAGAATTTCAATAAGAGCTGGGTCACAGCCCAACAAATCCTCGATTCTATTCGCACGTTCATACTCTTCCACATCTGGTGGCAATAAAACGCCCATGTACTTTACAATTGAAGCTACACGAGGCTCTATATCTTTCTCCTCTATTTGGGAGGCTACATCAATCACTCCCCTTAATGTCCTAGGCGCCATACCTTCAGTAAGCTTTTCTAGCTTGCGAGCAACAACAGCGCGTTCTTCGTCCAGTACAGATTGAATATCAGCTTGAGGAAACGGAAAAACAAATCCTCTAACCAAATAAGAAACTAACACAGGACAAATATCAAGTGGAAGTTTATCCCAAAACTTAAATCCCCTCTGCTCGAGAATCAACCTTACAACGCCCTCATCTAAAGGCAAGGCTTTAGATGCTTTGAGCAAATTATAGGCTTTCCAAAAAGCAACTCTGTCATCAAATAAATAGAGCGATTGCACTGGGTCTTCGCCTGTAATTGAATTAACAACCGCGCTTTTAACATCTTCTCGCAGGCGGTCCCACTTTGTGTAACCGTTGCTCGTAAGAAGAAATTCTACAATCTCTCCATCAGAAGCCTTATTCCCTTCCCTCATAGAACGAAACGCGCTTGAAAAATCTCGTGCCCTTAGCAATTCTTGAAGCTCTTTTATGTCTTCTCCCCATATAATATGTTCGAAAGCCATACGACGGGAATCCTCTTCCAGCGATTCCCATCTTTTGTACCCATTGCTCGCAATCAGGTATTTTGCAATCTCTTCATCAGAAGCTGTATTCCCTGATTCCTTCATAGAACGAAAAGCGCGGGGGAAATCTTGTCCACTTAGAAACCCTCTTATATGATCAACTTCTTCTTCTCTTGTGATTCTCTCAACAACCCAATCACGCTTGTCTAAAGACAGAACAGGCCATTTTGCATAACCATTGCTCGTAAGAAGAAATGCTACAATCTCTTCATTAGAAGCCGTATTTCCTGATTCCCTCATGGAACGAAGTGCCCGTGGATAGTTTTGCTTATTGAGAAACTCCTCAAGCTCATCTCTATCTGCTTCGTACGCAATTCTACCAACCACACTCGCCCTCTCTTCAGGCGATAACATCGACCATCCTGTAAAACCGTTGCTCGTAAGAAGAAATGCTACAATCTCTTTATCAGAAGCCTTATTGCCTTCCTTTTTCATAGCACGTAAAGCTCGCGGATAGTTTTGCTTACTTAAAAACTCCTCTAATTCATCCAGCGGACTAACTGCAACTGGTGTATCGTCCCCCGAGAAGGACCCTGAGTCATCAGAAGAGTACTCCTCTGAATCATCGGAACTGGACGAAAGTTTACTTCTGACAAAGCTATCCTTAAAGTCATCCTTACAGTCATCTTTCGACATACTGAGTGCTGGAGAGCTAACCAAAGCAGCACTTGAAAGTAAAAATAATAAACTTGCAAAATGTTTTTTCATAATAATCCCTTTAATATTATAGGCGGCAATACACTATTTATATAGTTTATACATTAAATTTGTCAAGGAAGGAGACACTTTTTTTGCAAAAAAGGAGTCATGAACTACTTGAAGTCGCGCGCCAAAGTTATGCATCAAAAAGAATATACTTCAGCAAAGTCTCTAAAACTTGTGGAACACCTTGACGACTGATCGATGATAACGTCAGCACTTCACTTCCCGAAACTTTTTTCAAAACTTTGCACTTATCAACAATTGCTTCTTTTGTTAACGCATCACACTTATTTAGGGCAATAATCTGTGGCTTTTCTGCAAGCCCCTGGCCATAGCATTCCAATTCATGACGAACGGTTTGATAGGCTTCCACGACATCCTCAAGTGTCCCATCAATCAGATGTAAGATAGCTTTACAGCGTTCTACATGTCCCAAAAAACGCGTACCGAGCCCTACTCCTTCATGAGCGCCTTCAATGAGTCCAGGGACGTCGGCCATGACAAATTCTTTCTCATGAACGTAAACAACGCCTAGATTAGGAACAAGCGTCGTAAAAGGATAATCCGCAATTTTTGGCTTTGCACGAGAAACGATAGATAGGAAGGTTGACTTCCCTGCATTTGGTAGTCCGACTAATCCTACATCTGCAATAAGCTTAAGACGTAACCAAACCCACATTTCTTCACCAGGCCAACCAGGAATCGACTTCCGTGGAGCTCTATTCGTGGATGATTTAAAGTGCTCATTTCCAAAGCCTCCATCCCCACCTTTCAAGAAGACAAGCCGCTGGCCTTCTTGTGTAAAGTCAGCAAGAAGCGTTTCTTTATCTTCAGCAAGGATTTGAGTTCCGACGGGTACTTTAATAAGAAGTTCTTTTCCTGCAGCTCCCGTACGGCTACTTCCCATACCATCACTGCCTTTCGCGGCTTTAAAATGTTGATGATAGCGGAAGTCAATTAATGTATTTAAGTTTGAAACCGCCTCAAAGACAATATCGCCCCCTCGCCCACCATTCCCACCATCGGGCCCGCCAAATTCAATAAATTTTTCTCGACGAAACGCCACACAACCTGAGCCACCATCACCACTTTTCAGAAATATCTTGGCTTCATCTAAAAATTTCATAGGAATTCTTTCACATAAAAAAAGGGAAGGTATCCCTTCCCCTTTTAAGATAACAACACACCGTACCTATTGGCCGCTTGTCACAATCGAGACAAAGACGCGCCCATTAGACTTATGTGCAAATTGTACATGTCCTTCAGCAAGAGCAAAAAGAGTATGATCACGCCCCATACCAACAAATTTACCAGGGTAATATTCGGTACCTCGTTGACGGATAATGATATTTCCAGGGATAACTGCTTCACCCCCAAATTTCTTGACCCCTAGGCGACGCCCTGCAGAATCACGACCGTTACGAGAACTTCCTCCGGCTTTCTTTTGTGCCATCTCTCAAGTCTCCTTATTCTTTGGATGTTTTCTTTGTTTTAGGGGCGGCTTTTTTAGCAGGCGCTTTTACTTCTGCTTTCGGCGCTGTTTTTTTATCCGCCGGCTTTGCTTCAGATTTCGGCGCTACTTTCTTCTCTGCCCCTTTTTCAACTTCTGGCTTGGAACTTGCAGTCTTTGCTTTTGATCCGTCAGCTAAAATATCCGTAATGCGAACAACTGTCAAATACTGACGATGGCCGTTTTTACGGCGATAGTTATGGCGACGTTTCTTTTTAAAGATGATTACCTTATCATCACGAATTTGATCCAAGACAGTACCACAGACCTTTGCATTGGATACAAGAGGCGCCCCAACTTTAACAGAATCACCTTGTCCCATCATTAAGACATCGGAAAATTCAATTGTATCGCCCGAAGCACCAAGCAGTTTTTCGACCTTAATAATATCATTTGCGGCTACTTTATATTGCTTCCCGCCGGTTTTAATGATTGCAAACATGCGATTCTCTCACTTCTTCATAAGCCATTTACGGCAAAAACTTCTGGAAACAACGTCCAGGCATGGTCATTGACTACACTTTTCCATATATTCCTGTCAAGACTAACTTACGCTTTTAGGTCAGATAGAATAAAGACTTAAAATCAAGAGTCACTCGCCACGACGTAGCCGCAAGTGTCACAGAGAGGCCTTGTCGTGATACCCGGCTCGTTCTCCTTATTTTTTTCTTATAGTTTTTGTACCCTGTGAAGAGTCTTTTTCTGTTTTTGATAGCGTACCTGGCCCACATTCCTGGGGATCACCCATAGTGTAGCGCGTCGTCCACATCACAGGACATCCGTACATCCCCATCCATTGCCCTGCAGTGCAGCACATTAATGACTGATTTTGTGTACAAGAAAGCAAAGCATTTTGTTCTTCTGCCTCGGTGAGGTTATCACAAGATGTATTGTATAAATTTTGACATTGATCATCCCAACAATGCCTTAAACCAAGGCAACCACAAGTATAACTTTCTGAAAATGCTTCATGAATGCCTGCAAATGTTATTAAGATAAATAACATCGACTTTCCTACATTATTTATAATTTTTATCATATTAAATTCATTCCTTTAATTATTTGTTTACAGAATAAAAAATATTTATTATAAAAAATTTAAATAAGATTAATATCTTGCACGGACTCAATGAAACAAAATAAATAATACAATAAAAATTGTACAGATTCCATCTCTTACAAGCAAGGCGAAAATTTTTGGTACCTTCTCTTAATATTCAATTAACTCTTGCTATGTAAGGTATAAATATAAAAATGAGGAATTCTAGAATGAAAAAATTATATCTTCTTTGTATGTTCCTTGCTCCCCTGTCAGCAATGGCAACAAAGGAAAGTTGTTCAACATGTTTTGCTCATGTTGTGTTTAACTCTTTGAATTGCAATACAAGTAATCCTCTTACATGTATGCTTTTTAATCCTACATGTTCTGATGGCTCCTCTTCACAACTAGCCTTTGACGCATGTTGTTATGCATCCTATACCTCTCAATGTAAGGACTGTGATAGCAATGATGATGCTGGCTTTCATGTTAATGAAAAATTAGTTCAAGCATGGAGAGCGTGCGCTGACCCTTGTGGTAACGACGGCCCCGGCCCTGCTTGTAACGCATGCATCGCAAACCCTCCTCCTAACAACAACTAACCGCAGGCTTTGCCACAATCAGTTCAGAAATCCCTCGCTCATTCTCAAAGAGAGCTCCATGTCAACAAACCAACATACGTTTTGTTCAATGCTTCTCTCATAATTATGGAATTTGGATTCATAATTTATAGGAAAGTCGATGCAGCGTGGCGACAGGCTCAAAAACTAAAAAGTCTTACCCTCAAAATACGTATAAGACATATAAAATAATTTTATGATCAAATGCTGATAAGAAGGTACATGATGAAGAGGGGATATTAGGACGGATGATTGTTTCGATCTTTTACTGGTTCAAGTAAAATTATGGTGGTGGTGCCGTCAAGGAAAAGGGAGAGTTCTTCTCCCTTTTCTTATTTCTTCTTCTCGCAGCTTCGCGAAATTTCATTAAACGCGTAACCTTGAGCACAGAACATGCACTCTTGCGTAGCCGCATGATAGTGATGATTTGCATTACATTTTCCTAACACATTAGGAGTTCCCACGCACTTTTGCTTATCATCATACTGAAGGCCATGAGCGCAATAAATGCACTCGAGAGTCACTTCATCAAAACGATATTCAGATGCATCACACATTAAAAGATTTAATTTTTCTTGCGCCGTATTTTCCTGCCCCCATGCAACGCTCATTGTCATAAAAAAAGGAATGATAAATTTCAGCATCAGATCTCTCTTTCTTTTTAGAAATTATTATTCTAACACAAGTCACTTTAAAGACCTATCATGAGTTTTTATTTTGCAATTTCAGAATTCACAATTCTTAACAGCTCTCGGAAGATATGTTTTACAAATCTTTTCAGGCACCTCTTTTCGTCTGAGGCGCAGAATCTGAGTATTTATCTCACGCAAAAGAGGGCTCCCCACTCTTGTCGCAAAGGAATAGAGATCGCGCGTTATAGAAAATTGGCTCACAACTAACTTTCCAATACCTTTTTCACTAAGAGCAATTTCAGCCGTAGACTGCTCCTCAAGAAAAGCCTCTAAATGACCTTCTTCCAGAGCAATGAGTCCTTCATCTAACGACTTAAAAGGAATTACTCTGAGTCCTATATTTGTCCCTGCTTTAAAAGACTTCGATTTTTCAATAGCTCCAATCTTTCTTTTTTCTAAATCGGAAATACATTGAACTGAGCTTGCATACTTTACAAAAGTTACAGTGATAAATGAAACCCAAGTAGCATTTAATAAAATAATAATGAAATAGAAGAGACTTTTTTGAAAAAGGACCACAAGTCGTCCTGCAAAACTGACAGGTATTTCAAAATGGCGCCCACTTATAATATGGTGCCAAAAGAGATAGGTGACCCCTTCTCGATAATTCCTAGGGAAACTTTTACTATGCGATCTTTCATAATACCATAAAAGATGGATATAAACTAAAAACAATAAAATAAGAACACCAATAATAGAACCCGTTGAAACAAGAAACATACGCAAAAAAAGGATAATGTTGTGAATATAGTCTGAAGGCGTAATTGCTATCACCTTGTCCATAAAAAAAGGTAATGTAAAATCAACCTTTTCATAACGCTCACCCGTAATAGAAAGGGCCCCTACAAGAACATCAAATTCGCCTTTTTGCAAGATTTCAAAGGGTTTATCAGCATCATTGCAAACATGCTCAATAAAGACATAAGGACGTCCAAGACCTTGAGCGACTTCATTCCAAAGGTCGATCGCAATCCCTGAATATGTAGCTTCATTTTTAATAACGAAAGGAGGATTAACAACAACCCCAACTTTTAAGGGTGCATCACAGTAACCCGTGACTCCCATAAAAAAGATAAGAATTAAAGATAAAAGAAATTTCATGCGTCTTCTCAATTTTCATTTTTTTGTATATGACGCGGCGTGCAAGTTTTTTTATTGTTTAGATCCTTGGACAAGCAATCCTAATGCCCCTGCAACAGGAGCAATGGATTCCTTTCCAAGGATGACACAGAGATTGGATTCTCCTTACGTGTCATACTTGGTCAAGAAAGTCTTGTTCTTGCAAAGCAAGAGCTTAGACTTTCTTGTACCGAGTATCTATAATCAAAATCGCACACGACGTTTATATGTTAACCTTCTTTATCCCTACTGAATAGGCTCGGTGAATAAAATTTAACCACTGTACTCGAATTTTGTCATCCTCACTTTTGTGCATGGGGGTCCGGGGAAAAATTATAAAAACTTCGTCATCTCGGGATTTAGGAACCTCATGCGACCCCTGACTTGATCAGGGGTCGCATTAAGATTCCTTAGTACCCGGGACCCAGGAATTCTTTGATTCAAAAACTGCCTGGGTCCCGGATATTAAGAAAAGCTATGCTACTGCAAGCTTTTCTAAATTCCGGGATGACGAAGTTTTTATAATTTTGTTCACGGAGCCTATACACTAATCGCCAGTCTGAAGACGCTCTACAAGGTCTTTAACGGTTGGAATAAACCCGTTTGCATAAAAGGGATCTTCAGCAAAACGATAGGCTCCATGTCCCGCAAACATGAGCTGATTATCTACTTCATCACTATGGCTAATAGCTTGCAATGTCTTCTGAATGCAAAAAGAACGTGGATCTGCTTTGCGCCCTGTTGTTCCTGACTCATCTTGAGACCAGTTACTAAAAAGACAGGCACTTAAACATCCCATACAGTTAATTTGATCGGTCAGAATATCATTTGATTTTTCAGGAGTTACAAAGATTAATGTGGAATCGGGTGTCCGCATCGCTTCTGTATATCCCATCCGAACCCAGGATTCAGCCATTTCTTTATCGTGAGGTGTAAGGAAAACAAGCCTTCCACGCGCCCCTACAGGGAACCCTTCTGTGTGATCCCCCACAGGTGTAATCGAATAAGCCACTTGACGAGCTGAACGTCCCTTTAACTCATCTAAATACGGATTAGAGACAGCAGATGAATAAAAGCCCGTCGGACTAAATCGATTTAAATAAATATCACCCGGCTTCAAGGTGCAAAGTCGTTTTTTCCAAGCATCAGAAATAGGACTTTCTTGTGTCAACAAAGGCCGTGTTCCAAGCTGGAAGGCAATGGGACCTAATTCAGGATTGTCAATCCAATCCGTCCATTCACGCAAATACCAGACACCACCTGCCATTACAATGGGTGTATCATGAAGCCCACATTCTCTCATTACTTTACGAAGTTCGAGAACACGTGGGTAAGGATCTTCTGGCTTTTCAGGATCTTCACTATTACTCAAGCCATTGTGCCCACCAGCACGCCAAGGATCTTCATATACGACGGCTCCAAGCCATTCTGGAAATTTATGATAAGCGCGTTTCCAAAGCGCTCGAAAAGCTCGCCCCGAAGAGACAATAGGATAGTAATAAATTCCATAGCTTGCTGTAATTTGAGCGATCTTATAAGGCATTCCTGCCCCACATGTGACTCCATGAATAAGAGGACTAACTTTCTCTAAGACACCATGAAGAATATGCTCAACAGCGGCCATCTCCCAAAGAACGTTCATATGAAGACGACCTTCTCCCCTTGAGGTATCATGGGCGATCTTAGCCTGCGTAATGCCTCCCTCAATTGCATAAGCGATAAGCTCTCGATGCCGCTCTTTACGCGTTTGTCCTTTGTAGATAATAGGAATAAGGTTGCCTTGCGCATCAAGTGCATCTGCATTCACAGCTGAGAAAGTTCCAACTCCCCCTGCTGCGGACCACGCTCCAGAACTTTCACCATTCGAAACAGAAATGCCTTTCCCTCCTTCAATCAAAGGAAGAACTTCGCGCCCGGACAGGCGTATGGGGTTAAGCGGTTTCAACGCTCTATACTCCTAAAATTGACGAACCCAATTAAGCTTCAACTTCAGCATTATTAGCATCAGAAGAAATATCTTTCCCCGTCGTTTGATCAACACGCTTCATGCTAAGACGAATTTTTCCGCGATTGTCCATTTCGAGAACTTTTACAAAAACTTCATCACCCTCTTTAACAACATCGCTCACTTTTTCAACACGTCGCGGTGCTAATTCACTAATGTGAACAAGACCATCTTGACTGCCAAAAAAATTAACAAATGCACCAAAGTCGACCGTACGTACGACTTTACCTTTATATGTCACACCAACTTCCGGTTCATCTGTGATACTACGAATCCACTTTTCAGCAGCATTAATAATATCCGTGCTTCCACCCGAAAGGTTAATGGTACCATCATCGGAAATATCAATTTTTGCGCCAGTGGTTTCGCAAATTTCACGAATAACTTTTCCGCCTGAACCTATAACTTCTCTAATTTTATCCTTTGCAATCGTAAATGTGATCATGCGAGGTGCGTATTCTCTGACTTCTTCACGCGCACCTCCAATAGCCTCTTCCATTTTCGAAAGAATATGCAAACGTCCTTCTCGTGCTTGCTCAAGAGCAATCTCCATAATACTACGACTAACATTGGCAATTTTTAAATCCATCTGTAAAGCTGTAATCCCCTGGTGAGTACCAGCAACCTTAAAGTCCATATCACCTAAGTGATCTTCATCACCAATGATATCTGAAAGTACAGCGAAATCTTTACCTTCTTTAATCAAGCCCATTGCAATACCAGCCACAGGACGCTCAAGAGGAACACCTGCGTCCATCAACGCAAGAGAAGAGCCACAAACTGACGCCATAGAAGACGATCCATCCGATTCAGTGATCTCAGAAACAATTCGAATCGTGTATGGGAACTTATCTTTTTTAGGGAGCAATGGATGTATAGCTCTCCAGGCAAGCTTACCATGACCAATTTCACGACGACCCGGTCCACTCATACGACCCGTCTCTCCCACAGAGAAAGGAGGGAAGTTATAGTGAAGCAAAAAGTTTTCTTTGTATTCACCTTCAAGAGCATCGATTGTTTGCTCATCCTGTCCCGTGCCAAGTGTTGCAACGACAAGCGCTTGGGTTGACCCACGCGTAAACAATGCACTACCGTGTGCTCTGGGAAGAACCCCAACCTCACTTATAATAGGCCTTATGGTCTTGGTGTCTCTACCATCAATACGATTTCCCGTCTTTAAAATTTCACCTCTCACAAGATCCTTTTCAAGCTGCTTAAATTCACTCGTTGCGAGTAACTCGGGGAAACCTTCTTCTTTAAGGGCTTCAACGGTTTGGCTTTTTATTGTACCCACCTTCTCATTACGCAGGCTTTTTTCTTTAATACGATAAGCTGTCTGCAAATCACTTTCCGCAAGTTCTTTAAGTCGTTCCACAAGCTTGCTCTTTTGAGGATCTTCAGCAGGAAGTTCCCAAGGGTCCTTCGCACACTCTTCTGCAAGATCAATAATAGCTTGAATAACAGGCTGAAAATGAGTATGGCCAAACATAACAGCTTCAAGCATTTGAGCTTCGGAAAACTCATGGACTTCTGACTCAACCATCAAAACACCTTCTGATGTTCCCGCAACAACCAAATTTAATTTGGATTCAGAAATTTGAGCCAGGCTTGGATTAAGAACAAACTCTCCTCCAACAAAGCCTACACGAGCAGCACCAATAGGGCCTAAAAAGGGAAGCCCGGAAAGAGTTAAAGCTGCTGATGCACCGATAATTGCAATAATGTCAGGAAGCGTTTCCATATCGTGACTTAACACGGTACAGACGACTTGTGTTTCATTACGAAAGTTTGGAACAAATAAGGGGCGAATAGGACGATCAATCAATCGAGAAACCAACGTTTCGGTTTCACTTGGTTTGCCTTCACGTTTAAAGAACCCGCCAGGAATGCGGCCTACTGCAAACGCTTTTTCTTGATATTGGACAGTTAGAGGGAAAAAATCGACGTCTGGCATTGCCTCTTTTCGCGCCACAGCGGTACATAAAACAACCGTTTCACCATAACTTACAACAACAGCTCCATCAGCTTGTCGCGCAACTTTCCCCGTTTCAAGCGTTAGTTTTTTGCCGCCCCAGTCGATCTCTTTCCGATAAATTTTAAACATCCTATTATAATTCCTTTATGGCCTTAGCGACGGATTCCAAGTCGCTCAATGAGTTTTGTATAACGGCTTTCTTCTGTTTTCTTTAAGTAATCTAAAAGCCTACGTCTGCGACTTACCAACATAAGAAGACCACGCCGAGAGTGAAAATCTTTCCCGTGCACGCCTAGATGAGTGGTAAGGTTACTAATTCTTTCGGTCAAGACTGCTACCTGAACTTCAGGAGATCCTGTATCCGTTGCATTCGTTGCAAACTCCTTAATGAGTTCTGTTTTACGTGTATTTGTTATCGACATCTCATTACTCCTATCTTTCTTCTATATTAAACACTCGTAGGGGTGTTATCTTCCCCTCCCCTGCCTTCGCAAGGGCTTGCGGCACACCACGGCATAAAACCAACACCACATCTTCCTTCTCTTGAAGGGTTACCGGTATGGTTTGACCTTGACGCAGCTTTACCGCTTCAATGTCTTGAACTTCAAGAGCCAGGATGTCGGCCAGCGCTTCTTGAAGAGGCAAGACATGTTTCATTAATTCCGTTTTATGCCCTATCTTGAGAAGAGAATCTAGTAAAATCGCATTTTGTTCAAGAAAAGGCCCCGCCATCAAGCGCCTCAAAGAGATAATATGCCCATAGGTTCCCATATGCACAGCCAAATCGCGTGCCAAGCTTCGTACATAAGTACCTTTACTACATTGAACTTCAAAAACAGCTGAATCAAAGGTTGTTTTGATAAGGGTCAAATGATCAATCGTTACGAAGCGGGACTTGAGTATAACTTCTTTTCCTTCTCGAGCCAAAGCATATGCCCGTTTACCATTTATCTTTAATGCTGAGTAAGCAGGAGGAGTTTGTTCAATGGTACCTCTAAAATAAGGTAAACTTTTTTGGATTTCTTCTGCAGTAGGTTTTTTATCAGAAGTTGCGGTAATTTCTCCTTCCTGGTCATCGGTTGAACGTGCTTCTCCCCATTTGACTTCAAATCGATAGGCTTTTTTTCCATCTAAAACATACGAAAGCGTTTTTGTAGCTTCCCCGATTGCGATAGGCAATACACCTGTCGCCAATGGATCCAAAGTGCCCCCATGACCTGCTTTTTTAATTTTAAAAAGACGTTTGATCTGTGCAACCACATGTGCGGACGACATCCCAAGGGGTTTGTCTACAATTATCCAACCATGAATCATGTTGTTATCTCAACAAACGAATAGCTTGAGAGATTCGTTGACAGGCTTTGATAAGCAATTCGGTATCTGTAGCATAAGAAATTCTAAAATAGGGAGAGAGCCCAAAGGCAACCCCAGGAACCACCGCAACCCCTACAGAGTCCAGCAAGTATGTTGCTAGATCCGTATCACTCGAAATGAGTTCTTCTTCTGGTGTATGTTTACCCATCAGACTCACACAAGAAGGATAAAGATAAAACGCTCCCTGGGGCTTAAGACACGAAAGCCCCGGTGTATCATTCAAGATTTTAAGAGCATGATCTCGCCTTTCTTCATAAATCTTCACCCACTTTTTAATAAATTCTTGAGGGCCTTCAAGCGCGACGAGTGCAGCTTCTTGAGAAAGAGAGGCCGCATTTGACGTAGACTGAGATTCGAGTGTTACCATAGCTTCGATAAGAAAACGGGGGCCTGCCCCATATCCAATTCTCCATCCTGTCATAGCATAGGTTTTTGAAACGCCGTTTACGGTCAATATCCGCTCTTTTAAATCAGGAGCAACCTGTGCAAGAGTCGCAAATGTAAAACCATCAAACACGAGGCTCTCATAAATATCATCGCTTAAAACATAAAGATGAGGCGCTTTTCGAATAACGGCAGCCAATGCTTCTAGTTCTTTTCGACTATAGGCCATACCTGTGGGATTATTGGGTGAATTTAAAATAAGCCATTTTGTTTTAGGTGTAATGGCTTCCTCTAATTCCTCTGGTGCTAGTTTAAGTTGATTTTCGGGGGAACATCGCACAATCACAGGAGTCCCCTCAGCCACTTTAACCATATCTGGATATGAAACCCAATAAGGCGCTGGGATGATCACTTCGTCTCCAGAATTAAGAGTCGCTAACAATGCATTGAAAAGGATCTGTTTAGCGCCTGCTCCGACAACTACTTGATCTGGCGTATATTCAATATTATTTTCTCGTTTGAACTTATCGACAATAGCTTGCCTTAAAGGCAAAACCCCTTCAACAGCCGTATATTTTGTTTTACCCTTGGAAAGAGCTTGTACTGCTCCTTCCTTGATATGATCTGGTGTATCAAAGTCAGGTTCGCCCGCACCTAATCCAATCACATCCTGCCCTTGCGCTTTAAGTTCTGCCGCACGCGCCGACACAGCTAAAGTGGGGGATGGCTTAATTCTTGACATACGATGGCTTAAAAACACCATGGAATCCTCTTTTCTTGCATTTGTTTTTAGAATATAGGAAACTTACGAAAATCACAACTTTAAGTCAGACAATGAACCATCAGATTCACCTCCAGTTTACTTCAAAAAAGGACTTCTTAAAATCATATCCGACACTTCATTATGATGTATCTGGAGAATGGTTTATTGTGACCACACCTGATGCAAAGGTTTGTGCGTTGGCTCTTGTCTCGTTTCCACATTCTGAAAATCTTTTAAATCGATATCAGAAGCATAAGCTTGTGAAAACAAAAATAGAACTTCCCTTCAGCTTACACTGTTTACTCGCAGGCACACCTTTGCAACAACAAGTCTGGAAAGCCCTTCTAGAAATTCCGAAAGGATCGGTGTGGAGTTATCAGCAGCTTGCGACACACGTCAAAAAACCTAAAGCAGTACGTGCTATAGCTAACGCAGTGGGCGCCAACCCTATCTCACCTTTAATTCCCTGCCATCGGATTATAAGAAATAATGGCCTTATTGGAGGCTACTATTGGGGCGTTGAGGAAAAACTTAAGCTTCTAAAAGAAGAAGGTGTGAATGTAGCCGCGCTTAAAAAGACTTTCATTTAAATGAGAATCCCTTCTTTCTTTTTTTCCCAATAGGGAGTATAGAAGAAGCGATTTTTAAATGATGGAGCTTTAAATGCAACGTACCTTATCGATACTAAAACCCGATGTAACACGCCGCAATCTGACAGGAGCAGTCAATGCTCGAATTGAAGATGCTGGCCTCAGAATTATTGCTCAAAAACGTCTTCACCTTAGCCTTGAAGAAGCGCAACGGTTTTATGCGGTTCATCAAGAACGAGCTTTTTTCAATGATCTTTGTTCTTTTATGATCTCAGGTCCCGTCGTTGTGCAGGTATTAGAGGGTGAAAATGCTGTAGATCGTTATCGTACTGTTATGGGCGCTACAAACCCTGCAAATGCAGACGAAGGAACCATTCGGAAAGACTTTGCTGAATCCATTGAAGCCAATTCAGTTCATGGATCAGACAGCCTTGAGAACGCAATGAAAGAGGTTTCATTCTTTTTTAGTGAAATGGAAATTGTAGGATAGGACATCACTCTCGTTTTCTGATATACTTTCAGAAAACGGTAGGGAGACGTCTATGAAACTTGTTAGTTCTGCTTTTGGAAATTTTGACTCTATTCCAATTCAATATTCCGGATTAGGAGATGACCTTTCGCCTCCTCTACGATGGCAAGATGTTCCGGATGGAACACGTTCTCTTGCGCTTATTTGTGAAGATCCAGATGCCCCTCATGGCACATGGGACCATTGGCTCTTATATAATATTCCTCCCTCAATCAGCGTCTTGGCTGAGGGTATCACCCAACTTCCCCATGGGATTCGAAGCTGTCAAAACAGTTGGGGGAAATTAGGGTATGGTGGTCCAAATCCACCAAGTGGTAAGCATAGATATTTCTTCAGGCTTTACGCCCTGGATACAGTTCTTCAACTCCCGGAAGATGCTAAAAAAGCAGACCTCTTAAAGGCTATGCGAAGTCATACTCTAGCTGAAGCTAGTCTTGTCGGGCATTATGAAAAAGCCTGAGATTGAATAAGTGAACCAGATCCCGGGAAATAGGAAATCTTGCTCTCTCGAGAGCTTAGATTTTCTTGCTACCCGGGACCTAAAGATGTATTCTTTCTTATCCAAACTCAAATTATGTAACTTTACATAAGTCACCAAATTCCTCGCTCATTCAATATATCTGCCAAACGATGAGCGGGAAGAATATCTGCTGGTGGTAGAGGATAATAAGCTAAATCAGTGTAGGTAATCCATGCAATCTTTTGGCCTTCTGCTCCGTGAAGATTACCTTCCCATTGATGACATAGGTAAATCGGCATGATTAAATGAAACGTCTCATAGCGATAGGAAGCAAAGCTTAAGGGTTCAAGATCATCTTCTCTTACCTTAATCCCCAGCTCTTCTTTAAGTTCACGAATCAAGGAGTTTTCAGGTGTTTCTCCAAGTTCCATCTTTCCACCTGGCAATTCCCATACGCCCGCTAAAGCTTTGCCCATGGGTCTTTCGGTGATTAGTAGCTCCCCCTTTTTGTTAATAATAGCCGCTGCGACAACCCATAGGATTTGATGCTTGGATGTATTATAATGCTCCATATAGTCTTTGCGAGACAATAGATATTCAATACCCGGTTTCGTTCCCTCATATCCCAAGGACGTCATTTCCTTTGCTCCCGATTGTAAAAAACCAAGACCTTCAATAATACGACGTGACGGTATATTATCCACAAGAGCCGCGGCCCTTAATTCTTCTCGCTGTAAAACACCAAAGCAAAACTGAACAACGGCTCTCATTGCTTCTTTTCCATAGCCCTGACCCCAAAATTCTTCGCCTAGCCAATAGCCGAGAGCCTCTTCACTTCCAACAACACCCATAAAGGTTTGGTCTGCCCTCCGAATAACGGCAAAAATGACATGGGTTCCCTTTTTAATTCCCTCCTGGGCATAGGCAATAAATTTGAGAGCATCCTCGATGGTATAGGGATGAGGTAAACGTGCAAGCCTTTCCGCGATACTACGATCGTTAGCAAGAACAGCCATGGATGCCGCATCCTTTTCTTCCAAAGGACGTAAGGTCAGTCTTTCTGTCGCCACAGGCAAAAAAGGCCGATTAAGGAGGTATGGTGGAATCATTGTTGGGACGCGCTGGTTCTTTGAATTATAATTTGCTTTAAGTCTTCCCAAAAAGAAAGAAGAGCACGGGAAGACAGTCGCGGAAACAGGGTCACCTCATGAAAATTTATGAGGGGATTAAGCTCTTTTACCTCTTCCCTTGTGGCTAATCTGTAGACACAGTTTTCGAGCTTCGTGAAAGAATTTCGAAGCAATTCCATGGATTTTCTTCTTCTTGTCATCCTCGCGGATGCGCACTGCTGTCCGGGGAAAGTTTTGTGTAAAGCAGAGAAAAGGAGACTATGATTGGTTTGAGAAAGAAAATAGGAATAGGAAGACTCAAATAGCACCTTAAGCATTTTTTCTACTCCCCACCGTCGTCATCCCGGAATTTAGAAAAGCTTGCGATAGCTTAGCTTTTCTTAATATCCGGGACCTAGGCAGCGTTTGAGTCAAAGAATTCCTAGGTCCCGGGTAATAAGGAACCTCAATGCTCGTAAAAACTCGCATAAGGTTCCTAAATCCCGGGATGACGAAGTTTTTATAATTTTTCCTCGGACAGCAGTGCGCATCCGCGCGCATGACAAGGAAAAGCGAGGATACTACATGAGCTAATTTAATTTCGATTTTTAACTGATCTTGACTCTTCATTTCAATCGAACCCCAGTTTGACGCGCCTCTTGATGGATAGGAAGAAGCTGACTCAATCAACAAATCAATGTCTCCCCCTTTGCGAGTCTCATCCACCCTTGATCCAAAAAGCCAGATGTGATCTTCCGGCGCGAAAATAGATTCGAATGTTTCAAGAATCGCACTGATTTCAAAATCATTTAGACGTATTTTCTTCACAGCACAGCCTGTTGAATAATAAGCAAAATATTTTATACAATGCCTTCATTCTATTCTTTTTTGCAAGAGCGATATTTGTCATCATTTTGCTTGTTTACCCATGGAACAAAAACCGCCAACAGAAGCCTTAGCATGGTTCATGCCAGCTCGACCCATCATCTCCAGGGGAGATATAGAACTCCTCAATTTTATCGAACTTTATTCTTATCCTTGAACACCCGGCGGGGTCATAAACTCCTCCACCAACTCAGCAACACTTTTGAGAAAGTTGTGATCAAGTCCCTTATAAGACTTGTTGTGCTTTCTGTGGGTACCGGTGCTTTTAGCCGCCCCTGTAGAAAAGTCATAGCCCACAATGGCATAGCCATCAGCGGTCTTAAACATATCTATTTGCCCTTGAAAGTAAGGATCTTCAAATAAACTGAATAAATTATCTATCGTAATTTGAGAGCGTGACCCCTTATCCCTTAAAGTTTCTATGGTTTTTGCTGATGTGGACGATAAAGGCGGTCTTTCCTTAATTTCCTGTTTGTTCTGGAAATTTTGATGAGCTTGCTGCAACTTTTCACGAATAAATTTTGGATTCTTAATGTCATCTTTCCATTTTGCTTCTTCTACTTTCCAGCATTCAATTTCTTCAGGAGTGATTGCATAATCTCCTACAGTAGTAGACTTCATTTCCTCTTCCCCAGAAGCATCGGGAGAAGGAGGTGACTCTTGAAGAGGAGCAGTAGAGAGAGAATAGGACGCAAGAGAGTTAACAACCTCCGGTTGATCCAAGCTTTTCATACATTCAACAAGGTTTTTATCGTCTTGTGAAGTCTCTTCGCTCTCTTGAGCTCTTTGTGTGGCGGCGTCAAACAAGATTTGAGCTTTTGGATCGTTAAGTTCTTGCGCTTTTTTAATCCAAAAAAAAGCTTTTCCCAAGGCCGCAGGAGTTTGCATACTTAGGTAATAATGCGCTATATCAACCATAGCGCAAGAGAAACCCCTTTCTGCAGCTTGAAGTATATAAGTAACGGCCGTATTTCTATCGGTTTTCTTCATAAGATTTCCATAATTAAAAAGACATTTTTGTAATATTATATCCTCTTCCTCTTTTAATTCTGTACGACTTTTTAAAACCCCCACAGCACGTTTAAAAGACTTTTTTGCTTGCGCAATGTTCCTTTTTGTCACAACTCCCGTCGCATAATCATATCCCACAACAGAAAGTGCTTTTGGATCACCTCGCTGAGCAGATTTCAAACACCATTGAAAGACTTTTTTGCGATCATTAAGTCTTTCATAGCATTGTGCAATCTTATCTTGGATATCGGGATCTTTAATATCAGCTTTCATAAAAAAATGAAGGGCTTTCCTATGATCGGGAAGCGTTCCAGGAAATCCATTATAATAAATGGTTCCAATATGAGCAGCGCATTTATTTTTTTCTTTTGTATCAATCTCTTTGCTGTTAAAGACTCTTAAAAAATATTCAAGGGCCTGGCCATGATCTTTTTCAAGGCCATTTTCTCCATTAAAATATAAAGCAGCTAAATTTAACGTAGATAGAAGATCTCCATTTTCAGAATCTTTTTTAAAGTACTCAACGGCTTTAGAATAGTTTTTGGCCGTATAATAAAGCGCAGCAAGATTACAAGAGGCGCTTGTATTGCCACGTGCCTCTGCTCTTTCCCATAAGAGTTGGGCTATTGTTATATTTTGAGGTATAGAAGGGGCACCTTCATAAAAAAGGACTCCCAAGTGTAAAAGAGTGGAAGCTTTTGGATCCCATTCTAGATCTGTTAAAAATTCTAGAGCTGTTAATAAATATTGTCCTGCTAAATCAAGGTCTTGTTTCACGCCTAGACCTTCTTGATAGGCATATCCTATTTGGTAAATAAACTTTTCGATGGAGAGTCGCTCTGATTCCGCCGCTTTTTGTTGATCAAAGTAATTTCTTAGACACTTATCAGCTTTTTTTACTTTTTCTGGATCAACGCGATTAATATGCAGAAATGGTTTTGTTGAAAATTGTTTTACTTTTTCCAGGGCTTTTGGATTCCTTCGTTCAAAGGCGGCTTGTTCCAGACACTGAAAGAGTGCATTTTGTTTTGTGGGATCTTTAAATTCAGGCGTAAACAAAAGTCTATTAAATACATCCATCTTAAATCCAGCCTGAATTTCTGGGAATTCGTAAAGAGAATCTTTCCAATTTTCTTTTTGAACAGGAGTGGAAGCTGCAACAGGTGTTGAAACGCATTCATTTTCCTCAGGTTCCATTCCTAAAAGAGGCAGAGGAGCAACCAAGGATGATACAAGCGAAGCCAAGAATAATTTATAAGAATGGCACATAGAATCACCAAAAAATTTTTAATATTAATAATAAACTTTATGTAAAGTGAGATGGTTCATTTTGCAAGAGTCCAAACTGTTAAAAGTCATATATCATGACTTCTTTTTATGAATGTTCGGGCCGATTTGTTCAAAAAATGCCTTCCCTTTTTGGCCACAAGCTCTCATACTCCCCATCATGAATAAATCGAGACTTGACCTTGACTCTTTAGCCCCGCGGATTATCTCTCTTGCTGAAAAAGCAGGTACTTTGATTTGCCAAATTTATACTGAAGAAGTTGAAGTTTTCAAAAAAGAGGACGGCTCGCCCGTAACGCGCGCAGATCACCAAAGTCACGATCTTCTGGAAGAAGGACTTAGATTAATCACACCTGACATCCCCATTATTTCGGAAGAAGATGAGGGTTCTTGGAAAATCGTAAGTCCTTATTATTGGCTTATTGATCCTCTTGATGGAACAAAGGGGTTTATTCGTCGATCAGGAGAATTTTGTATTAATATCGCTTTAATGAAAGATGACAGGCCTCTCTTCGGGCTTATTCATATCCCTCTCACGCAAGAAACCTATTATGGATATGACAGGAAAGCTTGGCGTTCATACAAAGGACGCACTATTCCCATTCATACACGTATACGGCCACCTAAGGGCTCAACTCTTTTGGTAGGAGAGCATGGGAATAAATTTCAACAGCAACAAGATTTTCATTTGCAAACGTTTCCCATCGCCAAAATTGAGCGCCTTCATAGCGCTATAAAATTTTGTCGACTTGCAGCTGGGCAAGCAGATATTTACATACGGTTTACTCCTTGCAAGGAATGGGATACAGCCGCAGGACACATTCTTGTCGAAGCAGCGGGGGGAGTTATGGTAAATCTTGACGGATCTCCCTTTATCTATGGGAAACCGGAGTTGTTAAATGAAGGATTTATCGTTTTTGGTCGGACACCGTGATTTACGCACCTACACCTAATTCAATTAAAGACGCTTTGCATCTTCTCCATCGTGGTGATCTTATTGGATTACCCACAGAAACAGTCTATGGCCTAGCCGCAGATGCCACTCAAGACCTAGCTGTCGCCAAAATTTTTGAAAAAAAAAGGCGGCCAACCTTTAACCCTTTAATTATCCATGGCTCTTCGCCCGCCTCTTTTAAGGAGCACGTGTTTTGGAATGAAAGAGCCGAGCGTCTTGCCAAAGCTTTTTGGCCGGGCCCTTTAACACTTGTTCTCCCTCGTCGAAAATCTTCGTCTATTTCTCTTTTAGCAAGTGCAGGACTTGACTCCCTCGCTATCCGTATTCCAAATCATCCCATTGCACTGGATATTTTAGATAAATTTGCAAAACCGCTTGCTGCCCCTAGCGCTAATCTTTCAGGCAGAATAAGCCCTACAACTGCTTCACACGTTGAAGAAGACTTCCCTGATCTGTTCATTCTTGATGGAGAATCAACGCCTATAGGGATCGAGTCCACTATTGTGGATTTAACAAGCACGTCTTCTCATCTTCTACGTCCTGGGGGAATTTCTCGAGAAGAAATTGAATCTATTATCGGTCCTTTGGAAGCCCTTTCTTATAGTTTGGTTAAAGCCCCCGGAATGCTGGAAAGTCACTATGCCCCACACCTTCCCGTCCGACTTAATGTTCTCGAACCTTCAGTTAACGAAGCGTTTCTTGCGTTTGGCCCAACCTCTTATGAAGGTAAACATCTCTTAAACCTAAGTCCGACGAGAGACTTAAAAGAAGCTGCAGCAAACCTTTTCAAGATGTTACGACTGCTCGACCTTCAACATGTCAAAGGAATCGCAGTTGCCCCTATCCCTTTTGATGGTCTGGGGGTTGCTTTGAACGACCGCCTGCAGCGTGCAGCTGCGCCTCGCGCGCCTTAACAAAGAAAATAAGCAACCCCGCCGTCAACGTTGCAAGCGATAACCAATAATTTCGCCAAAGGTTATGAGTCACTTCTGCTTCAATAAACCCAAAAACAAGTGTTGCATTGCAAACCGCAACGGAAAGGCGATCTTTAACATACTTTTCAACGACCCAAAAAAGGGATGCAAAAAAAAGAGCATATAAAACGCCTCCTACAAATCCTAACTCTACAAAAGCCTGAAGGCTATTATTATGAGGATGCAGTGTGTTTTCATATCCCGGGGCCAGTAATGGATCAGTAGGTAGATAACGAGAGGAATCCAAACCCCACCCTAAAAAAGTTTGAGTAAAAAATTTCTTTGCATAAAACTCCCACGCAAGGAATCGATGGTAAAAACTTCGATTCAACAACCATGCAAAATGAGGAGATTCAAGTATACGGGCCGGGGGAATTGAATAAGCATACACAATTGGTGAGATGATTAAAAAAGTATAAGATCCTACCATCGAAAGTCGTGTCATCCAAAAGGGTATTGCATAACTCAAAACAAACATTCCTGTTGCTAAAACAACGCCATAAAAAGCTGTTTGACAGATCGTCAAGCGGATAAGAAGAACAAGAAGAATAAAGACCAATAGACAGAGAAATTTCTCATTATGAATCCAAAGGAAACCACACCCAGCAAAAATAAGAAGTCCTATAATAGATCCGGTAGGTTTCATCATATGAGGAACACTTTCAAACGCTTTTAAAAAATCAAAATGAAACGTATTCACAGAGGCTTGGAAAAGGACGAGAATCATCAAAAAATAGCCCGCGATTTTAAGAATTCTATAGACTTTCTCAATTAACTCTGGCGTTGCACGCAGCGCACAACTAAGGAAAAGAAAAGAAAAAGCAAAAGTCATGGATAATGAAAAAATTGTTTTAAGGGCAACTTGTGGGTTAGTCGCCCAAAAAATGCTAAGTCCACCCCAAACTAGTAAGAGAAAAAGAAACACAAATGGTGGAAAAACATGGAACGAAAGTTTACTTGTTCCCCTCTGTACCCATAAAAGAAACACCGCAAACACTGGCATAAGCACAGAAATTAATTTAGTTGAGTACACTGTCCCAATAGCCATGAGCAACGCTATAAGAAAAAGTCCTAGAGTTTCATAAGACCGAATTTTCAACAAAGGATATAAAACTCCATTTATCTACGATTCTTTTTGATATAAAGTCTTAGCATTAAAAAGGCAACGCGAAAGTGAACATGATAATTAGAGCTCTTTTCTTTCTCTTTCTTATTTACTCTTCAGCTGTATCCGCATCAACGCCTGCGGATGAAGCTTTGATTCGTGACGCTGAAATTGAAGCTGTGCTCAAATCGTATATTGGACCTATCTTTGAAGCCGCTAAACTTGATCCGAAATCTCTGCATCTATACGTCATTAATTCAACAGATGTGAATGCTTTTGCAATGGGTGGAAGATCGATTGGCATTACCACTGGATTGATTTTAAAAGCAAATTCAGCCCTTCAAGTGATCGGTGTTCTTGCTCATGAAACAGCGCACATAGCAGACAACCATATTATTCGGGGTGTTGATGCTTATGAAAAAGCTCTTTTACAAAGCTTACTTGGCACCCTTGGGGGTGTTGCGGTTGGTATGGCTGGCCGCCCTGACGCAGGAATGGCTATTCTCCTTGGGAGCCAGGATATTGCTGGAAGAGGTTTGTTGCAATTCACACGTTCACAAGAAGGAGCGGCTGATCAAGGAGCTGCTCGGTTTTTGGATACCTTAGGATATTCCTCGCGCGGGCTTTTAGAGTTTATGGAGATTTTACGCAAAGAAGATCTTCTTTCAGAACAATTTCTAGACCCCTACGTTCTCACTCACCCTTTAAAAACCGAACGTCTTGATTTCTTCCGAACGCACTTGGGACGATCACCCCATGCGAATGCAGAACTCCCTCCAAAGTTTGAAGAGAACTTTAAACGCATTCAAATTAAAATTGCCGCTTTTACGCAGAGTACTGGCAAAACACTCTCTCAGTTCAAACCTACCGATACTTCTCTTTTAGCTCGTTATGGAAGGGCTATCGCCTATCTACAAGCCTCTCAGATTAATGAATCTTTAGCCGAAATTGATTCGTTACTTAAAGAGTACCCACAAGATGCTTTTTTTTGGGACTTAAAAGGGCAAATTTTATTTGAATCAGGAAAAATACAAGAGGCCACAAAAGCTTATGAAAAAGCGGTACATTTCTATCCAACCATTCCTCTTTTGCGTGTTAACCTAGCGCATGCTTTAATTGAAAGCAATGACAGCGCTCATCTTGAACGCGCTTACGCAGAGCTATTACGTGCTAAAACCGAAGAACCAGACAACCCATTTACCCACCGTCTTTTGGCTATTTATTATGGAAAGAAAGAGAAAACAGGCCTCGCTGCTCTTTCTTTGGCAGAAATGGCCCTTGAAGTAGGAGATCTTCCAGCAGCCAAGCAGCAAGCCACGCGAAGTTTGAATTTTTTTAAAGATGATCCTGTTAATCAAACGCGCGCTAAAGACATCTTGGAAGAAGTAAAGCGACTCACACCAACTTCAATTTTTTAATACCCACAACCTATACCGTACCACCTGACAGATTTTCTAAAATCAAGGAGCAATAATGGTTTCCGTCATTGCGAGGAGCTTTGCTCCGAAGCAATCCAGAGCACAAATTTAGCGCTTTCTCTGGATTGCCGCGCCTCCTATGGAGGCTCGCAATGACGTCAAAAAAAATCTGTCAAGTGTTAAGCATCCACACATATTATATCTTGTCAAATAAACATAAATATGCTATATGTTATCATCTAATATACTTATTTTATTTAAGATGTTTTACTTTTCTATTATTAAATTTAAAATTTTAATGATCCTGAGCATGGTATTTATGGGAATGTTTTCCCGCCTTGTCCTCGGCTCCCCTGTTTTATTGCCTTTATCTAACCCTATGTTTCACGCGTCTTCTAATAATCATCAATTTCCTGATAGTGGATCACGTAATACATTAAGACTCTTCCCCAGTAAGCGCTTGCGACAAAAGCGGCGCCAATCGCAAAAAGGTAAGATGGCTTGCGAGGAAGAATGTTTCTTTTTTCACGTTGAGAGAGAACTAAATCACTCTCATCTCGATTTTATGGGTGATGTAACGGAGACAAAATATTCTCATCCATAGATTTGATGGGCGCGCTTTTCAAATGCACTCAGCATTTGATTAAAGGCGCCTTCAAATACCATTTGGGTTGCACTCTGAAAGAGGCTATTACGAAAAGCAAAATCTATAAAAAAGTCAATGTTTGTGCCTTTTTCAGGAGCATCTTTAAAAGTCCAATGATTATTTAAATGATGGAAAGGCCCTGTTACATATTCTACATCTACCCGCGTTTTAGGGGTAAGAAGAACACGAGACCTAAATGTTTCACGAAACATTTTATACCCCACACTCAAATCCGCAACAAGTTCGGTTTCGGACTTTGATAGGATGCGAACAGCCGCACACCATGGCAGAAATTCAGGGTATTTTTCAACATCAACCACCAAATCATAAAGTTGTTCTGGTGTATAGGGGAGAAAGTGAGTATGAAGCCGTGTCCCCATCTACAACCGCAATTGCGCCTCACGAGCAGCTCTTAATCGCAAAAAATCGTCCCCAGCATGATAAGAGGAGCGCGTCAAAGGTGATGCCGAAACCATCAAAAAACCTTTACCACGTGCCATGCGCGCATAGTCCTCAAACTCAGCGGGTGTCACAAATCGATCAAGGACATGATGTTTCGGGGTCGGCTGAAGATATTGACCAATAGTCATAAAATCAACGGAAGCTGCCCTTAAATCATCCATCACTTGATAAACTTCAGTTTTATCTTCTCCCAAACCGACCATCACGCCGGATTTGGTAAAAATACTAGGATCCAGATCTTTAACCGTTTGTAAAAGCCGTAGAGAATGAAAATACCGTGCTCCTGGACGTACTTCTGAATAAAGGCGCGGTACTGTTTCTAAATTATGATTATACACATCGGGACGGGCTTTAACGACGATTTCGATGGCCCCTTTCTTTCGTAAAAAGTCAGGCGTTAGAACTTCAATCGTGGTTTTAGGAGCGTTTTTTCGAATAGCTGCGATGGTTTGAGCAAAATGAGTTGCGCCACCATCTTCAAGATCATCTCGATCAACCGATGTCACGACAATATGATGAAGACCCATTTCTGCTATCGCTTCCCCTACCCTTTCCGGTTCATGAGGATCGAGGAGATCAGGCCTTCCCGTTTTAATATTACAAAAGGTACAGGCACGTGTACAAACACTCCCCAAAATCATAACAGTTGCATGCTTTTTAGCCCAGCATTCACCAATGTTTGGGCACGCCGCTTCTTCGCACACCGTGTTGAGTTTTTGACGGCGCATCAGATCATGCGTTTCTTGATATTCTTTAGAAACCGGAGCTTTGACACGAATCCAATCCGGTTTTTTAAGTTTCATTTCCACCATGCTTATCCTTAACTTACTTCCGCTAAGGAACGAATTTTTGTGGAAAAATGCAAGCTATTTTTACCCGCCTCCATACTTAATCCTTCTCTCCTGACTTCAGAGTAGCCTCATTAAAAAACACCTCTTCCCCTCTGATGTGTCATCCTTGGCCAAGAAAGGCTTGTTCTGCGAAGCAGGACTTAGCCTTTCTTGTGCCGAGGATCCATAGATAAAATTTCAAGTGGATCCTCGGGATAAGAAAAGGCTTGTTTTTCTTACGAAACACAAGCCTTTTCTAACCCAAAGATGACACACATTGGTGCGGTTTATCACTCTCAATTGAATAAAATCTAAAAATGAATCACCTTCCCAAATGCATCTAAAACAGATTCGTGCATTGCTTCGGAAAGAGTTGGATGAGGGAAAATTGTATCCATTATTTCTTGTTCCGTTGCCTCAAGTGTTTTCGCCAAACAAAAACCTTGGATCAATTCGGTGACTTCAGCTCCAATCATATGAGCACCTAAAAGCTCACCGGTTTTGCCATCAAAAATGGTTTTGATCAGGCCTTCCGGCTCTCCCATAGCAATCGCTTTTCCGTTCGCAAGATAAGGGAATCGACCAATCTTTAATTCATATTTGCCCGAAGCTTTAGCGGCCTCTTCCGTTAACCCTACACTCGCGATTTGAGGGTAACTATAGGTACATCCAGGAATATTTGTCTTTTTCATTGGATGAGCCGTTTTAAGACCCTTTATTTTTTCAATACATAAAACGCCTTCATGGCTCGCCTTATGAGCAAGCCAAGGACCAGCTGCCACATCACCTATTGCATAAATGCCTGGTTCATTCGTAGCGCACCATTCGTTTGTCACAATATGACCTTTTTCAACTTTAACTTTCGTTTTTTCAAGCCCTAAGTTTTCTGTATTTCCAACAATTCCAACAGCCAAAATAACACGATCCACCGTAATTTCTTGGGCTTTTCCGCCTATCTCAAGGGTTGCTGCCACTGAATCTCTATTGGTTTTTAAAGATTTCACTGTGGAACTCGTGTGAATCTTAATCCCCTGCTTTTCAAAAGATTTACGTGCGAAGGCAGAAATTTCCTTATCTTCAACAGGTAGGATTTGATCTTGAACTTCAACAACGGTGACATCTGCTCCCATCAGTCGATAAAAACTGGCAAACTCAATGCCAATTGCTCCCGACCCTACAACTAAAAGAGAGCTCGGCATTTTTTCAGGCGTCATCGCTTCTTTATACGTCCAGATGAGCTTACCATCGGCCTCCAGCCCAGGCAGTTGACGTGCCCTTGCGCCAGTTGCCAAAATGACATGAGGAGCCTTGAGTGAAGTTTTCTCATCAACGATCAGCTCAATTTCAGCACCTTGCTTACCCTTAATTTGAGCAGTTCCTTCAATCACAGTTACCTTATTCTTTTTCATCAAATGGCGAACACCGCTTGCGAGTTGATTTGCCACAGCCCTGGAACGGTCGATAATTTTTTTAAAATCAAAGGAGATCTTTTCTGCCTTAAAGCCATAAGCATCAAGGGAGTGAAGAAGATGATTAATTTCAGATGTCCGCAAAAGTGCTTTTGTCGGAATACATCCCCAGTTAAGGCAAATACCTCCCATATGTTCCTTTTCAATGACAGCTGTCTTAAAACCTAATTGACTTGCGCGAATGGCTGCTACATATCCACCTGGACCACCACCAATGATGACAACATCATAATCCGCCATTTTTAATCTCCATATTTTTATTCATTGCATTGCGTAATACCATAAGTATAAAAGGATCTCTATGGTAAATTATGAAAGTTACTTTATACTACACAGATGATAATGACAAAACCCCACATCTTACTTGTCGATGACGATGAGAGACTCCGTGATCTTTTGTGTAAGTTCCTTGTCGAGAATGGATTTTTCGTTTCAACCGCTCGTGAAGCTGCACATGCCCGTGAGCTTATGAATATTTTTATTTTTGATCTTATGATTTTAGACGTCATGATGCCTGAAGAGGATGGATTTTCTTTAACTGAATTTATTCGCAAGGGTCCTGTTCGTTTGAAAGATGTTCCTGTCTTGCTTTTAACAGCTATGGGTGAAACAGAAGATCGCATTACAGGCCTTAGCCGAGGAGCAGACGATTACCTTTCGAAACCTTTTGATCCACGAGAGTTGTTACTCCGCATTCAAGCTATTTTACGACGAAGTCAAAATACCAATGAAGGGACAATACTTTCATTGGGCCTCGTAACCTACGATCTCCAACTCAATCGACTTGAACGGCAAGGTAATCCAATTTCTTTAACAACTGTTGAAAGCAGCCTTTTAAAGATTTTTGCCCGATATCGTGGCAAGGCATTAACACGTGAGGATTTAACTGCCGAGTATGATGGTGACTTAAATCCTCGAACGATTGATGTTCAAATCACACGCTTACGCAAAAAAATCGAAGAGGATCCCAAGATTCCTCGTTATCTTCAAACTGTCAGAGGGAAGGGCTATATCCTCTTATCAGACGCATGAAGTATTTCTTAAAACATCCCTTTAAAGCTTTAAAAACATGTCTTCCTAAAAGCATGCTTGGGCGTTCTTTGCTTATTTTGATGGCCCCCTTGGTTCTTGTCGAAACAATTTCGGCCTACGTTTTTTTTGATAACCACTGGGATCATGTTACAAAAGCTCTTGCGAATACCCTTGCAGGAGAAGTTGCGACGGTCGTTGCCCTGTATGAAAACGCCCCAAGCGAAGCGGCTTTTTACAAATTTTTAGCTGGAACGCACCTTAAAATGAGAGTAAATTTTATTCGAAAAGAAAAAATTATAAAATCCGCTTCTCAAGAACCAGAGGATGACTTTTTAGACTATGCTCTTCAGAAACACATATTTGTTCCTTACACATTTGACATTACAGAAAAAGATATCATCATAAAAGCAAAAGTTCTAGGCGGCGCCTTAGAATTTACCATGTCGCGTAAACGTCTTTATAGCAAAAGCTTTCCTCTTTTTATTATGTGGGTCACTGTTACATCAGCCTTTTTCCTCCTGCTTGCCTCTATTTTTATGCATAACCAAGTTAAACCTTTAAGACGTCTTGCGATTGCTGCCGATCGATTCGGAAAAGGTCGTTCCTTTCCAGATTTCAAGCCAGAAGGGTCAACTGAAATTCGTAAAGTTGCCCAAGCTTTCTTGGGCATGAAAGAGCGCCTGTTCCGACAAATAACACAAAGAACCGAAATGTTAGCTGGTGTATCTCATGATTTAAGAACCCCATTAACACGTATGCGTCTTCAACTTGCGATGATGCCCTCTTCTGCAGAAGTAAATGGTATGCAAAAAGATATAGATGAAATGAGCAAAATGTTAGAAGGTTACTTAACGTTTGCACGGGGAGATGGTCTTGAAGAAACGCAAGATATAAACATGGGTGAACTGCTTCAGGATTCCATCGATGGACGGGCCCAACTTAATACTGTTGTGCATTATACCCCTCGTGCTCTTCCAGTTCTTTGTGTTAAACTACAAGCCCTAAAACGATGTCTTACAAATCTTATTAATAATGCGTCTCGTTATGGTCATGAAGTTTGGGTGACTACAATGATTGAGAGAGATTATCTTATCATTTCAATCGAAGACGATGGACCAGGAATTCCCGCTGATAAGGTAGAGGATGTGTTCAAGCCTTTCTTCCGTTTGGATCCCTCTCGAAATATGGCAACAGGTGGTGTGGGTTTGGGCCTCACAATCGCCCGCGATATTGCTCAAAGTCATGGGGGAGAGATCGAACTCTCTACCTCGAAAAAACATGGCGGACTTAAAGCATCTCTTATTTTACCTTATTAAGAACTTACCTCATATTGATTTAAAGGATTCTTTCATTTTTTGCGGGCTTAAGCCGCTTTTTCCTTAATTTTCTCTCTTTTAGAGCATGCTCCGCCTAGCATAGAGAAGAATGAGCTAATTTTATTTCGCGCCCAACTTATATATGATACAGCCTTATCTCGACCTGCCACACCCAGTGCATACCAATCGAGCTCGCCTATGTAAGGAGGAAGGTTCTTCACAAGGCTACTTGCCCCTCTTATTGCAACAGCAGATATTACAACAAAAAAAACTGCTGGACCTCCTAATTCGATAAATGGCCCTTCTAAAACAGTGGGTATAAATGTTTGAGATTTATGGAGAACTATTGCTAATCCCACATCCGCAAAAGCGTTGCGCACAGCCCTCACACGACTTGCAGCTTCTGCCGGAGGAAGACGACTCCCTCGCCAAATATTATACTTCTCATGAGCAGCAGAGATGAGCTCTCTCAGTCCGTGAATAGTTAAGGATCTTCCCATTACTTTTATGGCATCGGGGCCTATAGCATTCTTAGGCTGGTTAACGCTAGAGCCCAAAGCAGGAACATAGGGTGAAAAGTTGACCATAAATGCTCCCAACCCAACTTCTACTATTGAAACTTTGAGAATTTGGTTAACTCTGTCTTCAGATTCTTTGCTAAGGTCCGTTAAAATACTAAAGACAGGAGCCGGTTGAGCATGCGGCAGGCGAGTGAGGGGATCATGCCCATCTTCCGGACGCATGCACAAAGAAGGAAAAGTAGTGAAAGCTACAAAAAGGAAAAGCAATGACGTCATAACAAACGAAAATCTCATACCAATGCTCCATAAACTCTAAATTTAACAAATACAATTTACATAGCGGTTATTCTGTCGTCAAATCTTATTAAAGAACTGAAGCTTTTGTCGTTTAACATGAGACCGGTCTAACTCTTAAGCTAAAACAGTGATTTATTTATCCCCAAGCAACAGTTTCACTAACAACTGAGCGAGCCATGTCTCATATTCATCTGACGTCCAGCCTTGTTCTATGACGAACATACGGTACATATCACGCCCCGTAAAAGCCCAGAGAATATCTCGTGCTTTAGATAAACTAAGGCCCTTTACGAGAACTTTTTCTTCTGCAAGCGTTTTGACGCCTTCTTCCTGCCTCTTATAACGACGTAGTTCTCTTTCTTTTTCCAACTCTTTAAACTCAGGGGCTAAAATTGAAGCACCTTGGAAAAGATCCATTTGTGCTCTCTCTGCATCATACATTTGTCGTGCGATTTTAGCGGATATCGCGAGGCGCTTCTTTGGTAACTTTTCCTGCTTAAATTCTTTTACAAGAAATTCAAACTGATCGGCGGGTAGAACTTCATCCATTAAAGCGCGAAGGACGCCTCTCTTAGATTGAAAAAGTGCGTAAATCGTGGGAGCTGAAACTTCTGCAGCTTGTGCCATTTGTTCAATCGTCACGCCTTCAAATCCTTTGGACTGAAAAAGCGTTTTTGAAGCAACAAGTATACGACGCTTTGTTTGCGCGGCTCGAACTTGCCTTGTTTTCGAATTATAAATTCTTTTTTTACGAGTTGACATATTAAATATAGTTTGCTATATCTAATATGAAATGTCAATACATTCCAGAGGAGATAGTGATGAGTCAAACCCGCGCAGCCATTGCCCAAGCATTTTACACAGCCATGAGCGAGAAGAACGTTAAAGCCATGGAAAAGTATCTGCATCCTGACATTCAATTCATCGCTCCACTTGCAAAAGTGAAGGGAAAGGAAAATTATTTCCAGGCTCTGAAGAACTTCACATCTTTCTTTGAGACCCTTACCATACGTGCCACGTTTGGTGAGGGAGACAAAGCCATGGTCGTTTATGATGTAGATTGTCCGGCACCTGTTGGAAAGTGTCCCACAGCTGCACTCATGACTTTTCACAATGAATTGATCACAAAGATTGAGCTCTTTTATGACGGACGCCCATTTGAAAAAAAAGAAGGATGAAATTTTCACATAAGTTTAGGCCTGTAGGGTTAAAATTCTGAATAAGTTCAGACACAAGTGAG
>JAFECQ010000013.1 GCA_018242065.1 Pseudomonadota bacterium | reverse complement strand
AAAAATGTGTCTACAGATTAGCCCCGTGTGGAAGAGGTAAAAATCCTCAATACGAGGTGACCCTGCTGGATTTAGGCTTACACAAACGTCGAAATGCCCGTCTGTGCCCGCCCTAGAATGAGAGTATGAATATCAGATGTTCCTTCGTAGGTATTAACAGATTCAAGGTTCATCATATGGCGAATAATGTGATATTCATCAGAGACACCATTAGCACCCAGCATATCTCTTGCAATGCGCGAAATTTCTAGTGCTTTATTGGCATTATTGCGTTTTAAAAGAGAGATCAACTCTGGCTCACACTTTCCTTCATCTTTGAGCCGCCCTGCTCTTAAAACACCTTGTAAACCAAGGGAAATATCAGTTTGCATTTGAACGAGTTTTGCTTGAATCAATTGATTAGCGGCAAGGGGACGCCCAAATTGAGATCTTTCAAGAACGTAATCCCGTGCCTTGTGCCAGCAAAATTCAGCAGCCCCCAATGCTCCCCAGGCAATCCCGTACCGTGCATTATTGAGGCACCCCATCGCTGCTTTTAACCCATTGGCTTTTGGCAAAAGATTTTGACGTGGAACAAAGACATCACTTAAAACAATCTCTCCGGTAGGAGAAGCCCTCAGGCTAAACTTCCCCTCAATCTTAGGCGCTGAAAGACCTTTCATTCCCTTCTCAAGAACAAAAGTTTTGATACCCTGCCCTTCCTTTGCCCATACAATAAAAATATCCGCTATAGGGCTATGGGTAATCCAGGTTTTGGAACCATTTAGAATCCATCCCTCACCCGATGCAACAGCATGGGTTTCCATACCGGCAGGGTCTGATCCATGATTTGGTTCGGTTAAGCCAAAACATCCAATAAGTTCTCCTCGAGCTAAGGCAGGAAGGTATTTTTGTTTCTGCTCTTCACTGCCATAGAGATAAATTCCATTCATCACAAGGGAAGATTGTACACTTAGTAAAGAGCGATAACTAGAATCAACCCGTTCCAACTCACGGGCCACAAGGCCATAGGCTGTGTAAGAACTCCCTGCACACCCATATCCTTGGATTGTCATTCCCAAAAACCCAAGTTGTCCCATCTCTTTAAAAATTTCTAAATCGTAAGTCTCATGACGATTCGCTTCCAAAATACGCGGCATAAGCTTTTCTTGTGCGTATTTGCGAGCCGTATCTCGAATCAGTGTTTCTTCTGCTGTTAATTGCTGCTCGAAGAGAAAAGGGTCATCCCATTGAAAATTACTCATGTCTCACTCACCTCAAAGTGAACTCCTTGCGCCAAAGGGAGCTCTTTTGAATAATTAATGGTGTTTGTCGCGCGCCGCATATAATTCTTCCAAGAATCACTGCCAGACTCTCGCCCGCCTCCCGTTTCTTTCTCGCCGCCAAAAGCCCCTCCTATCTCAGCGCCACTAGGTCCAATATTGACATTAGCAATACCACAATCACTCCCTCGTGCTGAAAGAAATATTTCAGCCTCACACACATCATTTGTGAAGACGGCTGAAGATAAACCTTGGGGAACATCATTATGCATTCGTAAAGCTTCCTCAAAATTCTTATAAGGAATCACATACAAAATAGGCGCAAATGTTTCAGTCAAAACGACTTCTGTCTGAGAAGATATTTGAACAAGGGCAGGACGGACATAAAAAGCTTTTGGATATTTTTCTTGAAGAATTCGCTCTCCTCCAAAAACGCGCCCTCCTTGTGCACGAGCATTCTCTAGCGCTTGTTGCATGGCCTTAAAGCTTTGCGCATCAATAAGCGGCCCTATAAGGGTTCCAGTTTCAAGAGGATTGCCAACAATCACTCGAGCGTAAATGTTTTGGAGATGTTTCACAATTTTTTCATACAAAGATTCATGAACAATAAGACGTCTTAAGGTTGTGCACCGTTGCCCAGCCGTTCCCAAAGCAGAAAAAGCAATCGCACGTATTGCCAGGTCAATATTTGCCGAAGGCGTAAGAATCATCGCGTTATTTCCACTAAGCTCTAGAATAGATCGCCCGAATCGAGCTGCAACATCGATGGCAACCGCTCGTCCCATATTCGTGCTTCCCGTGGCTGAAATAAGAGGGAGGAAAGGACTTTCAACAAGAATTTTACCAAGATCCCTTCCACCCATAATCACTTGCAAAAGATGGGGGAAGTTTTTTGAAAATCGAGCCTTCGCGCGACCAAAAAGCTTAGCCGCAGCGAGGGCTGTGAGAGGCGTTTTTTCTGAAGGCTTCCACAAGACAGGGTCACCACAAACAATTGCTAATGCAAAATTCCAGCACCACACAGCCACAGGGAAATTAAAAGGTGATATAACGCCAACAGGCCCCAAAGGGTGCCAGCTCTCCATCATGCGATGTGCTGGTCGTTCGGATGCAATCGTCAGGCCATAGAGTTGACGTGAAAGACCCACTGCAAAGTCGCAGATATCGATCATCTCTTGAACTTCCCCCAGCCCTTCTTGAAGGATTTTTCCATTTTCAAGTGTGACGAGGGTGCCAAGGGCTTCCTTATGGCCCCGAAGCTCTTCGGCGTAAAGTCGTATCAATTCACCACGCTCTGGAGCGGGAACGAGTCGCCACTCTTTAAAAGTCTGAACGGCATTTTGGATCATGTGCGTAACATCATGGACTTGATGTTCTTGAATATAACCAAGCACATCTCCATCGATAGGAGATCGAACTTTTAAGGTCCCTGTTTCTAATTCCTGAGGATCAAATCCTAATTTTTGAAAAATCTCTTCTTTAGCCACACTTCATCCTCCCACTCCTTATTATGCCAGAAGGAAAGTGAAATGACCAAGAATTTGATATTTGAGGCTGCTTATATTCAGAACATACATAAAAGAAACCCCACAGATTTCTGTGGGGTTTCTAAGAAAAAATCTTATTCTCTCACACGCCAAGCGTGGGAAAGATGACTCGACGTATTTTATTGTCCGTCACATGACTTTCCAGTCTTTTCATAGCATTCTGCTTCTTTGTCTGCTTCAGCTTTTAATTGCGCTTGAATTGCACTTAATTGCCCTGCAGCATCCTTCAAGTCAGGACCCATATCGCTAATGGCAGCTGTTACGTCTGCTTCAAGCTCTTGTTGACATTTTGCCTCATTACCACCCTTCTCACAGGCCTGTGCATTTATTGCTTGCTTTGCAGCAGTATCGCCCTTGCCACAAATAACAGCCGCACACAATACATAACCAGTACCAAATAAACCTCTACAAGCCCAATATTGAGGGTTCAGTTTGCTGAAATCTCTCCCACATGTCTGGGGTCCATTAAACCAACTTGTGCATTTGGGGCAATCCGCATTTACATCTGCTGTCATTGCTGTAAATAGTGTTACGGCTGCTGCCGCAAGTGTTTTATATTTCATTGAGAAACCTCCCCTTGTTTGTTATGTTTATTGATGGCCTTTAGGGCTCACCTTAAGAATTGAATTCTATCACACCTTAATTCAAAGTAAAAGAATTCTGTGAAACTTATGAACCGCCGCAGTCTCATAAGGACTATCGAGAGAAAAAGCGGGAATTACACATCGTGGATAGAAAAGACCGAATCTTTGAATTGAATTATCCCATAGCAATTTGAGAGGTCTCTTGCTCTAAAGGAAAAAAAGAGGCCTTTAATTCTTTTACAGTTACCATAAGCATCATTGGATCAATAGGTGAGACTTTAAAACCAAATTTTGAATAAAAGTTTTTAGCTTCCTCAGAAATAGCATGAACCACCAAAGCGCGAACACCTACAACGGAAGCTACATGAATACTTCGTAAAGCTGCATCTCGTAATAAGCCTCGACCCATCCCTTGATTATGATAACGCTGGTCAACAGCCAAACGCCCTAGAATCATAACAGGCAAAGGATCGGGCATGTTACGTCGTACCTTGCCAGACGCCGAGGCATGCAAAATACCTCCCGTTGCCAATGAGTAATAGGCCATAACATTATTTTGGGTTGTGACGACGTATGTCCTACTCGCATCAGCGTGTTGATTTTTTAAAGCACGATGTTTCAGCCAATGATTTAAATCTTCATGACCACAATCAAAGTCTTGAATATTGTGCTCTACCTTTAAGAGTTCGGGGGGAGTTATGTAAGCTCCCACGGTGCTCTCGTTTCATGAAGGGCTTCAAGTTTTTCATTCGGAGAAATAGGCGCTTCTAAAAGTTCTAAAAAAGCATGATAGGCGGATTCATCTAAAACAAAAAGACGTTGGTCTAACAATACAGTTTCTGCTTCTCGACAAGCAGTTTCGAGTAAAAAATCTGATCTATTTTTACCAAGAAGATGAGCCGCTCGATCCAACAACTCACGCTGACTACGATTTGCTCTTAAATTAATAACGACATTACGCGTTGGCTTTATCGTGGATTGAGCATTTTTCATTTAAACTCTCCGTTGTATATACAATATACATACAATTTTGATCAGAGTCAAACGTTACAATAAATAATATTTGTTAATGAACCGCCGCAGTCTCATAAGGGCTATCGAGGGAGAAAGCAGGAATTGCAACATCAAATACTTTTCCTGTTTTGGTTGTCATATGATAAACCCCTTCCATCATGCCGGAAGGTGTATGAAGAGGAGTTCCACTCGTGTAATGATAAGTAGTCCCAGGCGTAATCCAAGGCTGCTCTCCAACCACCCCTTCCCCTTTAATTTCATTTTTAACGCCATTTCCATCCGTAATCCACCATGTACGAGACAATAACTGAACCATCTCAGGCCCTTGATTTTCAATCCAAATTTGATAAGCCCATACATAATGATGATCTAATGGCAAGGACTGATCTTCTAAAAAAATTGATTCAGCAGTAACATTGATATGGTGAGTCGTTTTTGTGTACACGCTTTTTACCTCTAGTTTACCATTCTAACATTAATACAGTCCACCCGTCCCCGTCAAAGGTGTCGCCACAGGAGCAGGTGTTGAATTAATTGCTGGTGGTAGAGAGCGCTGGGGATTTAGGTCTCGCGTCGTTTCCGGATAAGAGTCACGATAAGGTTCTATTGACCCATCATAGGATTCAGAAAGAGAGGCAGAAGATCCTCTTTGTAAACTTTGAGTGTCTTTCAAAGCTTCATAAATTACACCAGAATCCCCAGACTGAGCTGGCTGCCCTGTCATTTCTTTCATCCTCACGAGTTTCATACCGGGAGGCATTTTAAAAGGCTTGCTTGGAACACCATGAAGGGCTTTTTTAAGAAAATCAACAATAAGCGGAAGAGCAACACGAGAACCTCCTTCCATATGACCTAAAGGTTGAGGACTATCAAAACCAATGTATGTTCCAACAACAAGGTCTGGTGTATAAGCAAAGGTCCAAGCATCTCGCTCTTCATTGGTTGTTCCTGTTTTAGCCGCAAGAATTTTCTCTAGAACCTTAGCTTTTTGAGCTGATCCAGCACGCACAGCTCCTTCCAACATCGATGTAATTTGATAAATGCTACGTGGATCAACGAGTTGCTCTCGACGATCTACAATCACAGGCGGAGATTGATTTGACCACAGCTGAGCATTACAATTTTCGCACGTCCTTGTATCCGCTGCAAAAAGAGTCTTGCCATGACGATCTTGAATACGATCGATAAGGGTGGGCTCCAGTCTTTTACCCCCGTTTGCGATCATGGCATAGGCCGTAGCCAGACGCAAAAGAGTCGTTTCTCCTGCTCCCAAAGCCATGGCGAGCTGCATGGGAACATGATCCGTGATATTAAATTTTTCGATCATTTGTGCGACCGGCTTCATCCCAACATATTCATGAACCAAACGAATCGTCATTCTGTTCAAAGATTTTTGCAAACCAATGCGAAGAGGAACAGAGCCATAATAATTAGAATTCACGTTTTTTGGAGAATAAATGCCCAGACCGTGCCCCATTGCAATCGAGATGGGAGAATCGGACACAATCGTTGCGGGAGAAAAACCCTTCTCCATTGCTGCCATATAGACAAAGGGTTTAATTGCTGATCCAGGTTGGCGCAGAGCTTGAGAAACTCTATTAAACTGGCTGGCTTCAAAACTAAATCCACCCGACATCGCTAATACACGGCCGGTATGTGGATCCATAACAACAAGAGCTCCACTTACAGCAGGAATTTGCTGTAAACTATAGGTTTTTTCTTTCTCTTTTAAAGTCTCAACCAGAACGACATCCCCAACGCTTACAACCTCTCGAGGATGCTGAATAGCGGGCCCTACAAAGGCTTGAGCTACTGTCGAACCTTCCGGCGGTTTAGAGAGCGGAACGGGCTTTCGCGCCCATTTTAATTCCGCAAAAGGAATGCTTCCTTCCTCACCCGATCTAAGGCCAATATTTACACCAGCATCACTCACTTTTAGCACCACAGCAACTTGCCATCGTCCAATACCAGGAGGAGGAGGAATTCTCTGAAGCTTTTCGAGCCAAGAGTCTTTACTCGCGTCTTTTAAATTTATCCGTGCAAAAGCTCCTCGCCAGCCGTGCCGGCGATCATAAGCTATCAATCCTTTTCTAAGAGTCCAATCGGCAATTTTTTGAAGACGAGGATCCACAGTCGTTCGAATGGTAAGTCCCCCTTGATAAAGATTTGATTCTCCATATTTGGCAATAACATGACGCCTTACTTCTTCTGCAAAATAATCTGCTTTGATCACATGGGTTGGGTCAGGACGCTTTAAAACAATTGGCTCAGCTTTAGCAGCAAGAGCTTCTTCACGCGTGATAAGTCGCTCTTCATACATGCGGGTAATAACCCAATCCCGTCGTGCTTTCGCCGCTTCATAATTGTATTTGGGGTTATACTTACTAGGGGCCTTAGGAAGACCTGCAAGGAATGCAGCTTCTTCAATCGTAAGCTCTTCTAAAGACTTATTGAAATAATTCAGAGCTGCTGCTGCCACACCATAAGATCCTGCACCAAGAAATATTTCATTTAAGTAAAGTTCGAGGATGCGATCTTTACTTAGGGCCGTTTCAATTCGAAAAGCTAAAATGGCTTCTTTAATTTTTCGCTCGTATGAAGCTTGCGTTGAAATACTGGAAAGAAGAAGGTTCTTTGCAACTTGCTGCGTAATCGTGGACGCACCTTGGGGTCTTTTATTTGTCCCCATTTGGCTTAAATTCATGAGTGCAGCTCGTATAATTCCAAAAAAATCAAGACCAGAGTGCTCATAAAAGTTTTTATCTTCAGCTGCTAAGAAAGTTTGTATAACTTGCTTTGGAATCGCTTCTATCGGAACAAAAACACGTTTTTGAGTCGCATATTCTGCAAAAAGCCGCCCATCACTTGCATAAAATCGGCTAACAACAGGAGGTTCATACTTTGCAAGCTGAGCATAATCAGGAAGCCCTCGCCCAAAATAATAAAGAACGGACAGAACACTAAGACCTCCCATAAAACCGAGAATAAACAGGAGTGTGAGCGTCCAAGTAAAAAAACGAAGCATTTTTAAGTATATTTCATTCAGATTGTCTATACAATGCCGATTGATAACATATCGGTCAATAGAAATCTATCTCCCAAGCGGTTTCATTAAAAGAATACTCTTTGATCAACTTCCCTCTTGCTTATCATTTAGAACTCTTTTACAAGTTTACTACTTTTTTAGTACTGATCTCATTGTAAGTTGCTATCATCAAAATACTTGAGTGAAGCAGACCCTTGGAGAAACTCAATGAAGGACCTCCTAAAGAGGAAATACATTCTCATTTGCAGTGTCTTATTTCTTGTGCTTGGCTGTTTATTTTATCTGTTTTTTGATGGATTTTATGACACAAACTTCCGCACCATGCAGGATCAAGTTGTTTCGCTTAAAGATGTTGACGTAACCGGCTTAGGTGAACTAAGGGCTTCAGGCGGAACTTCTGTAAGTTTTTCTGATCTAAAAAAGAGGCTATTGCACGTAAATGGACCCAAAATTATCATCGATGGGATAAGAGAATTTCATGGATATGTTAACGGAGTGCCAACAACACTCCTTGGATACCACACAACTAAACCAAGTCTACGTCACCTCCCCAGGCGTCTTCTCATGACTGGCACCATAGAGAAACGCCCAGAACTCGTCATAAGTGAACAGGAGGAAGCTCAAAAATATGGTTTTGAATACGTAAACGTTCGAATCGCAAGTAAATCTTATCCTTCCGATGAGAATGTCGCCGAACTTCTCTCCGTTTTTGATAACTTGCCTGCCGATGCATGGCTTCACTTTCATTGCCACCATGGAACTGGCAGAACTTCTGTAATGCTTGTTATGTTTGATATCCTAAGAAACGCACCGAAAGTTGCTTTACAAGACATCATAAAACGTCAACATCTTTTAGGTTCTACTGATTTGTTTAACACGGAAAAGTGGAAATATGGTACTTACACCAAAGAACAGTTAGAAAATCGCAAGAAGTTTATTGAGCAGTTTTATGCTTTTATCGTCCAACGAAAAATCGGTGGGATTCAAAAATGGTCAGACTGGAAAGCTCAACAAAAAAGTAGTGGAAATCTCTAATGAAAAAATGTTTTACACCTAAACGAATTCTCATTGGTGGAAGTCTGAGCCTTATTCTTGGTCTTATAATCTACATTTTTGCAGATAATTACGCAGCATACACAACCCAAAAATTCCGCACTATGCAGGATCCTGTTTCAACAACTCAGCAAATTAATTTAACGGGCTTACGTGAGCTTCTCGCCTCAGGAGGCAGCGCGCCTCTTTTCAGGGAACTTAAAGACCAGCTTAATCACGTCTCACAAAACATTATTATCTTTGATGCTCGCAACCAACCTCATGGATATGTTAAGGGCATTCCTTCAAAGTTCTTTTGCTATCATCGGGACCCCAGTCTAAGGCACCTACAACGACGGCTCATTTACACAGGTACCATTGAAAACCGTCCTGAATTGTTTAGCACTGAAAAAGAGGAAGCTCAAAAATATGGATTCGAATACATCAAAATTAGTATCGGTAGCCGGTATACGACGCCGGATGAGAATGTTGATGAGTTTGTGAATTTTTTTGATACCCTGCCCGAAAAGACCTGGGTTCATTTTCACTGTGATCGAGGGATGGGACGAACGTCAATGGCACTTGTGATGCTTGATATTCTCAAAAATGCACCAACTGTTTCTTTACAAGATATCATCTCTCGCCAACACCTTCTGGGATCTGAGGACTTATTTGATGTCAGCGTTTGGGAAGGGGGGAGTTATAGTGCCGACATGCTCCAAAATCGTAAAAAGTTTATCGAACAATTTTACAATTTTGTCTGTCAGCGAAAAATGGGCGGTGTTCAACGTTGGTCCGATTGGCAAAAGGCTCCTGAAGGGAAAATGAGAAATAGTAATGTATAAAGGTGGTTATCATGTTTTCTCTTTTTTAAAGAAGACAAAGAAAATTATAAAATTAAAGTATGTGCTTGCTGCAGGAGGCATGCTTTTTTTTCTAGCCATAGCCTGCTTAACTTATCTAGTGTCAACAGATAGTTATACAGATGCCTCCTTTCGAACAATGCAGGATTCGATCTCAACAACCGAACAAGTTGACTTAAATGGGCTACGAGAACTACAAGCCTCGGGTGGCCCAAGTGTCGACTTTGAAGATCTTAAAAATAAGCTGAGGCATGTCAAAAGCAAAATTATTATCGTCGATGGGATTCGCCAAAAGCATGGTTATATCAAAAAAATTCCATCAGCTTTTTTGGGCTATAATTTACACGACGCTGACTTAAGACACTTTATCCGACGTCTCATCTATACAAGCTCTGTCGAAGAACGCCCAGAACTCGTCACTCCTGAAAGTGAGATTGCAAAACAATACGGATTTGAGTATACAAACATCAAAATTGAAAGTAAGTTCCGCTCACCTGATGGGGCAATTGATGCGTTTGTAACTTTTATTGATACTCTTCCCGAAGATGTATGGCTCCATTTTCATTGCCGTCATGGCAAAGGCCGAACAACGATGATGCTCACAATGTACGATATCATGAAAAATGCCCCCATAGTTACCTTAAGAGATATTATTAAACGACAATATCTTCTCGGTTCAGTCGATTTAGATGATACAACAGCATGGAAAAAATCTAGGGGAACGTATTCTTCAAAGACGTTGAAACGTCGCAAAAAATTCATTGAGCAATTTTACGATTTTATATGCCAACGCAAAGCTGGTGGAATCCAAAAGTGGTCTGATTGGCGTCGTCAACAACTCAGCAGTGGTGCAATTTTATGAAAAAATTCTTCACAAAGAAAGTTTTTTTTATCGGTGGAAGTCTATGTTGTGTTATTGGCTTTCTCTTATTTATTTTTCTCGATGCTTTCTATGGAAGTAATTTTCGATCAATGCAAGATCCTATTTTCTCGACACAATCTGTTGATGTGAGGGGCCTGCGTGAACTTCAAGCCTCTGGAGGAACATCAGTTCGTTTTATAGACCTGCAAAGCAGGCTTCGACATATTACAGGGCCTAAGATCATCGTGGATGGAATGGCAGAATTTCACGGCTACATTAACGGTATCCCATCAACGTTTTTCGGTTATCAACGAGGAAGAGCCCCAAGTTTTAAGCACCTTATTCGTCGTTGGATTTTTACAGGAACAACGGAAATTTGTCCTGAACTCGTTACACCAGAAGCTCTAGAAGCTCAAAAATATGGATTTGAATACAAAAAGGTGAACATTGGCAGCAAGTTCATTGAAACAGATCAAAATATTGATGAAATTGTAGCTTTTTATGACTCTATTCCCAAAGACGCTTGGCTTCATTTTCACTGTGCTCATGGTAAAGGCAGAACGTCTATTTTATTGGTTATGCTTGATACGCTAAGAAATGCACCACAAGTTTCCTTGGAAGACATTGTAACACGTCAATATCTGTTAGGCTCAGAAGATTTATTAAATACAGAAGTATGGAAAAACGGAACTTATAATAAACGTAAGCTTGAAGCTCGGAAAAAATTTGTGGAAGAATTTTACCTGTTTGCGGTTCAACGAAAGGCAGGAGGCATTCAAAAATGGTCCGACTGGCATTCCTTGCAAGCACAAAGCGGAGGGATATCATGAAGAGTCTTTTAAAACCCCGAAATATCCTCCTTTTCTGTTTTGGGGCAATTCTCATCTTTTTATTCATCTTATTTTATGATGCTTTTCCAAGGGTCAAGCGCTTCAGAACCATGCAAGATGACGTCAAAACAACCGAAAATGTCAATCTAGCAGGTCTCAAAGATATACGAGCATCTGGAGGAAGTCTCCCTGGTTTTCCTGACCTCCAAAAAAAATTAAGTCATATTGAAGGCCCCATCATAATTGTAGATGCAATGTACGATTATCATGGATATCTTCTCGGAATGCCAACAACGTCTTTGGCCTACCATCAAGAAACCCCTCTTTTAAAACACTACCTGCGTCGCCTTTTACTAACAGGAACCTTTGATAAGCGGTTGGATTTTATCACGTCCGAAAGTGACGAAGCTAAAAAGTATGGTTTCGATTACAAAGCGGTCAACATAGGGAGCAAGATAGGAAACACTTACGATTATATTGATGACGTCGTTTCTTTTTTTGATTCCACTCCCCCAAACGCATGGCTCCATTTTCATTGCCGAAACGGACGTGGACGCACATCCATGCTGCTCGTCATGCTAGATATTATGAAAAATGCTCCTCATGTTTCTTTAAACGATATTATCAAACGCCAAATCCTTCTGGGTGCTGAAGACTTATTTGATGTAAGAGTTTGGAGAAATGGAACATATACAGAACAAGCCCTTAAAGATCGCAAAGAATTTATTGAGCAGTTTTATATTTTTGCTAGTCAACGTAACACTGGAGGCGCTCAAAAATGGTCTGACTGGCATAAGGCTCAGCCAACTGAGGCTTTATGAGGAAGCTCTTACGTCTCAAAAATCTCCTGATCATTGGGGGCACTGGATCTTTTATCGGCTTAATGTTATTCCTTTTTTTAGAAGCTTTCTTTAGTAGTAACTTTCGGACAACACAAGATAAGATTTGGTCAACACAACACGTAGATTTAACAGGATTACGAGAGCTTAAAGCATCCGGTGGAACTTCCGTTCGATTTCCAGACTTAAGACGAAGGCTCAGCCACGTTCAAGATCCCATTGTTATTATCGATGGAATTAATGAATTTCACGGCTACGTGCAAGGCATCCCCTCAACATTTTTTGCCTATCAACATTCTAACCCCCATTGGAAATATTATATACGACGAATCGTTTTTACGGGCACGACAGATGTAAGGCCAGATCTCGTTATTCCAGAATCTCAAATGGCTCAACAAAACGGATTTACTTATTATCACGTTAAGATAGGCAGTAAGTTTATTTCTTCAAAAGAAACCATTGATGAGATTGTAAAAATTTTTGATGAACTTCCCTCAAATGCCTGGATTCATTTTCATTGTCATTATGGTAAAGGAAGAACCTCTATGATGCTCGTAATGTATGACATCATGAAGAACGCTCCCCATATTTCCTTAGAGAATATTGTAAAACGTCAACATCTTTTAGGGTCAGAAGATTTGCTAAATACTGTTGTCTGGAAAAAGGGGAGCTATACAAAACAACAGCTAGAAGAACGTGCAAACTTTATTAAAGCGTTCTATGACTTCGTGTGTCAACGCAAAGCAGGCGGCATTCAAAAATGGTCGGCGTGGAAGAATAACTTGCCTTAAAAATTATTGAGAAAATCAACATAAAATTTTTTCATGGCCATTTTCTTCGTCCATGGAGAAAGGCAAGTATTTCTATATGTGTTTCTTTTACGCGATACGAGAAAATAAAAGAAGTGTTTGGGATGATAAGTTCTCGTGTTCCTTCTATTCTCCCTTTTCTTCCCACGTTTGGGTATATTTTTAGATTAGAAAGGGCTTTTTCTATTCTATCGATCATTCCACTTGCTGCTTTCGGGCTGTTATCAGCTACAAATTCATAAGCATCTTCCAAATCACGCAAAGCAAGGTAGGTCCAGACAATCTTCACTTAGTCCACTTTTTAAAAGCCGTTCGGATTTCGTCTTCCGTCGCAAATTTCTCTTTATCTGCTTCTTCTATCCCTTTTTGAATATGGGCGAATTGCCATTGATGAAGTTCAATAAATTCTTCAACAGCCTCATTAAGGACATAAGCACGATCCCTTTCCATTGTAGCTGCAATAGCATCGAGAATCTTCTTCTTATCCTGGTCTAAACGAAATGTAATTGTATCTTTTTTCATCTTAATGCCCCCTATATAACACCAGAGAATATATATAAATATAATATATTCTTTAATATTCTCTTGCAAGAGAAAACGCTACAACTCTTTGGAGGACAAAGAAAAAAATAATTTACTTATTTTTCAACACGTTTTATAAAATTTAAAAGAAAAAAAATTTTATCAAGTATTTGTTAATTTTTTTTCTGAAGACTAGAAAAACTGTGGGTATTAAAAGTCTAAGTCAATTTCTGGAGCATCACATTGGTTCTACTGAAACACTTTCTTAGGAATGGCTCACGATAATAAACAATTTAACAACGGAGACTTTTTATGAAAATGAAATTAATCACATCTGCTTTTACAATTTTAACCTTTATGAGTTTAAACGCTGTTCAGTCTGAAAATTGCGATAGACCGACAGATCTATTCGTTGCAGGTTCTCACCAATGCGTCTATTGCTCAAATGATGCTTTGGATTGGGAAGGAAGCAAGGGCCTTTTATGTAACGCTGGAGCCACAGTACCATGTGACCATGGATACAATCCTAATAAGTCCAAAAGTGGCTGGTGCAACTACTGTAGCTTTGGTTATACCTTTAAAGATGGCGCATGTACGGCAGTATCATCTAAAAAATAGCTGAAAAACCAATGAGTAGAGAGAGCGTGAAATCGCTCTCTTCCTTCACCCAATCATTTTTAACCAATCGTCCTCTGTCAAGATTGTAACACCCAGCTCTTTAGCTGTTTTAGCTTTGGACCCAGCATCTGCTCCTAGTACCACATAGTCTGTTTTTGCTGAGACAGAACTTGACACTTTTGCGCCTAATAATTCTGCACGTACCTTGGCTTCAGGACGGGTCATATGTTGCAGCGTTCCCGTAAAAACGATCGTCTTATTGGCAAGTGGGCTTGATCCCATCTGAAGGGGCTCTTCATCTAAAACTGTTACTTCTTTTAAAAGGTCATCTAAAACTTTTAGATTGTGAGGCTCATCAAAAAAAGCCGCTAAATCTTCGGATACACTTGGCCCGATGCCATCAATTGAAATCAGATTGGCATAGGCTTCACTATCTGGGTCTTTTGCTGCTATCATGGCAGCCTTCCACACCCCATAGCTCACATAATGTCGCGCTAAAAGCTTAGCTGTTGCTTGGCCAACTTGAGGGATACCAAGCGCATAAATAAAACGATGGAGTGGAATTTTCCGTCGTGCTTCGATCGCTTTAAATAAATTTTGAGCCGAAAGCGTCCCCCATCCTTCACGCAAACGCAAGGGCGTGAGACTTTCTCGATCTCGTTCTTCGAGTGTAAAGATATCCTGGGGTGAGCGGATAAGCCCTTCTTTATAAAATGCTTCTACTTGTTTCGAGCCAAACCCTTCAATATCAAAGGCATCACGTGAAACAAAGTGGCGTAGACGCAAAGCAGCCTGAGCCGTACAGATCAAGCCACCAATACACTTTTTAGCAACTTCCCCCGGCAAACGAATCGCATGAGATCCGCACACAGGACATATTTTTGGAAACTCAAAAGGCTCTGAATCTTTAGGCCGCTTCTCTAACACAACGCCGACAATTTGAGGGATCACATCACCGGCACGCTGGATAACAACAGTATCTCCTATACGAATGTCTTTGCGTGCAATTTCATCTTCATTATGAAGGGAGGCTCTTGACACAACAACGCCTCCTACAGTCACGGGTTCAAGGATAGCGACAGGTGTTAAAGCCCCCGTACGACCCACTTGAATGAGAATATCTTGCAAATAGGTCTGGGCTTTTTGAGCCGGAAATTTATGAGCCAATGCCCATCGTGGAGCTCGCGTCGAAGAACTCAGGCGGTTTTGCCAATCTATGCGATTGATTTTATAAACGATCCCATCAATATCATAAGGAAGGTCTGCTCTTTGGGCTTCTAGCTCACGATAATAAGCTAAAGCTTCTTCAACATTTTCACAAAGCCGGGCCATCGGGTTAACAACAAATCCCGCATTCTTAAGCTTCTCCAAAAATTCCCAATGTGTAGTAACATGAAAGGGCGCATAGTCATCACACGCATAAGCAAAAAATTTTAGAGGTCGACCTGCAGTAATTTTGGGATCAAGTTGCCTCACTGATCCTGCCGCTGCATTCCGCGGGTTTGCAAAAAGCGGAAGATGTTGAGCTTCCCGCTCCGCATTCATGGCCATGAAATCTTCATGACGCATATAAACTTCTCCTCGAATTTCAGTTCCTCTCGGAAAGTCACCTATCTCAATTGAGCTTGGAATATCTTTAATCGTTTTGAGATTAGCGCTAATATCCTCACCTTCTATCCCGTCTCCACGGGTCGCTCCCAAAACAAAATGTCCTTCTTGATAATCAAGCGTCGCTGAAAGGCCATCTATTTTTGGCTCAGCAACAATTTCAATGGGTGTGTCGGCAGAGAGTCCTAAAAAGCGTCGCGTTCGATCATAAAAATCATACACATCTTGATCCTCAAAACCATTATCCAACGACAGCATGGGCTTGCGGTGTTTGACCTTTTTAAATGGTCCTAACAGAGGAGCTCCAACCCGAAGACTTGGACTATCTTCTCGAATAAGATAAGGGAACCGTTTCTCAATCGCCTGGTTTCGTAGTCGCAATTCATCATATTCAGCATCACTAATTTCAGGCCGATCTTCGAGATAATACAAGCGATCGTGTTCCGCAATAAGCATAGCCAGTCGTTCAAGTTCTGTCTTTGCTTGTTCCTCACTTAAGCTATCAACCGGAACCGTAATCATTTCTCCCTTCCCATCAACCGCCTCGCGGCTGCTCGCGCTTCTTCCGTAATTTCTTCTCCCGCTAATAATCGAGCAACCTCTTCATGTCGTTCATCAAGCGTCAATGTTCTGACCTGGGTTGTGGTTTGTCCACTCTCCAGAATTTTAAATACAACAAAATGTTGCGCGCCGTGGGATGCAATTTGAGGAGAGTGCGTTATAGCTAGGATTTGAATATTCTTGGAAAGTACTTTCAAACGCTCTCCCATCGCAGAAGCAACCGCGCCACCTGTCCCACTTTCAATTTCATCAAATATAAGTGTCGGAATAGCACCTGATTGAACCAGCACAACTTTTAGGGCAAGCATAAGACGGGAGAGTTCCCCACCAGAGGCAACTGCAGAAAGAGGTCCTTCTGGCGCACCGGGATTGGTACTGATGTAAAATTCAACTTGATCACGACCCGAAGGGCCCCAACTTTCCTCAGGAAGTTCTCGAAAATGGACGCGAAATGAAGCATGTTCCAGTTTTAAGGGCGGTAGTTCGGCCGCAATTGCCGTTTGAAGACACAACGCTGCTTTCTTTCGTCTCTCAGTAAGTTCCTGTGCTTTTTCAAGGTATGCCGCGCGCGCAGAAAGAACGTTTGCTTCAAGCACAGCAAGATGATCTTCCCCTAATGCTAAAGCGGACAATTCCGCTTTAAATTCAGCGAAGCGAACGACAAGATTGTCAGTTTGATATTTTCGCGCCAAGGCTTTCAAAGCATAGAGGCGATTTTCTAAAGTTTCCAAGCTATGAGGCGTTCCCTCTACCTCTCCTCTTAACGCTTTCATCCCCTCCAATACTTCTTGAGCTTCAACCAAAGCCCGATCTGCCGCTTCGATGAGAGGATTTATTTTCTCTGGTAATAAATCTTGGATACGACTTAGCGCCTTATGAGATTGGAAAAGCCCTGAAAGCGAGGCCGATATACTCTGATCCACAACAACAAGGGCATCTGCCACTTTAGCGCGATGAGCAATTAAAGAACGCTCCATTTCGAGTGTTTCTTCTTCCCCTACACGCGGATCCGTTTTTTCAATTTCCTCAATTGCAAAGCGTAAGAATGTTTCCCGTTCAAAAGACTTTGCTAAATTTTGCTCGAAAGATGTGAGAGCCCCTTTTGACATTTGATATATTTCAAAGGCTTCTTGAACAGAGTGGACATCTATTTTCTCGTAAGCATCCAGAGCTGCGAGATGAGATTTTGCTTGTAGTAATTGATCAAACTGCCCATGAATTTCGACGAGCTCTTGTCCTAAACGACGCATCAAATTTTGGCTAATCACTTGGTCGTTAAGGAAGCATTTGCTCTTTCCATCCGTCTCCAATATGCGACGAAAGATAATATCACAGCCTTCATAGGAAATGCCGTGGTCATCCAATTGCTGCCACAAGGGATGATGAGAGGGAAGAGAAAAAGTAGCCGTCACAGAAGCTTTTTCTGCCCCGGATCTTAAAAGTCGGGCCTCAGCCCGTTCTCCTAAAGCGAGCCCAAGCGCATCAAGAAGGATCGACTTTCCCGCTCCAGTTTCACCCGTTAGAACACACAATCCCTTATTAAAATCGACATCGAGGCCATCGATTAAAACAATGTTGCGGATAGAGAGCGCTTGAAGCATGAAATCCTACTCAAGTTATTCCTCTTTTTTATACACTTAAAACCATTTTTTATACAAACCCGGAAAGTGGGATTTTTGACCTATTCTTATAGGCCGTATACGATTTTCAAAAGAAAGCTCCCTTGACGATACCCTTCTCAACAAAGTATAAGATAGCCATTACTTATTTATATGGATTTTTTCTATGAATAACATGGCCTTAATGACAGCCTAGCAGCCCACCTAGTTCCCCTCAAAGGATTTTCCTTCAGAGGTTACTTTCTGTCATTCTCTCTATAAAGGTCACAACCCATGATTAAACTTGAAAATATTACTGTTCGAATTGCCGGACGCACACTTATTGAAAATCTCTCTCTAACCCTCAACGAAGGCCATCGATATGGTCTTGTGGGGCGAAATGGAACTGGAAAATCGACTTTTTTTAAAGTTCTCCTTAAAACTCTTCATGCAGATGCGGGACAACTTGAAATACCCGCCCGCATTCGAATCGGTCATGTCGCGCAAGAAGCTCCCTCTGGCCCAACCACACCTTTAGAAGCTGTTATGGCAGCAGATCAAGAGCGTTTAGAGCTCATGAAGCGTCTTGAAGACGGCCATGAGCCTGAGCTCATGGCGGATATCTATGATCGGCTTATTGCAATTGATGCTTTTACAGCCGAAAGCCGTGCCTCAGAAATTCTAGCGGGCCTTGGTTTTTCACAAGCGATGCAAAAAGAACCCCTCTCCACGTTTTCAGGGGGCTGGCGCATGCGCGTTTCACTTGCATCCTTACTCTTTTCAAATCCAGATTGGTTGTTGCTTGATGAACCCACAAACCATTTAGATCTTGAAGCATCCATTTGGCTTGAGGATTATCTTAAAAATTATCCCAAAAGCCTTTTGATCATTAGCCATGATCGCCACCTCCTCAATAGTGTGTGCGATCGTATCCTCTTTTTGCATGGCGAAAAAATACAGTCCTATGGAGGAAATTTTGATACTTTTGAGAAAACGTGGACAGCTCAACAGGAATCTCTCAAGGCCCAACATGTCAAGCAAGAAGCTCAACGCAAACATATGCAAGACTTTGTCAATCGTTTCCGTGCAAAAGCCTCAAAAGCAAAGCAAGCTCAAAGCCGCATCAAGGCGCTTGAAAAAATGCAATCCCTTCCAGATATTGTTCGTGACCCTGAAGTACGATTTGATTTTCCAGAGCCCGAAAAGCTTTCGCCTCCTCTCATCGTTCTAGATCACGTGAATGTGGGATACACGCCAGATACGTCTATCCTTAAAGGACTTTCCCAACGTATTGATGAAGAAGACCGCATCGCGCTTTTAGGAGCCAATGGGAACGGTAAATCAACCTTTGCGAAATTAATTGCAGGAAGGCTTGCAGCCCAAAAAGGAGAGATCTGTCGCTCTGGTAAATTAAAGGTGGGTTACTTTGCCCAGCATCAAGTCGAAGAGTTTAATATGGAATCAACACCTTTTGAACATGTTTTGTGGAAATCATCTAATCTATCCCCAACAGCTGCACGCTCACACCTCGCCCGTTTTGGTCTCGCCGGCGTCAAAGCGGATGTGAAAGTTAAAAATCTTTCGGGTGGAGAGAAAGCACGCCTTAACCTGACGCTGATTTGCTTAGATAAACCTCATATCCTTATTTTGGACGAGCCCACCAACCATCTAGATATGGATTCAAGGCAAGCTCTTATGGTGGCCCTCAACGACTTTAAAGGCGCAGTGATTCTCATTACCCATGATTGGGATCTCCTCTCTGGAACTATGGATCGCCTCTGGCTTGTCGCAAATCAAAAAGTAGAACCTTTTGAAGGGGACCTTGAAGACTATCGAAGAATGATTTTGAAGGGTGAGGATAAGTCTCCCAGGCCACAAAAACAAAAGCAGAGCAAAGATATCGATCCCTCTCTCAAAAAAGTGGCTTATGAGGCTAAATTAAGAATGGAAGCTTTAACAACTTCTCTCCAAAAAGTAATGGAAGAACTAGATAATCCTACACTTTATACCCATCACGCCGAAGCTCTTACGGAACTCGTCAAACAACAGCATCAACTCGAAAAAGAACTCGCGTTAGCAGAAGAAGCGTGGCTCATAGCCGAGGAAGAGGTTGAGAAAGTTCTTTCGTAAGCTTGTCACATCTTCGCGCTGCCTGTATAAAAATAACGGGGTGCCCGTAGCTCAGCAGGATAGAGCACAAGATTCCTAATCTTGGGGTCGGAGGTTCGAATCCTCTCGGGCACGCCAAGCAGCACAGGTCCGTTCTGGGCACATAGGTAACAGTTTTTTCCTTGAAGGGGTTACTTAAAGTTCGGAGTTTTCTCTTGTTCAAATATCTTGAACTCTTTTTATATAATACAAGAAGTAGCCTGTTGACGCAGTTGGTCCCATTATATAAGAATGCGCCTTAAGTAAATCTATATTTTTAATTTTCTTTTATAAGAAAGGGCCTTATATGTTGTTTTCTTCTCAGAGCATCAAGAATGTTGCTACAGTTCTGTTGTGTGGAACATTGTTATCAGGTTGCTCTATTTTTATGGCTCTCAACGGTGAAAAAGAACCAGATATCAGCGTTGTAAAAAAAGGAGCTTCTCGCACTGACGTAGAAGTACAACTTGGATTACCTATTAAAGAAAACAAACTTCCGAATGGCAATTCAACCGCTATTTACACATTTGAAGCAGGACGGGATTCAAGCCCAGGACGTGCAATGATCCATGGAGCAGCTGATATTTTGACCTTAGGAATTTGGGAAGCCTTTGCGTCACCCATTGAGTACTGTAAAGGGGACAAGGTCACTCTTGTTATTACATACGACAAAGAAGGTCATGTGATCTCAGCAGTCAATACTAAGTAACGTCTATCGACATTTTTTTAATTTATGTGAAGTTGCTGGCTCATATTTTTAATCTGACTTAAATACAGATATCCCACGATTCAGTAAAGGCTTCCCTAACAACTTGACGGTACCAAGGGAAGCCTCTGGAAGGCTGTTTTTAGTGAAGAATGGTTTCTAAAAGCCGACGCCCAAATGTGTTGAAGCGTCTTGCTGGTATCGTATTATCCTCAGAACCATGGAGTTTGACAAATGTGGCAGTGGTCTTAGCGTTTTCTGCATGAAAATTTACGTGACTACCTGAAACGTTAGGTTTTAACAAAAATCTACTAGCGGAGTATTCCTTCATTATCAAATTTATCAAAGATAAGGCTTTGGTATATTTTAAGCGCCCTTTTTGCTTATATTCTTCAAATCGCTTTAAAGCCTCTCGTTCAGGATCAAAGGGTTTTAAAGACGGAGAATTTGATTTTTGTTTTAATTTAGCTTTTTTCTTTTTTTTATTTACATTTTTTCTAGATTTATTCTTTTTACATCCTGGAACTTGATCTTTCTTTACCATTTCTGAAATTTCGCGCTGCTCCTTCGAAACAGCTTCTTCATAGGAGTTTAGGATAGGAGCAATGCATTCCTGCAAAATGTCTGCAATTGCTTTCCCTTCTTGTTCTTCTATTGCTGCAATATATTCAAGCGCCTTAAGATGGTCTTTATGAGTAGTATTCTTCTGAATTTTTATTAGATCTTCTAACACTAATATCTCAAATAAATCACCCTCTTCTTCAGCCGGGGTGGCTAACGGAGCAAAGAGGAGATCTTGTTTTTTTGTTTTAAGTTGATTTAATTCATCAGCAGTAAAAACGGATAAAGCAAGCTTCGTGAGATTATCCTGGAAAAGCTCATTTGGGTCTAAAAGATGTGAATAACTACTCACACTAAAATAAGGTGAAGAATAAGCTCCCGAGTACAATTTAAGTTCAAATGGCGTGGAGTTAGGATCGGAGTTTACCTTAAAATCCTCATCGTAAATCACAATAAAACCAGGAGAGCTGATAATGTTAAAAGAATTCGAGCAAGATAAATTCATTAAAACTGCACCTTGATAGTAAGGACTTGGTATCCTGAGGGGAAGGGTGAACAATTGGAAAGGTCTGGTCAGCGGCGGGACATAAAAAGGAAGAAAGTTGTCTTCGCTTGAATCTCTTATGTACCCGAGAGAACCATTATCTCTGCAGTTAATAAGCCCATGGAGAGTATCGGCAGGAATACGCTCATAATGCATGAGCAATTTAAAGATGGAGTTACTGATTTTTAAAAGAGTCTTAATAAGAGGTTTGAGCTTTGAATTATAAGTATTTATTATTATTGTTGGATCACGAGAGGGCGTATTGCTTTCTTCAGATTCTCTTTCCTCTCCTAATGTTTCAATACATCGGTTCTGAAAGTCTGCGACATAATTTGAGAAAATTAACTCTAAGTGATGCAGTTGCTTTTTCGTAGAGACATTTAAAGGGGGGAGCTTGTCTTCTAGAGGCTGTAGACATTCAAATACAAAGTAAATAGAAACTCCTTCTTCAGATTTTTCTGTATAACCCTTGGTTAATTCTGTTGGAGTTAGAACAAAATCATCTAAGCATTTGAATTTAGAAACACGACGCAACTCACGGAATTTTTTAACGATCATTATGAGATCTTGTGCATCAGTTTTAAAAAGATTGTCCCCAAAGTACGCGAGGGTTAGATCTTGTTTCTTTTTAGATCCCTTTGCCTCTTTCAATTTCTGTTTGTTATTTTCAGATTCTTTAAGGCCTTTTTGAGAAGCCATTGAAAAGAAAGGCGAGGCTGCGTCGCTTAATCCTAACTTCCACAAAGCCATCCCGATGTTATGCATGGCTCTTTCGTTACCTATTTTGGCCTCAGGTAAAAAGCAAGATATGGCTGGTCGTAAAGCCTCAGGCGTATCTTTTGTATAGCCTTTTATTTGTCCATTTCTGAATTTGATACCAAGCTCATATTTTGCAATAGAGGTTTTGCACTTATCAATTAAGGCTATCGCATCTTTATCTAATAAGGGATTTGAAAGTACTTTCTCTGCTGAAAAGACAAAAAAACAACAAAAGAAGGCAATGTAAAAAAATAAATTCATCTGTTTTACCGCCAAAAAAAATTAACCAATTCGGAACAAAATTGTATGTAAGTAAGGTCTTGTCAATGTTTTTTTGAATGTGTGCGAGGGTACGGCGAGGGATTTAAGTGCATGTAAATGTTTGTTTTATTTTTTCTTATACTCTTGATTTGTCTAAAATATAGAAACCACACGACTTAATAAACGCTTACTTAACAGCTTGACAGTACTCTTTGAAGAAGGAGGATCAAGATAGGAGTAACTGCGACTTTGGAGAGGGAAGATGGATATTTCCTGAATCCGACATCTGTACCAACGAACGTTCTTTTCATTTAGGAAGTTGGCTCCCCGGGACGGACTCGAACCGCCGACCCAGTGGTTAACAGCCACTTGCTCTACCGACTGAGCTACCGGGGAATGTGAAGGCGTTATAGCAAACTCTTTTTAATTCGACTAGCCTTTTTTTGGAGGCCGAGACCGGAATCGAACCGGTATACAAGGATTTGCAGTCCTCTGCATCACCACTCTGCCACCCGGCCCCCTTTAAATGTCTATACTGTTCCAAACACATAAGGTCAAGTGTGTAATAACATTTGTATAGGTTCATATGAAATGAAACTCAAGAACCTCTTTGAGTGAAATTAGAAGTAATATAAAAATATGTTTGATAAAATTTGTTGCTATAATCGTTCCTACGATAAACATAAGAAAGTTAAAATCATTTTTTATATAATATCTTTTGTTTATTGTTAATTAAAGGGCTTATGGACTCGCCTTAAGGCCCTTAAGAAACTTTTTCGAACTATGCAGTCCCTTGCGCACAAACACTTCTCTAACAGAAGCACGAATACGCTTCTGAAGTTTTGGCTTTTCCTTGTAAAAATATTTAAGACATTCAAGTGCGGTTTTTTCGTTCCCTTGTTCAAGAGCAGAAAATCCCATAATTCCAAAATTTACAGGAGGAAAGTGCTCAGGAAACTCACAGGCAGGGACAAAAGAAATTCCACCATTCAAATCCTCCCTACTCCCCTCAAGAACAGGCGAGCACGTCGGATCAATTTTAAAGCGTTCTTCGTAGTATCCATGTGCTCCAGCACCGTTTCCTAACTTATCAGCAATATATTCTGCACGTAGATAGTCGTAGTAACTTGGTTTAAGATTATGATCAGCGAGGAAAAAAAATAAGCCGTCCGACAGCATCTTTGCCACCGCATATCCTTGACCATCAATGGAAGATTTAATAGCCCTTCTATTATTGAATGCATTATACTCTTTCCATTGAGCTAGCCTCAGATATCCCTGATCAAGAACGTCCTTGAAATTCCTAGATATATACGCGATCCACAAAGGATCAGGGGATGACTCAGCAGGGCCTGCGATTTCTACAGGCATATCGGAGCATGAGACAACACTCATAACTTTACCTATATCACTTGATCCGTCGTCCAAGTCATCTGAAGATAAGTGGGAGGATACTCGCACCGTGGGGGGAAGTAAATCCCATAGTAGACCCTGATGCTCCATAGAGAAAGAGGGAGAGTTGAAGAGAAGAGGAAGGATAATTAAATGAACAAAAAGTACTTTATGATAGAACATAAATTTATTTCCTTTTTTATAAATTCCAGGCCTAGGGTTTCGAATATTCCTATCCTAAACCTTTTTTGTTACAGAAAAGGACCTGTAAACTGAGGAGTACCGCTACGCTTACCCTTCATTTCACAGACCTCATCAACTACTTCTATTTTGTCTCATTTGTAACTCAACTTATTCATTCGTCAATGTGAAAACGATTTGACAAGTGCTTTTGATTGATTATAGTCTCCACCATTATATTTACTATTCCCAAAGGAAGTTTTTGAATGACAAAACGAATTGAATCTAAGCATAAAATTGACCGCCGTCTTGGCGTGAATCTCTGGGGTCGCCCTAAAAGCCCTTTAAATACGCGCGCTTATGGACCTGGTCAACATGGTCAACGCCGTTCTAAACCATCAGATTATGGACTTCAGCTCACAGCCAAGCAAAAGCTAAAGGGATATTATGGGAATATTACGGAACGGCAATTCCGTCGTCTTTATGCAGAAGCGATTCGCAGGCGGGGAGATACGGGCGAAAATCTTATTGGACTTTTAGAGTCTCGTTTAGATGCGGTTGTTTATCGCATGAAATATGTTCCAACTGTCTTTGCCGCACGCCAATTTGTCAATCATGGCCATGTGCTTGTGAACGGGAAACGCGTTAACATTCCATCATATTTAGTCAAGCCAGGTGACGTTATTGAAGTCCGCCAAAAATCTAAAGAATTAGTTCTCGTCTTAGAAGCCGCTCAATTAGCGGAAAGAGACATTCCTGAATATCTCGAGGTTGATCATAAAGCCATGAAGGGAACATACGTACGTGTCCCAACCCTTATGGAAGTTCCTTATCCCGTTCAAATGGAACCAAATCTTGTTGTGGAGTTCTACTCTCGATAATTTCCTTGAAGACAGGCTTTACGGCCTTCTTTTTAAGGGCGCTTAGCTCAGTTGGTAGAGCAGCTGACTCTTAATCAGCGGGTCGCAGGTTCGAATCCTGCAGCGCCCACCAGGGAAACCTCTCATTTTTCTAGCAATTTCTTTACTCTTTAGGGTTCTGTTCTTGCTGAAACTTATCCCAATACTCTCCCAAAACATCCTCGAAATTGATCTCCATTGGTGACAATTTGGTGACAATAATGAATAAAGGTGATAATGTTCTTTCAAATGTTTATAATGAGGAAAAAGGGAAAATGCCCAAGTTCACAAAACGTTTTGTTGAATCCATAGCTCCAGATCCTGAAAAGACTCTAAAATTTTGGGATGCAGAGATAAAAGGATTTGGCCTCGTGGTTTTGCCTAGTGGGAGACGAACATATTGCATCGAATATAGAAACGCTGATCAAGTTAAGAAAAGACTTAAAATTGGCGTCCATGGACATATTACAACAGAAGAGGCGCGAGACTTAGCAAAAAGAGGCTTAGGTCAAGTTGCTCATGGCCACGATCCTGCCGAACAAAAAAAACAAGTGAATAACCTCACAACAGTAGAAGATCTTACAAATAATTATCTTGAACGTCATGGATATAAAAAAAGACCGAAAAGTTTACAAGAAGATCAGAAGCTGTTGCAAAACATCATTTTACCTTCTTTAGGACGATTAAAGGTTCTTTATATCACCCGTCGAGAGTTAGAATCTCTTCATAAGAATTATCAAAATACCCCTTATCAAGCTAACCGTACTCTTGCGCTTCTTTCTAAAATGTTTTCTCTTGCCGTCTCTTGGGGATGGCGAGAAGATAACCCAGCAAGTGGTATTCTTAAATATCAAGAAGAAAAACGGGATCGCTGGCTTAATGAAGAAGAGTTGGAGCGACTCTGGACCGTATTGGATGGCTACCCAAAGCATATAACAGCGTATGTTTTTAAGTTTCTTCTTTTAACTGGAGCACGTAAAGGCGAAGCTTTAGGAGCCACTTGGGATCAATTTGATCTCGAGAAAAAGGTTTGGACAAAGCCTTCTCATCTCACAAAACAAAAGAAAAAAGAGCATTTGCCTCTATCAGAAAAGGCCATTGGAGTTTTGCGAATTGTTAAAAATGTCTCCCCCTTCCCTTCTCTTTATGTTTTTCCTGGCCGCCTTGCAGGTGCCCCTCTCAAAGAGATCAAAACTTTTTGGAAAAGAGTTCTTAAAGAATCTAAATTGGAAAACATTCGCATTCATGACTTGCGTCACACGCACGCTTCTCATTTGGTTTCAAGTGGATTGAGCCTAAGTATCGTTGGAAAGCTTTTAGGTCATACGCAAGCTTCAACAACACAGAGATACGCTCATTTAGCAGATGAGCCATTACGGCAAGCAGCTGAAGTCTTTGGAAATAAAGTAGATCGACTCACCTCAAAGACCATATCATCTTAATTACCTACTTTATTTCCTTCTCTGAAGAAAACGCCACCCCTCCTTTATATGTCCAGACGTTCATCTGACTTGCGTCCTGCTCTTTTTCTTTAAGAAAAAGTAGTCCACCTAGAAGAGCATTCGCATTCCAGTTTTCGAGTTGGGCTTTTGAAACCAGCCCCCCAAGCTCAATCAGTCGTCGGGTTCGATTTTTTCTTTCTTGAACATTTAAGGAAACTTCTAATTGCTTGAGGCGGTTTTTCCGTTGCTCAAGCTTTTTTCGTTTTTCGAGAAGGTTTGTTTTTGTCATACGCTACACCAAGGGGAAAAGCTTTAGTAGTCATTGAAATATACAAATAAATAGGAAAATTGTAAAGCGACTGAGATGAAAAAACGTAATTAAAATAATATGATAGAAAAATATATAACGTAGATCGCGAGTAGCGTTTGAAGATAAATTCGGAGAATTTTTCGACATACGCAATATGCAAACTCAAAAATGAGTTTGCGCTTAAGTCTGAAGACGCGTAAAATGATTTCATAAAAACGGTCTATTATAAATACCTTCCCTATTTGTTCTTTAAGAACTCCTTTCCACAAGAAAGAGAATTCCTTGTAAGTTCATAGGGTCACTCATAAAAGCGTTTCTCAAAAATTTTACGTCATTCCTGCATTCCACCAATTTCATGCCTTAAAGGTTAATTGTGGCCATTCAATTTGCGCGCTGTGAATATGTTTCACGAAGTTCAGGTGGTAACGCTTGCCGGAAGGCAAGCTATAATCAAAGGGAGTCCGTTCGATGCGAAAGAACAGGAGAACTTTTCTCTTTCAAGGAACGAAATGGCAATGTTCACCATGAAATTCTTCTGCCTTTAGGTGCAGATGAGAAGTTTAAAAATAGCTCAGTCTTATGGAATGAAGTGGAAGCTTGCGAACGTCGCATCAATAGTCAACTCGCCAAAGAGTTTGTCATTGCCCTTCCTGATAATCCAGAAGTCACATTGGAAGATCGAATTGAGCTCACCAGAAGGTTTGGTCAGATCTTTGTGAACCGCGGTGTTGGTGTTCAACTAGATGTACATTCTCCACATGATGGAGAGCGAAATTGGCACGCCCACTTGCTTGTCACCACACGACGATTTTCTGAAGATGGACTCACCTTTGGCGCAAAAGCGCGTGATTTAGATCCAGTTGTAAGAAGAGGCGTTGTTGTTGAAGCCGATATATGGGGTGAGATTTGGCGTGATCTGCAAAACACATACTTTGAGGAAAAGGGTTATGACATTAAGGTTGATCCTATAGGCCTTGTTCCCCAGGAGCATTTAGGACCTGTGCGCATGCGCCACCATCTAAATGAGGCAATTTCAAGAGCTCAACTCCTTGAAAGAGCTAATCAAGATTTGGCCAAAAGCCCTTTGAATGTTTTAGAGGAAATTACTCGAATCCAGTCCGTTTTTACAAAGAAAGATTTGGATATCTTCATACAGAAATTTATCTCCTCGAAACAGGAAACCCAAGAACTTATTGAGAAAATCTTTCAGGGATCAACTATTGTCCCCCTCTATGATAAGAAAACAAAGGAAGAAACGGGATTTTTTACAACTGAACACGTAAGAGGGGAAGAAGAAAAGCTTGTCCGATTTGCGGATAATATTTCCAAAAAGTCTGCCATTTGTTTGACACCCGCTGCTATTGAAAAAGGATTAGAAGGTAGGCACTTAAGCAATGAGCAGAAAACAGCTTACAACCTTTGTGTGAATTCAGGAAAAAATCTATCTATCATCCAAGGTCGAGCCGGCGTTGGAAAAAGCTACCTTTTAGATGCCATTCGTATTGCCCATACCCATGAGGGATTCCGTGTTTTAGGATTAGCTCCTACCCACAAGGTGGCTACGGATTTAAGAACTGAAGGTTTTGAATCCAAGACCTTCCATTCCTTTTTGTTTGCTTACAAAAATAATCGAGAAAAAGTAGATACCAAAACAGTCATTGTTGTAGATGAAGCAGGAATGCTCGGGACAACTCTCCTCGTTGAGCTCTTCAATGCCATTAAAAACAATGGAGCTAAGCTTATTCTTGTGGGAGATGATCGACAATTAAGTTCTGTTGAGCGTGGAGGAATATTTAAGTTCTTATCTGAACGATATGGGGCTATTGAACTTAGTGAAGTCAGACGTCAAACAGTTGAATGGCAAAAATCAGTTTCTGAGTCTCTCTCTCAAGGAGACATAAAAACGGCGGTTCATCTTCTAGAAGACAATAAAGCCCTTTTTTGGAATCCTATTAAAGAAGAGTCTTTATCAAACCTCCTTAAGAATTGGGCCAAAGATGCCATCATCAATCCACAAGACACTCGCCAAATCATAGCTCAACGTAACATTGATGTGGATACGCTCAATCAAGGTGCGAGAGAAATTCTTCGTAAATACGGGCAATTAGGTGACGTAGAGATTATTTGTTCCACGCAACGTGGAAGAATGGCGTTTACAATTGGTGATCGTGTCCAGTTTACAAAAACAGATAAAGAACAAGGAATATTAAATGGTAGCTTTGGCATCATTAAAACAATAGATCCCAAAGCTAAGAATATAACGATTCAATTAGACAATGGAGATATCAAGGATTTGAATCCAAATATATATGATGGCCTCCGTCATGGCTATGCAGCAACTGTTTACAAAACCCAAGGGGCAACCTTAGATTCTGTATATGTTCTTCACAGCAAAACAACCAATCAAGCAACAAGTTATGTAAGCCTCACACGTCAGACAAAATCCTTGTCTGTTTATATCTCTCAAGATGAAACTCCTTCCCTAAGGGATTTCATTCGCCAGATCGAGAATCGGCAAGAAAAAGGAACAAGCCTTGTATTTGATACACTTAAAGATATTGAAAAAGATGGATTTGAGAAAAAGCCTTTCTTTCCTACTTTCAAAGAAAAAGTTGAAATTCTATTTACCAAAGTCAAGGACATGTTCCATCGGAATGAAACTTTTTATAATCTCGAGAGACAAAAAAGTTTACCTCAAGAGCCAGCCGTTATTTCTACGATTAAGGAATTTACCCCTATTCAGAATGTATCAGAGAGATTTGTCTCATCAAAAAGCAAAGACATTTTAGGCGACATCGCAAAACGTTGTGAAGAACACCTCTATAATTATGTTGAGAAAGAAAGTATTTCTCTTACCTCTCAGCTGATGGAACGAATTCCCCTTCAAGCTGAAAGGGCAGCCCATTTTATTTTATATGCGCACATTCTGAATGGAAGAGAACACACAGAGAAAGAAACAAGGCTTTATCTGTTGCGTGCTAAATACGAGCTTAATCGTATTCCGCAAATCAAGGAAAAACTTACACGCGAATGGTATAAGAAAGGTAACATCGATGAAAAAAAAGATCCCCTCCTTATCCATATGATTGCAGAACGGCACGTTTCTATCGAAGGACGCCTTTACCTTGAAGCAAAGCGAACAGGACACAAGCCTTCCCCGTTTATGTCTCAAATTGCCGAGGCAGAATTCAAAAAACATAGAATTGAAACCAAATCACTTGCTCAAAAATTGATGATAGAATATTCCCTTTCCAAAGAAGCAGCTAAGGAATTTGCCAAGAACATTTTCAGATACCAAGAAGCCCATGGAACAAAACCAACGACGCGTCAAAAAACTATCATGGCTGAAATCACACGAGAGTTTGATAAGAAATTTGATACGTCTTCTACAAAGCAACTTGACTCCTACCATATTGCCTATATGCGCCGCATAGAAGGAGACTCTCTATTTAGATTCCGATGCTTAGAAAACAGAACTACAATTTCCTTAGAACGTCAAATGATCAAAACACAAGAAAAGGCATCATTAGAGATTCAAAAACAACAAACTCAACAGGAGATATCGAGACAGAAAGAACGGGATTTTTCATTGTCAATGTAGAAGAGCCTTTCCGATTCTGAGGTGTGGGTTTTTTAGCTTAAGAAATCATCAAGTTCTCTTGGAAAATAGAGATTTAATTTTTCTCTTATTTCTTCTCGCGTAGGAAGCGGGGTAACAGTTGGATTACTTATGCGTACGCAGTCTTGAAACCAATCTATAAAGGCTGGTTCTTCGATGATGTGGATCGCAATTTGTTTGAAATTTTTTCCTTGAGCTCTCAATACGGCAATATCTGCTAAATCTCCAACGCTCATACTTTCACCTGTGAGGGTGATAACCTCTTGTCGGAAGAATTCTACTAACTTTGCAAGCTGCATCCATTCAGGAAAACCAAAAGGACAGAGATCATCCATTTCATTTGCACATGGACCACATCGAGCAATATTAAAAGAAAGCAGTACGTATTGTTTTAAACGTTCTATACCATGCACTGACCTTAAGAATGTTTTAAGAACATTCACGTTACGATCAAATGCACCATCACATAGCTCTATAGAAAGATCTGATTCTCCCTGTTCTTTAAGTGTATCGAAATTTCTAAAGATGAAGTTTACTGCATCTTGCACGCGTTCTTCATGATGATCTACTTTCTTGTTTCTTTCTACAATTGCTTCTCTTAGCGATTGAAAGCAAGAAGTTCGTCTATAAAGAACCGGTCTTTTTTCTGAGAAAATTCTAAGGAGGGCTTGAAGGTAATGACTTCTGTCCTGATGATCCTCAATAAGCAAGGTTTCTTTCAATATCATATTACAATATTCAGCGCCGTCTTGGTCAGCATGGAAAACTTTCACACGCTGAGCAATGGCTTCTTCAAATTCTCTTTCAGGAGGAATCAAAGGTGTCAATTTTCCTCTAATGTATGGACTCAATAAATATTGGGGATCAGAAACCGCAATATATCCCATCAGACCATGAGAAGTATCCAACAATCTAGGGGCTAAAAGTGATTCTTCAAAACGTAAACTTCCTGTTGTCCATAAAGTATAAATAGGCACGTCTACCCATGCTAAATACCATTGCTCTGTCGGTTGGTGAAGTTGTGCTTCTAGGGGATCATTTGGAACTTTGTCAAACAATCTACCTTCTCTCTGTAAAAAGGAATCTTCAATGTCACGCTGGATTGCCTGGTTACAATTATATTGAAGTCCATGCGCCATGACCCTATCATTCCAAATACGTCCTTTCCCTTCTTTAAGACGTAAACAGTCTAAAAGCGTGCTTCCTTTTGGATGATTATGCTTAAGAGCAGCTCCAATGATAACTGTTCTTGGATTTACAAGATGATCCCATTCTGGATGATAAGTCCCCCTTGCGCCATGATGAGGAGCTAAAAGAATATCCGTTTCTAATTCACTTTTTCGGTCTCCTAAAGAAATCAGCATTCTATCCTTTACACTATCATCTGCATCACCGGGAAGGAGAGCTGTCATTCCATTAATTTGCACACGGGCAATAATACTCCATCTATTTCGATCCGTAGAAGTCTCTCCGGCAGAACCTCGCGGACAAAACAAGTGGGTAATACAGTTACTTGTGTCAAGAAAACCAAGATTGCCCATAAAAGAAACTTCTGGCCACTGTTCTGAAAAAACAAATCGTGTTTGATACCTTTCTAAAAAACCTGAATAGAGCGAAGGCCTTCCACCTAATAAAAAAGTAGGAACGAAAGAAGTGTGCGCAGCATGAGTTCTTGATTCAAGGTGTGTCAAGATTGAAGGAACCAAATCTTTGTGATCTTCATCAGGATGGGTAATGATGACATTTAGAGTAAACTGTTTTCCCCAAAGCGCCCCTCCGTTTGAAGCCTTCCATATGTCCAAAATTCTCTCACTAATTTGAGATGTTAAAGAGGCGTGATCTTGAGGAGTCCATTCATACCTCATTCCAATCTTGGAAGGATGCGCTTTACATCCAGCATCGATAAGCAAAGGAGTAAAAGGCTCTTGGTCAGGACGTCTGCCCACTTTATTAACTAAGACGGCATGACCTTGTCCTACATTAAAAAAATCAATCTCATCACCCTGCATAGAAAGGGCAGGAAGATTAAAGAAAATAAAAAATAGAACAAAAAATTTCAGCAAAATCGCTCCTCGATTTTTCTTGTTTAAATGAATCATTCGTTTAATGTAAAGTTGCTTACAGCCAGTGAAAAAGATCTTAAAAGCTGTGATCCAATGTAAATAGGTATCTAACCTGGCATTGGCTGATTGAAAAATTGATATTTCTTTTTGAGTTAAAATCATTTTATATGGTCTCCCTAAATAATTTCTAATACTTAGACTCAAATTGCAACACTCGAATTTGTCTGTTGAATTTTCTCCGTGATTTAAAATTGACATTGTTCAAAAGAGAATGGTAAATGTAAAAATGAAATTTTTGTTGAAGAAAAATTGTATTTGTTAAATAATTGAGTTGGTTTCGTAATGATGAGACAGCAGCAAACAAAACATAAGGTGTGTATGTTCAAAACCATGTGCCCATGTAAGCAGGGATCCAAATGATGAGAACCCATCTGAAATATGTTATTTCTTCTTTAAATTTCTCCCCATTGAAACATTTGCTCAGAAAAACCATCAGCTTTTTGTTGATTGTTGCCTTGATTTACCCTGACCTTGCAAAAGCGATGAATGGTGTGGACGATGAGGTTCCTTCTTCGCTCATAAGCCCTCTCCTGCCCAAAGATGTGCCGCTTCCTTCACATAAGTCTAAAGATCCACTCGATCCTAAAGATGGACCAGAAAGCCCAAAGTACTCTCCTCCTGGAAATGAAAGTGATTTACCTCACAGCCATTCTTCTTCTCCAGAAAGGTCGACAGGGAGCTCGGGGCCTCATGATGAGTCTCCTCCCCACAGCCTGGGGTCGACTCCTGAAGAGATGTCTTTGAATGATACAACGAACAGGTCATCCTCGCCTCTGGGAAAAACGCCACCTCTTTTAATACCTGCTTCTGATTCTTTTTCTGCAAGCCCTCCTTCTCCAACACAAAGAAGTCTTCTTTCTAAAGCGGTAAGCGTGGCTGTTCCTCCCGATGAAGTTGTTCTAAAACGATCTGATGATCTCACAGTGGAGATAAGAACCGATAGTACTGCGTTGTTGAAAGCACGTAGTCGCTCACCAGAATCTAGACCAACCGTACTGTCTGCCTTTGATACGCTTGATTCTCTTCCCTTTATTGCCACCGAAAGTAGCTCAAGATCAAGCGATTTGGACGATTCAGATGCAACAGCTGCAGTTACAACAGCTGTACTTCCAATTCCTGCACACGAACGACACGATGATGACCGAAGGGACACTGTTCTATCCACAAGTAGCTCTCCTGAAGATGTTGTCATCACGGGCTCAATGCTTCGCTTCCCGCCTCCTCTTGAACTTCAGCGCGTGAGCATACCCCCAGCTCGCCCTGCGGCTTCTATGACGGAGCCGACAGAAAGAGATGTGCTGTTGCCTAAAGGGCGAAGCAGTAGCTTCCGACATAGCCATGGGTCTATTCAAGACGCAGATCTGATGGATGAAGAAGATGCCTATAGAGGTCGCCCAGGATCTAAACGCAGCTCACGCGTATTGAGTCGGGATGATCTTTTCTCTGAAGTAAGAGTTCTAAGAGATGTAACCGATAGATCAGATGATGTAGAAGTTGGAAGTGACATCTTAGAGCGGCAAGCCCTTTTGCAAAAGGTGAGGACCCTTGATCCCGGCGATCCCGATGATCGGAAAGTAGTTGCCTTCCTCCAGTACGCAAAAGACCGCATTAATGATGGTAAATTTACGTGGAAGCAGATTATTCTCGGGGGTGTCGGGGGAACACTGATTGGTACCGGGGTCGGAAATGCTATGCCACCGATTTTTGAAGGCGGATTGGATAATGGTAAACATACATGGTGGAATCGTAGCCAAAATTTACAAACGTCATTAATTGTTCATACAGCCATAACGCTGGGTATTGACTCAATTTCTCGTAATGTGAAGATCATTGGTGATTTAGTGGGCCCTTCTATGAAAGAGTTTTCCATTCCTGGAATAAAGTTAAAATGTTGGAAATGGGAGATAGATCTACGTAAAGGCGTTGTTGGTCTTGTGTACGTAGGAGCGAGTATGGCTGCTCTTCTTCCCGTATATTATTTGTGGTCGTTTGAAAAATGGGGTATCGAAGGCAATGCCGGTCCGACTTTTGCAAAAGATTCAATCATTTTTGTAAGTTGTCTAGCCCCAACTCTCTTTCTTGATGCGTTGTTTTCCAATGCGCGTGCGATGCAAGAAAAAGTGGATGAATTCATTAATGCCCGACGTGTGCGTCGAGCTTTTGAAGAGGGAATGATTCTTTCTCCCGCTCGTGCTTTACGTCAACAAGAATTAAGCCGTTTTGATGATTTGATCCGCCTCTTTAGAGCGGCCCCTGAAGACGACATTCATGAATTTTATGAACAGATTCTGGTCAATGGTTTTGGCATTAAGAAAAACGGCATTGATATGCCGGAAAATACCCTTAAAGGGGCAGATGCTTTAAGAGCATTGAAAGCATTGAGAAAAATACATGAAACCTCGCCTATCCCTTTAGACAATGTAAAAAGCTGGAAGCGTAAGGTTGCAAAAGTGCTGGGATGGGGTATTCCGGCAGCAGCAACCGCCGGAAGAACCCTTGTTTTTTATGCGATTATTTATAGTCTCTTAGGAGAGTTTGGGACGAATGAAATTGCAAATAAGGTTTTATCTGGGATTTTTGGAGGGGTGATTGCGAATCTTTTCCAAGGTAAAGTTGAAGTTGAAGCTGTCGAAGCGGGCGTTTATGATATTTTGCATGGTGATGACCCCGAAAGTGACGCAAGTCAAAGTCGTGTGTGGAAAGGGTTCCGTAAAGCAGGAAAAACCTATAACTTTGTTCAAGGTGTGTGGAACACACTCCCTTATATCCTCGTAGGCATTGCAACGACGCAAGGATGGCCTATGGCTGTACGAATTGCCACCCTTCTCTTCTTCGGGGTAGCTGATGCCTTTAACAATACCATGGCTTTTAATGAATCTTATGGTGGCGTTGTAACGGGTGCAGAAAGTTTGCTTTCTTATAAACATGCGACGGGACACTATAAGCGCAATAAGCTTGTTCGGTTAGTGCGTCGTTATAAGCAAGCTTATGAGACCATGGATCCAGGTGTGATGATGAGGGTCAATTCCTTGCTTTCTGGTGAGAGTGGCCTTATAGAAGACCATGGCAGTTCGGGAGTTCCTCTTCTCATTTCTGTGAATTCAGAGCCACATGCAGATCACAGTGGCTCTGATGATGGGTTGCAGTAATCGAAACTATCCCCTTTAATCAATAAAAATTAAGGAAAGAAGAATTTGATTTAACTACATTGAGGAATAGAATATAGGCCACACCCTAATGCTTCACAGGCTTTATCTACGTTTTCATTTTGCCCAACAGTGTGTTTATTGCATATATCTTTCATTTGTTGCTCATGGGTTTTTTCTACTGCAGCTGTGCTCATGTGAGGCTTAGCTATAGATGCTGTCCCTATAGTTAATGCGAGCAGTGCTAAAGTTAGATTTAATGTTTTCATAATAAAACCTCCTGCATTAGATTTGGTTACTTGTACAATTACGATCATTTTCATAGTATAAACTGAAATATGTTAACGACAGGTAAAAATCCCCAGTTTATTTTTCTGCCTTAACAACATTAAAAAGCTGAACACGTGTTATTGCATACGGAATATGTTGAATTGCAAAGATCATCAAGTTCGGTCTGACTATCAGAGGACGGAGCATTGATTGTTCCAACCGCTTTTCAAGTAGGATCTAAAAACTGGGACCTTTTAAATGGCATGTATAGGATGTTGCAAGCGCGGAATCACCCACTAAAGCGACAATTAAGATAAAAGAAAATAATAAACGTTGTAACATTGTGCTCTCCCTTGATTTTCCTAAGCCAGACCCAAAATCATATCTAAAATAAATGAACAACGAGTTAACTACTCAAAATTAAAAATCGTTTTCGTGGAGGTGGAAACTCTTATAAATGAAATCCATCAATGAAAGATTGTGGAATACTGACATATTCAGCCTATCCACCAAGAGCTTGATTTGCTTTTTGAAGATACGATCATGCAGTTGAGAATCCAAGGAATAAACCACTATTTCTTTTTTTAATAAAATTGAAGCTCGGAGGTATTCAACTTGAGGAGACAAAAAATTGACTTAAAGAAAAATTAACTTATCCTTCCTATGCTACGTAGATAAAAAGCAAAAAGCAAAAAGCAGGGAAAAAGGTTGCATATCTTACAAAAGATCGGAGTTGGCTTAGCGGTCTTTACTTGGCTGGCAATTAGTCTATTTGCTGCAAAAAAAGAAGCAACTTTTGATTCGGAGAGTTTAAAATACAAAACCATCAGCGATGTTTTGATATCTCCTGGTGGAGAGTTAACACTCATTGCTTTTCTAACGCCTTACTTTGATAAAGAGGACCCACACAAAAGCACTTGGAGAACCTCTTTCCTTATTACATCGAACAAAAGATCTAGCCAAAAAGACATTTCTATGGAAGGTCCAGCTGATTTTTATAATTTGCAATGGGCTCCAAATGGAAAATGGATAAGCTATATTTCTCCTGGAGATAAATTTTTAAGCTTATGGATTATTTCACTTGAGACACTCAAGTCACAAAAACTCCTTGAGCTTGATCACGATATTCATGCCCATAAGTGGGCTCCTAATGGAGCTAAAATAGCTATTGCTCAAAGATTTGTAGACAAAAACAACACAACCCCAAATCAAATCATTCTAACTGAAAGCACCAAGTCATATTCTCACTTATATGTCGTTGACGTAACAGATAAATTGACTATCGGAAATAATCCAACACAGCTCACTTCTGAATTTCTCTACCTCACGTCAGCAAATATAAAGTCTGATGATCTATTTAGTTGGTCACCAGATAGTTTAACAATTGCTTTTTTGTCTCAATCAGCCGCCGATTTAGAAAATCAGACTTCTCAAATTTCTACTGTAGATATAAAAACAGGAAAGATTACATCCTTAGTCAATGAGAAGGGAGGCTATCTTTACCCTCTCTATTCCCCGGATGGAAAATGGCTTGCTTACGTTACCAATGTTTTCCCAGAAAAAAAGAAAGTACAAAATAATAGTCTTGAAGTTGGTCCTCTGCGCGTGTGCCTAACAAACGTAGAAGATCATCAAAAAAGATGTCTTGCTAAAACCTATAATGAACAACCACATCTTCTTAATTGGACGGCAGATAGTAGTTTTGTTGTTGTTTCAGAAAGCTATAGAACATTAAATCAAGTTTATAAGCTCCCTGTTAATGGTAAAGATCCTATTGCCATTTTCAAAAAACAAGACCAGCTTATTAAAAGCGGATCTTTTGATTCAAAAAATGATTTTCTTGTTTACACAGTTGAAAGTTTTACAGAACCTCCAGAAGTTTTCATTAAGTCTTTAGACGATGAAGCTTCCAAGCAGATTTCTCACCTGCAAGAAGCGCCCATCCTCGACAAGTTTCAGAGTGAGGTTATAAAATGGAAGTCTAAGGATGGAAAAGAAATAGAAGGAATCCTCATTTTACCGGAAAAACGTCAACGGGGGAAAAAATATCCGGTTATTGTGCTAGCACATGATGGCCCTAATGATGTTTGGAGTCAACAATATGTAGGTGAACTCTTAGATATTCCTATAAACCTCCTTGAGTTATTAAACAAAGGGTACGCTATTTTAGCCCCCAATTATCGAGGAAGCACAGGGTATGGCCTTGAGTTTCGTCAGGCGAATTTCAAGGATTTGGGAGGGAAAGACCTGGAAGATCTTATGTCAGGAGTTCGTCACATCATCAAAGAAGAAATTGCAGATTCAAATAAAATAGCCATTTGGGGATGGGGGTATGGCGGATATCTGGCAACGTGGGCGATTATTCAAACGCAGTTATTTAAAACAGCGGTTGTTGGGGCGGGAATAAATGATTGGATTTCTTTTGTAGGACAAACAAGTGACCCAGAATTATGGGAAGCTTATATGGGAGGATACTATTGGGACGATTATGATTTTTGGTTTTCAAGGTCACCTTCTCTACATCTTGCAAATGCAAAAACACCAACCCTCATTCAAGCTGGGGATGGGGATTATAAGTTTCCTTACTATCAAGCGATGCAACTTAATTATTCTTTGACAGATTTTAAAATTCCAAATCATTTAATTCTATATCCCAATCAGGAACATTCTTTTTCAAATCCTCAGGTTCTTTTAGAAGCAAGAACAGATCTTTTAAAATGGTTAGATGCACACATGGTGCCTTCTTCAAGTCCAGTTATTTTAGAAGAGAACAAAAAATGAAAATTGTGCACTCAATCATAGCGACTTTGTTTTCATTGACTGTAGGTACTCAATTACATGCTTCTGAAAAGCAATTGTGGACGCCTTTCGATACTCTTCTTATTAAACAATTTACCAATGTACAAGTGTCTCCTGATGGAGAGAATACGTTCATTCGTGTTTTAGAGCCATTCGCACCTGATAAAAATCCATACAATGTTAAGCGATGGATCAATACCTATATTGTTTCAAATAAAACCGGCCAATTAACCCCTGTTGATGAACATAATTCGGTTTTAGGATTTGACTGGTCTTATGATGGGAAATGGCTCATCTATAGTACAGGAAGTGTAGAGAAAGGAGCTATTTGGCTAAGACCTTCAAATGGCGGTAAAGCTAAAAAAATTTATGAATCTAGTTTTGCTGGAGCGGGTGTTACACTATCCCCCGATGGAGAAAAAATTGCCATTCCTGCATCGCGTCTACAGAAAAATGTTTCAGATTCAAAACAATCTCAAATCTATGGGCAAATCTATCTTCTCAGTTTTCAAGATAAGAAGTTTGAGAACCCTAAAGTTGAGGCTTTAACACCAGACACATTAAATGTTTCTCAAATGATGGATCCTATGTTTTCCTGGTCTCCTGATAGTCGCTATCTTGTTTTTTCAGTTGATAATAAAGATTGGCGAGGGGGAACGAACTCTACTTTAGCCATGATTGATGTTAACACAAAAGAAATTGTAGAACTCTTATCAGAAAAAACGGCTCTCATAGGCCCTATATTTTCGCCTGATCAAGAGTATGTGGCCTATGTAAAGACTTCTGGTCTCGGTGTTAATGAAAATATAGATCAAAAGCTTGAAGAGGATGTAAAGATCTGCACTTTCAACCTTAAAACAAAAGAAAATCAATGTATTAACAGAAATACATCTAACTTAATAAATCTTGTAGGATGGACCGAAGATAGTAAATTTTTACTTTATAACAACTATGACGAAACAAAAATTAATATTCATCAAGTGAGCCTTGATGGTACTCAAGACATCATCCTTAACAAAGGCTTAGAAGGGCTTGTAAATGGATTCAGCTTAAGTCACAACAATAAATACTTAGGGTTTCTCTATTCAAATATGACAACTCCTCAAGAAGCCTATTTTACACCTCTTTCTTCTTTTCAACCTCACCAAATTACACATCTACAAAATGTGCCATCACTTAAGTCACTAAAATCTGAAATCATTAAGTGGAAGTCATTTGATGGGCTCGAAATTGAAGGAACTTTCACCTATCCTCCAGAATTTAAAAAAGGAACAAAAACGCCTCTTATTGTATGGATACATGGAGGGCCTGCAGGTGTGGCGAGTAAAGATTTTCTAGGAGAAACGTCTTTAGGACCATTTTCTCCGGCCGTTTTGGCAAGTGAAGGTTATGCTATTTTCCTACCAAATTACCGAGGAAGCAAGGGATATGAAGCTAATTTTGTAAACATGTCTTATAAAGATTTTGGCGGAGGAGATTTTAAAGACATTCTTTATGGAATAGATGACCTGATTAAAAAGGGAATTGTTGATCCTGATCGAATTGTGATTGGTGGATGGAGTTATGGCGGATTTTTGAGTGCGTGGGCAATAACCCATGATCAAAGGTTTAAAGCAGCGATTGTAGGAGCCGGACCAATCGATTGGTATACAAACACAGCAGTCGCAGATAATTCAGTGTTTGAGATTCGACATATGGGTAGAGATTTGAAAGACTGGTTTAAGATGTCTCCTCTGATGACTATTAAAAATACCAAAACACCTGTCCTCATTCAACAAGGAGAAAATGATACACGTGTTCCAGTTGCCAACACTTTTGAACTTTCCTATGCCTTGAGAAGATTAAAAGTGCCGTATAAAGGAATCTTATATAGAGGACAGGAACACGGTTTCCAGTACTCATCTCCAGCCATCTATGACGCGATGAATGATCAAGTTGCATGGGTAAAAGAACATGTAAAACCTTATCAAGTTATAAAATAAATCTTCCTAAGATGTATCATTAGAACAGCGAACTACTCATCCTCCGGCTCGCGTAGCATTCCCAGAAATTCTTCAAAATTATTTGCTACAAAGGAAACGTCTTTACCAACATCCGCTTCATGATTCCAATAAACAATAGGCGGATCGATATTATCTTTTCCTTCTCGATAATCAAAACAGATATAATCACCTCCCCCAGTTTCTGCAAAAGCAACAAGCCCTTCTGGGAAAAATTCAGGAGGGTTTTTAAATACATCACCAATGTTATATTCTGGATCTTCTAAACCTAAAAAACATCCGATGGCCTGAGGCATCATACATTCATGCGATTTATCATCATATTCAAAATCCGTTTTAAGAGGAACTCCAGCATCACAAATCATCATTATATCATAATATAAACGTGGTAATTTAATTTGAATTTTACTCTCTATATTGGAAACTCCCTTTTCCGTAGCAGCTTTTCCACATCTATACCATTTTATATTAGATAAGCGCATAAAACTGTTCCTTATTGAGTCAAAAACCACATCTCCATACCGCCTACATGACCTGTATTCATATGTGTTTTTCGAAGAATTAATTGCATTCTACCTATATCTTGATGATGATGCCACGTAAATCCAGATATTCTATCTCTTCCTGCCATAATGTCTTCTAATTGATATTTAGTAAATTGAGTTTTATCTATTCTGCCTGCGATAATCTCCGCACGCAGATTTTTTGTGGCTGTTCTCATATGAAGACGTTCGTTTTTCAGAATTGAAACGTCTCCAGAAATTCTTGTATCAAACTTAGCAACATCATCAAAAATAGGATAGCCTTTTAGATCAAAGACAATGCCACTCACAGGATGCCGTTGCCCAGCGAATTTAACATTCTTAGCATTAGGTTGAGGAACAGTCGTAGAACTTACTCTACCAGGATATTGTATTTCAAGGCTCTCTTTAAACGAATGCGAATGATAAAACCCAGAGTCAACCCCATACCCAACCCCTTCAAATCGTTGCGTCGCAGCTGCGCTTGGCGGCGGAGCTGACGAAGTCACGCTCGTTGGTTTAGGCTTTGCAGCTTTAGCCGATTCAAGGAACTCTGCCTTTCGTGCCGCCGCACGACGCTCTGCATCATAGCGCCTACCGATGTCGCGAGCGGAGGGAGGCGCTTTTACCTTAGACTGCCCTTTTAAAACCTCAAGCTCATGCGCGGTTAAAGAAACTTCTTGTTCAACCTTATGAACAACTGCTGATGCGACTTTCCTTTCAACGACTGTTGTTGTTTTCCCAATTAAACTTCCTACTTTACTTACACCAGGCGGCGCTTTGAATGGATTGACTACAAGCGCTCCTAAATATGCTAGATCACCCGCATATTGACCCACCCATTGACTACCGGTCGTCTCACGAACCTCTCGACGAACGTGCGTCCTTAAAAAGTTTGCCGATTCCTCTATCAAATCCGAGATCATCTCATTCACTTGAATGATTGCCCTCGCTCCTCTCAAACCTGGAACAATCTCAGCTCCCACCAGCGCAGTGGTACGTAACATATCCTCAGACTTTATCTCATGTGGAGAGATGAAAGCTCCTCGGAGTACCCTTCCCCCAGCAGACTTCGTCTCGACGACTTCAGTCATAACAGGGGCAACAACAGGATGAACAAACTCCGCTACACTTTGAGCACCTTCATGAATCAGAGATTCTCCTTCCCTAAATAGCGTATCAAGAGGCGGAGGCGATTCACTTCGCTTAATCGTTTGAGCAAAGCTTCTGGTACTTAATCTTCCTCTCTCCTCTGGGTTAGATTTTTCTAAAACGCCTACAGACGCGTGTGGGGAAGCACTTTCTCTTCTCAATTGAGGGGGGTTAGAAGAACTATGCGCTTTTGAGAATTCTGATTTCGCTTTAGAAGAAGAAACGGAAGGTTGTTTCTTCTCGGCCCGATAGGTTAACGGTTGTGGGGTGATCTTTGCAGAGGATCTCCCTATTTTCTCCGCAAAGGTAGGCTTTCTATGCGCAAGAGAACTTGGCGGGGCTGTCGCAGGATGACCATGGGACATAAGAGGTGGTGCATGCGTTGGCTCTTCTCTTGAGAGAGACGCAAGAGTCTTTCCTCTTGAGGGGTGAGAAAGCCCCGTTCTAGACTCAAACTTTGAAAGATCTCTTTCGTCATCTTCTTCCATATCTGCTGCATAAAGAGGTGTTCCTCTCTCTTGAACAAAGGCACGTTTTAAGGCAGAGGGAGCTGCATTATGCCTCACCGCAACTTCCGCAGCACTTGAGGCTATCGCTGGATCATGACCTGTGAGAAGGGTCGAGGTGGTTGCCGCAAGCTTCGCCATATCCGCACGCTGCTGAAGTTTCTCGCGCAGCACAGCTGGCTCATGGCCCTTGCCAATCACATCCTCCATCAAATACTCGCCCAGCAGCTCGGCTCCAACCGCTCCTATAGCTCCGGCCGCTGCACTTCCAACTACATCCTTCCCGCGAGACACTGCAATCCCCAAGGCCGCCCCATTCACCGCATGAAGCAACTTGTGCGTGAATCCATCAAGACCACCTGAGACAAGAACGCGCTTCCCGCCCCTCTCGCCAATCTCTCCCACACGCGCTTGACCTATCTTGGTAGACGCATACCCACTTACCGTATTAATGGCTGTTGCAAGAACACCGTCCGTGAGAGATTCAGTCATATCACTCCCACTCAACGGCACAGAAAGAGACGTACTCACACCTGTCTGCACCGCATTCACGTGTAGATGTTCAACAACACTGGTGGGTTGGGCCGGAAGAGACAAGGGCTCCGTCAATCCCTCAAGAAGGCCTGCCGTCATCATACCAATCGCAAGGGATTCCAAACTCTCTGTCTTGCCTAAATCCGCAAAAGTTTTTCCAATGTCTCCTTTGTTGTTGATCAGAAACACCCCCGCTTGGGACGCAAGGGCTATAAACCCTCCCTTCGCCATCGCTCCAATAGTTGCACTAGCCGTGGCACTCTCAAACAATCCTGCAACAGCTAATCCCGCCCCAGAGCACCCTATCGCAACACCAATTGCAAGCGCCACCACAACCGATGCCGCTGGGGTGAGTCCTTGGGATTTCTTGTTCCATTTCTTGTGCTCTTCTGCAATCTCATGCCATTTAACACCGGGAATCTGGCGCACAACCTTAATCCAAGATGTTTCAGGACGAGATTCAAGTCGATCTAAATAGGCCGATACGTCCTTGGAGGCACGAACCTCAACCTCAATCCCTTTGGCCGCTTGAATATGAAATCCCCCCTTGGCTAGAATCTTGGCAAGTTCAGCTCTCCAAAAGACTCCGTTTACTCGGGTTTACGATCCTAGACCTATACAACGACTGAATGCAAGACGTAAGGCTCTTCCTATTTCTGCTGGAGGACTATCGGATGGAACTTTGACGTAATCTTCTTGACTAATGCCATCTCCACTCCAACCTTCTAACTTCTCGTGATTACTTGGGCGGATGGTAATTATATTATCTTTACATTCAACACCACAACTTTTCATATTCTTAAATAAAGCCCGCTTAGTTTTGTAGCCATAAGTCGTCATGAGTTTTTCAACCCACAATTTATAGTTTGATGTCGCATTTTCTAGTAAATAACCTTCTTCTTCAAAGGATAAAAAACGACTTTGCCTCAATGAACCTAAAACAGCACAACCAAGTTCTTCATCTGAAGCCTCTGGACTTAAAAGATATTCTGTTACTGTCGGATCTCCTATCGCAAGACTGTAACTTGAGTATGTCTCAACACTGATAAAATCTCCATTATCAGAAGCACCTGCTTGTGGTTTCCATAAAGCTCGTGCGTTAGGCACAGAATTGGACGTATTCATTTTACAGAGTCTCCGTTATCTTAAGAATTACACCTTTTACTTTAGCATATTCAACAGCTCTTAAAATTTGCTCCCATTGAGCTGGTGTGGTGCTCGTTGGAACAGCCACTTCAACAACCCGTGAGGATATATCCTGAGAAGCTAAGGTTACCTTATCTAATTTATATTCTATGAACCTTTCAGCCGCATCAATGCTTTTCTTTAAAGAATAATAGACTTTTTTAGGATCCGTAATCCTTGAAAGAGTATTGGTATCGAGAGTTTTTGCACTTATGGCTTCTCGCGTTATACGATTCCGATGATCAAACGTTTTATAATTTTTAGGCAAGCGAGATCCTGGAGGCAAAGCTGCTCCTACATGATCTTCCCATGGCATCCCTTGTTCTTGAATGCCTTTTTTCCACTTAATACCCGCATCAATAGGAGACTTTTCTGCTCCAAGAACGATTTCTCTCGCCCCATACCCAACCCCTTCAAATCGTTGAGCTGCTGCGCTTGGTGGCGGAGCCGGAGTCGGGACTGCCGAAGGTGGCGGTGGCGCTGATGGTAGCTTTGACAATTTGACATCCATAGGCACTGTCGATTTAGCCGATTCAAGAAACGCTGCCTTCCGTGCCGCACGACGCTCGGCATCATAGCGCCTCCCAATCTCACGGGCAGAGGGAGGGGATTTTACCTTGAGACTTGCGAACTCCATACTCTCCAGCGCTTCTGCACTTGGTGGCGGCGCTGCTGAGCGCGATACAAGCGGTTTTGATGCAAAAGTCGCTTCCTCCCTGGCTAAAGACGAAGCCGTTGCACGGCTAAACTCACCTGCATATGAAACCTCCAATCCTCCTCTTGAAAGGGACGGAAACTTCTGAACAAGTCTTTGCAGAGCTTCTTCACTCTCCCCTAATGCCTCCGCTCCAACTTTAAGAACACGACCCAGTCCCCGTTCAACACCACTCACAAACTGTTTACCTATTTGAACGGCGGCACGCGTTCCCCTCAACCCAGGTCCCACCACAGGCAATGCCGTAAGTCCAATACCCAGCCCATCCGTCGGAATCGCCATATCCACGCCCATATGGACAACGCCTGCATAAATGTCGCTC
>JAFECQ010000012.1 GCA_018242065.1 Pseudomonadota bacterium | reverse complement strand
CTGGATCTCGCATGGTTGCCATCATCGCAGGATCAGTCGCTGGGTCATACGTAGATGCCATCATCGCAGCTGGGTCAGGCATCGTTATCACAGGCATAGTTGCCATCATCGCTGGGTCAGTCGCCGGGTCATACGCAGGTGGCGTCATCGCTGCTGGGTCATGTGGGATTGGAATTCTGCCAAAATTCTCTTCCATAGCAAGTGCAGGTTCAATTAACAATATTAATGCCGTTGTTAATAACAAAACACTCTTTTTCATAAAATAAACTCCTTATTAATCCTTATTAAACTTGATCATTCCCATTTATCATGGTAAACGTTATATAATTAATATTAAATCCTTTTACAACAATTAATAATCAAGCCATTATCTCAAAATTTACTTAGATCGAAGCGTCACAACAAACTCCCTATTGAAAAATAAATAACTTTCTGAATCCATGAAGGAATAATTAAACCTACTTCAAGGAAGACCTGGTCTTTTAGGTTCGCTTTGGTATATACTCTTAGAATTATATAAAATCATAACGAGGATCCATGTTTACAACCCTTTTTCGCAAAGTCTTTGGCTCAGCAAATGATAGATATATCAAGAATCTGGCAAAAACAGTTGAACAAATTAATGCCCTTGAAGAGGGTATGGAAAAGCTATCAGATGAGGCTTTAAAAGCTAAGACCGAAGAATTTCGCACACGCCTTAAAAATGGCACATCTCTCGATGATTTATTGGTTGAAGCCTTTGCTGTTGTGAGAGAAGCAGCCAAACGGACCCTTGGACAACGTCATTTTGATGTTCAGCTTAAAGGGGGAATCATTCTTCACCGCGGCATGATTACGGAAATGAAAACAGGTGAAGGAAAAACGCTTACGTCCTCCCTCCCCGTTTATTTAAACGCCCTTGAAGGGAAAGGCGTTCACGTTGTAACCGTCAATGATTACCTTGCCAAACGTGACTCTGAATGGATGGGCGTCATTTATAAATTCTTAGGCCTCTCCGTTGATTGTATCGTCCACGAACTTGATGATATGGAACGGCAAATTGCCTACCGTTGCGATATTACCTATGCAACCAATAACGAACTAGGCTTTGATTATCTTCGCGATAATATGAAGTTTCGTCTTGAGGAAATGGTTCAGAGGCCTTTTCATTACGGTATCGTTGACGAAGTCGACAGCATTCTGATCGATGAAGCTAGAACTCCACTTATTATCTCAGGCCCTGCGGAAGACTCATCCGACCTTTACGTTCGTATCAATAAAATCATGCCGAATCTTCTTCCAGAAGATTATGAAAAGGATGAAAAAGCACGCGCCGTTACCCTGACAGAGCAGGGAATTGAGCATATTGAACAACTCTTGAGACAAGAAGGTCTTTTAGTTGATTCTTCCTTGTATGACATCCAAAACGTGCCTGTTGTTCATCATGTCAATCAAGCTTTAAAAGCACACAAACTTTTCTCTCGAGATGTCGATTATATGATCAAAGACGGTAAAGTCATGATCATTGATGAATTTACAGGGCGTGTCATGGAAGGACGACGTTATTCAGAAGGCCTTCACCAAGCGCTTGAGGCAAAGGAATTTGTTGAAATTCAACAGGAAAACCAAACACTTGCCTCTATCACCTATCAGAATTATTTCAGACTCTATCCAAAGCTTGCTGGTATGACAGGAACGGCAATGACGGAAGCCTCTGAATTTAGCGATATTTATAAGCTTGAGGTTCTTGAAGTTCCAACAAACGTCCCTGTTATCCGAAAAGATATGGATGATGAAGTTTATCGAACTGCAAAAGAGAAATATGAAGCAATTACAAAACTGATCGAAGAATGTCGTGAGCGCAAGCAACCTGTCCTCGTTGGTACGGTGAGTATTGAAAAATCTGAGGTTCTCTCTTCCCTATTAAAAGAAAAGAACATTGCGCATAACGTTCTCAATGCAAAATACCATGAACAAGAAGCAAAGATCATTGCGGAAGCTGGTGTTCCTGGCGCAGTCACGATTGCCACCAACATGGCTGGCCGTGGAACAGACATCAAGCTGGGCGGAAACCTGGAAATGCGTATTGCAGAAGAAACAGCCCATATTGATGATGCTGACAAATTAGCAATTCGTGTCCAAGAAATTGAAGCAGAAGTAACACAAAATGCTGAAATCGCCCGTAATGCGGGAGGCCTTTTCGTCATTGGAACTGAACGACATGAAAGCCGCCGTATTGATAATCAGCTCCGCGGTCGATCAGGTCGCCAAGGAGACCCAGGGGCCTCTAAATTCTTCCTTTCACTCGAAGATGATCTTATGCGCATTTTTGGTTCTGAGCGTTTAGATAGCTGGCTCCAGAAGCTAGGGCTAAAAGAAGGCGAATCTATCATTCACCCTTGGATCAACCGAGCACTTGAGAAAGCACAGCAAAAGGTTGAAGCCCGAAATTTTGATATCCGGAAACAACTTTTAAAATACGATGACGTCATGAATGACCAACGTAAGGTTATCTACGAACAACGACGTGAAATCATGGAAGTTGCAGATGTTCACGAATTTGTCGAAGCCATGCGTGAAGAGGTGATTGAAGAGCTTGTCACACGGTTTATTCCTGAAAACGCCTATGCAGACCAATGGGAAATAAGTTCACTCCATGAAGAATGCTTACGTATTTTCTCATTAAATCTCCCGATCAAAGAATGGGCAGATGAAGAAGGCATCGCTGACGCTGAAATTAAAAACCGACTTCAAACAGCTGTGAATAATCTCATGGAAGGAAAAGAACAGCTCTATGGGCACGAAATGATGCATCTTGCTGAAAAATCGTTGCTCCTTCGTATCTTGGATCAACAATGGAAAGATCACTTGCTTTCTCTTGATCACCTCCGTCAGGGCATTAACCTAAGAGCCTATGCTCAACGAGATCCTCTGAATGAATACAAAGGTGAAGCTTTCGAACTCTTCCAAGAAATGCTTGGCCGCCTGCGTGAAAACGTTACTGGGGCTTTGGCTCACCTTCAACTGGGAGAGCGAACAACTGCCGAGCAAGTTGTAGCGGATATTTTTGAACCTGAAATGGAACAAGAAATGACCCTTAACTACCATGATGATCCCTATGATCCTGGCGAAACCCAAGATAAGGTTCTTATCGGCCCTGAAAACTGGGGAAACACACCACGTAATGCGCTCTGTCCCTGCGGTTCAGGTAAGCGCTACAAACAATGCCATGGTCAATTGGTATAAATTATTGAATGGCTATTGTCTCTTTTCTTGAGAAAGCGTAAAAAGAAGTGTTGTTTTTAAAAGGAGAGTCCTTATGAATTTTCGCAATACAACCATCATTTCCCTTACTGGCCTTTTGTTAACGGCTTGTATGTCTGCGCAAAAGCATCGTCAAGATGTCACCGCAGGTCAAGGCCCATCAACTTTTACCCTTGGAAAGGTTCAAGCTTCTGTTCGCAAGGGAATGGCTCAAGACCAGGTCATCTCTTCTTTGGGCGCGCCCAATATTGTCACAACCGATAAAAACGGCAATGAAACTTGGGTTTATGATAAAATTTCTTCGGAAGGGGCCCACTCTTCGAGTTCTGGCGGCGGCAGCCTCATTTTGTTCGGCGGACAAAAAAATGCAGGCGCTTATGAAACAACCCAGAAAACCCTTACCGTCATGATTAAATTTAATCATAGCAGACAAGTACAATCAATTGATTATCATCAAAGCAAATTCTAAAGGTCAGCGATGAAAAAGTTTACCTCGATCAGTCTTGCCCTATTGCTTACTGCATGTGCTACATCTGATAGATCCCATTTGAAAACGCAGCTACAAGTCAGAGAATTTCAAACGCGCAATTTTTCAACGACAAATACAAATGATGTCCTCACTGCGGTTGTTGACGCTTTTCAAGATCAAGGATTTATGGTGAAAAACGTTGTTCCTCAAGTCGGCCTTGTTTCAGCAACGCGAGAGGTTGATTTAGAAGACCGAGACCAAGTCTTCTTCCAAACATTTTTCTTTGGCCAAAATGCTCAATGGAGCAAAAACTCTGCCATCGAAGCTACCGCCAGCGTTAAAACTCAAGGTGGGAAAACAAAGGTTCGCGTAACATTCCAAGAAAAAGTTATTAATAATCGGGGGGGAACGGATACGGTCAATACCATCGAAGACCCAAAGTTTTACCAGAACTTTTTTGATAAAATTGGCAAGAGCATCTTTATCGAAGAGCAGAAGATATAGGTACTTTGTAAGCTACGAGAATAAAACTTTAATAAAGGTAGGTAAAACCAAACATAACTAACGTTACTTGGCTACTAAGCGTCACACCTTTAGCTTTTCCCTTGAGAACCCCGGTTCCGTTATCCCTTATCTTATTCTTAAATCCATATAAGGCATTTAAGTTTAATGAAAAAGATTGTGAAACTTGATAACTTGCCCCTGCAGCTAAACTATTGGTGATAATAGCAAGAGCGGGACTAAAAGAGCTAAATAAAACTTCATTACGAGGGACAGGTGTCTGGTTATAGGAATATCCCATACGCATCGTCCATTCCGGATTTATATGGTGATTAATTCCTAATTTAACAGCATACGTATTTTTCCATCCCAACCCTCCCTTAGCGGGGGAATCACCCGTGCCCTTCGTTTTCCCCCAAAAATAGCCTTCTGCATCAACAAGAACGTCGGTGCAAGAAGATAAATGCCAGGATGTACCCATTCCTACCCGCATTGGAACCACAAATCTATGCTTTATCAAGTCATTGTATTTATGATATTTTTGAAAATAAATTGGCGTTGTAAAAGTCGCCCCTAAAGTTAAGAATTTTGCAACGTCCCATAAGCCTCCAATACGTCCACCCAAACCATATATGGTGTCGGTTTTGTTTTTGCCTTTGCTATTCATTCCATTGGGTAAAGTGAAGTTTGTTACCAAAGAAGATCTTCCTATAATTAAGCTAAGACCGTATGACTGCTCTGACTTCGGCTTCCAGGCTAAAGAAAGAGGCGCGAGCATTACTTCTGATTCAAATTTCGTTGACGTTTTAATGACTGGAGATATAAGAGAAGAATTATATTTTGTGCGACCTCCCCCTCCAGAAAGAGAAACGCCTACAGACCATTCAGGATGGACGTGGTAAGCAACACCAGCGAATGCCGGAAAAATATTTGATATTCCATTTCTTTGTGCTCCCGTCTGAGGAGGCAGAGGAGTGCCCGCTACTAAGTTAGAGTGAGACGTATTAGCTTTTTGATTTTGATGTGCCACGCCTACCGAAATGGAAACTTGGTTATCCAAGTATCCGAGTAACGCAGGATTAAGATTGGCGCCTGTCGCCTCCAACGGTTGAGCAATACCAGCTCCTGCAAGTCCAGTATTATTCGCACCAGCAGATAATGGTAAAGCGCCATTTCCATAGGCAGCATAATTACTACAGACAAGGCATACGTAGTAATAAAAAAGTCGCATTTTTGTTGGAAAAGGAAGTTGGATTGAATTCATATTGAAATTTTTCTTATTTTTTTTGAAAAAATAGAAGGTTATTTTTGAATAATCAAGTTAATTATACCCTCTAGTCATACCCCTTAGATTTCTATAATATTATCGTCAGTAAAATGACAAAATAGGTAAAAGGCTATGGCACAAAAACCTTACATTATCGTTCTTGGCAATGAAAAAGGCGGAACGGGTAAATCCACCGTGAGTATGCATGTTATCGTAAGCCTTCTCCGAATGGGTTTTTCCGTTGGAAGTATTGATGTAGACGCACGTCAAGGAACGCTGAGTCGTTACGTAGAAAACCGTAAATTCACGTCAGATAAAATGGAAAAACCGCTTCCGCAATCTGAACACATTCCACTTTTACCAAGTACACTTTCTTTAAAAGAAGACGCTATCAAGGAAGACCAGAAAAACCTAGAGGACGCACTGACAAAACTTTCCGCCCACCGTTTCATTCTTATTGATACACCAGGAAGCGATTCGTCCCTTTCTCGCGCGGCCCATGCCGTTGCAGACACACTCATCACACCTCTCAATGATAGCTTTATCGATCTTGATATGTTAGTACGCTTGCGCAGCGATACCATGGATATTCTTCGCCCGAGTATTTATGCTGAAATGGTATGGGAACAGAAAAAAAGACGCGCGATCCGAGACCAAGGATCCATCGAATGGTTTGTCTTAAGAAATCGCCTGAGCAGCCTTAATGCCCGCAACAAAGAGCAAATGGAAGACGTCATTCAAGCCCTTTCAAAAAGAATCGGATTTAACTATATTCCTGGATTTGGTGAACGCGTTATCTTTCGTGAACTCTTTTTGGCAGGCTTAACGGTCCTTGATTTAGAAGACTGTAACATTCCAATTACTCTCTCCCATGTCTCTGCTAAACAAGAGTTGCGCAATTTGATTCAAATGATCCGCCTTCCTGACGTTGAAAAACTTGCAGCGTAGGATGTCATTATTAAATAATCTAACCCTCTATCGTCATTGCGAGGCCCTGAAAGGGGCCGTGGCAATCCAGAAAGCCAAAAATAGATTGCCGCGGTCGCTACGCTCCCTCGCAATGACGGTTTGAGATATTGTACACGATGAATTGTATCCCTAAGATGAGTATCAAATAATGCCTGAACTTTTTCTTGCAGCCCTTGGTATTGTTCTCCTCATCCTTCTCTTGCAAAAACTAGAGCATGCTGAAACGAGACTTCTCGTAAAAACCCTCAAATGGACATTTGTCGGCGTCATGATCCTCGCTGCTTTTTACCTAACTCTTGTGGGTCGATTGTTCCACGTGGCCGCTATCGCCGTGCTTCTTATTCTTCTGCTAAAGCAAGATGTTCATAAATGGATAAAAGAAAGGTCCCCTCCTCCTTCCTTACCGCATCCTCTTACGATCAAAGAAGCCGCAGCTCTTCTTAAAATTGCCCCAAATGCGAGCCCTGAAGAAATTGAAGCAGCCTTTAAAAAAATTAAGACAAAAGATTCAATGGCAAAAGATCGTCTCGAACAAGCACGAGATCTCTTGTTAAAACAAAAGGGGAAATAAATTCATTTCCCCCTTATGAACACATTCAAATGTGTTAAATTCCAAGAAGTTCTTTATCTTTCTTATAATACTCCCTGTACAGCTGTACAATTACTATAACCAGTCATTGTTAATAGAACCGGGTTACCATTCCTAATAATTACATCACACATAAGACCAAGGTCAGATATAAAATATATTGTTGTTCCATTTTTTGGGACTGAAACATTATTTGCTGTACCCAAATACGTTCTTGTATTTTGTTGAAAAGATGGAATAGAATAAGCATACCCTTTTTGGTTATACATAACCGTAATCTGTTGAATCACGTTACTGTCACCTTCAATGTATATTGGTACGTTATAAGTCGTACTTGCCGTGGCAATTTGCGATTGTAGCCCTATAAAAATAAGAGCAAATAATATAAGTAGTTTTCTCATCTTAATCTCCTCTATAAATGGATTTATTTGTTTCTAATTTACTTTCTTGGCTTTATTTACAATAGCATCAAACAAGTTAAATTTGTCCTAATTGCTAAGACGTGTCGAAATTCAGGGTGAGAAGTGGTTTAATTTTATCTAACAAATCTGAATTTTGGATAAAGGCACCAGATCCCGGATACCAAGTAAACCTACCCCTCCCTCGATAAATCGAGGATCGGGAAGGTTTTCAAGGTTCCGGGATGACGATTTTTTAAGTAAAAACATATAAAATTGCGTCATCCCGGGAGCTAGGAAATCTTGCTCTCTTGAGAGCTTAGATTTTCTCGCTACCCGGGATCGACCTAAGGAGGATTTCTTGAATCAAAACAAAGGGCCCCGAGATGACGAGAGTTTGTAAGGGGAAAGCCTTTTTACCCCATATTAAAAAGGATCGTTTTTTTATGGGTGAAATGCTCTAACATTGCTTCAAGGGATGCTTCTTTTCCAACACCAGAGGATTTAACACCTCCATAGGATAAGCCTGGTTGCACCACGACGTTTTGGTTGACTTGAACAAATCCAGCTTCTAGCTGATGGACACCTTGTAAAGCGCGATTGAGGTTATTTGTCCATAGTGTTGCGGCCAAGCCATAACCTGAATCATTCGCTTGAGCAATGACATCATCAAAATCCTTCCAAGGAATGAGAGCCGTTACGGGGCCAAAAATTTCTTCTTGGCAAACTTGATGAGAATTAGGCAAACCCGTAAAAATAACGGGTCGCACAAAAAGTCCCTTTGACAATTTCGCATCATCTGGAAGCGTTGAGCATTCATGCGCGGTTGCTCCTGGAGCACTTTTTCCAATTTCTATATAGTCTAGAACTTTGCCATGTTGCGCAGGCGAGATAATAGCCCCGACATCGGTCTCAAGATCCATAGGATCTCCAATCTTTAAATTGTTTAACTCTTCTTTCATTTTCTCTAAAAAACGATCAAAGATAGATTCGTGAACAAAAATGCGACTTGCGGCTGTGCAACTTTGCCCTTGGCGCGTAAACCGCATGCTTGCTAAAGCGCCCTTTACGGTTTCTTTTAAATCCACATCTTCACAAACAATCATAGGGCTTTTACCACCAAGCTCAAGCGTTACAGGTATAAGCTTTTCGCTTGAGTTTTTATAAATTGTTTTTCCCGTTTCGACAGACCCAGTAAAGGTTACTTTTGAAATCTGAGGGTGGCGGACAAGAGCTTCTCCTGTGGTGGGGCCATCGCCTGAAATCATATTTAAAACACCCGGAGGAAGAATTGTGTTCATGATTTCGGCCGCCCTTAACACAGCAAAGGGTGCTTCTTCTGCTGACTTGACAACAATTGTATTCCCCGCAACCAGAGCGGGAGCAACCTTTAAAGACATGAGAAGCAAAGGAACATTCCAAGCAATAATCGCCCCAACAACGCCTAAGGGTTCGCGAATCGTAAGCGTTAACATGGAATCGCTAAAAGGAATTGTCTCCCCTTTTAACTCAAGCCCTAAACCACCATAAAAACGAAACGTATTTGCAAAGATTTTTGCCTCAACCTGACTTTCTGTGCGTAAAGCTTTACCCGTTTCAAGGGTCATTAAACGCGCAAGTTCATCCGCATACTCATCCAAAAGATCGCCGCACTTTGAAACGAGATGCCCCCGTTTTGAAGCATCCATATGACGCCATTCTTTTTGCGCCTTTTGGGCATTTTCAACTGCTGCATTGACATCTTCGTGATTAGCTTCAACTGCTTGACCAATGACATCCATGGTTGCTGGGTTATGAACAGGAAAAGTTTTTTGACTTTTCGGTGCTGTTAATTTTCCATCAATAAGTATTTTATTCTCAAGGTGTTTTACAAGGGCAAAGGGTGTTAAAGCTGACCCAGGCACAGAAATCGAAGAAGACATAAAAACCTCCAGTTTTCATTTTTACTTTATAGTGTATACTCCATCAAAAAAGAATAAAAGAAGAGAGGCGTCTTTTGCATCCGCTCCCTAGTGTAAACGAAAAACCACAGCATGACTTTTTTTGGACATTAACCCCCCAAGGTTTTCATAAGGTCGCGTATTTGGAATGGGGTCACCACCTCAACCCCAATACATTGCTTTGCCTCCATGGATTAACTGGTAACTCTCGAGATTTTGACTTTTTAGCTCAATCTCTTCAAAAGGCGTTTCGGCTTATCTGTCCTGATCTTCTGGGACGAGGAGAAAGCGATTATCTAACAACTGCTCAAGGATATAGTTTTGCACAGTATATGAATGATATGGTTACGCTGATTGCTCGGCTAGGTACACATAAAGTTCATTGGCTAGGCACCTCTCTTGGGGGCATTATCGGCATGATGCTTGCCGCCCAACCCAACAGCCCCATAAAAAGTCTGATTCTCAATGATGTTGGTATGATTATTCCTAACATTGCTTTGCGACGCTTGGAAACTTATGCTCGTAATGACAACACTTTTGTTAGCTTTCACGAAGCAAAAACCTATTTTCAAACAGTTCTTGCTCCAACTGGCATTCAAGATCAAGAACACTGGAACCATATTACCCAATTTGGCATTAAACGAGATGATGTAGGAGACTTTCGTCTTTCCTATGACCCTAAAATTGGCCAACTTTTGATGAGTGAGTCAACCGCCTCTCTACATCTTGAAACCTATTGGCAAGCAATTAAATGCCCTATCCTGATCATACGGGGAGAAGAATCCGACTTTTTAGTTCCAGAAATATTAACAAAGATGCTCTATTTTCAACCTGATGCCAAGGTCATAACGATTCCCAACTGTGGTCACGCGCCTTCTCTTATGACAGAGGACCAAATACGTGTTGTGGAAAATTGGTTAAAAGAAATGCAAAATTCTGATTTATCTTAATTTCGTTTTAATATATCATTTGTGATAATTATAAAAAATACAGGGAGAAAATGACATGAAATACGTAAATATTTTACTTCTAGGGGCAACCTTTCTTATTGCAGCAAAAAACGCAGCTGAAGCACAATCACTCCCGTGTGCACCTTGTCCAACCTTAACAAGCACTTCACTCACTAACACACATTGTGGTGGCGGAGGATTCTCAGGGCAGGTGCCATCCTCAAACGGAACTTGGATGGCAGCTGTAGCTAAGGGTATAACCGATTGCTCAACGTTCAATGTAACACCCGGATCAGCATCCTCAGTCACACTCATGAATGGAGGAATGCCTTCATGTCAATATTCAACAAACGAAAGCGGCGTGACGCTCACATTGTATAATTTTAGTATAAAAAATTGCTCTGTACAAGTAGGGGCCCCTTGCCTTGATAGTATTGTTTGCCCATAACATAAATATTTTAGGGGCTGTCCTAGATAACA
>JAFECQ010000011.1 GCA_018242065.1 Pseudomonadota bacterium | reverse complement strand
CTAGTTATCTAGGACAGCCCCATATTTTATTAACTATTTACTAATGTTTGTGTGGTAGTACAAAAGAACCACTTTGCAAAAAGGAGAGTGTAATGAAATTTGGAAAAATTCTATCAATGGGAATGCTTGTCTTAGGCGTTTCTTCTATAAAAACAATGGCTATAACATGCCCTAACGCATCAGAAATCCCACAATCTGTAAAATGTATTGGAAGCGGGACTAACTATAAATGTACCTATGTCTCGGAGTTATGGCATGGAGAAATCGAGTCCCCTGTTGATCTTAATAAGACCTCAGAAGTCGTAAAATTATTAGGTCATTATCAAGGTGATAACAACTGCAGATATTCCATTCAAACATCACCTACCGAGACAGTTAACTACGTTATTACCTTTAAACACCCCAATTAAACCAAGTAAGCGTGTGGTGGGAGCTTTGCTCTCACCTTAAGCCGCTGGTTCCTCTACGACATCGACCCCATTGATGAGGATGAGAATAAAAGAAATGGGGAAAAATATGATCGCCCAAAAGATAAGCCATCCATAGCTACCACGATAGGAGAAGTACAATATTTTCTCGTCTTTAATAAGAGCTCCATTTTTTATACCCAGAATGATTCCTATAGGGAAAAAGATGATAAGAAAAACGATAAACCAAAATATACTTCCCCTGTATTTAAAGGGGTAACGATGTTTTATGTTTGTATTTTTTGATCTCTTCATTTTTTTATTCCCAATAGTTTACGTTAAATTATGCAACTTAATAATCTTTTTGCAAGCTTCTTTAAACGCCATTTTAACACCGGACATTTTCAATATCGTCATTGCGAGCCCCCGTAGGGGGCGCGGCAATCCAGCCAAATTGATACTTTCTGGATTGCTTCGTCGGGGCAACTCCCCTCCTCGCAATGACGGAAGTTAGCAGATCTCCTTGATTTTAAAAATTTGCTCGGTACTTAGAAACGCCATAACTAGAAACTATCCCTGTTGCTTAGATAATACTTGGCAGCTAATTTTCCTGACCTGACAGCACTTTCCATATACCCGTTATCCATTTGCGTGTGCTCTCCTGCAAAGATAAGTCCGCCTACAGGTTCAGCAAATTCTCTAAAACCATTAAAAGCCTTAAGAGCACTAGGAATATCTAAGCGAGGAGCATGCAGACCGCTTGCGGAGTAACTTCCCCTGGCAAAAGGATCTTCAAGCCAATTTTCTTCGATTATAAAAAGAGCTTCTTCTACCGCACCTGCAGCAGACCCGGCTTCAGATGTAGGCAAGCTTCTTAGCACCGATCTCACAAGAGGAACCGCCGTTTCAGATGAAAGTGTTCTGCCCGTTTTCCCCCCCATAAATATTGTTAGTCCAGCTCCAGAAACAAGCTTCCAAGAAGTCGTACTTGACTCAGTAGCATTCACAAGATAGCGCAAATCCGGCTCCATTTCTCCTCGCAACTGAATCTTAGAGTTTGTCCCATAGGATAAAGTTTGAATCGCTTCTCTATGAAGGTCAGAAAGACCAAGACTTTCATCTAACTCCAAAGATCGCAGAACACTAAAAGGAATCGTCATAATTACACTCTTTGCGACAACATCATGGATAGCTCCATTATGATTAAAAGATAAATGAAATTTGTTATCTGCACTTTTACTAATGCGGTTTAATTGATGCTCTAAACGTATTCTTTCAGGACTTAGTCGATCTCTTATAGCTCTAATCATTTGATTCATTCCGCCCTTAACGCGATATTGGTAAGCAGAACGATTGCGCAAAATTGAGGGTCTCCATGATGATTCCTTGTATTCAAGAAGTTCTAAAAAGTCTCCTAAGTCTTCATGTAAAGAGTTCATACAAAAGGAGTTTAGCTCATCAAGAGAGAGCCCCTCGTCTGCTTCTAAGTAAGCGTTAATAAATTGTCTTTCAGCACTCGAAAGATCGTCCGGTAAAACTTCTGCTAATGATTTGTATTGCCAATCAACAGTATACCACGCTTGACTGGCATCAAGGCTCTTAATAGTGGGAGTCAATTTTTGACGTATTGATTTTAACAACGCAATACGATCCTCGGAAGAAAGCTCATTTCCCTCAATTGTGACACGAATAGGTTGGTCATAGGTTTCCTTTTTTAAAGAAACGTCAACCTTTCCTGCTAACCACTGCATGCCCTTGTGATCAGAGTCAATCCACTCACCCCCCATATTAAAAACACTATCACCATGCTTCTCACTATAGGTTCGGCCGCCTAATCTATCTCTTGCTTCGAACATAGCATAATTCTGTTTTCTCTCTTCTAATTCAAGAGATGCTGTTAAGCCTGCTAGCCCTCCACCAACAACGACAACATCAAATTCTTCTGCAGCCATTGAAAATGCAGCGACACTAATGGAAATGAAAATGATGAGAAGAGAAGTAATTTTAATATATTTGAAAATATACATTCAATAAAATCCTTATAAATACCAAACAATAGTTTTGTTTTTAATTTAGTGATTTTTTTTATAATTGCAAGATCATCTCGTCGTTCAATCCTCTTATCTTACTTAATGCGCAAGTTGCAATCATATGGGTATCCTTGGATCATCGGGACAAGAAAGTCTTGTTCTTGCAAAGCAAGAGCTTAGACTTTCTTGTACCGAGTATCCACATAATCAAAAAAATTGCACACTGTGCTATCTTTAAAAATTTATCGATTCTTAAAACAGGAAAAGCCAAAGCCATTCGTTTTTCAACACTCGAAGCCATATGTGAGAGTTTAGAATGTCAGCCAGGAGATATTTTGGAATACGCAAAAGCGAATTAAAAAGAGTCTATCCTCTTTTTAATCGCAGAGAATTCATGACAACCATAACACTACTCGCAGCCATCGCGCCTCCCGCAATTTCGGGGCTGAGGTGTCCAAAAGCAGCAAAACCAATCCCGACGATATTAAAAATAAAGGCCCAAAAGAGATTCTCTTGAATAACACGAAAAGTTTTTTTGGAAAGCAAAATCGTCTTTGGAATTAGTTGGAGATCAGGCCGCATAAGTGTAATAGGAGCAGCATCCATAGCAACGTCCGTCCCTGACCCCATTGCAAGTCCAACCGTAGCAGCAGCAAGGGCAGGACCATCGTTGACTCCATCGCCCACCATCGCAACGATGTGATGATGTTGCTCCTGTGCTTTAACATAATTAATCTTATCTTTTGGTTGCAACTTTGCGACGACATCGCTAATTCCAACCTTATCACCTATCAATTGTGCAGCTTCTTTTGTATCGCCCGTTAGCATAACTGTTTTTAATCCCATGTTTTTAAGGGTTTTAATTGTTTCTGCTGCACGTTTACGCGGCAAGTCTGTCAGATAAAATATCCCTAGAAGCTGGCTTTCATCCGCCAAATAAACAACAGTTTGATCAGATTTACGTGTAATCGGAACACTTAACCCACTTTCATCCATAAGGACTTCTGATCCCAATGAATAGAGTTTTCCTTGAATTTTTCCTTGAACTCCTTTCCCAGGCAGAGAAATAAAATCCTCTATTTCAAAAAGATTCTGCCCTTTTATTGCCTTTAGAAAAGCTTTAGCCACGGGGTGTTCGCTCCCTTTTTGTAAGGAAGCCGCCAACAAAAGTGCCTGATCTTGAGAAAGATCTGAAAGAGACTTAGAAAATGTAAGACTAAATTCGCCTTTCGTAAGAGTTCCTGTCTTATCAAACACAATCAGGTCAATTTTTCTGAGAGACTCAAGACTTTCAAGATCCTTCACAAGAATTCCCTTACGCGCAGCAGCCCCCATAGCCACAACGATTGCTGTGGGTGTTGCAAGTCCCAAAGCGCATGGACAGGCAACAACAAGAATAGAAACAGATACCAATAAGGCCTTTGAAAAAGAGGCTCCAACCAGAATCCATCCTCCAAATGCTAAACAACTTAAAAGAAGGACAGTCGGAACAAAAACGGCAGATACCTGATCCACAAATTTTTGAATGGGTGGTCTCGAAGCTTGCGCTTCCTCAACCATATGCACCATCCGTGAAAGAGTCGAACGATTTCCAACATCGGTTGCAATTAAGTAAAGAATGCCTGACGTATTCGTTGTCCCACCTATTACTCTGTCACCTTCTTTCTTAAGAACAGGTAAACTTTCCCCTGTAATCATGGATTCATCCACTTCACTTGTTCCTTGAAAGATATATCCATCAACTGGAATACGTTGCCATGCCCTAACCAACACATGCTCATCTTTTTTAATATCATGGGTTAAAACTTCCACGTATGAGCCTTCTCTCTCCACAAAAGCCGTAATAGGTGTAAGACTCATCAAAGACTGAACCGCTGCATTTGCTGATTTTTTTGCTCTCTCTTCAAGCAAACGTCCCAAAAGAACAAGCGTAATGACAACGGCACCAGCTTCAAAATATAGATCATGAGCGTTAAGCACCACGCCAACCAAACTATAGCCATAGGCAGCAGAAGTTCCCAAAACAATAAGAAGATCCATATTTCCTGTAAAACTTTTAAGAGATATCCATGCCGCACGATAAAACCGCCTTCCTGACCAAAATTGAACGACAGAAGCGCAGATAAGTTGGAGATAGGGTGCAACAGAAAAACCAATCATATGAAGAACAAGCGGTAAAGAAAAGACAATCGCAATTAATAAATCTAGATAATTTGGAGCGGAATGAACCATCCCGTGGTGAGATGATGCAGAATTGTATAGCTTTCCATTATATCCCTCTCGTTCAATAACGGCTAATACAGCTTTTATAAGAGACGGCGAGGGAAATTCAGTCTCAATATCTGCTTTTTCAGTAATAAAGTTAACTTGAGCCTTCTTAACCCCCTCTACAGAGGCGAGTGCCTTTTCAATACGTGCAGCACATGCAACACAATGCATTCCATTAATTTTAAAGTGGAGACCGTTATTCATGCTCACCTCCTTTTATAATTTTAAAGAGAGAGCATGAAGAAAGTATTAAAGACAGATGTTCTTAGTTAGATCAGCCGGGAGGATTTGTATCAAAAACGTTTTCTTCCTCAATTATTAAATGTTCTTTTTCCTGAGGCGACAGCGTATCCTCTACAGCTTCTGGGGGTGTCACTTGTGTTGGAGCTAATTGTTGTTGATCAGGAGAAGAAGTTGCTTCTGCCATCTTAGATCCCCCACTCATCAAAACAAAAGCAGAGCAAGTTAATAAAGCCAACTTGTGCCATTCAAATCGCATATTAAATATCCTTTCTATTGATCAAAGGGAGAAGCCCCTCCGGAACTATAATCATCAGACATGTTATTATAATAGTATACATCTTTCAAGGTCTTAAGGTGCTGTTGCCCCTTCGCATGATCTGGTTTTGAAGAAGGCACATCTTGCTGTGTTGCACTTAAAGTTAATGGAAAAAACAACAAACACACTCCCATGCTGAGAACTTCAACTCTCATAATCAACCTCCCCGGTTTCTTATATCATCTCATAAATTATATACTAACCTGAGAAAGTTAATAATGGGTTTCTTTAATGGATTATCAAGTAGTTATTATAAAAAAGAAAAAAACGAGTGTGTAAAAAAGATTTAAAGCCCGCGGATTCAGTTGGTAGCGGAGGAGGGATTTGAACCCCCGACAAACGGATTATGATTCCGCTGCTCTAACCAACTGAGCTACTCCGCCCTCTTTATAATAGGTGGTGCCCAGAGACGGATTTGAACCGCCGACACAGGGATTTTCAGTCCCTTGCTCTACCAACTGAGCTATCTGGGCCCACCTGCTAGGTCTATAGATAAAAAAATCCTCTTTGTCCACCCCTGATTGATAACAAAGGGAAAATTCATTTTGCCGTGTGCGTTTTTAAACTATTTTTTCTTGTGATCTTTATCTATAGGAGGCGCTTGATGATGAGTCCGGCGTCTTAAAAGTGCTCTTACTTTTTTCTCTTCCCACTCTTCACTCAGAAACGTCGTTCGATGAAAAATTAGGGGAATCACGCCCATACGATAGGCACGAAAGACCAGCGTAACCCCCCAAACAACGATGACGTATTTTGGCCAGAAAGTTCCCGTTCTATCGAATGTTAGCCAGATAAGAGCTAAAAGTACGTTAACGACGCCAAAATATACTACGTCTAAATAAAATCGCTTTAATACCTTAACTTTTTGGCGTACTTCTTTTTCTTGAAGCATATGAACTCTCCATGCGATTTCTAAATAGAAAAAAAACAACTATAGCTACTATAATAGGATATTATAGAATATATTTAAAAAAAGTTAAATTTTAATTTATTTAAAATACATTTTAAATCATGAGTGCATTTTTTTCTTTACAACAAAACGCCATAATTTATCCTGGCCTCGACGAATTCCAATCCGGGGCGTTGCTTCATATAGGGGAGAAAGAGAAGACTCCTTCACATAAAAACCCTCATTTTCCGTTAAATCCAGCGCGTTATGTTCGCGCGTAATTTTCAAATGACGACAAAGCTTTCCCGGGCCATTCAAATGAAGTTGCTCTGGTTGAATGAGCATAAGCCCACGAATGAGAACCGCCGCTGGCTGCCCTTCTTCTTCGGTCACAAAATTTAGACAATGATACATGCCATAAATAAAATAAACATAACTGTAGCCAGCAGGCCCAAACATCACGGCATTTCGAGGTGTCTTCCCTCGGAAGGCATGACAAGCGGGATCATCTTGGCCAATGTATGCTTCTGTTTCCGTAATAACGCCTGCCATAGGGCCAAAAACCATAATCTTGCCCAAAAGCTCTTGAGCCACGGTCACGGTTGGTCGATTAAAGAAATCTCGAGAGAGTCGATCAGCCACAACGCCTCCAAGGAAAAATAGTTTGAGCGATTTTTTGAGGCAGTTTAGGAAGATTCAAAACCTCGGAAATTCGACGGTCAAGAAATGCCCAGGTTGCCTCGAATCCTTCTGATTGATCCTTGAGCCAATATAAAAAAGTTGAAGCATAAACCCATGATAAAAGACCCCGTTTTGTATAAAAATTATAGTCTGTCGCCGTATCTCCTGCATAATACCAAATCTCATTAATGGTTCGATACAAAAGACGCGTTGCCTCACCCATATGAGAAGGATAGGCCAAATAGATTGAGGTCTTTCTTGCAGCCTCTCGATAAGGAATCAAAAGATTTAAACGTACCTTAACACCCAGACCGACCTTCTCACGCACTCTTAGGTCTTCAGCGGGGGGGAGAACTTTAAGCATTTCCTCATCCAAAAGCTCACTCCAATAAGAAACTGCTTCAATGGCTCCTTTCGGAAAAAGGCGCCAACCGTATGAAGAATCAAGACCTATTTCCACTGCCGCTTGCTCTAAAAGAGCTTTAGACCATCCCTCAAAAGGAACATGAATCAGTGCACGAGCTAAGAGTTGCTGCTTGATTGTATCACGCTCCGACATATTTTTCCCTTTTCTTAATAAAATTCATATACTATAGTCCTATCGTTTTATGCAATCTTTAGCTTAATTTGGAAGGAGGTGTATCGGTTTATGCAAGTTATTGTCCGTGACAATAATGTTGATCAAGCACTTCGTGTACTCAAGAAAAAAATGCAAAGAGAAGGTATTTTTCGAGAGATGAAGTTACGCCGACATTATGAAAAACCTTCCGAGCGTAAAGCCCGTGAGCAAGCTGAAGCCATTCGGCGTGCTCGCAAGCTCGCCCGAAAACGTACGGAGCGAGAAGGCTGATATTCTTATACCAGGGCCACGTAAATTAACGTGGCCCTTTTTTTAAAAAGTTTTTTCCTCTATTTGGAATGAATAGCATCCAAAATTCGGTAACTACTTAGCCCTGTGTCATCCCTCGCATTCGCAAGGGCAAGCTCTTGGCCAGGTAATTGACACGTCTGAACAATAGAGAATACAATATTTTCATTACAAGTTATTGACTTTATTTCTTAAGAAGATTACATGAAAACATAATAATTTGTTATTTTTAGGATGTTACGATGAAACCAAAGAGTCCCCGTTTGCAATTAATTTCTAAATGGTTATCGAGTTTTTGCCCTCTTATTCTAGGCTTGTCCCTTATAACTTTACCCGTTCAAGTGTTAAGTATGGAAGCTAGCCATCTAAGTGAAGACGTTAGCCTTTACAGCAGTTCGCCTTCAACTAAAAGAAAAGACGAAAAAACAGAAGGTTTATTTCAATTTGACTTTACAAAAAGTCACATAGCTCGAGAGATTGTTCAATCTGCCCTTTTTTTACCAACAAAAATTCGTACGTTTTTTGAACGTAGTGCTGAAATTTATCGTCGTGATTTACTTCTTAAATATGTGCCTGAATCATCATGGGATGATTTTTGTATACTGTTCGAGTCAGAGTTTCAGGAAAGATATGAAGATCAATTAGGTTTATCCATCGAGATTCAGGCCCTCATTGGTTTTAATCCCGAAGAAGTAAGAAAACAATTTATGAACAGGAAAAAAAGAGATTACCTACCGTTTTGGAGCAACATCGAATCAGATATTGAGAACAACGGTTCAGAAAATGGACTGCTTTTTGACGGTTTTTTTGCCCATTTATTGGGGGTAGGCGTCATATACCCAACATTCGCAGAGATGGAGCAATATAAGTTGGAGGCAACCAAATTCAAGCTCGCTTATGAAAAGGGAAATATTGAGGATCTTTTGAAAAAGTCCCATGATTACAAACCATTTTTGGTTGAGGACCTTTTACAAAAACTCCACCGCGCCCGTTTTTTGACAAACTGGAATCCAAAATTGCTTTTATCAGCTAGAGAATTTTATAGACCTGACCATCAGTTAGAGCGTTATCGCACCAGCAGAAAAGAACCTACAACGCTTATCATTGGAGATGGCCGTATTGGAGCTTCAAAAATTGAGCCGATCAGTCGCTATGGTTCGGATGTTCTGACGATTGATCAAAATCCATTGCAACTTCCTCATATTACCTCAAATATTAATGATAAGGGCCTTCTAACTGGCCTTTTAAAACATTACAGAGGAAAGTTTAATACTATTTTAGAAACAAGTAATATTGGCAACAAGTTTGTTATATTAGATGAAAAAACAATGGAATGTATGATTGCTTTATTACAACCAAGAGGACAACTCATTTCTAGGCATTTAGATGGATGGGAAGAAATAGATCGAGAGACTGCTAAAACACTGATAGCAAAATATGACCTGAAACCTATCTATTGGCAAGGTAACCCTGAAAATCCGGTGGTCGCTCTTGAAAAGAAAATCTAAAACAGCACAGGGTCTGAGACTTCTCTTGCCAACCTTAAGCTTTTCCTTTAAGAAAAGAAAACACTCTTTGCCGGTAATGCCGGCTGGTGTATGGCATGGGGCCACGCACGATTAGCCATAAGGAGTCAATAAATGGCGTTTTACGAAACGGTCTTCATTGCGCGTCAAGATCTTTCAGCTGCACAAGTTGAAACATTGGCGACGAATTTGACAGACATTCTTACCCAAGGTCAGGGTGATGTGACCAAAACTGAGTTTTGCGGCCTGCGGACACTCGCATACAGTATCAAGAAAAATCGCAAGGGACATTATGTGTTGTTTAACATTGACGCGCCTCCTGCTGCTGTTAAAGAGATGGAACGCCAAATGCGCCTCAACGAAGACATTCTACGCTTCTTGACCCTTAAGGTTGAAGCTTTAGATACGAACCCATCCCCATTGATGCAAAGCAAGCAAAATCGCGATCGCCGCTATGAAGCTTTCGATGACACAGAAAGATTTACATCCTTTGAAGAAGGGGAAGAAGTTGAAGTAGTTGAAGAAGAAGGAGATAAAGAATGAGCACCGTTCCTACAACCCGCAAGCCCTTCTTTCGCCGCAGAAAGACATGCCCTTTTTCAGGCCCAGACGCGATTCAAATCGATTATAAAGATGTGAAGCTTTTGCAAAAATTTACAACAGAACGCGGAAAAATTATTCCAAGTCGCATTACGGCTGTTTCTCAAAAAAAGCAGAGAGAACTCGCCCAAGCGATCAAACGCGCACGCTTTTTAGCACTCATGCCTTATGTGCTCGATTAAGGAGCGATGAGTAATTCTGTCAAAACGACATGCATGATATTGGGTGGCCTTTTAAGTGCCACCCTTTCTCTTCTTCACTTATTCCCCGTCCCGGGCCTTATTTTTATCTCGTATCTTGCAACGTTACCTCTGTTTCTTGTGGGTCTTGGTCTTGGTTTAAGGTCTCTTTATGGGGCAAGTCTTATAGCTACTCTCTTAATTATTCTTCTTGAAGGTCCCCTTCTGGGAGGAGAATTTTTTATTTTTTCCGCTCTAGGATCTACATTTTTGATCAATCGAGCTCTTTTAAATCGTAAAAAAGCTTCTGGACAAATTGACTGGTATCCAGCTTCTTTACTTTTAAGAGACATAACACTTGCAGCTGGCCTGGTCATGGTTATCGCTTTGGGCGTTTACCTTTATTTTACCCAAGGAGGTGATGCTCATGCCCTGATAAAGTCTTTTCTTAAGGCTTTTGATCCTCAAAATCACCTTAAAGATGCGGAATCTCTTTTAAATACAATTTTTCCTTTTTTACCTGGGTTCTTTTCTTTTTCCTGGACACTTATGATGCTTATCAATGCCGCTTTGGCACAGGGACTTTTAATTCGGTTTAATCATAATTTACGCCCCTCTCCTTCTCTCGTAGGACTCAAAACACCGAAGAGCTTTTTGCTTTTACTGTTCCTTTCTCTTCTTCTGTCCATGATTGGAATTGGATCGCTTGCCCTTTTAGGAAAAAATGCGGTTCTTATTCTTCTTGTTCCTTTTTTCCTTGTTGGTCTTGGCGTAATCCACGAATGGATCCATAAAATGCCCTTTGTCACAGCTGGATTAACTCTCTTTTACGCCCTCATGTTCCTTTTTATATGGCCTATATTCGGTGTAATTCTTATTGGAATTTTAAAACCCTGGATTGAAAAGTTCACTTCATTAAACTAACAGTTGTTTCTTTGTCCTAAAGTTGTTAGAAAAAGGGATAAATTGACTCAATTGAGGAGCCTAAATTATGGAATTAATTCTTTTACAACGTGTTGAAAAACTCGGAAAATTGGGGGATATTGTAAATGTCCGCCCAGGATATGCTCGGAATTTCCTTCTTCCAAAAAAAATTGCTTTGCGCGCAACAAAAGAAAACATCTCTCATTTTGAAAAAGAAAAAGAAGCGCTTGAAAAAGTAAATCTGAAACATAAGGACGAAGCTGAAGTTTTGGCAAAGCGCTTGGAGGGAACAATGGTCGTTCTTATTCGCCAAGCCAGTGAAGGCGGCCAGCTTTATGGTTCTGTTAGCGCACGTGATATTGCAGATGCTTTAAAACAAGAGCACGTAACCAAACATAACGTCAAAATTAATCTTCCTATCAAAACGATCGGAATTCACACTGTTCGCGTACAATTGCATCCTGAAGTAGCTATCAATTTGAGCGTAAATATTGCAATGTCTGAAGACGAAGCTAAAGCACAAGCCAATCAGTACGCAGAATAACTACGCTCGTTTTTAGAATTCAGAAAACGAGAAATGCAGCTCTTCAACTTTAAGAAGAAGCTGCATTTGAGTATACCAAACATTGTTATAGGAATAACCAGATGGGCGCTATTTTAAATCCAGAGTTTAACACTCCTGTGCCCTTGAAAAATCCTGAAGATTTAATTCAAAGACTGCCTCCTCACAGCCTTGAAGCTGAACAAGCTTTATTAGGCGCATTACTTCATAATAATCTTGCCTTTGAAAGAGTTGCTGAATTTCTTAGACCAGAGCATTTTTCTGAACGTTCACACGGTCGAATTTATGAAGCCATTAGCAATCTTATTAGCCGTGGCCATATCGCTGATCCAATTACCTTAAAGGAATATTTTGACCACGATGATGCGTTATCCGAAGTGGGTGGAGGTCAATACTTAGCTCATCTGGCCGCATCCGTTATTTCTATTATCAACACAGAAGATTATGGCAGAAAAATCTATGATTTTTATCTTAGACGCGAGCTCATCGACATTGGAGAAAACGTTGTCAATGACGCTCATACCTATGAGCTTGATACCACTGCCATCCACCAAATTGAACTTGCAGAAAAAAAGCTATTTGATCTTGCAACAGTTGGTCAACAAGAGCGCGGCCTACAAACTTTTTCTTCAGCCCTAAAGCAAGCACTTGTAAGTGCAGAAGTTGCCTATAAAAGAGACAGCCACGTTATTGGTGTAACTTCTGGCTTTAAAAAGATGGATGAATGTTTAGGCGGTTTTCATCCTTCCGACCTTGTCATCCTGGCTGGTCGCCCTTCTATGGGAAAGACTGCTCTTGCTACAAACCTAGCGTTTAATGCTGCTCGCGCAGCCTTGGAAAGAAATGAAGGAGCTGCGGTCGCTTTTTTTTCACTTGAAATGTCTTCTGAACAATTAGCCAATCGTATTCTGGGCCAAGAAGCAGGGCTGTCTTCGGACCTTATTCGTAGAGGTGACATTGGAAAATCCGATTTTCCTCGCCTTGTAGAGGTTTCAAATCGCTTAAATGCTTTACCCTTTTTTATTGACGACACCCCTGCTCTTTCAGTACCTGCTCTAAGAACACGGGCGCGACGTTTGATGCGTCAAGAAGGGCTTGGAATGATTGTTATTGATTATTTGCAACTTCTTTCCTCCCCAGGCAGGAAAACAGCAGAGAATCGGGTAACGGAACTCTCAGAAATTACGCGTGGCCTTAAAGCGCTTGCCAAAGAATTGAATGTACCTGTCATCGCCCTCTCTCAGCTTTCTCGTGCCGTCGAACAGCGAGATGACAAACGTCCTCAACTTTCAGACCTTAGAGAGTCAGGCTCCATTGAGCAAGACGCCGATGTTGTCATGTTTGTTTATCGCGAGGAATATTATCTTGCACGAAAAAAACCCACAGGAAGTGATGACAAAGTTGCCGAATGGGAAAAATCTCTTGCTTCAATTGCCAACTTGGCAGAAGTTATCATTGCAAAGCAACGCCACGGTCCTATTGGTACCGTTAAACTTCATTTCGAAGGAAGATTAACAAAATTCTCTGACCTTGCAGATCCTGCTTATTTAGCGGTGAACTATGCCTAATATTAACTTTCCTCATGCCCCTTCAGTTCCTTTGGCTCTTTTTATTGATTTAGACGCTATAGCCCATAATTATCGCTCTCTCTCCTCTGAACTTAAAAAGGGAGTCATTTGTGGTACTGTTCTTAAAGCTAATGCTTATGGTTTGGGCGTTAAAGAAGTATCAACCCGCCTTTATCAGGAAGGGTGTCGCCAGTTTTTTGTTGCTCACCTCACTGAAGCCATAGAGCTTCAATGCTTCATCGGGAATGATGCTTCAATATACGTTCTGAATGGACTTAGAGAGGGAGACGAAAAAGTCTACACTCACTATAACCTTATCCCTGTTCTGAGCGACCTTAGACAAATTCGAGCTTGGAACACATACGCCAAGGAACATCGTCAATGTTTAAAAGCAGCTCTTCACTTTGATACAGGCATGACCCGCACGGGCTTGGCTCCTTATGATATCAAACATCTTGGCTTGAAAGATCTATCTCATACTGAAATTGTTTGCGTCATGAGCCATCTTGCTTGCACGTATCAAGCCTCCCATCCCATGAATGACGCTCAACGTGTTGCCTTTGACGCACTTTGCAAGCGTTTTCCCTTTGCACTTGCAAGCCTGGCCACGAGTGGAGGACGCTTTTTAGGACCAGAATATCATTACAACTTAACGCGAATAGGTCTTGCTCTTACTGGCTGCCGCACAGCCGATCCTCGCGGGCAGTCGCAATTAAAAACCGCGATTAAAGCTTACGCTCAAATTTTACAAATTAATGAGATACCTCGAGGGGATTCTGTAGGTTATGATGCCTCTTTCATTGCATCTAGGGCTTCCCGAATCGCTACCTTAGGTGTAGGCTATGCGGATGGTTACTTAAGAAGTCTAAGCAATCGGGGAGAAGTCTACTTTGATGGATATAAACTACCAGTGGTTGGAAAGGTTTCCATGGACCTCTTGACAATTGATATAACTGATATTCCTTCTAATCGGATTCATTGCGGTGACTGGGTTGAACTTTTTGGAGATAATATAAGCATCGACGATCTTGCTCAAAAAGCAGAAACCATCCCCTGGGAGCTTTTGACACGTATAGGCTCGCGCTTTGAACGGTTTTATGTTAATACTCAAAAAACAAAAGAGGCTGCTTAATGGTTTGGGCTTTAGCAAGCATCGGTCGGGTCTTTTTGGACTTTTTAGCTTCAACGGGACGACTTATTCTTTTCTTCTTTCAATCTCTTATTCAGGGTTTAAAGCCCCCTTATTATTTTCGTCAACTTTTTCACCAATTTTGGGAAATCGGCTATTTATCATTACCCGTTGTAGGTCTCACTGCTTTGTTTACAGGAATGGTTCTAGCACTTCAGAGTTATACAGGTTTTTCTCGTTTCAATGCTGAAGGAGCCATTGCAAGCGTCGTTGCTCTTTCAATGACACGGGAACTAGGTCCAGTTTTAGCTGGGCTTATGATATCTGGGAGAATCGGGGCTGCAATGGCCGCCGAAATTGGGACCATGCGGGTAACAGAGCAAATCGATGCCCTAGCAACTCTTTCAACAAATCCACAAAAATACCTTATTATGCCTCGCCTTTTAGCTGGCATTGCAATGCTTCCTCTTCTTGTTCTTGTCGCTGATATTGTTGGTATTTTCGGTGGATATGTCGTCAGCGTCTATCGACTGGGCTTTAACCCTGCATCATACCTAAAGCAGACTTTTGACTTTGTAGAAGTGGGAGATTTTACTTCAGGACTTATTAAAGCCGCCTTTTTTGGATTCATTATCGCACTAATGGGTTGTTATCATGGTTTTAATTCTAAAGGGGGCGCTCAAGGCGTTGGAAAAGCAACGACTTACGCAGTCGTATCTTCTTCAATTCTTATTCTGATTGCTAATTATTTTCTCACTGCACTTCTTTTTTAGCAAGGAACACTATGACGCCAAAATTTACACTCAAAAATATCAAGAAGAGTTTTGGTCATAAACATGTACTTCAAGGCGTTAACTTAGAAGTGTTTACTGGCGAATCTATGGTGATTATTGGAGGGTCTGGTACGGGAAAATCTGTCCTTCTTAAATGTCTGTTGGGGCTTATCCAGGTTGATTCAGGAAGCATTAAAATGGATGGTAAAGACATCTTAGAAGAATCCTTGACTCAACATGAAGAAAGACTCCAAGATATTGGTGTTGTATTTCAAGGATCCGCTCTTTTTGATAGCCTAAAAGTATGGGAGAATGTTGCCTTTCGTCTCATCCATGCGCAACACATGGATCGAAAACAAGCCAAGCAGATTGCCCTCCAGAAATTATCTGCTGTTGGATTAAGTGAAAGCGTTGCTGAACTCTCTCCGGCTGAAATTTCGGGAGGAATGCAACGCCGCGTTGCTCTTGCACGAGCGATTGCAACGCAGCCTCACATTCTCTTTTTTGATGAGCCCACCTCTGGTTTAGATCCTATCTTTAGCAGCGTTATTAATGATCTTATTCGCAGATCCGTGCAAGATTTAGGAGCGACAGCCATCACGATCACTCACGATATGAACAGCGCACGCCACATAGGGGATCGTATAGCAATGCTTTATGATGGAAAGATTGTCTGGTGTGGCCCCGCTCATGAAATTGACAATTGTGATAATCCTTACGTACAACAATTCATTCATGGACTACCAACAGGCCCTATTCAACTCGAAACAGATATTCGGCATGTCGCATAATGGCAAAGTCACCGATTCACTATGTTTGCCAAGTATGTGGAAGTTGCTTCTCTAAATGGGCAGGCAAATGCGAGGACTGTCAGAGTTGGAATTCACTTATAGAAGAAACAACCGTGGATTCTTTTCAGAAAAAAACAACTGAAAAGGCGCAAAAAATTGAATTCTCATCTCTAGAAGATGTCTCTCCTCCCCTACCCCGACTTTTAACGGGAATTGAAGAATTCGATCGTGTCTGCGGAGGGGGGCTCGTCCCTGGTTCTGTTCTTTTAGTTGGAGGCGACCCGGGTATTGGAAAATCCACACTTATGCTTCAAGTAGCGGCTATTATTAGCCAAAAAGTACTTTGTGCTTATATTTCAGGTGAAGAAGCAGCGGACCAAGTCCGTCTTCGTGCAAAACGTCTTCAAGTTTCGTCTTCCCCGGTACATCTGGCAACGACAACTCATATTGGTGATATTTTAAAATCGCTTCACCAGGGTCCTCGAGTTGCGGTTATTGATTCTATTCAAACTATGTATGTAGAAGCACTCGACGCGGCCCCTGGAAGTGTTTCACAGGTGCGGGCAAGCGCACATGAATTGATTCGTTTTGCTAAAAAATATGATGTCACCATCATTATCGTTGGCCATGTGACGAAAGAAGGCTTAATTGCTGGACCACGCGTTCTGGAACATATGGTTGATACAGTGTTGTATTTTGAAGGTGAAAGAGGTCATCATTTTCGAATCCTTCGTTCTGTCAAAAATCGTTTTGGTCCAACTGATGAAATCGGTGTTTTTGAAATGACGGATAAGGGACTGCAGGAAGTATCAAACCCCTCTGCTCTCTTTCTGCCTCATCGAACGGAAGATGTAACAGGTTCATGTGTTTTTGCAGGAATTGAGGGCACCCGCCCCCTTCTGGTCGAAATTCAAAGCTTAATCACAACCTCATCCCTAGCGACACCAAGACGTGCTGTGGTGGGGTGGGATTCAGGACGTCTTTCAATGATCCTCGCCGTTCTTGAAGCTCGGTGCGGACTTGTGTGCGGGAATCGAGATGTTTTCTTAAATGTTGCGGGTGGTCTTAGAATCTCTGAGCCTGCAGCCGATCTTGCCGTAGCCGCTTCTCTTTTATCTTCTCTTGCGAATACATCTCTTCCAAATGATGCCATTTTCTTTGGTGAGGTTGGGCTTTCAGGAGAAATACGACCCATCAGTCAACAAGAAGCTCGACTTAAAGAAGCTTTTAAGCTTGGCTTTAAAACGGCATTTATTCCTAAGCCCACAAAGCCTTTCAACTTTCCTGAAATGGCACTTATTCCCCTTGCACATATTGCAGAACTGGCTAATTATTGTGAGGCAAAGCCTAAATCTCGTAGGGCCTATGGAGCATAAAAGTGGTTTCACAAACTTTTAACATGATTGACCTTGCTATCATTGCCGTTATTGGACTTTCGGTTTTGATCGGCGTTCTAAGAGGAGCGACACGCGAAATCTTAGGAATAGCTGGATGGATCGGTGCATTCGTCGTTGTTTTTTATGGACTTCCTCTATTTCGTCCCTTGGGTCGTCAATACATCCAGAATCTGATGATTGCTGATGCGGTTGTGGCAGGCATCCTTTTTCTTCTTTCTCTAGGCGTTTTTATTCTTATCAGTCGATTGATCTCATCAAGTGTCAAAGGGAGCATCTTTGGTGGCCTAGATCGTTCTTTAGGACTTGTCTTTGGATTTGTGCGTGGCGTACTTGTTATATGTATTATTTATCTTGTTATGAACTCTTTTTATCCCGCAGATGAAGTTCCTCCAAGTGTTAAGACTGCGCGCCTTATTCCCTTGATTGCACAAGGAGCTCTCGAACTTAAACGCTTTATTCCCAAAGGCTATCTTCCTCAAGATCTGAAAGGAGCCACCAAAATTAACCCCTTAGATGCCAAAGATCTTCTTGAGAATGCACTTCCTAATCTTGATGAAACAGTTAAAAACCTTTCAACTTTAAAACCAACCTCTCCTAAAAAAACACCTCCACCCACTACAGGCGGCTTAGAAATGCTTATTGAAAAAGATGACACACAGACTCCAGAATAAAATTGCCCTCATTACAGGCGCTTCTCGTGGAATTGGAGCAGCCGTCGCCAAACGCTTTGCACAAGAGGGAGCTCAATTGATCCTCGTTGCTCGCTCATCTGCTGATCTTGAGCGTATAGATGATGAAATGCAAAAGTATGGACCACCAGCGGTTCTCGTCCCTTTCGATTTGACTGACTTACCGCGCATTGATGATTTCGCAAAATCAATCGCTGAGCGGTTTGGGCGCTTGGATATTTTAATTGGAAATGCAGCCATTCTTGGCGGTCTTACACCTATGACGCATATAACGCCAACCTCTTGGCATCGCATCATGACAACAAATCTTCATGCCAATTGGCACCTTTTAAAAGCCTTTGAACCACTTCTGATGACATCACAAAATGCGCGTATTATCTTTGTCACAAGCGAAGTTGCAAAAAACCCGACCCCTTATTGGGGTGTCTATGGCGTTAGTAAAGCTGCTCTTGAAATGATGGCAAAAACCTATGCAGCAGAAGTCAAGAACCTTGGCTTTAAAGTCAACCTAATCGATCCAGGTTCAGTCAATACGGATATGTGTGCAGAATGGATGCCTGGACAAGATCCTACGACCCTCCATTTGCCAGATGATATTACTGAAGCTTTCGTTTGCCTTGCCGAAGATGCATGTCCTTGGCATGGAGAAGTTCTTAATGCTCAAAATCTCGTACAGGATAGAGCAAACAACCCAATGAACAAAGGGCACTTCGAGATCTTTTAAAACGACTGAATCCTGTATAAAACGATGAATCGCAATGCAAGAGACTTTTTCCTTAAAAAAGACTTTCTTCTATTGCAAACTAAAGTAGAGTTACTATATCTTGGGTAGCGATTATAGTTCTATAGGGTATTATTATGAAATTTTATGCTCCAATTTTGTTGTGCTTCTTATCAACTTCCGCAATTATCAGTTCTCCCGCCTTGAGCATGGGGCGCGACGATGTAAGAGAGAATACACCGACAATCCGTCCTAAAATTAAAGAGGACTTAACAACAGAAAGAAGAAAAGACTTAGAAGATTTTCTAAGCAAGCAAGATTATCCAACTGCTTTTAGATCACTGAGAGCTACCATTCCTGCAACCTGTCCGGATATAGAGATTGTAGATTTTCTTATGAAGAGTAATAAGCACCCGGAATGGGATAAATTAGCTCCTGAAGCTAAAGCTTGGGTTGCTAGTAACATTACAGGAAAATCAGAGAAGAGAATGAGCCTAGAGTATTTTCTAAATAAACAAAATTACCCCGCAGCTTTTAAATCATTAAGGGCAACTCTCACTTGTTCCGATGCAGAGATTATAAACTTTCTTATGAAGAGTAATAAGTATCAGGAATGGGATATACTAGATCCTGAGGATAAAGCTTGGGTTTGTTTTAGAATCACTGGGAAGCCCATACCAACTGATCTAGATCGACGAGAGGATGTTACGAAACCTGCAGGAAAAACTGAAGAGTTGGCAGTTACACTCAAAAAACTTAATCCTGACATGGAAGACCACCTCGCAGCTGCTTGGGCAGATGTGATGAAAGATCAAGACCCAGCATTAATGCTGGGTGATCAATATTCTGATGAAGATCTAACCTATACTTTCCAACAACCAGGTAATCCTGTTAGAGCGCTTTTCTATAAGCATCTTATGCCTCCACATGAACTAAATGGATATTATGCTCTCGGCCTTACTCCTAAAAGAGTTCTGCTACAATTAGAAGCAGCCTTATTGGGGACACCTGGACCAACTCGTTATAAGGAGATGATAGCTGAAGGGTTCAACGCAGATCTCAGGGGGAATAAGCTTCCTGCCTTATTAAGAAATAATAAAGAAATTGTGCATCTCCAGGAGCAAGTAATTGCTAAAGAAACGGAGGTAGCCAGATGGGTAAAAACTTTTAATGCTTTTTTGGGAAGAGGAATCGGCGTCCCAGGAAAAGAAGCTCTTCAAGCTAATGATTTAACGGAAGAATTATTTATAAATCTTCCAGAAGAGCTTCCTGAAGCAAGATTAACCGTTTCTGAAGGTCTATACTTTCTTCATCTCGCAAAAGAAGAGTTGGCTCAACACAGGGCCAAGCTAAACGCCGTGTTTATGAATGATAGGCTTCTTTTAGATTATATTACTGCTCAAATATCTCCTCGGGAAGATATTTTCAGAGGCATCAAAGAAAAAAGAAAAGAATTTATTGTTACTGTTATTGCAAACATTATGAATTTTAACCTAAATATCTATCAACCGGCAAAAGATACACCTCACGATTTAGAGCTTGTTCACAGTTACGTTACCCCAGGGGCTGTAAAACAACTTAATCTCTTGTACACTAATGGGCATTTTGATCGTTTGGAAACCAAGCTTCATCGCCATGTCGTTCCACCCACTGAATTTCAGGATCCTTTTGCTCAATTTAAAGGTAGGGAGGCCAGTGAGGGAACCGTAGTAGTCATCGGTGAGGCACTACAAAACATACGTAACAATTTAACTAATAACTTGAATAATCTACGGACAGAGTTGCATAACTTAACCGGATATGCTGGCGAAAAAAAAGATGCCTTCATTGAAGGATATCAGGAAGATGAGAGGGTAAAGGGTCATGATGTTACTCGAGCCGCAGCTGAAGCTGAATATAACAAAAGAGTAAAAGTTCTTGAAGATAATATTACGGCAGCAGAAATATATTGCAAGTCCAGAATAGTTTCTTCTTATATTTTTACTCACCTCTCTAAATCCAAAATAAAAATAGATCCAGCAGAGATAGAAAGCGCTCTCGATGAGAAGCTCGAGCTATGTGGTTTTCCTAAAATTACTTATCCAGCAGGCCTTAGAATCCATAATCAGCGTAAAGTAAGGGAAACCATACTTGAGCATTGGGAGAGGGAATACATGGCCTTTGAAATCAAGCCAGATGGTCTTTATGGAACAAAAGATGAAGACGCCGACCCTAAAAATTTCGAACCAATATTGAAATTTGAAATGTAAAAAATAGAAGCGACTGGCATATTAGGCATTTAAGTTAAAGATAAAGTTTGATTAAGAAAAAGCATTTTAAATTAGCCACTCTATTTTTAAAACGTTTTCTCCTGGTGTATCAAATAGTCTCTTAAGTTACCAATAAGACAGCTCATTCTCTTGTCCCGAATATCCAAACTTGCATATTGAGGGTTGTAAAACCGAAGTATATCAATCAAATTGCTTATGGTTAAACAGTGGATAAATCAAGATATAAGCTCAAACGTATAAAATCATCCTTTCAGATTGCAACAATCCCATGAACAAAGAGCACTTCAAGATCTTTTAAAAGGCTGAATCCTGTATAAAACAACGAATTGCGATGTAGGCTGTTTCTTTTCTTAAGGCAATGTTTTTTATTGCAATTTAAAGTAGTGTAACTATATTAAGCATAGTGGTTATATATATATTAGGTATTAGGTGTTTTTATGAAGTTTCATATTTCAATTTTGTTGTCCTTCTTATCAACTTCCGCAATTCTCAATTCGCCTGCCATGAGCATGCCAGCAGATGATATGATAAAGAGCACGAGGACAGTACCTCTTAAAGCAAAAATGCACCTAACCGCAGAAAGAGGAATGTTAAAAGTCTTTCTAGATCAGAATGATTATCCTGGTGCTTTTATTCAAATAAAAGCAGGCCTCCCTCCACACGTTTCTGATGAAGAGATCGTAAATTTTCTTATGACAAGCAATAAATATCCGAACTGGGATAGAGTAAATCCTGAGGACAAAACGTGGGTTGTTACTAAAATTACAAAAACAGCGAGGAGAAAGGATTTAGTGATTTTCCTAAGCCAAAAAGATTATCCTGATGCTTTTATTAAAATAAAAACAGGCCTCCCTCCACACGTTTCTGATGAAGAGATCGTAAATTTTCTTATGACAAGTAATAAATATCCGAACTGGGACAGAGTAAATCCTGAGGACAAAACGTGGGTTGTTGCTAAAATTACAAAAACAGCGAGGAGAAAAGATCTAGAGGTTTTCCTAAGCCAAAAAGATTATCCTGATGCTTTTATTAAAATAAAAGCAGGCCTCCCTCCACACGTTTCTGATGAAGAGATCGTAAATTTTCTTATGACAAGTAATAAATATCCGGACTGGGATAGAGTAGACCCCGACACTAAAAGATGGGTTGTTGCTCGCATCACAGGAAAGCCAATAGAAACTGCTCTAAACCAAAAGACAATTGTTGCAAAGCCCACAGCAGAAGCTCAAGAATTGGCGGATACACTCAAGAAACTTAATCCTAATATGGAAAACATCATCGCAAACGCGTGGGCAGATTTAGCTAATGATAATGATCTGTCATCACTGCTGGGTGAACACTACTCTGATGAAGATTTAACCTATACTTTCCAACGACCAGGTAACCCTGTTAGAGTGCCTTACTATCAACACTTGATGCCACGACACGAACTAAGTGGATATTATGCCCTCAACCTTACGCCTAAAAGAGTTGTAGAGTTAATTGAAGCCTCTTTAGCACCAGAAGCACCTGGAGCAGCTCGTCGTAGAGAAATAATAGCTGAAAAACTTATTGCAGATCTTCGAGAGGGTAAGTTTCCTGAATTTTTAAGAGGTAATAAAGAAATTATGCACTTCCAAGAGCAAGTAATTGCTAAAGAGGAGGAGGTAAATTCATGGGTAAAAACTTTTAATGCTTTTTTGAAAAGAGGTATCCCAGGAGGAAGAGAAGCTCTTCAAGCTAATGATTTAAGGGAAGAACTATTTATAGACCTACCAGAAGAGCTTCCTGGAGCAGGATTAACTGTTTCTGAAGGTCTATTTTTTCTTCATCTTGCAAAAGAAGATTTAGCACAACACAGAGCTAATCTAAACAACGTATTTAGGAACGATAGGCTTCTTCTAGATTATATTACTACCCAAATACCTCCACGAGGAGATATCTTGGCAAATATCAGAGAAAGAAGAAAAGAATTTATTGTTACTGTTATTGCAGACATTCTGAATTGTAACTTAAACATCTATCAACCCGTAATAGATGCACCTCACAATTTAGAGCTTGCTCAAAGTTACATTACTCCAGGGGCTGCGAATCAAATTAATCTTTTATACTCTAATGGACATTTTGATCGTTTGGAAACCAGACTTCATCGCCATGTCGTTCCAGCCACAGAGTTTCAAGATCCTTTTGCACAATTTAGAGGCAGGGAAGCAACTGGTGGAGCCTTGATAGCCATTGGTGAGGAGCTGAAAAATATAGATAGAATTCTATTTCCTGAAGGAATTGCCCTACGAAAAGAGTTACATGACTTAGTCGGGTATGATGATGATGCTAATAAGTTTGCATTCATTGAAGGATATCAGGCAGAAGAGCAAAGAAAAGGTCGGTATATTACTCAAATTGCAGCTGAAGCAGAATATAATAGAAAGGTAAGGCAACTTGAAGATAGGATTGCAGCAGGAGAAAACATCGCTGCGCCCAAAAAAACTCCTACCTTCATTTATACACATCTTTCTAAAGCTTTTGGAGGAGATACGCCTATTGCTAAAGAATTAGAAAACGCTCTTGAAACTATGGCAATCTGTACTCTTCCTAAAATTGTATATCTGGAAGGTATCAAAGTTCATAATCAGGGTATGATAAGAAGAACTATATTTGAGCATTGGGATAAAGGGTATACGGCCTTTGAAATTAGAGAAGATGGCCTTTATGGAACCAAAGCTGCAGTTGCTGCTCCTAAAACTTTTGAAAAATTATTGAAATTTATAGGTGGCAAAGTAGAAGCAGTTCAAACCGAAGTTATGGACGAAGGAATCCAGCGTTTTTATCTACGAGACCCCAATCCCGATGATATAAGAATTTTTGATGAGATGTTAGTTGACGTTAAACGACTATGTCCAACACTTTATCGTGCAGTTTCTTTAATTAATGATGTTAAAAGATTATTTGAGATGCGACCAGCTCTATTAGAGCAAGCTGCACGAGGCATTTATAATGAACTAAACCTTACCTCGCACATGGTCCATCTAAGTTTCAGTGATCCTAATAACAGGTACGACTATGATAGAGTTTCGGCCCAGCACCGCCTTAACAACATCCATAATTCAATTGTTCAGAGTTACATAACAGCAAAAAAGCGAGGAGACGAGTCTTTAAAACGCTACTTTAACAAAACCATGGCTGCCCCTAGCTATTGCCTAGATGGAGCTTCTCGTGATTTTCATGATTACATGCGTGATGTGCTAGAAAAAGACGCTCCAGCAATATTGCCAAAAGAGAAATTTATCGAAGAGAAACTTAATGAGCTTATAAAGCTTCCTGTAGAACCAACAAAAGCTTCGATTCGTGCTGCTTTTAGAAGATTTTTAAATGCTCCTACTCTAGAAGGCCCATTTGGAGCAAGAGATATAGATAAAGCAATAGAAATGGCTGACGAATGGGGTATTTTATAGAATGACCTGAAAAGACTTCAGGAGTGTACATTTTAAATCAGGCTCCCCTGTTTTTAAATGGCACTCCTGAAACGTCAAACACTCCGTTTGTTGTAAATAAAAAAGAAATACGTCCTTATAGAAAGGGAATAGCCACTTTGCCTCAGCTTAAAGATAAGAAAGCTTAATTTTTCGTGGCGGCATCTTCACAATCAGCATAAACCAACTCTAAATCAGCTCTCTCCTTATCTTCTTTCATCTTTTTTAAATTCGCAAAGAGTTCTAGTTTCTGCACACGAGAGCTAACGGGAGTTTTTGAACTTTCGGGTGATCCATCTAACGCATACTCATACACTGCGTCCAAAAATCTTTGCCGCTTGCATTCTTTTGTCTCATTTAAGGCGGTATAAAGTTCTATCCCCATCATTCCCTGCTGATTCTGGAGCTGGTTCATTATATACAAAAATTTTCGAACATTGGGACAGTTACCTCCCATTTCTACTTCAGGCATAAGTTGCTGAATGGCTATGGTCATATCAATCACTTGCTTAAAATTTGCCGATTGGATTGTTTGATTAAGAGCACAATTATAAAACTCAGTCCAAGTGTAAGATCGTTCCCTTCTACTTTGCGTATGTATTAAAATTCCAAATAACTTTTCTTTATACTCTCTTTGACTATCATGCATTTTTGAAAAAATATGAATTAAATGGATAAGTCTAATATGAAAAGGAACATCAACGTCCAAATCTTTCCATTCACGCATACATTCTTGAACAACTGGAATAACGAAAGGAATGGATGCTTCATTAAGCAATTTTTCCGCTTGAGAAGTTTGCCAACGAGAATAACTCTCGCCACAAAATTGAGCCTCCAGAACATCATAAAAATTCATCCATAAAACTGGAGCACTCTGCAGAAATTTGAGAGAATTTCTTAAATCAAAAGGAACAAAAGGATGTTTAGCTTTCCAGTCTTTAGCTAATCTAAGTAAAATCGGCTTTTCTTCAAGTGATAAACTTGATAAATCGCGTACAGCATCACAACAGTCAGATAATTTCCCGTAATCCTTCTTAATCTGATCGGTCTCCTCATTAATGAGTCCAAGAACATAACTTCTTTCATCCGAATCATTAAAACGAGTTAAAATCCCCAAGAGCTTATCGCAATAAGCTTCATATGGACCTGTCAGAAACCATCGCGTCACCCCTTCATCATTGTGAGGAATATGGCTCTCAACGTGATCAAAAATAAGCTCCACAACCTCACGTTGCGTTTCTCGCAAAGCATAAATATGTGGTGGTAAGACTTCAGCTCGGTCATAAACGGGACTTGCAGATCTTTTAATTTGGGGCTTAGACGAGGTAGAACGCTGCCTTCGTTTTTTTAACTTTGTAGAATCAGGTATATCACCAACCGACAATCGTCGTGGGGAGCTAGCGGTAAGAGATCTATCATCCATTCCCCAGACATCAACCGCTCTAAAAAATACTAGAAACAAAACAAAATATACTGTATTTAACAATCTAATTTTTAACATTAATCAGCCCTATAAATAACATCCTTTATTATATCAGTGAGAATATTTATTCTCTCTCAAGAGAATTTTCAAGATAAGCATAAATCAATAAAGATTACAACCATCTCTCAAAAAGATTTCATTTCTTTTATGAATGTAATATTAATATTTTTTGTAGAATAATCATCTAGGAATTCCAAAGAATCTAAAAACAACATAATCAAAACAGGAGAGATATATGTCGAAAAAATTAGTCCATATTTCAGGTTATAGCCTATTCTTTTACCTATGCTGCATGAATGCATAGTTGTCACATATGACTAACCGCATTCAGTGTGACCCTATTGTTATGCCTTTACATTTATCTTTTATTTGCTAGATGCAGAACAGATGACGCCGATTTTACCCGAGAGGAATGTACAAGTTTCCCCTTGCGTCACAGGAATGTTGAAAAATAAACTCAAATATGTGTCGTAGGATTCAAAAGAATACACACATTCTAGGCTATAGATGCGAGAACGGGTAGGCTCGAGTTCTATAGCATTGTCTTCGAAAGCTGTGGTAACTATAGGAAGATTTCCTTTGTTATCTATTTTCTTTGGAACAGACTGCCATCCTTGTGGAGGCGTTACATACCATTTATTATTCTTATCAAGCATCCACTGGATTTGATCTACAGAAGGGCAGTAAGTTTGAGCACAGACTGCTTCGGCAAACACTAGAATGCTCAACCATAAAAGAAAGATGGATGCATGTCTCATCATAGGGATCTCTTATAAATTTCATCTATCTCTACTCTTTCATAAAATTCTTAGGAAAGAGTTAAGAGAATTCTATACTGACTCTACTTTTGACTTATTGCCACCTATGAATCTAAGTGTTTTTGATTAACAAAATTTTAATTTTATTATAAGATGATCATCTAAGAGTTTTAATAAATACTATAAAGGATGGAGGCTCTTATATCAAAAAAGCTAACACAAACCATATCATTTGTTGCATTCAGCATGATCATCCTAAGCTCCAACTCTGGCCTTCGCGCACAATGTGCGTGTTACGAGATTAGTAAAGATAATTACGCATGTTGTGATGGATATGAAACCCCGTATGGTACCGGTCCTAATGCAACTGGCTATCCATGCATGAGTAATGGCGCGTACGCCAGTCAACAAAGCAGCCCAGGAGAGTGTTGTGCTAATACGAGTCAAAATTATACCTTTCCCACCGATTGCAAACCACCAAAACCTCTGCAAAGCAGATCGTAATGATAAAATGAAAGAAATAAATAACATCTAAATAAGGAAAAAAAACATGCATATTACTTCTTTAACAATACTAACTTTATCGTTGTTTACCATTATCAATCCTTTAGTAAAGAGCTTTAGTTGTGGATCCTACGATGAGGGTAAACCACGCTGTCCTACTGTTAATAATCCTACTGCAGCTTATCCAGCCTATAATACTATATGTTCTTCCTGTGACACTATGTCCGGTGTATCGATTATGTACTGCAAGTGCCCCAGCGGTCAGTTAGAAGTACAAAACTGGCAAAATTGCATGAACCAGACAAATGGTTATCTCTCTTATTACGGTACGACTATTGTGTGCGCTTATATGGGTTCAGAAGGTTTCCAGGTTAATAGTATTGAATCTCCTGTGCCGGGCTTTAGTGTCCAACCTGCGGTGGGTAATCTTAAAAGTAATACTGTTAAATCTCATCTTCAAAAAGATATAAAATAGAAAAAAAAGAGGAAATAAATGCTTAAGTGTTTGATCCTTAAAGATTCACGCTTGACCAACACAGATCTGACAGAAGTTTAAGTTTTCTCTTGGAAATACACAGAGGTCCATCTCTATTGCTGGCACTTTTTTATCCTCTCTCGCGCTCTTAGCTTTAATCTATCTTTAGAGCTTCAGGTTCTATTTTACAGGCTTTTTGGTGCTATCTTTATGGAGGAGAGTAGGCATATTATTGCACACGCCGTTCCCCTCACAGCCGCGACCCCAAGAGCAATCGCAGTTAGCTTCTGAACTATCGAAATCACACTTTCCCTGTTCCTTACACGCAGATAAGCTGTTGTATCCAGCGCCGCTGTCCACACAAAAATAAGAACCAATTTCACAGTCAGGAAGATCCCACGCATAGCCTCGACAATATCCCTGATTGCCTTCTCTGCCAGAGCATCTTCTACCTGCAGTACAATCACAATCATGATAACAGGTACTATCAGTAGCCTCCTGACAATAAATCTGATATTTTTTGCCATCCGAAGTAATGCAACTACAGGGTGGCATGGGATTTGTATTTTGGGCATACAGCCGATTAAAAGAAAATATAACTGTAAAACCTAATAGAAATATAAATGCCTTTTTCATCGAAACCCCTGTTCTTTTTTTAATTAAGTGGAATTATAGACGAATCTATTAGACATAGCTAGTCTCAAACCTGAAAACATACCTCTCCCGAGAGCTATTTTTCTCCATGGAAATGTACATAGCAATTACAAGCAGAAGAATTACTTAAACTACACCCACAATTTGGGGCATTGTCTGCGCAGCTCAACACACCTTTGGCATAACCTTTAGAAGATCCACTAGAAGATTTATTAATGTGGTTTGAATCCCAAAGATATTGACGACCTTGACCGTTCTGATAAACCTTGCAAAGATCTGGGCAAAACTTTTGGGCATCACTTTCTGAATTAATTGGGTTAGGGCCGCACACAAGAGCATCGGGTGCAACGCATTCTTTGCACTGCGGGATCGTGGATGAATAACATTGATTCTGATTAATACAATTTTCCCAGATTGTAGCCGCACTTAAAGATATCATAGGTTCATTAGGGTTAACATTGCCTCCACATTTGTGGCAATACGTTTTGATATAATAAGAATAACATGGATACTGCAATTGATTATATGCGCCAAAACTTTGGCAGGCATCTATTGCGTTTGTTACACATGTTTGACAGTCTTGAGCAGCAGGTTGTACAGGTGAGCTACTTAGAGCTCCTTTTGCTGTTGATTGAGCATATGTTTGTTCAACTGTGAATGCAGTCAAAAAAATACCGAATACAAGAATATTCATTATTTTTCCTTTTAATTGCTTTGCTAAGGCCCTAAAGGCTTGAGTCCTAATTTAACTCTCATTCCTTAAGAAGAAGTTAATAATTAAATTAAAAAATGTAGCTTTATTTCACCTGCATAAATGCAGGAACATGATCTCCAAATCCCTCTTCAACCTGTTGAGGTTGAGGTTGAGGTTCATGTCGCTGCGTAACAGTTTTTGTTGGTGGAGCCGGTTTCTTTGGCTGGGGCGATGGTTTCACTTTCTTTTCCTGTGCTTTGACTTCAAGACCTAATGAATATTCATCAATTGTTTTGTTGAGTGTTTTAAAGATTAAGGCGAGATGCTTTTCTTCATGGGGAGAGACCAGCGTAAATGCTTTTCCTTCTTTACCTGCTCTTCCCGTACGTCCTACACGATGAATATAGTCTTCTGGATTCGTTGGAACGTGAAAATTAACAACACCAGGTAGATCTTCCACATCTAATCCTCGTGCAGCCACATCGCTTGCAATTAAAAGATCGATTTTACCTTCTTTAAAGGCCTTTAGCGTATCGTTACGTGCGCTCTGGCTTATATCCCCATGGAGAGCCCCTACATTGAATCCGTGGGTGCGCATGGAGCTACAAACAACATCCACTTCCTTCTTACGATTACAGAATACAATCACCTGGTGAAGATTTTGCTGTTTTAAAAGGGTTCTCAAAGCATTTCGTTTATCTTTCTCCAAAACGCGAACAATATATTGTTCAATGCTTGCTGCAGCTTTTGTCGAATGAGAAATCGATATTTCTTCAGGTTGTTTTAAAAATTGCTGTGTCAAATGACGAATCGGAGGTGGCATGGTTGCTGAAAATAGAGCCGTTTGGTGAGGAGGAAGAAGAGAAGCGATGCGTTCGATATCAGGAATAAACCCCATATCCATCATGCGATCAGCCTCATCAATGACGAACATCTTAACATCATTCAAAAGAATCTTGCCTCGCTCATAGAGATCCAACAGCCGTCCAGGCGTCACAATTAAAACATCGACTCCCTTAAGCAGCTTTTTTTCCTGGTCGGCAAACGACTCCCCACCTATTAAAAGAGCAACCGTAAAATTATGATGTTTTCCATAGATTGCAAAATCTTCGGCCACTTGTGCCGCGAGCTCACGCGTAGGTTCAACGATTAAAGAACGTGGCATACGAGCTTTTGCTCTACCCCTCGTGAGTAAATCTAAGAGTGGAAGAATAAAAGACGCTGTTTTACCTGAGCCTGTTTGTGCTAACGCAATAATATCACGCCCTTCTAAAAGAAGGGGAATGGCGATTTCTTGAATAGGGGTTGGAGTCGTATATCCTACATCCGCGATGGCTTGTAAGGTTTTAGTGTTTAATCCTAACTTTTCAAATGACATTACGTCCTTACTCTAAAAACGATTTAATGACTGTCATCTTAAACGCTGATTCATTAACAAAAGTCAAATACTTCTTTAAAAAATTGTTAAATTATGAAGAAAAAGCGACTTTTTTGAAACAGACGACTTTATTTTTTGATTAGCTCCGTGGCTGAATCAGCAAAAATGCGGCGCTTTAAGGTTTTATAAATACATTTATGCAAACATATAATAAATTAAGGGAGAAATAGCATGAAAATAATATCTAAAAAAGCTGTGAGATACATTTTTTGTTTTCTAGGGTTGACCTTTTCTACTTCAGCCTTTTCCCAAACAATGACACTTATTCCCGGACCAGGAGCTTCTAGTAGTCCAACTGGTATCTGTGGATTAGAATTTACAGACATGCAAATGCAACTGGGAGATACTTATTTGCCTGTTTCAAGTACCGGTAGCATTACATTCCCTTCAGAATACAGCGGTCTTCCTGTCGGCAATCTTTCAATGACATCGGATTATTGTAATACCGAGTGTGCTCCCTGTCAGGACACGGGATGCCCTTATGGGACGAGCTTAACATCTTGCCTTAATGAATGTAGCACGCAGGTTTTTGTTGAGGGCGCTCCAGTTTTTACACCTGGAGGAACAATTTCTGTAGAATGTGCTATTCCACCTTCCAATAATAGAGTCTTACAGAAAAAATCAAAAGAAGTTAAATAGTCGAGCGCCCCTCTAAAATCGAAGATTATTCTTCAAAGATCGCGTCTAAGAGAAATATTTTTTAAGTTGAAAGTTTAAAATTTTTCTTATATTTTATCGTTATAGGGAAAAATTTTCTTAGCTCAACTTCAACTAAAGAGATAATTAATGAAAAAGTGTGCTTTAACCTTCTTATGGCTTACCATAATTCTTGGTCTTAATGATCCTTCATATGCTCAAAATGCTTGTCAATGCAGTCCAAATGGACAACAGATTTATTCTTGTGCTGAAAATCCTGGCAGTTCATGTTTAAACAAGCAAACCTCCCAACCCGATAATTGTCTTTGTCAATATGGTAGAACATGTTATGGGGATAATTGGTCTAGTGTAGCCTGTCACGGTACTGCTTCTGCGCCCCAGTGCTCTGTGTATGGAAACAACTGCCCAAATGGTACATCTCCATATAGTTGTATCGAAGCTGACGGCAATGGATGCAGTCTTACGACACCTAATGAATGTGCCTGCGCCCCAGGTAGGTTTTGTGGCAGCAATTCGATCTGTGAGAATATTGAGTCTTCCTCTAATGTGATTCAAAAGTCTTTATCTTCTAAAAGAAAAGAGCCCCTGAAGAAATAAGGGTAAAGTCTTACTAAACTATTTTTTGAATTTATTAATACTGGGTTGTACCCAGAAACAGCTTGTTTGTGCTAGGCTCTTTTTCGTATTGGACCTATTGTTGTATTTTGTTTTAAAAACAACGATCTGTCCTGAAATTACTTTTTATGAAAACTCCCACTTACAACAACCACATCGTATGTCGAGAAACGAGTAAAAATTACCACGTCAAATATTGACAAGCGATATTATTTGGATTAAGAAAAATTTTGAAGTAAAATTTGATGTATATTTTATTTATAATATTTTTTTAACGTGATAAGAGGATTGGTACATGGCAAAAAAGATATTTCTTTATTCTCTTCTTATTAATTTTCTTTTCCTAAATATTCTACAGGTAGCCAAAGCCTTTTCAAGTGAATCAGAGAACGAAAGAAGAGCCACAATTGGTAGGCACTACGCAAAAACACACACACAACACAACCCGAGAAGTTCGTCTTTCATGGTGGCACCTCCCGACTTACCTTTAGCAGAAACGCCACCGGAATACTGTTTTCGGTTCTGTTTTTAACAATGATTGCACAGCAAGTAGGAGCCACAGTTCCAAGCTCGCTACCTGAGAATAGTACATCTCTGACGAATCGATCCATTACATTTGAAGATAGCAGAGATCAGTTTTCTGTCATATCCTTCACAAACAGCACAGAAGTCATCTCTGACGCCGTCATTAGTGACACGCATTACCCAACTCCATCACCACAATACTTTTCCCTCGATCGGCCTATTCCTCTTGAAAACAGGACTGCGCTCTATACTGCGATGGAAGACGCCTACAGGGGTGGGGAAGTATGCGAAGAAGAAACCTTTGCAGTTATAAAAAACTTACCCGCTACTCACCCTTTGCAAGAAATGCTCAAAGGTTGCGATGGCATTAATGCTATTTATAGAAAACCTGAAAAACTAAAGGCTATGAACATTGCTTTTAGTGATAAAGCTTTATCCCATGAATATAAAGTCGTCCCACAGCATCGCTACGCTATAAGCGAGGATAAGATACTTTTTACGGGCAATGTTATGAAATGTGTTGCAATTGGTATCCATAATCCTACTGACGAGAGAGGTGGTCTCGCACATGTCGCAGGAGAAAACATAAGATATCTTGATGCTCACCTCCAAAGTGATGGGAAAAGCAAAACAGGGTTTCATGAATTTATGGAAAAGGTAGCAGGAACAACAAAACCTGAAGAACTTAAGGTCACGGTTTTAAGTGGCTCTAAAGCTCATATTGAGTATTATGTTCGTTTTATGAAAGCTTTTGGAATCAAGAATTTCACGATTATTCAAAATGATGTGTGGGGAAATTCTAAAAATAATTTTTACAATAAGAAGCTCAGTAAAGGAAGCTTAGCTATAGATCCTAGCAACGGTCGTGTTTATCGAATTAAAAATGATCGAGCTGTAAGCGAATGGATGGGACCTCCTTTTGGAGCCCCCACTACCGCCATGAGGCTTACCGAGGAAGAATGAAAGAGTGATATTTAAAGCTATTATTCTCCAAGGCCACACAATCGATTTTATTGCCGAAGCTATATATTAGGAATCTCTTCCTGGATCAAAAATAAAGGCTCCCGTTTCTTTGAAGTGCTTTATATTACGTGTCATGATATGCAATCCATGACTCATGGCTGTTGCAGCTATCAATCCATCGCAGGCTGGAATTGTATTTCCCTTTATTGCTGCGCGAGCGACTAATTCCCCCCACATAAGAGCAATACCGCGGTCAATCGGCAAAATCCGGTCAGAGAATTGATGTTCCAACTCATTTAGCCAATGGGTAAGTTCATGCTTTTTGCGACTTTCAGGAAGTAAAGTGATTCCCTTTGCAATTTCACCGATGGTTAATACACTCAGAAACAATTCCTCATCTTCAAAAGACTCAAGTACCATCCTAAGAGAGTGATTACCTTTAGGATGGCGCAATTCGGATAGAATGCATGTATCGAGTAAGAGTTTCATAATTCGATGTCCCGACTCGGACTCTTATCCCGGGTAAGGTCTAAATCTTCGAATGAAGGACCTTCCATTAAATATGTCTTAAAACTTGGACGAACGCCTATCAAACGTTGGTACTCTTCTTCAGATAATATGATAACAGCTTGGTTACGACGGCGTACCCTCTGTGGCCCATCTGTTAGAGCCAAAGTAACAACTTCACTCAAACGATTTTTTGCATCAGCTAAAAGCCACTCCATATACTCCCCCATAAAAATAGCTAGATTGTCTAGATTTATTATAAAGAAAGATCCCTCAAGCTGCAAGGCTAATCTGTAGACACATCTCTTAAAGTGCATGAGAGAAATTAAAATAATCTACTCACCACCTTCGCCTATTTTTTGTCAGCATCTTTGCTCTTTTTTTGTCATCCTTGCGAATGCTCAGTAGTGTCCGAGGAAAATTTGATGAGGTTGAAAAAGAATAAGGAAATGAAGCAACATCTGAAGATAAACTTAAGAAAGACTTAATAAGAAAAAAAGTCTGGATCGCTCCGCTCGCAATGACGGTACAAAAAACATAAATTAAAACAACAGCTTCGTCATTGCGAGGGAACGAAGTGACCGCGGCAATCCAGAAAAATATACTACTTCACTTTTCCCCAAACCCTCGTGGGGTAGTAAGAAACTCTATAGCTCATACATTCGTATTGAGTTTCTAACTCCCGGAACGACGAGAGTTTGTAAATTTTTGATAACCCCCTACCCCTTTGACCGCATCAATCGCCCCTTTTCGCGCTGCCAATCGCGCTCTTTTTCTGTGGAGCGTTTATCAGCCTTCTTCTTACCAGAGGCAAGACCAAGATCAACTTTAGCAATCCCGCGTGCATTAAAATAAAGAGAAAGAGGGACAAGCGTCATGCCTTTCTTACGAATCTCAACTAAAAGACGATTGAGTTCACGCCGACGTACGAGTAGTTTTCGCGGTCGTTTGGGTTCATGATTAAAACGGCTTGCTTCATTGTATTCCGGGATAAAGGAGTTGATCAGAAAAAGCTCATCTCCTTCATCAGAAGCATAAGATTCAGCAATGCTGCCTTTTCCTTGACGCAAGGATTTAACCTCACTCCCATAAAGAACGATGCCTGCTTCTATATTTTCTTCAATAAAGTAATCAAAGCGAGCACGTTTATTTACAGCAACAGTTTTTTTCTCAAGTGTCATCTCTCCCTCACCGAAGCCAAAGGCTTCCATAAGCCAAGTGTGTTCAACGCAATTTCAATTGCTTCTTTTGTAGAAGTTTTAAGAGGAGAAAAGGGCAAACGGCTCTCATCTGAAATACCATGAACAAGATGCATGGCATATTTAATAGGTGCAGGATTACTCTCTAAAGCTAAAACAGAAAGAAGAGGAAATATTTTTTCCCATGTTGCTCTAAACAAAGGAAGATCACCTTCTGTCCACGCTTTCATTAATTCAACACACAGTTCAGGAATTACATTTGACGCGACAAGAATTCCACCATCTCCTCCCATTCCTAAATGGGCTGCAAAAGGATCGTCATTTCCAGCTAAAAGACTTAACCGAGACCCCAAATATTGCTTTAATTGAGAGATTCTTTGAACACAGGAAGCCGAATCTTTATAACCTTGAATATTCTTACAAGATGCTAATCTCATTAACGTATCAAAGGACATATCAACGCCTGTTCGCGTTGGGTTATTATAAATAATGATAGGAAGATCAACTGTCTCGCTTATTTTTTTATAGTGTTCATAAAGGCTTTCTTGAGAGGGTTTTACGTACCAAGGTGTAATCACAAGAGCCCCATCTGCACCAAGATCTTTTGCTTGACGTGTTAAGGTTATTGTTTCTGTCGTCGAAGGATGGCCTGTACTCGCAATAAGCTGACATCTATCTTTACAAAGACTCACGCACATCTCAAGAATCTGCTTTTGCTCTTCCCACGAAAGTAATAAGGCTTCCCCCGTTGTACCGCAGGTAACAATTCCTTGCACGCCAGCAGCTATCTGAAGCTCCACTAATTCTTCTAAACTTTTTTCATCTACCTCTCCATTACGGAATGGTGTAATGATGGCTGTATAGATTCCATGAAACATTTTATGTCCTTTAAATGAGATACCTATTAAGATGACAATACCTTTCTTTAAAAAACTGTACAAGGCGTTCTCCATTAGCCTCTGCATCTCAACATCACTTTCTGCACAATCAGCTCACCAAGAATTAAAAAATTGTAAAAATGCACTTCTATCCCAACTTAATGAACAAAAGCGTGTAGAAACTGATGGATGCCCTGTTTCTCAAAAATTAATCTGCTGGTTGGGTATCTTAAGAGATCCCACTCAATTTACACCTAAAGAGATCATAACTTTTTTGACCCACAATACGCATTGGCCTCATCATGAAAAACTTTGCAAAAAAGCAGAAAGCGTGATCATTGAAAGTGGTTCTCCTACGGAAATTATAACTTGGTTTGAAGAAAATACGCCTCAAACACCGACAGGTGCTTTTATCTATGCGAAAACTTTGATGGCGCTAAAAGAAAAAGCAAAAGCAGCAAAAATTATTGTTTCTGCGTGGCGTACGATGGAATTAACGAAAGCAGAAGAAACGAAATTTATCAGCAAGTTTGGGCACTTCCTTCAAGAGAAAGATCACCTGGCTCGCCTAGAGTTCCTTTTATGGGATGGCAATGCTGATGCTGCAAAGCGCCTCTTACCCCATATTCCAATCAATGTGCGGCAAATAGCGGACGTGCGCATTGCCTTTTTAAAAGGGCAACCAGATGCTCTTAATAAATTGAAAGGCCTTTCAGCAAAACAACAGCAAGATGAAGGTCTCTTATATGAGCTAACCCATTGGCATCGCAAACAAGATCACATAGAGGAAGCATGTAATCTTCTGATGCAGGCTCCCATTAGTGCAGCCTATGCTCAAAAATGGTGGACAGAGAAAAACTATATCGCGCGTGAATTTATTGCTCTTCAAGAATATCAGAAGGCCTACGACCTTCTCAGCGACCACGCTCTTGAACCCGGGAATGAAGACTATGCCAATGCGGAATGGCTGAGAGGCTGGCTTGCCTTTCGGTTTTTAAAGCGCCCCAAAGATGCACATACCCACTTTGAAACACTTTGTGCAAATGTAAAAGGGGCTGTCAGCAAATCCCGCGGCGCTTATTGGGCTGGTCGGGTGTACGAAGCCCAAGAGAACTTTGAGAGCGCCGCTAAGTGGTACAAAAAAGCGGCTAAATACAAAACAACCTATTATGGACAATTAGCGGCAGTAAAGCTTCGGGAAAAACCTCATCCAACGCTTGCTGCAGCTCCCAAAGCCACAGCAGCAGAACAAAACCGCTTTGATCAAAAAGAGATCGTTAAAGCTGCTTACATCTTAAAAGGTTTGGGAGGAGGCGCAAATCATGAGCTCAGCAAGTTCCTTCTTCATATCGCAAACCAAGCTGAAACAAAAGTTGAAAGAGAACTTGCCGTTCACCTTGCCCACGCTCTCTCTCCTTATGATATCGTTTGGGCAGCTAAAAAAGCAGGCTATAGCGAACCTGTCGCTCTTAAAAAAGCCTACCCTATTTTTTCTATCCCACAAAAAGGTCAAGAAATACCTGAAAAAGCTTTTGTATTTGCTATTGCGTATCAGGAAAGTCGCTTTAACCCAACTGCTCAAAGCCCTGCAGGAGCCATTGGACTGTTGCAACTCATGCCTGCAACTGCTGCTAAAGAAGCTAAACAACTGGGAATAAAGCATAGCGAGCGAAAGCTAGTGGACCCTCAGCACAATCTTGTACTTGGTTCATCTCACCTCTCGCAGCTTCTTAATCGTTTTGATAAATCATATATCTTAGCTGCAGCTGCCTATAATGCTGGAGAAACGCCTGTTAAGCGATGGTTGAAAGATTTTGGGGATCCACGTAGCGGCGCCATCGATATTGTGGATTGGATAGAGCTGATTCCTTATGCCGAGACCCGAAATTACGTTATGCGTGTTTTAGAAAATATCACAAACTATCGTAGTCTCGAGGGCCTTCCGAAGAAGACCCTCATTGATGACTTACAACGGTAACTATTCGTACCTATAATTACCCTTAATTAAGTTTGTTAAGGATATAGAAAGCGTATCCTTATCGTATGGGAACTCCGACCATTCTGGGATGGCGTCAAAAACAGAACCTGTTGTTTTTTCTTCATGGTCACCCCATTTAACTACCGTAGGTAAATAATGCATATAATGGGCTTGCAAAGCGAATTTGGTTGCTTCATCCCATACGCCTGTTGGAGTTACAATAGGGTATCCCCAATCTCTTAGCTGCGCCTGCACCGCACTGATAGATGTATCTAACAAAGCATCCTCAAAACGGTCTGACGAGGGCCAAACACCTACCCCAGCTTTCGCAAATGCCTCTACGGGAAAAAGAGGACCTGGGTCTGTTTTACGCGGTGTCACATCTGAGTGCCACACAACATTTTCCGGTGCAATGCCGTGTCTTTCCATTATTTGCTGACTTAACAAAATTCCCGGGTTGATTTGTTCCTCTGTAAATGGTGTAAAGTGATAGGGATAGTATCCTTCTTTCGGCAACTGCGCATACCCAAGCGTTTGAAACTCAATACCGACAGAAATGTCATTTAGTCCTTTGAGTCCATTTTTTGCCGCTAATCCTCGCCATTCACTCACACCCGCGTGAAAAGCACTTCTACTTTCATCAACCAATTGAAAAATTCGTCCATCTCCCGGGACGTAATAATGGGCACTTACACCTAATCCCCCTTCATCAGTGGGGAGAACGTAGTTCTTCAAAACCCAATCATCGGGCAATCCTACGCAATGTAAAATTAAAGCTTGAGCTGCCTTGTCCCCACGAGGCCGATGGTTTTTACTTACGTGTGTTCTGTCGGTTGTTACTTCTTCCTCTACGACCATTGCACTTGCATGAAACGTAGAGGTTGCGCAAGCCATTGAAAAAGCACTTAAAAACAATATACTTTTACATTTAAACATCCTAATTTTTCTCCTTTAAAGTATAAACTTCGATAAATCCGAATTTTTAGCAAGATTGCCAACCGTATCCCGGACATGTGCGGCGGTTATGATTACTTTTTCCCCGCTCTTGTCTGAAGCATCAAAGCTGATATCTTCAAGCAATTTTTCAATAACAGTATGTAAGCGCCGCGCACCAATGTTTTCCACATTCTGATTCACATCAGCAGCCAGATCTGCAATCTCACGAATAGCGCTATCTTCAAAAATTAAAGTAACCCCTTCTGTTTGTAGAAGAGCCTGATATTGCCGAATAAGGTTAGCCTCAGGTTCGGTCAAAATACGAACAAAGTCATCCGCACTTAATGCTTTGAGCTCAACTCGCGTCGGCAAACGACCCTGTAATTCAGGAAGTAAGTCTGAAGGCTTCGCCACATGAAAAGCCCCTGACGCAATAAAGAGAATGTGATCCGTCTTTATCGTTCCGTGTTTCGTAAATACATTTGTCCCTTCTAACAAGGGCAATAAGTCCCGTTGCACACCTTCTCGACTCACATCAGGCCCACTTCCCTCTGAACGTGCTGAAATTTTATCGATCTCATCAATAAAAACGATCCCGTTTTCTTCTACATTTCGAAGGGCTTCACTAACTACTTTGTCTTGATCCAATAACTTATCACCTTCCTCTGTAACAAGAGCTTCTAAAGCTTCGGGGACAAGCAACTTTCTTTCAATGGTCCGGTTAGGTGACACACGTCCTAAAATATCACTCAAATTTATCATTCCCATTTGAGCGCCCGGCATACCCGGAATATCGACGGTAGGCATTTGAGGATTGGTGCTATCTTGAAGTTCGATTTCAACTTCCCGATCATCTAAAGCATGTTCACGTAATTTTTTTCGAAATTTCTGACGTGTTTCTTCCCCAGCATTTTCACCAACAAGTGCATCAAGAACACGCTCTTCAGCCAAAATTTCAGCTTTCGCTCGGACTTCACGCCGTAATCTAGCTCGTGTTAGATTAAGCGAAATTTCGACCAGATCACGAATCATTTGCTCAACGTCACGCCCAACATATCCAACTTCTGTAAATTTTGTTGCTTCAACTTTAATAAAGGGTGCCTCAGAAAGACGCGCAAGTCTGCGGGCTATCTCGGTTTTTCCAACACCGGTTGGCCCAATCATAAGGATGTTCTTAGGAAGAACTTCCTCTCGCAATTGGCCATCGAGCTGTAAACGCCGCCATCTATTCCGCAATGCAATTGCGACTGCGCGCTTGGCTTCTTCTTGACCTACGATATACCGATTAAGTTCGGAAACAATTTCTCTGGGTGTAAAATAGGATACTTTCATCACTCAACCTTAAATACTTTCAATAACAATGTTTCTATTTGTATAAATACAAAGATCAGCAGCAATATTAAGGGCTTTTTCAGCAATTTCTGCAGCCGTCAGCTCCTCGACGGTAATTAAAGCACGTGCCGCAGCCAATGCATAAGGCCCCCCTGATCCAATACCAATAACGCCATCCTCAGGCTCGAGAACATCCCCCGTGCCTGTTAGAATAAGCGAATACGTAGAATTAACGACCGCCATCATTGCATCAAGACGTCTTAAATACCGATCTTTGCGCCAATCCTTGGCAAGGTCGACGCACGCTCGAATTAATTGGTGAGGGTTTTGCTCAAGTTTCGTTTCAAGACGCTCAAAAAGGGCTAACGCATCTGCTGTTGAGCCTGCAAACCCAGCAATAACATCACCTTTACCAAGTCGTCGTACTTTACGAACATTTGACTTGAGAATCAAGTTCCCCATGGTCACTTGCCCATCTCCCGCAATAACAACCTCTTTTCCCTTACGAACGGATAAGATAGTCGTTCCTTGCCACGCACCTGATTCGTTTTCCATCATTGGTCATTTTCCTAAATTGTGTTAATAATATAAAATAACATACGACCAATTCATCTGTCACCGTATGAAATAGGGAGCCTTCACAATGGCATATGATAGAAATAATGTTTTCGCTCGCATTCTTCGCAAAGAAATACCAGCAAATTTTGTTTACGAAGATGATTTTGCAATTGCTTTTCATGACCTCTACCCCAAAGCTCCTGTTCATCTTTTAGTGATTCCTAAGGGAGAATTTATTTCTTTCTTTGATTTTTCTGAAAAGGCTTCTCCAGAACTTATGGTGGGTTTCACGAAAGCAATCCATCATGTCATTCAATGCTTCGAGCTCCAGAAAGAAGGTTTTCGAATTCTTTCGAATCATGGCACGCATGGTGGACAAGAGGTTCCACATTACCATGTTCATATTTTCGGAGGGCGCCCCTTAGGACGAATGATCCCTCAAGAAGCATGAAAAAGAAAACCCCAAAACCAAAATTGATTGCTGGATGGCGAGAATGGGCAGAGTTACCTGAACTTGGCGTTGAGCAGATCAAGGTCAAAATTGATACAGGAGCTAAAACATCCGCTCTTCATGCCTTTGATGTCTTACCTTTTACTTACATGGGCAGAGAATGCGTACAATTTGAGGTGCATCCCATTCAAGATAACGATTCAATCACCCATACTTGCATCTCTCCGATTATGGATTATCGTTGGATCACAAGCTCAACTGGACATCGCCAAAGACGCTTCATTATCCATACCATTTTAAAAATGGGAAACTTTTCATCTGTTGTCGAAATTTCTCTCGCCAATAGAGATGAAATGGGCTTTCGAATGCTTGTTGGCCGTTCTGCTTTGAAGAAAGATGTGTTGGTCAACCCAAGCCATTCTTTTATTTTAACTCACCGCACCCGTTAACGAAAAAATAAATATTTTCTGAAAGAATCAAGATATGAAAATCCTAATGATGGCACGAAATTCAACACTCTATTCTCACCGACGGCTTGTCGAAGCGGCAGAAGCTCGCGGCCACATACTGGACATCATCGATACGCTTCAAGTTTATATGAATATCGCAACGCATCATCCGCAAATTAAATACAAAGGACACTCTCTTGATGGATATGATGCTGTGATTCCACGAATCGGTGCTTCAATTACTATGTATGGGCTTGCTGTATTACGCCAACTCGAAATGATGGGGGTCTGGCCCCTTAATGAATCTGTCGCAATTGGTCGTTCTCGCGATAAGCTTCGTGCGATGCAAATTCTAGCCAGGAAAGGAATTGGCTTACCCGTAACTGCATTTGCCCACTCCACAAAGTATACAGACGATATGATTGAAATGGTGGGCGGAGCTCCCATTATCATAAAACTTTTAGAAGGCACGCAAGGCTTGGGCGTTGTTTTAGGAGAAACCCATACATCGGCTCGCAGTGTCATTGATGCTTTTCGTAAAGTTAACGTTAACATCCTTCTCCAAGAATATATCAAAGAAGCTGATTCTTCAGATATTCGATGCCTTGTTGTGGGGGGCAAGGTAATTGCTGCAATGAAACGCACTGGCCCTCCCGGAGACTTCCGCTCAAATCTCCATCTCGGAGGAACAGCTGTAAAGGAAAAAATAACACCTGAAGAGCGCTCGATCGCTGTTCGAAGTGCCTCCCTAATGGGGTTAAATGTTTGTGGTGTAGATCTCTTAAGAACCCATCATGGTCCCGTTGTCATGGAGGTAAATTCATCACCAGGGCTTGAGGGAATTGAAAAAGCAACACAGATCGATGTTGCAACAAAAATAATAGAATTCATAGAAGAACACGCTGACTCGCAGGCAGTTAGAGCAAAAGGAAAGGTTTAGTCATGACTGTATTTCTTAAATTTATCAGTTTTTCCCTACTCTTCATAACCACTTCTAACATAGGTTTTGCACAAAACGACACCTATCCTTGTTACGAAACTTACATGAATGAAGCCCCCTCCTCATCAGGAAGTTTAACTGCAACAAATGTTACAAAGTATACATTTAAATATTACGCTCAAAAGGGCGCCTCTCCACAAACAACTATAGGTACAGCAAATAGTCGAGATGCAGCCGAGCGTAATTTAAAGGCTCTCAAACAAAAATACCAAAGTTCTTCAGCATGTATGACATTAGGTGGAAAGATTATCGGTTCTTATCCAGAATGAACCATTCAATTTTAACTCACTCTTGTTTTTTATCCTTAACTTCTCTAGCTTTCAGAGAAATAATGGAATAAAAAATGGCAAAAAGACATAAGTCAGATTCGATAGAGGGACACGGAAACGTCACAGGGATTGAAACGTTTACGGATCCTAATGCTGCCGTCGCGCGCATTACAGAAATTTATAACAAAAACGTATCTCTCATTCGAGAGGCTTTTCTAGACATCACCCATTCAAGCAAAATTCCTTCAAAACTTCCAAATCTCTCAAATGCCACTTATCCCTACCTTGGTATCAATGTTACAAGCCATAATTTAAACGTAGATCAACGTATTGCTTTTGGAGCCGTTCTTGAAGCAGGAATCTATGGTACGACTCTCACGCGGCCGGACCTCTTTGACTCTTATTATCGCAAGCAAATAGAACTCCTCATCAATCATCATAAAACACCCGTTATTGTTGGGGAAAGTGATTGGCCCATACCGTTGCCTTTCGTTGACGAATGGGATTCAGAAACCTTACACCCTGAAAAGCTATGGCAAAGCCCCATCGCATTTGCTCTTCCTAATCTAAGCATTGTTGACGATAGTATCGTTAATGGAACATATAAAATAAAAAAAGGCCAACCTCTTCCTCTCTCACTTTTCACTGCTGAACGTGTTGACTTTTCTATTGGACGTTTACATCATTATTGTGGAACGACGTCTAAACACTTTCAGCATTTTATCTTACTCACAAACTATCAACGATACGTGGATGAGTTTATCGCTTACGCCCATAAATGCTTAGAAGAAAGCGATGAATATATAGCTCTTGTCGAACCGGGAGATTATATCACATCCAATCCCCGCCGTAAATTTTCTGAGCAGACTGGCGCAAGACCTGCTATTCTTCCACAAATGCCAGCCTATCACTTAAAAAAGAAAGATAATCGAGGTATCACTTTTATTAACATTGGCGTTGGTCCTACCAATGCCAAAACCATCACGGATCATTTAGCCGTGCTGCGTCCTCATTGTTGGCTTATGCTGGGTCACTGTGCAGGCTTGAGAAGAAGTCAACGTTTGGGAGACTATGTTTTAGCACATGCCTATGTAAGAGAGGATCATGTCCTTAACGCTGATCTTCCTGCTTGGGTTCCCATACCTCCAATTGCTGAAATTCAGACTGCTCTTCAACGAGCCGTTGCAAATGTAACTGGAGAAGAAGGACAACAGCTAAAATCTCGCATGCGAACGGGAACGATTATCACCACAGATAATCGTAATTGGGAACTACGCTCAGAGGAAATGATGCAACGCTTTCGTCAATCTCGCGCTATTGCACTCGACATGGAGTCTGCAACTATTGCTGCGAATGGGTTTCGAATGCGCATTCCTTATGGAACCCTTCTTTGTATCTCAGATAAACCAATCCACGGAGAATTAAAACTTCGCGGAATGGCACATAACTTTTATAAACAGAGTATTAGCCAACACATGCACATTGGTATTGAAACAATCCGCATCCTTGAAGAAGAACTCACTAAAGGAGATGTGGTGGTCCACTCTCGCAAGCTCCGTAGCTTTGATGAGCCCCCATTTAGATAGATTTCTAAGCGGCTTCCTTAAAATTTGAAAGAGGAACAACTTCTTTTTTTACCTCTTTTGAGGGTTTACGTGCCAAGATAATAATATTTCCTAAGAGAATAAGAGCAACGCCTATGAAAATACGAGATTCCCAAACGAAGTTTTCAAATAAAGTAGATAAAATCAAAGCAACGACAGGGACAACGACGAGTGCATAAGAAGCTTTGCTCGCCCCTATTCTTCCCAATAAAGTTAAATAACACCCAAACGCTACAATTGAACCAAAGATAGCTAAGTACAGTAGGGAGCTTACATAGGGAAAAGAAAAGTCAAACTGAAAAGGAAGTCCTTTTATCCATATTACTGCCAATAGCGCCAAAGCCCCATATCCCATTCCATACACATTACTTTCCGTCACCGGAATATTATTTTGTTGGTTTCTTACCGAAATTATATTTCCAAACGAAGATAATAGCCCTCCTGTGATGCTTAAGATAACCCCTACGAGGCTTGCATTCGTCAAATCTAAGGTTGCAATCGCGGGCCAAAATATCGTTAGTATCCCCACGATTCCGCTTGTCGCTCCTACAAAAATCGGAACCGTGACAGGCGTGCGAAAAAAAATGGCTGAGTTTATAATGTTAAATACCAATACCATTGAAAATCCTATAGCATTCAAACCACTAGGAATGTAGTGATAAGCTTCATAAGCCGCTAAATAATTTAAAGAGAACTGAAATAATCCCTGTGCTATAAAAAACAAATGCGTCTTCCAAGAGAATTTCAGACGAGTTCTCTTAAAAAAACACCAGCAGAAAATCAGAAAAGCGGCCAAGGAAAAACGATAAAAAATTGAGACTTCGGTAGGAACCGCACCTATTTGATAATTAATAGCGAGCCACGTGGATCCCCAAACAAATACGGTCATGATATACAAAAATAGATTCATTACAGCACCATCGCCCTCAAATACTTACAACGTATAGAGGGACACCAATTAAATCAACATAATTCTGTAAATAAATGATTCGAATATTTAATAAAAAGAAATTTTACTTTATTTTTGTTTCTTTAAATTCAACGTGCTTACGTACCTTAGGATCATATTTACGCATGACAAGCTTTTCAGTGAGCTTACGGGGATTTTTTTTCTTTACATAGAAAAAACCAGTTCCTGCAGTACTTTCCATTTTAATCGAAATTGTATTTTGCTTTGCCATTGTCTTTAATCCACTTCAAAAATTTACGGCAGAATACTCTTTTCCATACCCCTGTCAAGGGCTAACACGAAAGTTAAAACAATTCAAGGAAGGAAAACATTTTTGTATAGGTTCATATGAAATGA
>JAFECQ010000010.1 GCA_018242065.1 Pseudomonadota bacterium | reverse complement strand
AGCATCGTACATTGCTTGCACGGGTCCTAGTCCTAAAGCTGTGCCTACAACCAACCTAAACAAAGTAGATTTCATATTTTTATCTCCCCTCTGTATGATTTTTTACGTTGAGGCTAAACTATATTAATTACTAAAATGGTGGTAAATTTAATTTGAATGTCACAAGTTAGCTAGATATTTCTCTTTTCAATTTTATCTTTAAGAAAGATAGAAACCCTTTTACCTTAAGTTACACCATACATATAAGAAAAGAGCTAGAGGTTTTTACATACTACTATACTTTAAGAGGGCCATGTTCTTCATGAGTCGTTACACTATGAATGCTGTTATCTTCATTCATAAACAATACTTTTGGATGATGTTGTGCCACTTCATTTTTATCCAAATGGCAATAACACATGATTATGATTTTATCGCCTTCGCTTACTAATCTTGCTGCAGCCCCATTTACACAAATTATTCCGCTGTTTTTTTTACCCTTAATCACATATGTTTCGAATCTATTCCCATTATCAATGTCAACCACTTTAACTTTTTCATATTCTAAAATCCCACTCTCATTGAGCAAATGCTCATCAATGGTTATACTCCCCACATAATTTAAATCAGCTTGAGTTATTTTTGCCCTATGAATTTTAGCTTTTAACAAAGTTAGTAGCATATAAAGTCTCCCTTTTCTTAATGAATATGCTTTAAAAATTAATCATTAACTTTATTTTAGTCAAGCTGTGAATTAGCCTTGACTATGTCAAGAGAATTAAGCACAGTTTCCCTAAGAGAATCAAGATACAAAAAACTTTTTATGAAAAACATATGCACCAAACTAAAACCCATACTATCGCCTAAAGGCTCCTTACCATTTTATTATTCGAAAGAGGATCTAGCTGTTTGGAAAATACTTCTTACCCAGCAGTTACCTTTAGTCAGAGCAGTTGCTTGCCCTGAATATATAGAAGGCCTAGAAAAACTTAATTTTTTACCTGACCACATACCAAGTATTGATGAAATGTCAAAAAAACTTATGCAATTAAGTGGTTGGTCACTGGAACCGGTAGATATCCTAGTTCCGAGTCAAGCTTTTTTTGAAATGCTAGCACAAAAGCGATATCCAACAATTAGAATTATACGCCGCAAAGAAGAAATTAACTTTTATACAAATGAAGCTCCCGATGTTTTCCATGAATATTTTGGGCATGGTCCTATGTTAGCTCATGAAAAATATTCAGAATGTATGCGTTTATTTGGAGAATATGCTCAAAATTGTACTGATGAAATATTAACAAAGCTAAATAAAATTTTTTGGGCTACTTTTGAGTTTGGCTTAGTAAAAAATAATTCAGGTATAAAAATTTATGGGGCGGGTATTCTCCCTTCACATCAAGAAACCATGAAAATAGTTAACGATAATAATCTAAACCTACAAAAATTAGATATTTCTACTAACCTCGCATCTTCTCTCCAAGGAAATATTAGTCAGCCCATTTATTACTATGTTGAAAGTTTAGATTGCCTACACAATATAATTAGAAACGATCTATATCACTTAATAAAACATGGCTAGCCTCTAGTAAAAAAACTATGCCTCAAGTACCCATTCCTTTTTACCAAATAGGCGCTCAGATTCTATCCCATTAGTAAGACAATTTTCTACAAACTTATTAGATTCTATAATTTGTTTTGAATCAGGTGAATAATTTAATGCCATTACATGATTCAACCATGGCTCTTGTCCCATTGCATAAACATATGCATGTTTGCATTTGAGTTTTTCAGTAATTGACCATGCTTTATTAAAGTCTGAGCCAGAAAGAGTTCTGCTTTTGTCAAATTCTCTACTTAATGGGTTTGTAAGTAAGGGGCCATATGTCCACGTTAAAGGAGCGCCATCACATTCCATACCTAAAAAAAGCATATCTACGTCTCCAATAATATCAGAAATATGCTCATAAAGTTGGGGAGATAAATTATTCGAATCAGCTGCGAGCACAAATTTTCTACTCTTAACCTTTATACAATAAGAAAGCTTGGATTGTATATTTAAATCACAATGTTCACCTAAAAAAGGGACTCCTATGATTTCTCCATCTTTAAATTCTATTGTTTCAAACTCACCCAGCTCTATTAAAGAATCAAAACCTGCATGTTTTAAAATAAGCTTCATAGAGGGGTCAGCTAATCCTCCTTGTTGATTACGCGGAAAAACGATATGGCTCGTTTTGTGTCTTAATTGTAAGAGGGTTTCAAACATTATGTGGTCTAAGTGGTTATGTGTAATGACCACATAATCAATATGATCGGGAAGATCTGAAAAAGTATACCTCGGGATATCATTATTAATTTCATAGCTAATGACTGGGTCAAACAGAATTGATGTTGAATCAGTTTCAATTAATACACATGCATGCCCAAAATACCTAACCCGCACTCCTGTTCCTTTATAATTCTTATCGTGGTTCTGTTCTGGGGAATCATTGGTAAAAAATGTTTTAAATAATCCTTGGTGCGCTTCATCAATATTAAATAATTTTATAACATCCTCTAGTTCACAGGGCTCTTGCTTGTGCGCAAAAAGGGTATCTAGCCGTTTATCAGAAAAAGGAGTTTGTAAATAAACTTCATCAGCTTGAGCAATTCGAGGAGTACTAAATACAAACTTTCTAAAATCACTTTCTACATGACCAAGGGCTAACTCTTGATGGCTATTTTCATAATAAGCCTTATAAAATAAAGGTTCGATCAATCGCATGGAAGGATGATTATTTAAATCATAAACAAGTTCTACCAGACCTTTCAACATTTGAGGAACACGCTCATAAAGACTTTCTACAGACCCCCCTTTGCTTTCATTTAATAACATTTTATCCAACTCTTTTAAAGCTGCACATAAATCAATCAAAGGCTTGCAATTTTTTTTTGTATCTTCTATAAGAGTCTTAATTTCATTAACTTTTTCTCCTTCTAAATCAATGAAAGGACCTCCAAGCATTTTAGGATCTTTAACAGCTTGGGCGTGTATATTGGGATTTTGGACATAAGATTGCATTATTTTAAGATGCCTCTCAACTATATTACACGCTGCAGTTGCAGGAGATATAAGGTAAGGCCAAGCATACCAACGCCAGATTAGAGGTTCTGCCTTTACAGTAGGTTTTAAGTAGTACATTAATAAGCCTCCTTTAAAAATCTTATAAAAAATAAAAAAAATTTGTTAAAATAGCTTCCTAGAAATAAATATTGTATTATATATTATTTTAAAATTTTTATAATGCGCTAAATTAAAAGACAAAATTTATTGTGTGAAAATATATTGAAAGAAACATAAAAAATCAAATCTAAGATGTCAAGGCATTCGTCAAAAACAAAAATGACACAGGATCTTCCCTAGGAACAGGATTGTGAATGAACCATATGGAAGTCCTAGACTAGAAAAAAAGACTTTGAAATGTGGGAATGTATATTTTTGAGAAAAAGTGGAGACGCTTTTTTACAAAAACTCTCTTCAGAGAGCGCGATTCTCATTATCTCAAGCAACAACATATAAAGATAAGGTCCTCTAATTTAAAAAATCTTCTTATAACCTATGAAAAAGCTCTCGAAGCTAATTTTTCAGGCTCGGTTTTTCCCGACTTTTGAAGATATTTGATCATCCCCACGCAAACATAAAATAAGGGAGTACTGCAGATCGAAAAAAATAATTTAAAGCAATAGCTATTTATAATGAGGGCCCACATACGATCTGATGGAAGCACATGAAAGGCCGTCATAAAAGAAATAACAATAAAAGTATCTATAAACAAAGAAATGGCTGTGCTACCATTATTTCTTGCCCATAGCCATTTACCTTTTGTTATTTTACGAATCCAAAGATAGAGCGCAATATCTACGAGTTGAGCAGTATAACAGGCTATAATTGACCCAATGAATGCGACACTATAAAGCCCAAAGACTGTATGGAAAATAGTATCATCAACCTTGGACCAGGATGTTGCTTCTAACTGATCCATCATAATAATAATGCAAGCAATAAGAATATTCATTGAAATCCCAAGCCTTACGCAAAAGTTCGCTTCTTCTTTGCCATAGAACTCAGTAATAAGATCCGTAAGTAAAAAAGTAAGAGGATATAAAATGGCTCCTACGGATAGTTCAAACGTATGAAAAGGTAAGATAGGTAAAAAGACAAACTTTTGATAAATGAGGTTTCCCATAACAATAAGCACTGAAAATAAAACACATAAACTTGTATAAATAGAATCATTCTTAGTCATTTACTCACCCAATTTTTGCAGCTAAAATAAAATCGCTTTCTGTCAGACCATTAATTTTATGTGTCCAAATCTCAACTGTACAGACTCCCCAAGAAATTTTTAAATCTGGGTGATGAGCTTCTTTTTCAGCAATTTCTGTAACTCTATTTGCAAAAGCCATTGCTTCTCTAAAATCTTTGAATAAATATTCCTTATAGAGATGGTCCGTTTCATTGAGACTCCATTTATTCCCAAGCTCTTGAAGCAATCGTTTTATATTTTTTTCTTCTAAAGGTGGTACACCGCCTTGGCAGGGTGAACACGATTTATTTACTAAGCACTCTTCAGACATCTCTCCTCCTTTCTTAAAGTTTATCTTTAACAGATAATTCTTAAGTATTAAATAATATTAGAAATTCATAAACATTTGCACCCCTATATACAACAGAAAAGTAATAAACATTATGAACTTAGTACCCCTTTTATAAAATATAAAACCTATTAACATACAACTTCACAAGCAAAAAATACCTCTCTCGAAAATTTTGGACCTTTAATATTATCTATTAATACAGAACCTCATCCAGATACATGTGGACTACCAAATATTACTTCTCTAAATTTAGTTAAACCCTGCCCATTCAATTAGTTTAGAATACCTTTCTGCAATTTGATTGATTATTTTTATAATTTCTTTTTGATGGTCTTTTATAAAAAAGTGCCTTCCAGAAAAGGGCATGTGTTTAAATTTTCCTGTTGTGTACACTGACCAGCCAAGAATTTCTTCTTCATTAACTGCATGATCCTCAATGCCAGAAAAAGCAAGAATATCACAGGGAAAAGAAGCGGAACCTCTGAAAGAATAATTTTCTATAATGCTAAAATCACTTCTTATAATGGGTAGAAATAAATCTAGGAGCTCGGGTTCATTTTGTATGCTTTCATCTATCCCATTATAAGCCTTTAACTCTTCTTTTAGCAGTTTATCGTCTAATTGACTTAAAATTTTTCTTCGATATGGCATATGGGGAGCTTTCGCTGCCGAAACAACTATATGGCAAGGATAAAGAGAATAGGCCTGATAGATGGCTTTAATAAACTCGTAAGAAAGTAATCCTCCCAGACTATGTCCAAACACAATAAAAGGTTTATTTTTATAGTGATCAAAGTTTTTACTTAATTGGGTTATAATATAATTTAAATCGGAATTAAGGGGTTCAGTAAACCTATTCTCTCGTCCGGGCAGTTGAATGGCAATCATTTCAATATGAGGTGAAAGATACTCTATCCATGGATGATAAGTTGAAGCTCCTCCTCCAGAATGATGAAAACAAAACAGCCGTAGTGCTGCATTAGAATTCTTCTTATATTCTAAATACCAATTCTGATCATTTGCCATAAAAGTTTGAATTCCTAATTCGCATAAAGTCCTCCAATATCAGATAAAAAAGGATAAGAATTAATTTTTGGAATAGGATGTCTTTTTTTCATCTTATTCCTTTTAAATTATCTTAATTTCTTGTAACTTTCACTCTTAGGCAGCCTACTCCTAATATTTTATTAATTAACGTTTGCAAAAATAAATATGAAAGATAATTAGAACATATGAAAGAAAGATTCAAGAATCTAAAAATTATAAGAGACCTATTTCCTTTCTTATGGACTAAGCAAGAAAAAATACGAATCTTATTTCTTGTTGCGTTTAGTCTTATTTTTTTCTCAATTGCCCTTGATCTTAGTATTCCTCTTATTTTAAAGAAAATCGTCTCACAGCTTGCTTCTCGTGAAAAAAGCATGACCTATCAGCTTTCCTTATTATTGGTGGCTTATGGAATTATTTGGACTTTATCTCAAGCAACTCAGCAAATACGGCAAATTATAATGGTGAAACCGTTAGAAAGATGCATTCGACTTTTTTGTGGTAAGCTCTTTGACCATTTGCATACTTTGCCTATGAAGTTTCACTTGGATAGAAAAACAGGGGCTATAACGAATGCTTTAGAAAGAGCTCAGTATGGCTTTCCGGATGTATTTTGGGGCTTATTCTTGTTTGTTATTCCAACGTTGATAGAGTTATTTTTAGCTGCTACTATTTTGTGTTACTATTATGGATATATTTATGGATTTATATTAGTTTTTATAAGTGTTTTTTTTGTTGTGTTTACATTATATGCTACAGAGTGGGCTTCGCATTTTCAAATTTTAAGCAATGAACAACAATCTAACACAAATGCTAATATTGTTGATAGCCTCTTAAATTTTGCGTGCGTCAAGTACTTTAATAATAAAGAATATGAAGTTATAAAATGCGATAATCATCTTAAAGATAGAGAAAAGTTTCTTGTTAAATCTATAACGAGTCTGGAACTTGTTCGGATTGGTCAAAGCATGATTATAGGAGTAGGCTTAGTTCTACTCATTTATACAGCTGGGGAACAGGCTTTATCTGGAGGCTATAATGTAAGTGATTTTGTTTTAATCAATGGATATGTCTTACAATTTGCTGCTCCCTTAAATCAATTAGGTTTTATAGCAAGAAACATTAAAAAAGGCCTTAATGATCTTGCCAATGTAATAGAAATTTATAAGACACCCATAACTTCCCATTCAGCAGGTAAGGCGCTCACTTCATTTGAAAAACTTGAAAGCATTGACTTTCAAAATGTTTCCTTTGGGTATGAGCCCTCTCATCTTGTTCTCAAAGACTTATCCTTTCATCTTCAATCTGGAAAGACGATTGGGATCGTAGGATCAACCGGTTCAGGAAAATCAACAATTTCTAATCTTCTCTTTAAATTTTTTGACTTAAACTCAGGAGAAATTCTTATTAACAATCAGGATATTCAAAGCTTAAAATCAGATAGCGTGTATAAGCATTTCGGGATTGTTCCTCAGGACATAACATTATTTAATACAAGTATTTATGAAAATATCCTCTTTGCCCGACCGGAGGCACATAAAGAAGAGGTCGAGGAGGCTATAAAGCTTGCGCAACTCGAAATTGTCTTGAAAAGGTTACCTAACCATTATGATACGATTGTGGGAGAAAGAGGCTTGAAACTTTCTGGGGGAGAAAAGCAACGCATTGCTATTGCAAGGGTCCTTTTAAAGCGACCTTCTCTATATATTTTTGATGAAGCAACATCTGCCCTCGACCTTTCAACTGAAAATATCATTATGAAAAATATAGCCCACATCATCAAAAACTCAGCATCTATAATTATTGCTCACCGTTTATCGACAGTGATTAACGCAGATGAAATTTTAGTCCTCCAGCATGGAATTGTAGAGGAGAGAGGAACACATACATCTCTCTTAAGACAGAATGGAATTTATGCTTCTTTGTGGAAGACGCATGAAGAAACACACAAAAAATTTAATGCCGCTTGAGATCAGTATGCTATTTATAGAAGGTTAGTCTATGGATAAAATTTTTGATATTAAAGAATTTGAAAAGCTCGCTCAAAAAAAATTCTCAGAAGAGATAATGGCTTTCTTTTCAGGAGGTGCGGGAGATGAAATAACTTTAAACGGTAATATTTCTGATTTTGATCGAATAAAGCTTTTACCTCGTGTCTTAAAAAATGTGGAAGATCGTTCGTTATCAACTACCATCTTGAATCAGCAGATAGATTTTCCTCTTCTCATTGCTCCTATGGCTTTCCAGCGTCTTGCCCATCCTGAAGGAGAAATAGCAACGGCTAAAGCAGCTGAGGCTAATAATATTATTATGGTTACGAGCACCCTTTCAACCTGTTCTTTTGAGGAGATTAAAGTAACTACAACTAGCTCTCCTTGGTTACAGCTATACATTTATAAGGATCGAGAAATTACCAAAAATTTAGTCCAGCTTGCAGAATCCTGTGGTTGCCAAGGAATTGTTTTAACTGTAGATACCCCCCTTTATGGAAAAAGAATTAAAGAACTTCATCATCCTATGGTACTTCCTTCAGATTTTGAAATAAAAAATTTGGAAATTGCTGGCTTAAATCTAAAAGAGATTCCTTTAAGGAAACTGCCAGGCCATTTAGCTTCCTTACTTGATCCTGCGATAGGCTGGAAAGATATCGATTGGCTCCGCTCGATAACGTCTCTTCCCATTATTCTTAAAGGAATTATTAACCCTAAGGATATGCACATAGCTATCGAGCATCATATAGAAGCCATTGTAATTTCAAATCATGGAGGAAGACAACTTGATACGACTCTCTCTGCCATTGAAGCTTTAAGACTCGCAAGAAGTTCTAGTGATACAAACATAGAGATTATTCTTGATGGAGGCATTAGAAAAGGTATTGATATCCTTAAAGCCCTTGCTCTTGGAGCTAAAGCAGTGATGATCGGTCGTCCTATTCTTTGGGGGTTAGCAGTGGGAGGAGAAGAGGGAGTTAAAGCTGTTTTAACTATCTTAAAAGCAGAATTTGATTTAGCCATGGCTTTATGCGGGTATACATCTGTCAATCAAATCAATGAGGAAATTTTATTCTTTTCTCATTAGTTCTGTGCACTTAACTAAAAATTGAGAAAAAAATGTGGTAACGTTCTATTGCGAAAAAGGAACATTACCATGGATAAGCATCACGCCACCTGGTGGAATGCTTTTTTAATAAAACCAAGCATCTTAGACGGTATCTTCTCATACTTTGACAAAAAAGATACACCCTCAAAGGATAGAAATCCTATATGGTCTTTGGGGAAAACCATTTTTGTCAGAAAAAACCATTTGTATTTTAACCTTTCGCATTCTGGAGATTATGCTTTGTATGCATTAGCACGTAACTATGAGGTAGAATATATAGATCAAGAGCTTGAATTAGAAAGTATAGTTTTAAATTTATTTTCTTCTAATGAAATCAGTTATTGGAAAACACTTAGACCTAAAGAGCAAGTGCATTTTTTTTAAATTTTGGGTGTGCAAAGAGGCCCATTTAAAAGCTCTAGGGAAAGGATGGATGATAAATGAAAAGAAAATGCCAATCGAAAAATCGTATATTGTTAATGAAGAATTAGAAAATTATTTCTTAAAGAGCGAGACGGCATATCCTTATTATTTTGAATGCATTCCTTGCTATGCTAGCGCATTGTTTGTTAAGGGCCCTATATTGCAACCAGTTTATTACAACTGGAATCAGGTTTATCTGAGCTTGGCTATTTGAATTACAATAATATCAGCAATAATTTGATCCAGACGATTGCCAAATAGATCTTGCTGACTAACATCATTTTGTTTTTGAGGGCCGACTAGAAACCAGCTATTCGGTTGAAGATGTTTAAAATAATTTCGCATAGCCCTTAACCTGTCTACTCACCCAGATAATTTTCATCTTACAATTAATATCCGCCCCACCCTCCTTGGCTCCCTTTCGAAACAAACTTTACCATTTGCTCTTGCCTTTTTTTTAACACCTCATTTCTTTCGTAATCAACCTTAACTTTTTTTCTTTCTGCTTCCTTTAGATTATCCGTTCTTTCATTATCAATTTTTCCAGATACATGCCTAATAAATCCTGAAGGACAAAGATATTGGTCTTTGCCTACATAAGCTCCATAGGTGCTGTATTCTCGTAACATTAAAGCCTCAGGATGATTTAATTTTGCAGCTAAACTTATACGTCCTTCACTATACCATAGATGGGAAAAAAAAGCTTTTCTATGTAAAATAGGAGAGAGAGAACTATTCAACATTAAATAAGAATAGGCTTTTGGCGTTCTGGATAGATAGGCTATCCAATAATCTCCATTGAAAACTTGGCGTAATTCCTTGCATGTACCTGACAACTTAAGAATATCAACTGAAGTCAAAAAATTAGAAATATACCAAAGCATCTCACTAGGAAGCGAACATATCAGCCTTTCTCGTACTTTGGCGTTACTTTTATTCCATTTTAATAACTCTTTCCCCATATAAACTATATCTTTCCAACAGGAGAACAAATTATAGCAACAAAACAAACCATTATGTGTACAACCGCTGCTCCTACTTTCTTCTTCATCGTTTAATCCCTGATTACGTAAACGTGATCCTATTTCATGAGATTTTTTTAGTTGGGATAGAGGTCTTTTAAGAGAATCGAATTCTACTTCATCTTGCATAGCACATAAATATGAAGGAATGAGTGCAAACCCTAAAATAATAAGAATTGTCTTAATCATTTCCATTCTCTTTCATATTATAAATGCAAAAGGCATAAGTAAACATGGCCATACTTGATAAGCATAAGGTAAAAAAAGTAACCTTACAATATCATTTGAATCTCTTGTATAAAGCCAGAACATATGAGACACAGGGGGCCTGGAGATAAGATGATTTAATATAGCTTAAAGGGGGCAACATATTCAAGCTGACCTATCTCCCTCATTAAATTCTCTCATTTTCTCAACCCTCAACTAGCAAAGCACCAAAGTTTTAAAGTAGGAAAAAATTTTAAAGAAAAAGCGTCCTCATAAACAAACTAAAAACCCGTCTTTTCTTGGGCTTAGTTACGTTTATCTGTTGTTGAGAGAGTCCTAGCCTTAAAAGTTCTATCTTTAAAGAAGGAGGGGGAGATTTTGTTCTTTTTAAAAAGAATCCCAAAAAGGAATAGATTTTTTTCATATATTTTTTCTTTAAATGTAAATCTAAATTTATATTTACTTTTTTGGCTTTATCCTATTAATATTCTCTTAAGCCTTGATTTTTAAAAATACTCCTCATGAAGAAATAATCCCATACTAGACTGATAGAGGCAGTAAAGCAACAAAATGAGGAAGCATAGGGACATTGCACCAACCTTCATCACTTCCCTAACAGTGTTGGATTTGGATCGAGACGGTTTTTATAGTGAGGATGCTGATGAGAAATAATCCGTTCTAGCAGTAGAGGTTTCTTCCCTCGAAGAAAGCATAGCATTTTTGTGTCTCCCAGTTCCTGGATTTCTGAGGCTGTGAGGAGTTTTTCTTTCATTTGGCTTACAGATTCTGAACCGGCTCCTTTTAGAAAGTCGCCATATTCGCGGGCTGCATTGGTTCGGGTTACAACAGTTTTATCTCCCATGAGGGATGATGCCCAAGAAGCAGTGGACCCATCTGTTCTTCCTAAATTAAAAACCCGAACCGTTGCGGACGAGCCAAAGATCACATCTGTTTCTTTGCCCCATACAGCTTCAATAGAAGACTTATCTTGAGCCACCATACACGCTTCAATGCCAGCCCCTGCGGCAACAGTCACAATGTTAATGAGCTGACGCATAGCCCCAAGGCGTGGAAACTCATCCAACATGAGAAGGATCTTTTCTTGAGGATTTTTATACCCTGATTGCCGAATGACGGTTCCTAAAACGATATTGGTAAAAAGACGCAAGAATCCTGACATTGTTTCAATCATGTCCAAGGGGATAACACAAAAAAGATCAATCTTATTATCCAAAAGCTCATCAAAGGAGAACTCCTTTAAGGAGGAACCTTTTAAAGAACCATTATGAGATTGTAAGAAAGCTTTGTTTTTCTCATAGCCAATCCAAGAGAGATTACGTTTGATAGTTGTAAAAAATGACCCTCTTTCTTCTTCTCCTGCAGAAAGAATGGTACTCGCCATTTTAGCAGGGCGCCCTTCAAGGAAGTTCTTATGCGCCTTCCATGTGTGGAGTCTATTTATAAACCCAGGACCACACACATAGTCATAGAGGGTGATTAGGTTAAAATCTTGACTTGGCATTGTGTTGAGAATGACTTCAAGCGTCACTTGAAGAATGTCTGCTGCAATCTTGTAAAAATGTTGGTTATAAGGAGTTTCGGGCTCAAGAAGCCCTTCAATGATAATGCGGGAATCCCTTTCAAACTCATGAGCCCGGATATAATCCAATGGATTCCAGCACCACTGGTTCTTCTCAACAACATCAAAAGGATTCAAAACGACAACTTCTCGTCCTTTCTTTTTTCTCTCTCTTTGGGTCATAGCAAAGAGCTCTCCTTTAATATCAAGAACAGCAACGGGCCCCTCATGATCAAGAAGTGCAGGAAGCACACAAGAGACTCCCTTTCCACCTTGAGATCCTGAAATAACCACATGATGACCTGCAAGCCAGCCTTTACTAGGATCAGGAAGATACCTCAGGATCTTTCCTTTTGTACCTTTCTCAGAAGAAGGCACACCTAAGGGCAACCCTTTTTTGTTCTGGAGCAATTCCTTCTCCTTGCTCTTTTCTAAAAATCCTGCAACCCACGGACCGTCTTTAACGCGGTAAGAGCGATCTAGAAAAAGTCGCCGCCCAGGAACAAGAAGCAATAAATGAAAAAAATAACAGAGAAGTAGCGCAGGGAGGGCCATAAAGCCTAACCATATGCCATAAAGATCATATCGGCTTGCCAACCTTCTTTGAAACCAAGAAAAGACCATTCCTAAAGCCTTATCCGAAGAATAGGATGTTCGTAGATTTAAATAGATATACTTTCCATCTAAATAGGTAAGATAGAAGGGCTCTAAAGCTAAAACGAGCGTGATAAAAAACAAAGTATAGGCCCCAATTTTAAGGATTTCCATTACCCTTGATCCTAAAGGGAGAAGAAGACAAGACAAAACTGTTAAGCTCAAGAAGAGCGTAAATAACGCCTTTGACTGAAAGTTAAAAGCCCAAAATGTACGAGGAAGGACTCTCCAACCCGCCATCCCCATCCCAAAGGTGAGGAGGGGAATTAATTTACGAAGAAGAGTAAGGATTTGCATATTTTTTTCTCAGTTTAAGGAATAATGATAGGGGGATCAGTGGGGAGATCTTCGGCAACGCTTATAACACCATCTGCAAAGCTTTTACCTAAATTCTTTAACGCAGCACCCCCCAAGGTTTGTTTCTTTGAATCTTCACGCTCTTTTTGAAGATGGTCTTCTTGGGTAGAGAGTTCCTTCTTTCTTTCATTTAGCTGTTTATCGACAGTCTGCAGAAGAGTCATCATTTCTTGTTCCTCAGTTGGAGGTTGAACTTTGGCCATAGCTGGACTTAAAGTGGAAGTATTATGAAGGTATGCCTGCCCTTGAGTTTTGGGGGAGGAATTTTCTTGCTCTTTCCTCATTTTAAGAGAGGAATCTGAAGCGGAATCTAGATTTAGATTCCGATCCTGTCCTCGATTCAAAACCTCTTGGGTATTTTGCAGATGCTGCTGGGAGAGATCTGAACTTCCCCTGATTTTTGTTGCTTCTCTCTTATAAGCAGGCTCAATGCTGGCTTGTTCCTGCCCATAATGAATACTCTGGATTTTATATTGAGGATGTTCTTCTTGAAACCGACTGAAATAGGCTTGTCGTTCTGGTCCTTCCTGTTCAAGTATGCGGTGGGCTCCTTCATAACCAATTTTTCCACCTGATGATTCAAAGGAGCCAGTGGGACCTGTATTGACAGGTTGATGAGCGATAAATTCAAGGAGAGGCTGGGTGAGATCTTTATTAATGGTAAAGCTCTGACTTTGGCTTGAAGAGAGATCCTTTGAGATTGTATCCACCTGATTTTGAGCGACAGAAACTTGCTCAAGGAGGCTTTTAGCATGATTTAGGGTTGATGTTGCTCCTTCTCCCAGTTCGGCAAGATTTGTTCCTGTCTTTGTCTTTGAATAGGATTGTGCTGCAGATAGGACCCGTTCGAGATTTTCCGTATAGTTTTTTTGCTGTGCAATAGATTGAGCTTCAGCAATGTCTTGGTGATTGGCAGCTTGACTTGAGAAACTCCCATGGGCACTCAGTCCAAATCCTAAGACTTCCGGCGTTCCCATTTTTGCGGCAACACCAACTTCAACGGCTTGGGCATAAGAAAGACCTGTCTTTTGCTGAATATCATTAACATAACTAGTGAAGTCTTGAAGACTTTTGGCTTCACTTGCACTGATCGTTTTACTGAGGTCTGTCCCACGAGAGATATTTTCTCCCACTTGTGAGAGGAAATTTGTGATTTGCTGAAGAGATGATTCCGTCGCCTCATTTGCAGCAATGCTCTTAGAGTGAAGAGTGCTTTTTGCTGTATTCAGGCTTTCTTGTTGCGTAAAGCTTGTATTTTCTGTTCCCATGATTTGAACCCCCAAATGAGACATCGCATGATCTGTTAAAGATTGGGTTCCTCCAGCAAAAGTAGAGGTTTCAATGCCTGAGGCTGATAAAGCCCTCAATTGAGATGCAGAATATGATGGACTTGTATTGTGCTGAAAAGCGCTTGTGTTTTGATAGGCTTGAGTTCCCATGGAGATATTCCCTAAACTGATATTACCGGAAACCGTTTCCGCTGCAGCCCCACTTGAGGCTGATTGCATGGCTGAGCCTAAATGCTGAGCAAGTCCTACAAAGGCTCCGGCTCCTTGCCTAAGAATTCCATAAGAGATAAAGGGAATGCTGACAGAGAGCCAAGCGGCTAAAGTCGTCATGTCCGTATTGGCATTAATAATGGCAGAGGAGTTTAAAAGAGTAAGCCCCTTATCAAATCCATGCCCCATAGACTCACGTGTTCCATAAAGGGTCATAATCAAATTTAAAACGGCATATAAAGGTGCCCAGAGTTGGGTCCAAATCAAAATCCCGAAATATGTGACAAGAATTCGAGATCCATTAGGCAAAAGAGCTAAAACCACGATAAAGATAAATAAGGCATAGCTTAAGGCTTCGACGACATTCTTAAAAAGAGGTAAGGTGCGAGCGGCAATTTCCCCTGCGGCAGCATATGTAGACCTTTGTTGTAACAAAGCCTTTGTTGCAGCATAATTTGAAGGAGAACCCAGCTCTGAAAGCTTGTTATTTGAAGATTCCTCAATCGCATTGATCATCATTTCTTGACGAAGAAGGTTTTGCGCGCTTTCAGCAAGGGCCTTTCCTTCAGAAAGAAGTTTGGCACTTCCCATAAGATCTGTAAAAAAAGCAGATTCTGTGAGTTTTCTATTTTGGACGCGTGTTCCATAGAGTTCTGCGGCCTTTTTTATCTCACCAACCCATAAATGGCTAAGTTTTTGAGCCCCTTCCTTACAAGTGATAATTGTTCCAGGATTTGTTCCTTCCTTATAAAGAAATCCAAGAACAGGGGACGCTTGACTTGAGACAAACTTCCAAATGTCCGGGGTATTCTGAAGATCAGAAAGGGTATATTTATGGCCAATCATGGCATCATAGACAACGCATTGATTAACAAACCTCTCCATATTTCCTTTAAAAACGGGATCCACAATCCGGAAGTGCCCAACTTGACTCATGAGGGCTGAAGCAAATACAGTTCCTGTTTTGTGATAAGGCATGTAGTCAGGAAGAGTAAAAACAGACTCGAACTTTTCTGTCACAGATCGTCCGACTTCACTCACAAAGCTGGCAAAAGCTCCCAGAGCATAGGGAACATGATCAACCTTACTTTTTGTATTAGAAAGAGGATCATGAATAAAGATGGTGGTTTTTGGCAGAAAGATAAGATTTGTTGCAATCACAACCCACAAGAACCATCTCATGCCTTCAATCAACTGCTGGCGGAAGAGCATAAGAATGATGACATAGACTGATCCTACCATAAGCCCGACCCGTATCAAGGACATCACCATCCCTGTCCGGTCTTCTTTGAACAAAGCGGCTATACCATTAAAGACAAGGGTAAAGAGTTCTCCTCCCCCATAGGTGGTAATGATATGATTCATAATCCCCTCCAATCATAGCGCTCAGTATTTATTATCCAATTTTCAGAAGCACTGCTTATCTCGATGACTAAGCAAATCTTGTGAATGAAGTCACATGCTCTTCTTTCTTCTTCTTTTCTGAATACCGAGTACTGAATGCTACTACACTGAATCACTGGCGTGTTCCTTGCTGCTGAGAAACAAAGATATTTTGAAGTTTCGACTCAATCTGTTGGGTTCTTTCAATGAGATCAAGCGTGATGGCCATTTGCTCAAAAAGTGCAGTTCGTTTTGCAAAGAGCATTTTACGGGATGAAGCTATCCCTGCTCTGAGTTCTTCGACCATGTGGTCACTGATTTGAGTTTTCTTAAGCTGGGTGACACTATCCCAGACAAGAGTCATCACCTCTTCGAGATAATGAAGGAGGATATCGTGTGCTATGGCTTCACTAAAGTCAGTGGCACTAAGAGGACTTCCTCCTTCCTTAAAGGCTGCTTCTACGGCCATGATTTTTAAAACAGGAAGCCTCGTTGCATTAACAAAACCACGTTCTTGTTCAGAAAGAGGTTTATCTTCTCGGATCTTTTGAGAGAGGGATAAAAGTAAGCGATGAACTTTTGAATAAAGAGCATAGTCCTTAGAAAGAGTTACATTTTGAAGCGTAGGGGCAAGACACTTATCTTCTGAGGCATTGTCACATTTATAAATTTGAACAGGCACATTTCCTGTAATTAATGCTGAAATCAGCTGAGGATCACTGCTTTTAGAGGGAAAGACTTTAACTTCCAATCGATCACTGACACGCCGGCAGACAATAGTTCCTGAAACAGTCATAAAGAGTTCAGCTAAGCTTGCATCTCCTCTTAAAAATCCATTTTTTTGAATAGCTTTCCAAGCTATATTAAATTCATCTCCTAAGATGTCTTTAAACCCTTGTTTTTCTCCTTTTCGGTTATTCCACTCATTTCTTTTTTCTTCAGCCCCGCATTTTTGACGACTTTGAGCCCAGTCACTGGCAATTCCCAATTCTTTCCCCATAGCATTACAAAGAAGTTGAGAAGAGGCATCTGACTGAGGCCAAGCACCTCCCACAAGAGTGGCTGCAGCTTCACATGAATTAATACTATGATTGGTCATTTGCCGAACGGCCGCTGATAAATCATCCAGAACACTTTTAATTTGAGGCGTCACAGTCGCAAGGGCAAGGTTAAAGGCATAGCCTGAGGCATTACTCCCAATATTGCGAAGAAGTTGCATAAACTCTTGCGCATTAATGAAGCTAAATCCTCCGAGAAAGAGATCGATCCCGCCACATCCCGCGCGGTAGTGAGGGAGTTGCAAAGAAAAGAGTTCTGATTGATGAACTTTTGATCGAGCAAAAACACTCCCCCCCGTATAAAAGCCTCCTGTTTGGTCTTGATATCCTCCCCCTGTCGTTACATTGTTAGACATGCCAAGAGCCTTAAAGGCTGTCTCCAGGTTTTCTTGCATGCTAGCTTGCAAAGGCCCATACAAAAATACTAAGCATATTAAGGCCCTTGAGACCGTTCTAAGTCCTAACTTAGTTGGAAAGGCCGGGGACCAACGGCAGATTTTATTCATTCTTTTTCTCCATGATATTGAATTTTCTCAGAAAGTCGCATTAAAGTGCTTGTCTTAGATCCTCTATCTCTAGATTCCAGAGCTCTAGGGCCCGCAAGTCCGGGAGGTTTGGGGCCTAGAGAGCCAGAACCTGAAAACCAAAGAAGCACGCGCTCTTCAATTTCGCTTTCAGAAATCATGCCATAGGCAAGGGGAACGAGCTGTTTTGTTTTAGGGTGAAAGGCAATAAGAGCTGGTACATGTGATACCTGAAGGCGCTTTGAAATACCATTATCTTCCCTAGCATCAGGAAATTCAGGGAGTGAGGACCTTAAAGGTCCCCCATCCATGGAAATTGCTAAAACAGACCAGCCATACTTTTGGGAAAACCGTTTCACAATAGGAGCAAAGTGATGACAATAGGGACAGTTTTTTCGAAAGAAAAAGAAAAGCCCATAGTCATTTGCCAAGGCCTTAATTCGTTTTGAAAGCTCTGTACTTCGTTCATTATAGTAGATATGGCGGGCATTTTGATCGGTAGGATGAATCAGAGTTTCATCTAAGACAGGCGTTGCCATCACAACCTTTTTCCATTCTTCAGAAAAGCGCTGACTCTGGTCCATCAAGGCTCTTTGAGCTGTAATGTAGGCAATCAAGTTCTCATGGGTAGGTTCAATAATTGCTGCATGAAGCTTTGTTTCAAGGGCTTTCCGCTGTTCTTCAATAACTTGGGTTGGATTTAAGAGGGGCTTTTTCTGATCACTGATTTCTGATGACTGATCACTGTCTTGGTACCAATGCCATCCTTCAGCCCTCCCTCCAAAAAACGAGGGCTGAGCCCTCCACCTGATATTAGGAAGAGAATGTGTTTCGGCTTTTAGAGATCCCTCGGGCTTCTTATGAGGTTGAGTTAAAGAATCAGCCTTTAGAAAAGCCAAACTGCTGACCAAACTCAAGAGAAGAACAAGAAGCCCAAGGAAATGAGACGTTTTCCAAAACAATTTAAATGCTGAATATCGAGAATGAATCACGGTTTATGCCTCATCTCTTTGGGTAGGTTGTTTTGTTCCTTTAGGAGTGGGACTTAGTCCTTCGGAATTTAACTCCCGGGGGGGACTTAGTCCCTCGGGGTTAAGTCCCCTTTTGATCGTCTCGATGCGTTCTCCTACATGTTTGCTGATGTCGTTCATCTTGCTGGGCTGGAAGTTTTTCATGAGATCTTCATAGATCTCTCTCAGGTCGAGTTTGGAAAAGTCAATTTTCTGAATTTCTTCAACCGTAAATCCTCGGCAGATAGGTTCTTTGGCCTCACCCCATCCTAAACCAATCTGGGGACGCCCCTGCTCATGAAAGGCCTTGAGAAGCTTTGTTCCAAAACAGCAGTAGGTAGATTTTTTCTTAATGCAGCCTACGAGGGGTATTTTCTCAGCACAGTAAGTTCCTACATAATGACACAAGCCTGCATTACGTTTTTGCTTGAGGAGTCTTTCTTCTGGGCTACAGTCCGTAAGACCAATGCTCTTGCCCCATCCTTTTCCAGATCCGCAGCAATCCTTAAAGCTTATGATGCATTTAGAGCACCGATTATCCTCTCCTTTAAAGATGGTGCTATTTTTAATTTGTCCTTGCATCTCTTTAAGAAGGCTAAGTTGAGCTAACGTTGCCATCATCTCATTGTTGGCCTCATATCCTTGATCTCGGCAATACCCATCAAGACAAAAAGGTGTCTGTCCCCCTGTAATGGAATCCGTTGAACCTGGAGTTACATTTCCCCGACACTGATAGGTTTGAGAATAAACAACACAAGCATTTCCAACCTTTTGTTGACAAGCAGAGCTTATTTGAGCACATCCTCTGGCTCTTAGAGGGCCACAATCATTTTTGGCAGGGTATGAGCAGCTGTACGTATAGGTTTCTTGCCAGCAGTCTCGTGTAGTGGGAATTCCCTCTATAGTACGTGTTTGCCGTCCTTGAGTGCATGCTTTTGAATCATAAGAACAAAGACCTTGGTCAGCTTTTTCTTCTAAGCGGCTACAATTAGAGATCCAGTTGTCAGGCAGGACTTGAATCTCTTCTTTTTCATATAAGACCTTAATATAAGGCTGAAAATAATATTCAGTCCTTCCACTGTTATACGTATGAGCATGTTCCACTTTTGTAAATAACTTCTTAGCGTTATGGGGGTCTTTGAGAAGAGTAATTTTTTGGATCTGATCAAGGGAAAAAGGAAGGCCAGGAAGAGCCACGGTACAACGTAAAGCCTCTCTACAATTAAACTTCGCTATCCCCACTTCTCTGATACATGACTTATACGCTTCTGTAATGTTTAAAATCGCATTAATATCAGGTTTTTCTCTTCGCATCAAAAAACCACTCAAAGCCCATCGTGCTTGAAACACAGCATTTCTCAAACTGGCACAAGGAACGTAATGGCCTCCTCTTTCCGCATTACTACATTTTGAGATAAAAAAATTCCCATCCCATTCTTTCCTTGCTGTTGTTTTGATGATTTTTACATGGAGTTCACGAACACAAGTCTCAAGGGAATCCTCTCCAGCTTCTTCACAAACAAGGATTTCATCCTTACCTTTATGTTCAATGCGCGTGACTTTTGTGCCCTTTCCTCCAATAACCTCTAAAGGAGTTTGCCCAATCTTCTCTGCGTCTTTTAGAAGGGGATCTTTATGAGGATCAATCTTAAATTGAGAGCGGGCTTCAGAGCTTCCAAAGATCATTTTACTGGCAGGATCTTTTATAGAAAGAACTTGAGCTTTTCCTTTAAGCTCTGCAGCACGAAGGGAAACTTCAGAAGGAATTCCTTTATAAAAGGGAGACGATCCTCCTTCGTTTTTCTTTTGATCGATCTTACTCAGAAACTCTTGAGAGGCTTGATCTCCACTCTTCAGGTTTCTCCAAGGATCAGACAAAACCTTGTCACAGAACAACAACCCCATGAATATAGAGCAGAAAGTGTGAATCAAAAGAAAAGTTCCTGGTTTTAATCTCATCACTTGAACCCTGCTTTCTGCAAAGACTGAAGAATGCTTTGATGATTTACTTGCTTACAAATCATTGTTCATTCCTTTGTTGAGGCTGGTGTGGAGATTTAGGATTAAGTCCCTTTTTAATGAGATCAAGGCGCTCACCAACTTTTTGTCCTAAGCCTTGGAGTTTCTCAGGCTTATAGTTTTTCATGAGATCTTCAAAAGCTTCACTTAAATCCAGTTTGGAAAAGTCGATTCTTTGGATTTCCTCAATTGTAAATCCACGGCAAAGAGGGTGCTTTGGCTTACCCCATCCAAGGTTAATTTGAGGACGGCCTTGTTCATGAAAGGCCTTGAGGAGTTTTGTTCCAAAACAGCAGTAACTGGATTTTTTTTTAACGCATTTGCCTAAGACCTTTTTTGCACAATAGGTGCCCACATAATGGCAAAGACGGGCTTTACGTTTTTCATGCAAGAGCTTTTCCTTTGCCTTGCATCCCCCAAGACCTATACTTTTACTCCAACCTTTCCCTGAACCACAGCAATCTTTAAAGTTAAGGATATGTTTTGAGCATTGATGTTCGTCTCCTTTAAAAATAGAATTCATCTTACCTTCCATAGACTTAAGAAGGCTCAGTTGAGCAAGACTCGACATCATTTCGTTATTAGGCTCCCAGCTTTGATCTCGACAGTATCCGTCCAGGCAAAAAGGAGTACTCCCTCCAGTGATCTGTTGACTGGTTTGCGTTTTTCCTTTGCATTGATAAGTCTGGGTATAAAGGACACATGTGCTTCCAATCATTTGTTTACAGGTTGAATTGACTTGAGCACAACCTCGTGCTCTCAAAGGGCCACAATCATCTTTTGCAGGATAGGCACAGCTATAGGTGAGCTTTTCCTGCCAACAATCTCTTGTAATGGGAATGCCTTCGATAAGACGGGTTTGCTTTCCTTGGGTGCAGGTTCTTGAATCATAGGAGCAAAGACCTTGATCGACTCTTGCTTCTAACCGATCGCAGTTTGATACCCACTCATCTGGAAGAATTTGATAGGAATCTTCTTCGTACACGATCTTAATCGTTGCGTGTAGATTATAAGTTTTTAATCGCCCATGACGACTGAAGTGAGTAGATCCTTGAATGAAAGGTTGTCCTGCGGAGCTCCTTTCAATAGTAACCTTTTTAATTTGATTTTCTTTAAGATCAAGGGGAACTATTGTTCTAGGATTGTTGCAGCGATAGCAACGTGTAGACTTTTGGCTGATAACTTCCTGCAAACACTCTTTAAAAGCGGAGGTAACATCAATTACTCCACCATTGTGTTTCCAAGTACGATACCTTCTCCACTGTAGAACTTGACCCAGAAGAGAGGGGCAAGAGCGAACATGGTAATGCTTATGTGACTTCTTGCAGCCTGTAAGGCGAAAACTTGCAGCTTTTTCTTTTGTAATTTTTTTGTAAATGACTTTTACTTTTAGCTCATTTACGCATGATTCAAGAGAATCATCTCCGGCCTCTTCACATGTGAGAATTTCGTCCTTTGCATTGTGAGAAACTTCGACAACTTGCGTACCTTTTCCTCCAATTGTTTTGAGAGGATTTTCCACGAACTTTTGAGCATGGGTCAGAAGAGGATCTTTTTGAGGATCAATCTTTATCTTAGGCCGCTTTTCCACACTTTCTTGGATCATTTGGCTCGCTGGATTATTATGAGAAACGCTTTGAGATTTGCCTGTAAGGTCAGTACTTTTAAAATTTGCTTCCTTTGGCTTTTTCCCATCATAAAAAGGGTGGGGACCCACTTTAGCCTTTTTCTGGTCAAGTTGCTCCAGAAATTGTTGAGCTGCTTTGTCTCCCTGATGAAGGTTTTTCCAGGGGTCAGCAAAAGCAGAAAAGGAACAAACAAAACTGACAAGACATAAAGCTATTTTGAACTTGATCATTTTGCCTCTCCTGCCAGTAATAGAGACTTAGCTTCATCTTTAAGATCTCCTTCCTTTGCGAAAGTCTCTAAAGCATATTTCGGACTCACATGACCTTGAATTCGATCATGAATTGGTGTTTGCATGCGTTCTGAGGCACTTAAGTGAAAAGGTTTACTCAAGACAAATGTAGGAACAGTTTGAATCGCAAAAAGAGTAAAAAGTTCAGGATCAATAATAAAACCTTGGCCCACTTCTTGGACAACCTTTTGAAGTGCTTTTGCAGTCTTGAGATAGCTTCCTTCTTTGAATCCCCTCAATACAAGGGTGGCACCCCATTTCTTAGCATCTTGAGCAACATTCAAAAGGGCTTTTTCTCCCAAAGAGCAAGAGACAAAGATATAGAAATTTTTAAGTTTGACACTATCCTCTGATGTTAGATTCGCAAGCTTTTCGAGACAATTTTCTGTTTGACATCCTTTTGAGAGAGATCCTGCATCCTTTGTAATCTCCCCAAAAGGCAAGTTTGTTGCAGAACATGAAGCTTTAGTCTCTAAGCTTGAAACAACGTCCTGGAATTCTTTATCTTTGAGAAGAGTGTTGATTTTCTGTAGAGACTCTTCTTGGAGTTTTTGAATTGCAGAATTTTGTGAGGAATCATTGCTTGCAAGCACAGGATTTCTCACGCAAACAAGGGAAAAGAAAATAAAAATCAATAAGATATGGGCTATAAAAGGCAACAATTGCGTTTCCTCCAAATGAGATAGCCAAAATCTTCTCCTTTATAAGGAAACTCACGCCCTGATCCCCAAATGACTTCGGTTCGTCCTAAAGGGTTACAAGCCATGGGGCCGCGGGTTGTGGAACGTGGATAAGTCATTTGTGTCTTGTATTGGGTCTTTTTAATGATTGGGAGAGGATACTTCTGGCAGATTTGATGGTTAGATGTTCCGCTAGTTCCCCAAAGTAACAATTCTCGATGAAGTTTTGCCATTATCCTTTGGGCCATAAGCAGGCTTGCTTGCACGCCTCCATTATGAGCTGTATTATTGCCTGTAAAAGGATAAAGACTTCCCTGACAGCCTCCGCACCAAAAGAGCATATCCTGCGGAAACCCTGCACTTGCTGCTGCACAATCGGCAGCACAAGCCGCTTGCGCAATAGGATTTCCAAAAAGAATGGCTTCTGGATTGAGAATAAAAGAAAGCTCATCGGCGTTCCACAAAGGATCAAGTTCTGTGATATACCCCACATCAAAACTTGCTTTTTCGAGGCACAGAAAATCTGTAAGCAGCTCAAGCCAGTAAATAACTGGATAGAGATACCAATGAACTTGATAAAAGCTATGTTGAGTTTTGCGTTCTCCACTGCTTCCATGAATCCCGTGGTTAACAATGCCTCTTCCTAATTGTAATCCCCCCATACTGACCATGCAGTAAGGAATACGGGTAACATCTACAAGCCTTGCGGGCTCCCAAAATCCCACAGGGATTCCGGGGACAAGAGGAAGAGGAGGCCTTGGACAAAAGCAGGGAATTTGATGAGGATTGTTTGTATCCTCACGTCTTCCTGTATTGACTTTTACAGGTCCAATACTGATAGGAAAAAGGCAAGACCAGCATATATCTGTTATAGGATTGACAAACCGGCCTGAGCAAGCTTGACTACTTGAAAAAGAGCTAAAAATAAGTGGGAGACAAAAATGTATGAGCAATATTCTTTTCAGAATATTTCCTTTTCTATGTACTGTGACACTTTTGAGTGCTCTCTCTTTGCAAGAAGCAAAAACCCTTTTTTCTCCTGAAGTTTTTGTTGAGGATGATCTTCCTTTAAGCCAAGAGATTTTATTTTCTGCTGAGATGCTCTTATGCGTTGGCTTTTTGGCATGGATTTTACTTTTGTTGATGGCTCGAGCTTCACGTCCAAAAGGTAAGTGAGATTTTCTCAAGAAATCTTGAAGGCTGGTTTTTAGGATCTGAGGGAGGAGGGTCATTTATTCTCTCCTCCTTGGATTCCACTTTCTTTATCCTGAAGGCAAGCCTCCTCAATGCGCAAATGAAGATCCTCTTGCGTTACAAGGGCAGGTACATGATGAATGCCAAGCTTTTTGGTAAGAATACCCCCTTGATCAAAATACACAAGAATGCCTATCTCTTCAGATAAAGCGAGAGGAGCGCCTTTCACGAGAATCAACCGTACTTTTTTATCATTCTGATCACTATCCGCTGATTTCTGTATTCTGGCCTGAGCCCAAGCTTTTTGCTCTGGATCGTCACCATCAAAAAATAACAAGTCTTGGGAAAGAGTTACTGTCTCAAGAGGATTAATTTTGGTTCCTTTTTGATAAATAATCTGTTCTTTATGGTCTTTAAGGTCTTCTTTCACCACGTAAGTGGGATCGAAATAAAAAACCCTGGTTTTTTCAGCTTTCGTAATGCCTTTGACAGGCCTTGGCCTTTCTATAGCTTCCTTTGTTTTCTTTTGGAGTTTTTTATTATGTTCCTCAAGCTCGCCCCTCTCCTCCATGCCCTTCAGCTTTTGTTGGATTAAGGCAATAGGATCTTGCTCCTCAATCGGATAGATAACGCCATGAATACCAAATTCTTTTGCATTTAATTGATTTAATGGAAAGAGAAGAGAAAGAGCAGTTATGAGCAATCGGTAATCAAATGGGATTTCGGCGCAGATCTTTTTTTCCTTTCTGAGTTTTGATAGCTGGTTACCGATTACTGTTTTCACCATGTGAAAACTGCCTTTCCCCAGATCTTCTCCATGGGCACTAAGCCAAACTCTTCATACCGTGAATCAAAACTATTGAGGTTATCACCCGCCACAAACACATACCCTTCAGGGACAAATCCAGCAGAAAGGGGAGTAAGAGGCTTGCCTTGACTAGTTTTCTCAAGTAACGGAAGTGTCACAGACTCAGAAGCCATAGATACGGCCGCCTTAGACATAGGATCCTTAGGTATAAGTGTCTTAGACACACGTGTCTTGGGCACGATTGCTACTGTGTTTTTAGCTTTTAAAATGAGATCTCCCGGGAGCCCCAACACCCTCTTTGCAAAAGGCTTTTTTCCTACGTAGTTAGGCTCATATCCTTGTATGGAGACAATGTCCCCTCGTTTTATAGCTGAGCTTCCAGTAAATCCACTGGAACGTGTTTTCAAAAATAAAATATAATGAATCCCTTCAAGACTGTTAGAAATATTTTCGTGAAACTGGGTAAATGAAAGTACCCCCCAGCAGAAAAGGGAGAAAGAAAATATTCCTATGATGTATTTCAGATATTTTTGTCTCATGATGCACTCTCTTTCTCCTGCAGAGAGTTCTCTTCATGGCTATCTTCTAAGAGGTGAAGGTACTTCTTTACTTCGTCTGTATAGTCTGGAAGTTGAGAAACGGCTTTAGCGTCAAGAAGAATAACTTTTTTATCATCCCTCACTTGGTCAATGGCTCTATATAAATCTTCAAGGAAGACAAGCATATGCATGCGTGGATATTCTTGGCTCCCTTCATCTAAGGGTTGGTCCTCGCTCATAGATTCAAGAAATTGCATGTGTTCGTTATAGAGCTGAGCTATATCGATAACTGCCAAGTCTTTATATGGTCCTAAGAAAGAGTAGGAAGAAGAAAAAGTGTCTCCCGAGTCGAAGACTCTTGAGCCTAAGGCTCGAGAATCTATCAGTTTGGAGTTTAAATGGATGGGTAAAAATAGAGTTATTATAGCTCCCAATACCATTCCCATGATAAGACTCGCAACTTCCAAGAGGTAAAATAAAAGTATACTTTTCCTTGGGATTTTGAGTGCTTGAGTTTCAACCATGATGTTTCTCCAAGGCGACTTTTTGAATGGCGTCTTTAAGGCTCCACCCTTGATGGATAAGGCTTTGCACAGCTGCAAATTCATCAGCTTTGGTTGAGTAAAGAACCTTAGAAAAGGGATCAAGAAGAAGACGCCCTACAGCAAATCCTTTAGGGCCTTTAATCATGATTTCTGCATATTTGCCTTGTTCTGTCCGGAGAGATCTCAATGTCCTTTCCATAGCTGGGTCCATAGCAAGGCGATCTGAGTTCTTAAGAAGTTTGATGGATTCATCCTTTTGAGAGAGAAGACACATCCAGTCCGCATTATCAAAGGCAGCTTGAGCCCCTGGGGTTGTATAAAAGTCATTCACAGATTGGGTTCCGACAACAAGACCCCCGAAGTATTTGCGAAGACGCCTTGCGGCTGTTTCAATAAAAACGCCCGATTGTTGTCCTCGGAGCATGTCCCAGGCTTCATCTAAGATGAGACAGGAGGGAGTTTTTCTGTCTCCCATGTAGACAGAGTTGGTAATCTGTAAGATTACCATCTGGACAATAACGGATTGAAGATCTTTTCGTTCTTTTAATTCTTCGAGTTCAACAACAACGAGGTTATCGACAAGATCAATAGTAGCCGGACCATTAAAGAATCGGCCATAAGTACCCTTCTCCGTATAGGGATAAAGACGTTCCCCAAGGGTTTTTGCCCTCCTATCATGATGACCTCGAAGAGATTTTGCAACATCCGTAATGGTTGCTCTATTGCCATGCTCTTTCCATGCTTCTTGAATAGCCTGCTCTAGATAGGTGTCTTCTAAATCTGTCGTTCCGTGTTTGGGAGCAGCCATAAGAGACAAAATGGGCTTCAACATGGCAAGGGCATCAGAAGCTTCTTCAACATCATGAGAGGGAATGGCCGAAAATGGATTAATACAAATAGGAGAATGGGTTGAGAATTCAAGATAGGTTCCTTTCAAAAGCTTGACTGTCTTTTCAAAGGAACGGCCCACATCAAGAACAAAGACTCTTGCCCCCATACCGAGCATGCTGGTCATAAGTTCCTGCATAAAGACAGATTTTCCAGAACCTGAGCGCCCAACAACACATGTATTGTAATTTCCTTCATTATTATCAAAGGGGGACCAGTAGAAGAGCTGGCCTCGTCTTCCGACGAGCATCATTCCTGGAGAGTGAGTGCCTTGCCACTCTCCTTGGAGAGGCATGAGGTTCGAAGGTTCATGGCTTAATGTCGTTTTTGTTTTTTGAAACTTCTTTCCATCATCAACAGCTCCTTCTCCCCAGGTCATAGGAAGGCAACTCAGAAAGGAGGGAAGCTGCACATATCGATCTAAAACGAGCTCCCACCTTTGAGACCTATAGAGATTAAAAAGAGTCTGTTCTTCTTGGGCTATGCGCTCAAGATCACTTAAAAGTCCGAACTGAAAGCGTGTCCGAACGAGTCTTTGACCATTTTCAAACTTTTCTCTGACATAAGTCCATTCTTCTGCTTCCTTTCTTAAGGAAGGAACATACTTGGCAATAGGGGATGCTGCTTGTTTTTCAACATTTCCGCATTTGGCCAACATCTGAGTTTTAAGAGTCTTTTCATTGCAAATATGAATGCCGTAAGAGAGAAAGAAAGAGCCATTAAACCTCAAGAACTCATCAAAAGGATCACCAATGAGAATTCCCATTGCACTTAAATGCCATAGAGGGGGAAGGAGGCGCGTTGTATAAAGCTTCATCACTTTCTCCCTCTCCCCAAAGGCCAATTGGGAAGGCTCAACACAAAGCCGTGTCCCTGGACTCATGAGCTGATGAGAAAGAGAATCATGAACATTCCAAGAAACAAGAGGGTTTTCAAGAGAATCAGAAGGATTTAAAAGCTCATCAAGACCCCACAGAAGGTCTTCTGCTTGCCAGACTTTCACAGGAAGCCCCCATCCTTTAAGTGTTGTCAGAAGTTGCTCTCTGAGAGCTAAGATAGCTTCAACAGATTTAAGAGAAATATTTGGTTCACTATAGGATAAGAGAAGGCGAAAGGTTCTGACGCTTGTTCCTGTATATTGGTGAGGACTTTCTTGATTATAGGAAGATTTTCCCAAAGAAAGATGTCTTAAATAAGCCCCTCGCTCTTTGGCAAGCTCTTCAAGACTGAGTTTTAGGTCACTTTTTTTATCAGACCGTCGGACATCTTCCCATGTCTTGACAATAGACTCAGTGCGTTGGCTTGCAATCAAAAGACATTGAAGATTTGATCCTAAAGGAAGTGAATGCTGAAAAATTCCTGTGAGTTGCCGAGGAATATCCTCACCACATCCCACCAAAGGTAAGGTTTCAATAACAAACCCTAAACTTGATCGATTTTGAAAAAGCTGAGTCTCAAGATCATAACTGCGATAGGGCAAGAGCTCACTTAAACTATGAGAATACAGAAACTCGTTGGCAACACGCAACGTCGCAGAAGAAGTCCCAAAAGAAGTTCCTCCTCCTTTGAGTTTATCCCAAAGGGGAGTATCTGAAGAATTAGTGTCCGATAAGATGGTTTGATTGAGGTTTTGAGACATTAAACCTCTAAAAGAGCTTTATTCCTGGAGGACTTGCCTCTAAGAGGCGCGTCTCTAAGAGACTCATCTCGGAGCGGTTCTTTCCAGGGCCCCCTGGGGGCATACCAGATTTCAAGAGAATCTGGAGCTGATGGGCAGGCATGTCCCTTTCTGCAAACACTTTCTTGAGTTTCTTCAGAAGGTTGAGTGTTCAGCCCCTGCTTCCTCGTTCCTAAGCCCTGATTGACCATCTCATTGACCTCTGAAATGGACTTACAGCCAACACCTTCTCCAGGAGGGCATTCAAATCCTCCTTCATAAACTCCCATACAGCCCGCTAGGCAGAAAGGCAGCACTGCAGTGAGGCAGTAATGCAGAAGTTTTTGTGTTTTCAGAAATTTAGTCTTCTTGTTTTTGTCCTTATTCTTGAATAGGTTCATTGTGCCCTCCTTTTATTCCGTTTTCTGACTGCTGTTTTTTGATTTCTGCGTGAACGCTCTGACTGCCAATAAAGGTGCCTTCCGTAAAGACAATATCGACAACTTGGCCCGCAGCGACTTGAATAACGGGTTGAAGCTGTTCAGCACGATCAATGTAATATTGTGACAAACGATCAAGAGCTGAGGAAGCCCCTGCAGCCATGCCCGATGTAAACATCTGACCTATGCCTGGAGGAGAAACCTGGGCACTGCCCGGGAAGAACGGGTTGACCTGAGACTGGCGATTTTGTGGATTGGCAACATTACTCAGTCCTGCAAAAACACCTCCCACAAGGCTTCGTCCTAAGAATTGGCCGTCTTTTGAGGCAACAATACCTCGAATTCCAGCCTTGCCATCGGCACCTGCGATATAGCCTGCAACTTGAGTCTCGATGATCTCGCCTGTTTTTCTTTCAATACAAGTGAGCTTTTCAAGGCGGGCATATATCCGTTCTGAGGATAAATCTCCAAAGGCACTTGCTGTACAATGGCAATCTTTAAGATCACTCTGAAACCGTCTGGGTAAAGTTCCTGGATCAATCACCCTTAGGAGCATAGGCCTTGGGTCAGATGAAGCTGTCATTGAGGCAGACGCATCAAGACCAGAGAGGAGTACTGTTTTTGCAAAAGCGCCTGCAGGGATAGTAGTTTCAACTGTTTTAAGTTGTTTGAGTTTTGGGTTTTCTGAAAGGCCTAAAGAAAACTTGTGAATGACTCTTCCTGCCTGTTCCTCTCCATTAAAGGAGGTGCCAAAGTTCTGAGGATCGTGTGAAGAAGAGAATTGGGCTTGTGATAAAGGAGAGTGTTTTTGCCCTTCAGATGTATGACTTAAGTTTTCCAGCTGGTCTTCCATACGAAGAAACCTAGCTTCAAGATCTCTGATAGCGTCACCGCCATGAGTACTTTGCTGGTCTTTGAGGTCGTCCCTCGAGAGGGCTTGTTGAAAAAGTTCCTTAAGAGCTGTTAATTCTGCATAGAGTTTTTTATTTTCATCTTCAACTTTATGGCGCCAGACTTCATTAAGATCTACTTTATGGGAAGCGGTTTCAATGGCCTTGGGAGTGGGTTTGGACGTATCGCTTTGCTTTTGCGTGGGACTTTTCTCAAAGAGAAATATCACAATCAAATAAGAAATTCCCAAAGCCACAAGGCAAAGACAGCCCATCCAAAAAAATTGAAGACGCTTTATACCTGAAGCTGTTTCTGGGTTAAAAAATCTCTTAAGAGTTTTTTCTTCAAGAAGTTTAGTAAGGCGATGATGCAACGACATGAACATGTGTCCTTTCACCAGAGTTTAAGGTTTTTGTGGGCATCAAAATGGCAATGATGTTGGGTATTTTTGAAGAAAGGCTTTTTGCAAACTCTTCTTCTGAGAACTTGAGAGAGGTCTTTGTGTCATTTCTGACCTCATAGGTTAAGCAACGGAGTTTTTCTCCCCTTAGCTCTCTCACCAACGAATGAGGTTCTGTAAGTGGCTTAACTCCGGGAGGAAGAGATTCCTGTCTGTTTTTTCTTTCTAGAGGGATGGGGGTAATCTTGTACCCCAAGGGAATTCGTCCTTCTCGACAAGCATCAATAAGATCTTCAACTCCCTCACGAGTGATGTCATCATGGGTGATGTCATTTCCCGTAATGCTATCCTTCATAAGAGGAGAGTGAGAAACCTGTGAGCCATGAGCCCAAGGAAGTTCTTTTTTACTGTTGTCTTCAGCTTTGAGAATTAATGCTTCAGGTTTCTTATCTTGGGGAATAAGGCGAAGATCTTGCGTATGGCCACCTTCTGTCGTGAGGGTTAGATGAATCGGCTTATTACTATTTAATCCTGCGGGGCGAATAAAAACCTGACCTTGGTCTTCATCAGCTTCTAAGACGTATTCACCAGTAACCCCAAAGACATTGAGAATTCTGTCCTCTTTGACAGTTATACGGGTGAGATCTTGTTTAGAGATGGGAACTTCAATGACCTTTAGCTCATCTAAGGGACGTTGGATGGCAGCCTCTGCAGTTGTTGCTATAAGAAAACTTAAAGTTAAACTTACAGCTAAACTTGCAGTCCAAGGGATGCTGTTAAAAGAGGTAACATTATGATGCATGTGGGTTTCCTCCGGATATGCTTTCTAAGAGAAGGCCGCCGCCTCTCTGGGTGAACTTTAAAATGATGGTTTCTTGGGATTCTTTAACTTGCTTTCCTGCCATAAAGCTTGTTAAGAGGCCTTTGATTTGAACTTCTAAAATTTGAGGGCTCGCTATAACTTCTGCAGGTTTAAAATGGGTTGAAAGCTGAAGTTGAGTGTACTGTTCCCCATCTTTAATCAGTTGCTTCTTAAGCTCTCCATGGGCTTCAGGAGTGGCATATTTTAAAAGGGTCTCGTGATTGTAAGGAAAGCTTGTGGGGGAAATATCCAAAAGGAGCTTTGAGAGATAAGCTCCCATCTCCTCTAAGTATTCCTTTGAAATCTCACCTCCTTCAATCCAGAGGACTTTATGGATATGAGGAGGGACTAAAATAATCCGCTCACTTTTGCAGATTAGGGCAACTACCAAGAGAACATTGCTGAGAGATAAAATCCCTGCCAGCATCAAAAGACCATTCCTTTGAGACAGAAGCTTTATAATGTTCTGATGGAGAAATTCAGCTTTCATCCGATATACTCCCGAATATGAGACGGCACAGGGAGCCTCAAAGATTTCTTATATGTGGGAAGATGCCAATAAAGGGCATGAATGAGCATAGCTCCTTCATTGCGCTTCTTCAGCATGCGCAAAAGAGAGAGTGTTCCTATCCCTAAGATAAATCCTGTGAGGACCCATCCCATAAAGAGCCCTCCCATGAGAGGAACCATCAAGGCAAAGGCTTCATCCTTATTGATGCCGAGAAACCGTAAAGGCTTATCAAGACGATTGAGGATATAATTCTCACTTTGATCCATAACGCCTGCCTTACACACAAACAGCGTAAGTTGTGTTAATCCACACTTTGGCAAATCCAAAGCTGGCCGTTGTAATCAGAGCAATGACAAAGGGAGTGGGGCTTGATTTCATAAAGGAAATTGCTGCCCCTGCAAGACACCCACAGATTAGAACGACAGGAACCAAATTGTTGTTAAGGATACTTGCGAGATTTCCAACGCTTGCATTGAGACCGGCATCAGGACTATTCCCGATAGCTAGAGCATCTGGTCCGCAACACATAAGTGCTGTTGCAAATGCAAAAAAAGACAGTATAGGTAATTTGTTTTTCATTAGATTTTCTCCTTTTCTGAATGAATATGGTGAATAAATGGTGGATTTTCTTGACGTGAGCTCTCCTTTAAGAACTTCACTTTAAGTAAGTCCTCTCTGGGAGAGGTCTCTCTTAGAGCGGTCTCTTTCAAAGAGTCCTCTTTCAAAGAGTTTTCTTCGGGGTTCCCAGATTTTCTCTCAGAAAGAACTCCCTTAGAGGAAGTCTGCTGAGAGGGAACTCTTTTAAAGAGTGCCCCTCTAAAGGGAATCCTTTTAAAAGGAGCCCTCTGAGAGGGGCCACCCTGAGAGGAATGTATGTAAGAGTTCGTGTGTGAGCATGAACTTGGAAGATCATTTTCCAAAAGAGATGTTTCTTCTGGTTCTTTGGGTGAGGGATTTAAGAGCCTGTCTCTATCTTCTTGGATGTGGGAAGGATAGGAAGCAGCAGAGGATAACTTTCCAGGCTTACGAATGTGCTCAATCTTTCCTCCTGAATCAGAAATAACAATGTAAGGCATTAAACGCGAATGGTTGTACTTATCCTTCTTCTGGCGGTAGGTGAGTTTTCCTTCCACATAAATGGTATCTCCTTTTTGGAGCAGATCTTTGATCCAACCCACTGTGGATTCCCGAAATACAATAATTCTGTGCCAATCCGTATGAGTTTGCCATTCACCTGCTTCATCTTTCCAAGAAGAACTTGTCGCTAAAGAAAAAGTTGCGATTTCTCTTCCATCTTGAGTAAGACTGATTCGAGGTGCATGACCAATGTTTCCTTTTAAAAAAATTTTATTCATGAGGTTGTTCTCCTGGGGTTAAAGATGAATGAAAAGAAGCAGTGGCAGCTATCCTGTCTTGGCAGGAATGGTCAGGGATTGAGTGATTTATGTTTTCGATAGTGTTGAGAGAGGCTATTTTCTGGCTTAAATCCTCCAATGAAGTAGAGAAGATCTCTTGCTGGCGGTTAAGCTCTACAGAGTGAGGACGGGCTTTGACGTGCGTTCGAATACAGCCAACTTTTGGGTACTCTCTTTCAATCACACTGAGGAGTTTAAACTGTAGAGAGTGGATTCGGTCGAGAACACTCTTATCTTCACTGGCAATCCAGACAAGCCTTCCCTCAAATTCATCAAACCACGCATTTGCAATGCCTTTGAGTTCAAACAAAGAGATGGACTCTCTCCTCAGACCATGTGCGTTGAGAAGAGGAGGAAAAATCAGCTCTGTACACCATTTTTTCCACAGAGGATCTTCAATGGATTCTAAAATTTCATGAATTTCCTTTTCTCTTGCTTTTTGTGACTCTTCAGTCTTTTCCTGCTCAAGAGTTTCAGGATTATCGAAATTTCCTTCCAAGATTTTGAGGAGATTTCCTTCAGAAAGGATCCAATCAAGCGTTACGCGCCATTTTCTCTTTCCTTCTCCCATCAGAAAAGGGGAGGATTTGACCCGTTCACAAAACTGCGCCCATTGGGCTAGATCATTTTGAAAGTACTGAGAAAAGAGCAACGTCAGCTTATTCTTTCGCTCTTCAGTGAGGTGAACCTTTTGACCAACCTGTGCCTTCCAAATTTGAAGAATTTTATCAAAAGAATTTTTATCAAAAACTTCACGCGCACACGTATTTTGTGTGTGTTCTTTGTTTGTATTCTCTGAGTAGTCTTTGTTTAAGTATATGAAGGTGCAATTTCGAACATTCGAAGGTGCATTTTGCACTCTCGAAGGGTCAT